>NZ_JBLVPN010000001.1:0-577290 GCF_048286615.1 Flavobacterium pasteuri | reverse complement strand
AAAGTATAATTTATATGAGAACCTACAAAACAAAAAACAGTAGCAAAAACGTCTTTGCTACTGTTTAATATTTTAATTTTATCTAATAATCTGTATCGCTTTTTTAGGACGGGACATTATATTATAATGAGTTGCTACAATTTTCTTGTTGACTCTCTTTCTTTCAATTTTGTTTTAATAACAACCGTTTCATATGGAATATGCTCTTCTTTAGATTCTAATCTGTCAATGAGTAATTTAGCAGCCACTTCACCAATTTCAATTCCGTGCTGACTTACTGTAGTTAAACTTGGGGACAATCTACGGGAAGCTAGAATTCCATCAGCAAAACCAATGATAGAAATATCTTCCGGTACTTTATATCCTTTTTTAAGCGCAATACGCAAAGCCGCTACGGAATCATTTTCCTCAAGAGCAAAGATTCCGTCTATTTTGTTTTCAAATATATTTTTGATTTTATCTTTTAAGTCATCTTCAGAATCCGTTCTTAAAATAATATTGTTGTTTACAGCAATATTATTGTTTTCCAATGCTTTCAAATATCCATCAGCTCTTAATTTACCAACACTCAAGTTATCAATGGAGGACAACAAAGCAATATGCTTACATCCTAAATCAATTAAATGCTGAGTTGAATTTAAAGCCGAATCAAAATCATCAACAATTACTTTATCACAATCAACGCCGTCTGCAATTCGATCAAACATAACAATAGGAGTTCCATCATTAATGATTGCAGAGAAATGCTCGTAATCCTGGTTTTTTTGCGCTTCTTCGGAAACAGAAACAATAAATCCATCAATGGTTCCATTACTTAACATCTCCAGCGTATGGGCTTCTTTTTCTGATGATTCGTTAGAAATACACATAATAACGTTATACCCTTTTTCGTCTGCAATTTTTTCTATACCACTAAAAACTTTGGCAAAAAAAGAATTTAAAATATTTGGAATAATAACACCAATAGTCTTTGTTTTTCTGTTTTTAAGGTTCAGACCAATGACGTTAGGTTTGTAATTTTTAAGCTTCGCATATTCTTTAATCTTAATCTTCGTCTGCTCACTAATCTCTGGGCTATCGTTCAATGCTTTAGAAACTGTAGAAACAGAAACATTGAGTTCTTTAGCGATTTGTTTTAAAGTTGCTTTAGCTTTCATAAGGAGATATTTGAAGTAATTTTAATAATGTAAAAAAGTAACAAGATATGAATAAGCAGAATATTACCCACTTAAAAGACAAAAATAGCCAATAAAATGTAAAATTTGCTCCTAAAAAACAGAAATGTACAATAATATTAAATCAAAACGACAGCATATTGAGTTCAACTCATCAACAAGTACGAAACACAAATTCAATCTTAGAATATTATTTTAAATATCCATTTGATTATCAGAGTAAAAACAAGAAAAAAATATTCATTTAAGGTATTTGTATTTAAAATAATTAATTGTACTTTTGCAACCCCTTTATTGGGGACGGAATGTTTAATTAAAAATATATTATGGACGCATTAAGCTACAAGACACAATCAGCAAGCAAAGCCACCGTTACAAAAGAGTGGATTGTTGTAGATGCTGATGGTCACAACTTAGGTCGTCTTGCTTCAAAAGTCGCTATGATTTTGAGAGGTAAGTACAAACCAAGTTACACACCACACGTGGACTGCGGTGATAACGTAATCGTTATCAACTCAGAAAAAATCAACCTTACAGGTAACAAAATGGACGAGAAGACTTACATTCGTCACACAGGTTACCCAGGTGGTCAAAGAACTTTAACTGCTAAAGTATTGCAAGCTAAAAATCCTGCATTGTTAGTAGAGAAAGCTATTAAAGGGATGTTACCTAAAAATAAATTAGGAGCGGAGCTTTTTAGAAATTTAAATGTTGTTGTAGGATCAGAGCACAAACAAGGCGCTCAAAAACCTAAAACAGTTAACCTTAACGATCTTAAGTAATGGGAGTTATTCACAAAATCGGTAGAAGAAAAACCGCTGTTGCACGTGTTTATGTTTCAGAAGGAACAGGAGTAATCACTGTAAACAAAAAAGCATTCGAAACGTACTTCCCAACTGCAACTTTACAGTACAAAGTATTACAACCTATGTCTATGACAGAAAATGTAACAAACTTTGACGTAAAAGTTAACGTTTACGGAGGTGGTTCAACTGGTCAAGCAGAAGCTGTAAGAATGGCATTAGCACGCGTTATGTGTGAAGTAAATGCTGAAAACAGAGGGATATTGAAACCAGAAGGTTTATTGACAAGAGATCCAAGAATGGTTGAACGTAAGAAATTCGGTCAGAAGAAAGCTCGTAAGAGATTCCAATTCTCTAAACGTTAATATTACCTGTCTTGTTCAAATGGGACAAGACATCGTTCATTTATTATTGAATTTAAAAAAACAGTTGTTGTTGCTCTCCTACTGAGGTAGGAAATAGTTTAGCATCTAAATGTTTAAAGCCGAGAAATCGCCATTTATTCATTGCTAATCAACAGAACGTAAACTAGAACAAAATGGCAAACAAAGTAGAAGTAAAAGAATTACTAGAAGCAGGTGTTCACTTCGGACACATGACTAGAAAATGGGATCCAAACATGGCTCCTTACATTTATATGGAGCGTAATGGCATTCACATTATCAATCTATATAAAACTGCAGCAAAAATTGAAGAAGCGAATGACGCTTTGAAAAAAATAGCAGCATCAGGTAGAAAAATATTATTCGTTGCTACCAAAAAACAAGCAAAAGACATCGTTGCTGAAAAAGCAAAAGCTGCAAACATGCCTTACATCACTGAAAGATGGCCTGGTGGAATGCTAACTAACTTCGTAACTATCCGTAAAGCTGTAAAAAAAATGGCTACTATTGATAAAATGAAGAAAGATGGTACATTCATGACCCTTTCTAAAAAAGAGCGTTTGCAAGTTGACCGTCTTCGTGCTAAATTAGAGAAAAACTTAGGTTCAATCGCTGACATGTCAAGACTACCAGCTGCATTGTTCGTAGTTGATATCAAAGCGGAACATATCGCAATAAAAGAAGCTCAAAAATTAAACATTCCAGTTTTTGCAATGGTTGATACAAATTCTGATCCTCGTGAAGTAGAATATGTAATTCCTGCAAATGATGATGCTTCTAAATCAATTGATAAAATTTTATCTTTAGTTACAGCTGCAATTGTTGAAGGACTTTCTGATAGAGGTTCTGACAAAGAAACTGAAGCTACTGCTGAAGTTGTTGCCCCTACTACTGAAGCTGTAGAAGTAGTTCCTGCTGTAGAAGCTGCTGCTCCAACTGCAACTGAAGAATAAATAAACATTTAATTCCAAGTTTTAAATTCCTCTCCAAAAATAATTAGAAACAATATGTTGATAATTTAATAAAATTGGAAATTGGATTTAAAACTTGGAATTTTTTACTTTTAACCTTAAAAAATAATACAACATGGCAACAATTACTGCTGCAGACGTTAATAAATTAAGACAAACTACAGGTGCCGGAATGATGGACTGTAAAAAAGCTTTAGTTGAAGCTGAAGGAGATTTTGACAAAGCTATTCAAAACCTTAGAGAAAAAGGACAAAAAGTAGCTGCTAACCGTTCTGACCGTGAATCGTCTGAAGGAGCTGCTGTATCTTTTATTAATGCTGATAAAACTAAAGGAGCTATCATCACTTTAAACTGCGAAACAGATTTCGTGGGTAAAAATGAATCTTTCGTAACTTTAGCTAAAGAATTAGTTGAAAAAGCAATTAACTTCTCCTCTAAAGAAGAATTCTTAGCCTCAGATTTCAACGGAATGACTGTTGCTGAGAAATTGATCGAGCAAACTGGTGTTATCGGTGAAAAAATCGAAATTGGTGGTTTTGAAATTTTAGAAGGTGCTTTCGTTGGATCTTATGTTCACGTCAATAAAATTGCTGCATTAACGGCTATTTCTACTCCTGTTGCTAACGCAGAAGTTCTAACTAAAGATATCTCCATGCAAGTGGCTTCTATGGGAGCTGATACATTATCTTACAAAGATTTTGACCCATCTTTCGTTGATTCTGAACTTGCTGCTCGTATTGCTATCATCGAAAAAGAAAATGAAGAAGCAAAACGTTTAGGAAAAACATTGAAAAATGTTCCTAAATACATTTCTTTCTCTCAATTAACTGAAGAAGTTTTAAAACAAGCTGAAGAGGATGCTAAAGCTGAATTAAAAGCCGAAGGCAAACCAGAACAAATTTGGGATAAAATTATCCCTGGAAAAGTTCAACGTTTCATCTCTGACAACACTACTTTAGATCAAGAGAAAGCCTTATTAGATCAAAACTTCATCAAAGATGACAGTAAAAAAGTTAGCGATTATGTTAAAGGATTCAACGTTGAGATTACAGGTTTCAAAAGAGTTACTTTAGGATAATTTATTGCGAGGAACGAAAGCAATCACATTAGTGAATTTCACAACCCGAATTTATATAAAATCCCATCTTATTTGAAAAAATGAGATGGGATTTTTATTTTAGAAATAAAAAACTAAATTTGAATACTAATTATTTTTTATGTTTAAAACCAAAAAAGAACTTGTCTTTGTTATACTAGCCGGAATATTTATTACTAACGCTGTTACCGCAGAACTCATCGGTGGAAAACTAATACAGATAGGACCGTTTGTAATGAGTATCGGGATTTTACCTTGGCCAATTGTTTTCTTGACAACAGATTTAATCAATGAGTATTTTGGTGAAAAAGGAGTAAAAAAACTATCCCTAATTACAGCTGGATTGATTGCCTATTCCTTCCTTATTTTGCTTTTGGCTATAAGCATTCCCGCAGCAAAAGGAATAAGTCCGGTGAGTGACGCACAGTTTACTGCTGTTTTTGGCCAAAGCATGTGGATTATCGTGGGAAGTATTATTGCTTTTTTAGTTTCACAATTAATCGATGTGACTGTTTTTTGGTTTTTCAAAAATAAAACTGGAAATAATAAGATCTGGCTGAGAGCTACTGGTTCAACTATTATTTCTCAGTTATTCGACTCTTTTATTGTTTTAGGAATTGCTTTTTGGTTGCCCGGAAAAATAAATTTCGATACCTTTCTAACTTCAGCGCTTACGGGTTATACTTTTAAACTGGGTATTGCAATCCTATTGACCCCTTTAATTTATCTGGGTCACTATTTAATAAAAAACTATTTAGCCTCTGAACAGGAATAATTATGGAAGATAAAATAAGATGTGGTTGGTGTTCTTCGAGTAATTTGTACAAAAAATACCATGACGAAGAATGGGGTGTTCCCGTGTATGACGACGCTACTTTATATGAATTTTTGCTACTTGAAACGTTTCAAGCTGGACTCAGTTGGATTACCATCTTGAACAAAAGAGAAAATTTCAAAGCTGCTTTTGACCACTTTAATTATAAAAAAATTGCACAATATTCTGATGATAAAATCCTTGATTTATTGCAAGATGCGGGTATAATACGCAACAAACTTAAAGTCTATTCGGCAGTCACCAACGCACAAGCTTTCCTAAAAATCCAAGAAGAATTTGGTAGTTTTTCGCAATACATTTGGGCTTTTGTAAATCACACACCTGTTAACAACTTCCCAAGAAACTTAAAAGAAGTTCCTGCTACTTCACCAATTTCTGATGCTATAAGTAAGGATCTAAAAAAACGCGGATTCAAATTTGTAGGATCTACCGTTATGTATGCCTTCATGCAAGCCACAGGCATGGTCAATGATCATGTAGAAAATTGTTGGAAACGAAATTCATAATTTACAATTCATAATTCATAATTTTCATTATATTTGTTCCACACTTTAGGGGTGTCTACAACATTGTAGGCTGAGAATTACCCTCTGAACCTGATCTAGTTCATACTAGCGTAGGGAAAAGTAAGATGACTTCCGTGCATATTTATGTGCCATCGTAGCCATTCCTAAAGTATAACTGTATACTAAATTCAAAAGGAATGGAACTAAAAATCAACAACCAAACAAAACATTTTGCCGCAAAGAGCCTAACGGTTCAAGCACTTCTTGACTTGGAAATTCCCGAAAAACAAAACGGAATTGCCGTAGCCATTAACAATACTGTGATTCCACAATCCGATTGGAACTCTCACCTTATACAAGAAACCGACGACATTCTCATCATCTCTGCAACACAAGGAGGATAGTTTGGCTGCTCAGGCGGGCTATTCATTTCAAGTCCGCAGTTGCAATCCTATAAAACATAGTCTTAGTCAAAGCTTCCTTACGGTCGCTTCACTAATCCTTGTTTTATTTGGCTTTCCACTTTACGAGCTTTCCATTTCTATCCCTAGCAGAAGACAAACACTAATCAAAACATAAACTACTGAACAATGAATAACGAAGAAAAAATATCAAGAACTCCTTTCCCAAACTCTACAAAAATTTACGTAGACGGAATCCTTCATCCCATAAAAGTAGCGATGCGAGAAATTGCATTGGCAGATACTAAAATGTCAAACGGACGAATAGAAAAAAACCCGCCAGTAACCGTTTACGATACTTCGGGTCCATTTACCGACCCAAATATTGAAATCGACATTCGAAAAGGATTGCCACGTATTCGCGAACAATGGATTTTGGACCGTAATGATGTGGAAGAATTAACTGAAATCTCATCTGAATATGGAAAAAAACGTTTGCATGACGAAAGACTAAACGAATTGCGTTTTGAATATTTACACAAACCAATGCGTGCCAAAAAAGGAGCCAATGTATCTCAATTGTATTATGCAAAACAAGGAATCATCACTCCCGAAATGGAATACATTGCCATTCGTGAAAACCAACGCTTGGAGCTAATAAACGAACAAACCAAAGCCATGCAATGCCAACACGATGGAAATAGTTGGGGTGCAAACACTCCCTCCTTTTCGGGGAGGGCTGGGGTGGGGAAAATCACACCTGAATTTGTACGTAGCGAAGTTGCCAGAGGCCGTGCCATTATTCCGAATAACATCAACCATCCAGAAAGCGAACCGATGATTGTGGGACGTAACTTCTTGGTGAAAATTAATGCGAATATCGGGAACAGCGCCGTAACCTCAACTATCGAAGAAGAAGTAGAAAAAGCAGTCTGGGCTTGTCGTTGGGGAGCTGACACGATTATGGATTTATCAACAGGTAAAAACATTCACGAAACCAGAGAATGGATTATCCGAAATTCTCCAGTACCTATAGGAACGGTACCCATTTACCAAGCGCTAGAAAAAGTAAATGGCGTGGCCGAGGATCTCACTTGGGAAATCTATCGTGATACATTGATAGAACAAGCCGAACAAGGTGTTTCTTATTTCACTATTCATGCCGGCGTTTTATTGCGTTACATTCATTTAACTGCGGAACGCGTTACTGGTATTGTTTCCCGTGGTGGCTCTATCATGGCAAAATGGTGTCTGTATCACCACAAAGAAAACTTTCTTTACACACATTTTGAAGATATTTGCGAAATCATGAAACAATATGATGTAGCCTTTTCACTAGGAGACGGTTTGCGCCCAGGTTCTATTGCCGATGCTAATGATTCGGCTCAGTTTGCCGAATTAGAAACCCTTGGCGAACTGACAAAAATAGCTTGGAAACACGATGTTCAGGTATTTATTGAAGGTCCTGGTCACGTACCAATGCACATGATTAAGGAAAACATGGACAAACAATTAGAACATTGTGATGAAGCGCCATTTTATACTTTAGGACCATTAACAACTGATATCGCTCCAGGTTATGACCACATTACTTCTGCGATTGGAGCAGCAATGATTGGCTGGTATGGCTGTGCGATGTTGTGTTATGTTACGCCAAAAGAACACTTGGGCTTACCTAACAAAAAGGACGTAAAAGACGGAGTGATCACCTATAAAATTGCGGCTCACGCTGCCGATTTAGCCAAAGGACATCCCGGTTCACAATATCGTGACAATGCCTTGAGCAAAGCCCGTTTCGAATTCCGCTGGGAAGACCAGTTCAATTTATCGTTAGATCCAGACACAGCCCGTGAATTTCACGATGAAACTTTACCTGCTGATGGTGCAAAAATCGCTCATTTTTGCTCTATGTGTGGACCAAAATTTTGTTCTATGAAGATCTCACAAGAAATTCGTGATGTTGCCGAAGCCGAAAAAGGAATGGCAGCCAAATCAGAAGAGTTTATTGAACAAGGGAAAGAAATTTACATTTAAAACTACTAACCTGCAAGGTTTATAAAACCTTGTAGGTTTCTTTCAACAACCAAATTAATACTTTCAAGGTCAAAAAAGATCTTTTAGGAAATTCAGAACTATGATTATAATTTCTAGCCCAACTCCACAAGTCGGTGAAATCGAAACAATTCATTCTCTTTTTGAGAATGGACTGGAGATGCTTCATGTTCGAAAACCAGAATTTACTAAACTCGAGATGAAAGTTTTTGTTTCAGCAATTAGACCAGAATATAGAAACCTACTTTCATTGCACAATCATCATCAATTGGCAGAAGAAGTTGGAATTAATCGCATTCATTTTACAGAAAAAAAACGAAATGAAACATCCGAATATTGTTTGAAGGATTGGAAAGAACGAGGATTTAAACTCTCTACTTCCATTCACAGTATGAGTGACTTTGAAAAATTATCTAATGTTTTTGATTACGCATTTTTTGGACCCGTTTTCGAAAGTATTTCTAAACCAAAGTACGTTTCAGATATTGATTTTGAAAAAGAATTAAAACAAAGAAATAACAACAAAACTACATTAATTGCCCTTGGAGGAGTTACATCTGAGAGAATCAAAACTGCATTGAATTATGGTTTTGATGATGTGGCGCTTTTAGGTACCATTTGGAACAGCAACAACCCAATAGAAAATTATAAACTATGTCAGCAAATCGCCCTTTCGTATTAACAATTGCGGGTTTTGATCCTTCTGGAGGCGCAGGGATTCTGGCAGATGCGAAAACATTTGAGCAGCATCATGTATATGGATTTGCAGTGAATACAGGCAATACCATTCAAACTGAAAATGAGTTCTTCGAAATACAATGGACTGACTTAGATTTTGTTTTGAAATCCTTAGAAAAATTGTTCGAAAATCACACTATTAAAGCCGTCAAAATTGGAATTATTCCTTCATTAAATTATTTAAGAGAAATTGTTTGGGTAGTGAAAAAGCTTTCGCCAAAAACAAAAATCGTTTGGGATACCGTTCTGAAATCCACTACTGAATTCGATTTTATAAACATCAAAAACCAAGCTTTTTTGATTGAAATATTGAAGGAAGTTGATTTGATAACGCCCAATTACGATGAGATTTTACAACTGTCTTCGGAAGAAATTAATGCAGAAACAATTGCAAAAAACCTTTCGGAATATTGCGCGGTTTTACTAAAAGGAGGGCATAATCCGCACGAAATAGGTATTGATTATTTATATACCGGAAATGAAATCTTAAGGCTTGTGCCAAATAGCACTTTAGCTTACGGAAAACATGGCTCTGGCTGCGTATTATCATCCGCTATTACTGCCAATTTAGCCTTAGGACAAGACCTAAAAACAGCATGTAGCAACGCCAAAAAATATATAGAAACCTATTTACAATCGAACCAAACCAAATTAGGATACCATTATGAATAACCAATTACAATATATTTCGCAAGGAAACACTGTCGAAGAACAAGTATACAACATCCACAAAGCATTGGATAATGGTTGCGAATGGATACAAATGAGATTCAAAAAAAATTATTCAGATGATGCTTTCACTTTGGCGGAAGCCGTAAAAATGTTATGCAAAGAATATTTAGCCACTTTTATCATCAATGACAACGTCTATTTAGCAAAACAATTGGATGCGGATGGAGTTCATTTAGGTTTGAGTGACATGAGCGTTGAAGAAGCAAGACTCATTTTAGGAAACAGAAAAATCATTGGAGGCACCGCCAACACTTTTGAAGATGTGCTACAAAGAACAGCCGAGAATTGTGATTATATTGGTTTGGGTCCATTCCAATTTACAACTACCAAACAAAATTTAAGTCCAATTCTAGGACTGGAAGGATATCGATCGATTATCGAACAAATGAAGGCGAAAAATATCCAAATCCCCATTTATGCCATTGGAGGAATCACACTTGAAAATGTAGAAAGTCTAATGAAAACTGGAATTCACGGCATAGCCGTTTCCAGTTTGATTACACAAACCGAAAACGCAATACAACTTATCAATCAACTTAACGACAAATTATATGTTACCATTTAAAATAGGAGATAAAATCCTTGAATCCCGCTTATTTTTAGGGACAGGAAAATTTGGTTCAAATCAACAAATGGAAGAGGCCATTTTAGCATCCGGGAGTGAGTTAGTTACTGTCGCACTAAAACGTATCGATTTAGAAACCGAGACAGATGCTATTTTAGCACATCTTAAACACCCGAAAATTAATTTATTACCCAATACCTCTGGAGCAAGAACTGCTAAAGAAGCCATTTTTGCAGCACAATTAGCCCGCGAGGCATTAGAAACCAATTGGCTAAAACTCGAAATTCATCCTGATCCAAAATATTTACTACCTGATGCGATTGAAACCTTAAAAGCTACAGAGACATTAGCCAAATTAGGATTTATCATTTTGCCTTACATTCATGCGGACCCGGTTTTATGCAAACGTTTGGAAGATGCAGGAACTGCAGCGGTCATGCCTTTGGGCTCACCGATTGGCAGCAACAAAGGATTAAAAACTATCGATTTTTTAGAAATCATTATCGAACAAAGTAGAGTTCCAGTAATTATTGATGCAGGAATTGGCGCTCCTTCTGATGCTGCAAAAGCAATGGAACTTGGAGCTGATGCGGTTTTGATAAATACAGCGATTGCCGTGGCAGGAAATCCAATACTGATGGCAGAAGCTTTCAGAGAAGCTGTTATTGCAGGCCGAAAAGCCTACGAAGCGCAAATAGCACAAAAGGTTAATCGTGCAATAGCTTCAAGTCCTTTGACAGCGTTTTTATACGAATAATTACCAAAACTTAACCACAAAGCACACAAAGAAAGCACTGAGAACACTAAACTTTGTGAACTTCGCGCCTTCTTTGTGCAACTTGTGGTTAAAAACAAAAAACAATGAAAACATTTAAATCGGTTTTTGACAACTACGATTGGAATACCATCAAAACAAAAATATATAGCACAACAACAGTAGAAGTCGAACAGGCGTTAGCCAAAAATAAGCGCAGTCTCGATGATTTTCTAGCTTTACTTTCACCTGCTGCCCAACCCTATTTAGAGCAAATGGCGCAACAAGCCCATGAATTAACTAAAAAAAGATTCGGAAAAACGATTCAGATGTATGCTCCTTTGTATTTAAGTAATGAATGTCAGAACATTTGCACGTATTGTGGTTTTAGTTTAGATAACAAAATCAAGCGAAAAACACTTACCGAAAGTGAAATTACGCTAGAAATTGAGGTCTTAAAAAAAGCGGGATTTGATCACGTTTTGTTGGTGACTGGCGAAGCAAATCATACCGTAAACATTCATTATTTTCTGAGGACAATTGCTCAAATAAAAAATGACTTTTCCACCATTTCAGCCGAAGTGCAACCCTTGTCAACAGAAGAATACGAGCAATTACATGATGCTGGTGTCTATTCGATTTTAGTATACCAAGAAACGTATCATCGTGATGTTTATAAGCAATACCACACAAAAGGAAAAAAATCGAATTTCGATTTTCGCTTAGAAACGCCGGACCGAGTAGGAACTGCAGGTATTCATAAAATTGGATTGGGTGTTTTGTTAGGATTGGAAGATTGGCGTACGGACAGTTTTTTCAATGCCTTGCATTTAGATTATTTACAAAAAACGTATTGGCAAACTAAATATGCGGTTTCTTTCCCCAGATTACGACCAGCAGAAGGAGTTATTGAGCCCAACTTTATCATGGATGATACTGATTTGACCCAACTCATTTGCGCCTACCGTTTGTGGAATGAAGATTTAGAAATCTCCATGTCAACCCGTGAAAATGAAAAATTTCGTGATAATATTATTCCTATTGGTATTACCAGTATGAGTGCCGGTTCTAAAACTAATCCTGGCGGTTATGTTGTTGATCCGCAATCATTGGAACAATTTGAAATCAGTGACGAACGATCGGCTGCTGAGATTGCAAAAGTCATTTCTAGTAAAGGATACGAACCCGTTTGGAAAGACTGGGACAGAAGTTACACGAATATAGATTAACATTTTAGAATACAGAATTATGAGTATTATTCAGGATTTTTTACGCTATAACCGACAAATGATGTTACCGGAAATAGGTGATTCAGGACAGGAAAAACTCAAGAAAGCTAGAGTTCTAGTGATTGGTGCAGGTGGATTAGGGTGCCCTATTTTACAATATATAGCAACGGCCGGAATTGGGACCATAGGAATTGTAGATTTTGACACAATAGAATTACACAATCTGCACCGCCAAATTCTATATACTGAGGAGTACGTTGATCAATCAAAAGCAATTACTGCAAAATTGGTTTTAGAAACTTTAAATCCTTTGATTAAAGTTATTGCCTTTGAAGAAAAACTAACTATGGAAAACGCCACACAAATCATCATGAATTTTGATGTAGTTGTTGATGGGAGCGATAATTTTGCAACTCGTTATTTAGTAAACGATACTTGTGTGATGTTAGGTAAATCCTTAGTCTACGGCAGTATTTTAAACTTTGAGGGTCAAATGACGGTTTTTAATCATAATGGAAATAAAAACCTTCGTGACTTATTCCCTGAAGCACCAAATCCAAAAGATGTTCCCAATTGTAATTTGAATGGCGTACTGGGTACGCTTCCGGGGATGATTGGCACAATGATGGCGCATGAAACTTTAAAGCTGATTATGGATTTACCAACATTGGAAAATGAATTGATTCTTTTTAATACACTGAATTGGAGTTTTAAGAAACTGAAGTTTTAAATGCTAATTACTTTTCAATATTTCAATAAAATCGGTTCTTTCAATTTCTCTACAACCCAAACTTTCTAAATGTGGATTATAAACTTGGCAATCCAATAGCTTGTAATTTTCTTTTTTTAATTGGTTTACCAAAGTAATGAAAGCCACTTTAGAAGCATTCGAAACTTTTGAAAACATACTTTCACCACAAAAAATATGACCCAAATCGATTCCGTATAAACCGCCAACCAAAACCTCATCTTGCCAAACTTCAACTGATTTTGCAATGCCTAATTCATGTAGTTTACAATAGGCTTCAATCATGTCATTGGTAATCCAAGTACCATTTTGACCGTCTCGTTTTATGTTTTGACAATGCAAAATTACGTCCCTAAAATTTTGATTAAATGTAACCTTGAAAATATTTCTATTGAGAATGTTGCGCATACTCTTGGATACAATCAATTCACCCAGAAACAAAACCATTCTGGGATTAGGCGACCACCATGTAATAGGTTCACCATCTTCAAACCATGGAAAAATCCCATTCCTATAGGCAAGCTGTAAACGATCAGTCGACAAATCTCCTCCAAGAGCAAGAATACCTGTAGAATTAGTCTGAGAAACGGGTGGAAAAAATAATGCTGTAGTTAAATAATACATTCTTTATCAAAAAATAAAACCCGACAGTGTTTTGAATACCTGTCGGGTTTGTTTTACTATATCAATCGAAAATCAAATGATTAGAAAGGTAAATCGTCTGCTTCTTCTTCATTTAAGTTTGTTGCTGGTGCAAATGCTTCAGCAGCTGGCATTGGAGGCATTTGCGCAGCTGAAGGAGCTTCAGCTTGTAATTTACCTATTCTCCACCCTTGGATAGTATTAAAATAAACCGTTTCCCCTTGAGGATTTGTCCATTCTCTACCTCTTAAATTAATATCAATTTTCACAGGCTCACCTACTTGAAAACCGTTCAATAAGTCACATTTATCCTGAACAAACTGAACTAGAATATGTTGTGGATATTGCTCATCAGTTGTAACTACAACATCTCTTTTTTTGAAACCTCCAGATCCAACTTCCTTAGTTTGATCGATCATTTTAATTTTTCCTGTAACTTCCATCTTCTATGTTTTAATTGTTTTGCTCTATTTTTTTCTTTCTGCTAAAAGTACTTTCCATGCCGAAAACACATCATTACTATCTAAATATTTTTTAGCTTCTAAGTGTACTTTTAACTCATCATCGGAGCTTAAAACTCCTTTTACCGCGAAATTTTGTTTTACAAATATACTAACTTCTTCCTTGGTAGGCAAGGCTTCAATATTGCCTAAAATTCCTAAATCATTCCCATCAAAAACAGGACTTTCTTTTATAAAATCAGGAATAGCATCCACCCCAATTCCTAATGTGGATAATGGTTTTGGTACTTCAAAAAGACCTTGATTCGACCTGGAATACCAATTGCCGCCTAATCTGGAAACTAGATCAATCTTATGTTGATCAATCGCTCCGTTTTCGTCTAAAATAGATTCGTCAATATGAATGCGCACTACTTCACAAAATACTAAATTTCCGGCTCCTCCTTCAGTTCCCAATGGAATAATCTGAGTGACTTTGCATTCAAATTGAACGGGGGATTCTTTTACCCTAAAAGGCTTTACAACCTCTGAAGCAATTGGCGTCAAGCCAGATTTTATAAACTCATCTACTCCATCAGCATATTCCGTACTGGCCAGAGACGTTTGCTGCACTATATTATAATTTACCACATTAATCACCACTTCGCGAGTCGCTTCGGCATTGATTAAGGTGTGTTTTATCGAATTATCACGAACGCGTCTTGCTGGTGAAAATATCAGAATCGGAGGATTAGCACTGAACACATTGAAGAAACTAAAAGGCGATAAATTAGGATTCCCTTTAGCATCCATCGTACTGGCAAAAGCGATAGGCCTTGGCCCAACAGAACTTTGCAAATACCCTTGCAGTTTTGCTGTTTCGATACTTTTAGGATCAATAGTAATCATACGTTTTTAATTTATTGCTTAAAGATACAAAAGTAGACAAATGAATTAAGTCTAAGAAGTAGTAACCCTAAATTAGAGTAAAATAAAGATTTGATTTGTCTAAAAAAATTCTTTCCTTAAAACTAAAATACAGAAGCATTTATTTCGTTATATTTATACCTCTAAATTATATTTATGCAGTTTTCTGAAAGAAGAAATACGACTCGTTGGGTTATTATTTTCGCATCCTTTTTTATCATTTCATTAATTCTCTGGAACACTTATACTTTTTTTCAAATCTTCAAAAATGAAGAACGTTTAAAAATGAACCTTTGGGCAAAAGCTCAAAAAACGCTCAATAATGCCGGTGAAAATACCGATGTAGAACTTCCCCTTCAGATTTTCAGTAACAATACTTCCATTCCTATTATCGTTACGGAGAATGACCGTATCATAAACACTGTGAACATTGACGATGCAATTGTAAAAAATGAGCTCAAAGCCAAGGATTTTTTATCTAAATTAAAAAGCGAAAATGAACCAATAGTCATTGAATATGTACCAGGTAAATTTCAAAATTTATATTACGGTAATTCCGCATTACTAAATAAACTGAAATATTATCCTGTTGCTTTAGTGCTTATCATTGTACTTTTTGGAGCACTCGTTTACAATTTTTACAGAAGCACGAAAATGGCTACGCAAAATAAACTTTGGGCGGGAATGGCAAAAGAAACGGCACATCAGATAGGAACTCCGCTTTCTTCCTTGATTGGCTGGGTCGAACTCTTGAAATCTGAAAATGTGGACGAAAGCATCACTTTCGAAATTGAAAAAGACATTGAACGTTTACAAACCATAACCGATCGTTTCTCTAAAATAGGTTCAGAACCAAAATTAGAAAATAAAGACATCGTAGCAGAAACCTTTCAATCCTACGACTATTTACAATCCCGATTTTCGAAACAAATTGAATTTTCATTCAAGGCACCAAAATCACCTATCATTGTTTCTTTGAATCCTACTTTACACAGTTGGACCATTGAAAATCTTGTAAAAAATGCCATCGACGCTATGAAAGGAAAAGGGAAATTAGCACTTGAAATTGAACAAGAAGGTGATTCTGTAAAAATAAACGTTACCGATACTGGAAGCGGAATTCAAAAAAACCAATTCAAAAGCATCTTTGAACCAGGATTTACAACTAAAAAACGCGGTTGGGGATTAGGCCTTTCATTGACTAAAAGAATCGTGGAAGAATACCATAAAGGAACCATAAAAGTGTTAAATTCCGAGATTGGAAAAGGAACAACGATGCAAGTCAGTTTTAAAAAAAGCAATTTAGTTTAACGGAACACCAAACCAAGTAACTTTTGAAAACATTGTTTTTCTGACTATTTTAGACTTACTCAAATAATTTTTCACAAACAAGGAATGTTCTTCAGCTTGTGCCAGAGCTGCTCCAATCGATTTTTTAATCGATGCTACATTAGATGCATTTTTGCCGCCAACTGATCCCACGCTGTATATATCGTTTTGGCATTTCACCAGCTGTTCTCTTGGCGTTTCGATCATATTGCTAATTTCATCATCTGATAAAGCAGGCTTGAACTTATTGTTTCGATAATAAATAAAATCATTCAGTTGAACAACTGCCTGATTCATTTCATTCACAATGGAATTCAATTTCTCAATATTTGTATTGTGTCTTAAATAGGTCAATTGTTGCTTTTTCCCTTCATAGCGTTCGAGAATCATAGCATTTTTCAAGCCGTTTTTCTCTATTCTTTCTGCCGAAGCAAATAATTGATCAGCTTCAGACATGGCGCTGTTTTTATTGATTTCTTTCTCAAAATCAAAGTATTTTTTGGTTTTATTGATTTGGATTTTCCCTTCATAAAATTCACCATTGGTTATAGGATAATTCGAAAATTGCCATAAATAATCAAATGAAATGTGTGAAGCAATTATTTTAGCGGGCTCAGCCTTACAATAATAGTTGTTTATTTTTTTATAAAATCTCCCGTTATTGACATAACCAGAACCCCAAGTTGGATCAAATATATACCATTTTTTATCAATTTTTGCGGCTATCCAAGCGTGAGCCAAATCGCTTACTTTTCCGTTTTGCTTTGTATACCCATCAATTATATAGGATTGAATTCCTGTTTTTTGCGAAAGCTCATTAAAAACAACAGCATAATGAATACAAACCCCTTTTTTGGTTTTTAACGTCCTTGCGATTTTTTCCTGTTCGGTTTCATTGAAATTTACGGCAAACATATTAGCAACCTCATAGCTGATATTCGATGCGGTCCAGTAAAAAACAGCTCTGATTTTATCTGTTTCTGTTTTGAAATTACTATTGATATATTTGGCAATTGCATCGGTAGAAGTAGTTGAACTAGCAGGAATAACAGCCATTTTAGCATCAACCAAAGAATAACCTGTGTTGACTTGTCCAAAACTCAGAAACGAGATAAAGAAAAAAAGTACTAAATAAATATTTTTCATAATAATAATGTAGGCTCAAAAATTAAAAGGGGATAGGTTTTCACCTATCCCTTTCTAAACTAAAACCATACCAATTTATTTTATTTATTCAACTATTATAAATTGGTTTTTATGCTTTCTGCCAAAGCTTCAAATTCGTCTTTTGAGAGCGATACTTTATTTTGAAAACGCATTTCATCCATTTCATTCAAGGGAATCAAATGAACGTGAGCATGGGGAACTTCTAGTCCTACAACTGCCATTCCGATTCTTTTACACCGAACCGTTTTTTCCAGGGCAACTGCTATTTTTTTAGAAAACTGCATCAGTCCGATATACAAATCATCTTCCATCTCAAAAATCTTATTTATTTCTTGTTTCGGAATACAAAGTGTGTGTCCTTTTGCATTTGGATTTACATCCAAAAAAGCAAGAAAATTTTCATCCTCTGCAATTTTATAACACGGGATTTCTCCGTTTATAATTTTTGTAAATATACTTGACATTGTTGAATTGGTTAATTGTTTGAATCCGTTAAACCTTTAACTATTTAATCGCGGGAAATCTCTAAAATTTCAAATTTCAACACTCCGTTTGGAACCGTGATTTCTGCCACTTCTCCAACTGATTTCCCTAGTAAACCTTTCCCAATTGGAGAAGTCACCGAGATTTTTCCGGTTTTCAAGTCGGCTTCACTTTCAGCTACCAATGTGTATTTCATTTCCATTCCATTGGTTTGGTTTTTGATTTTCACATTAGACAATACCAATACTTTAGAAACATCTAGATGTGTTTCATCAATCAATCTGGCATTAGAGTGTACTTCTTCCAGTTTAGCAATGCGCATTTCCAGCATACCTTGTGCTTCTTTAGCAGCATCGTATTCAGCATTCTCTGAAAGGTCACCTTTATCTCTTGCTTCGGCTATATCTGCAGATGCTTTTGGACGCATTACGCTTTTTAAATAATCTAATTCTTCTCTTAATTTCTTTAACCCTTCTGCGGTGTAATACGATACTGTACTCATAACTTCATCATTTATATAAATAGAAAAAATCCCATCAGGACGGGATTTCTTTCCACAAAGATACTATTATTATTTTTTCGTCTATAAATATATGTTAATCATATATAAATCAAAGTTAAATAAATTAAATTTGTTTCACTAATACTTTGACACAATTTTAAAATGAAAAAAAACCTGCTGCTTTTCGTTATAATTACTTTCTATTTTTCGTGTAGTGATTCTGGTTTTGATAATACAAATCCATTTGTGCCTAATTATACTTTTACCGTAGATATTAATATGAATTTGCCAGCGTATTCTAATTTAAAATATCCCAGCAATGCAATTTATTATGCAGGAGTGGGCGCGCGCGGTATTATTGTTTTTAATACGGGAAGCGGTTACAATGCTTTTGATGCAGCTTGTCCCAATCAAGCTATAAGCTCTTGTTCTACTATGACCATAGATGGAATAAATGCAGTTTGTGGATGTGACAGTAAAGAATACAGCTTATTTACCGGACAGGGAACTTTACAATATCCTATGAAACAATATCGTGTTCAAGTAAACGGGACGGCACTTAGAGTTTATAATTAAACAAAAAATCCTGACAGCGAACCATCAGGATTTCATCCAATAACAAATAATTTATTTCTTTAAAACTTCAATGTCAAACCAGCAAGGAAATTAATTCCTGCTTGTGGGTAATAGTAAGGGTAAATATCATACATGTATCCATTTGACACGTATTTTTTATCTAAAAAATTATTCACTAAACCTGTCACAATAATCGATTTAAAAACCGATTTTGGTTTAAACTCATAAGCGATATTCAAATCATTGACAAAATATTCCGCCAACTTAGCAGCCGGTAATTCAATGTTATTCATGTATTGTTCGCCCACAAATTTTTGCAACCATGAAATATGAAGATTTTCCACTGGGGTATAGACCAAAATATTTCCGGCAATAATCGATGGTGAATATGCGATATCAGTTGTCCCATAATTCTGTCCCTCTATTGCTAAATCCGTATTTTTATTAGCACTCAAGGTAAAATTAGGGCGTATAATCAATTGATTTGTCAATGCTATTGTAGCATCTACTTCCAGTCCTAAACGGTAACTTTTTTCACTATTAGAACGTATCGGAGCGCCTACATCATCCAGATTTCCAGTCAAAATCAATTGATTTTTATAAGCCATATAATACACATTGGTATTGAATTGTACTTTCTCAGCAACATATCTCCAACCCAATTCAAAGTCATTCAATTTTTCTGGCTTTACGTTTCCGCCTTCATAATCAGTTCTGTTTGGTTCTCTGTTAGCTCTGGCATAGGAAAAATACAAAGCATTATTAGCATTGATGTCATACGTCAACCCAGTCTTTGGATTAAAAAAATTAAATGTATCATCTACTACATCTGCCTGAACCCCGTTGGCTTTATAATTAACCGTACGATATTGTAAATCTCCAAATAAACTTAATTTCTCTGTGATTTGGTAATTGGCTTTGGCAAAAATAGTTCCATCCGTTTTGACAGCATAATCGTCATAATAACGATCTCCTAATTCGCTCTGCGAAGCAAATCGTGCCCAAATAACTTTACCGAAATGGCTACCTTCATACTTATTCCATCCGCCACCAAAAATCATATCCAGTTTTTCTTTCTTGTAATTTGCAGAAAATGTTGTTCCGTAGAAATCGTTATCCAACCATTTTTGACGAATCAAATCAGATGTAGTCACGGTACCAACTGGTTGTAATCCATAATCAGCTAAATCAGCGTCTTCTTTGTAATTTTCATAAAACCCTTTGCCTTTTGTGTAATGCAACGCAAAATTAGTGCTCCAGTTTTCTGATATTTTTTCGTTCCAGTGTAATTGAGAATGATCTTGCTGGTAATTATCTGTTTCATTATCATAAAAACGAGCATTTCCTTGTTCGTCCGTAAAAGCTCCTGCTGAATTAAAAGTGCGATCATCGTTGAGTGTTTCGCCGTCAATTCCATTCCAAGACTGATATGTTTTCTCTTTTCCTCCAAATACCAAGGCTTTTATCAAAGTAGTTTTGCCTACATAGGTACCCTGAAGAAAATAGGATTTCAAATCAGATGCACCGCGGTCCACATACCCATCTGAATTTAAAGCAGACAAACGTCCCGCGATTTCGAAATGATCGTTCATCAAACCCGTACTGAATTTTACGGTGTGTTTTCGAGTATTAAAACTTCCAAAAGAGTTGGAGATTTCTCCAGTGCTTTCTTTGGCAAAATTATCGGTAAGCATATTCAAACTGGCTCCAAAAGCTCCTGCTCCGTTAGTAGAAGTTCCTACGCCGCGTTGCAATTGCAAACTCTCCAGTGATGAGGCAAAATCAGGCATATTTACCCAATACGTCCCATGACTTTCAGAATCATTGTAAGGAATTCCGTTGATAGTAACATTCACTCTTGTAGCATCACTACCACGGACACGAATTCCGGTATATCCCACACCATTTCCCGCATCAGAAGTTGTGACAACCGAAGGCAAATAATTCATCAGAATAGGAATATCCTGTCCTAAATTTCGAAATTTGATTTCCTTTTTGTCCAAATTGCTAAAACTAACAGGAGTTTTTGTCGTCACACGAACTGCCGAAACTAAAACTTCATCGAGTTGGTTTACCTTAGTAGTATCTTTTACTTGTGAGAAAGAGAAAAGTGAAAGGTGAAAGGTGAAGAGTAAAAAAATTACTCTAATTATTTTTTTTGGGTTCTCGGTCATTGACTCTTGACCAATTTTGTAAAATAAAATATTCATCCGTAAAAAGATTACGAATAAAAGGGGGAATTATTCTTTTGTTAAATTAAAAATGATTGTTTCCTATGATAAATAAAGTAGTGTGCACGCTATTTATTTGTCATTTTTTCCCTTGACAACATTACTTGTCCAGGTTCTTTGGGTATAATCTCAGCTCGTTATTTAGAGCACCCCTTTGAGACAGCGCAAAACTAATTATAAATTGTGAATTATAAATTATGAATTGAAATAAATTTTAAAAATCAGGTTTTCTACGTGTCTTTTTAATTTCAGAAACGTTCTTTTTATCCTTTATTCGCTTTCTAATGACAGACTTGGAAATTTTAGTAGGCTTACGTTCTTTAGGAATAAGCAATGCATTTTTTATAAGTTCCAAAAACCTTTTGGTTACAATTTCTTTGTTTCTAAACTGACTTCGATCTTCATCACAATTCAAGATTAATACAGCATCAATAGTCAATCTAGATGCTAATTTGTTCTCCACCAAAAGTTTATCTTCTTCAGTTAGAGCCTGAGAATTTTTCAAATCAAAAGTCAAAACCACTTTAGAGGAAACTTTGTTTACATTTTGTCCACCAGCACCACTACTACGAACAGCTTTGAAGCTCAACTCCGATATGATTTTTTGTTTTTCCAATTTTATTGAGGTTGGTGCGCTGATTTTAATAAATCATTCACGCTTTTCACAGGATTAAATGTAATTAATGGCACCTCAACAAATATAGTAATCCAGTTAGCCATAGCACCATTCCATAAACCCGGTAGTTCATACGATTTAATAGCTCGTCCAAAAGTAGTTTTCTCCACTACAAAACCACTATTGTGATCTACATATTGAATTAAATCAAATTTTTCCTTTTTATAATTTTTAATTCCACACACTAAATCAACGGGATTAAAATGTGTAGAAGCACTCAGTATTTCTCTTTGATTATCATCTGATAAATCTACTTGGGAACTCTCAACAATTTGTAACGAAATTAAACCTTTTTTATCTTTTACCCAAAATGGGCCACCACCGGCTTCACCTTCATTTTTAACCATTCCACAAACTCTAATAGGTCTATCTAAAAAAGCTTTTATTTCGGTGATTTTATCTTCAAAACTAAGCTTGTAAAAGCTGTTTGGGATACTAATATTTAGTTTTTCTTGTAAAAAAAGTAAAACTTCTTCGCTTTCCTCTTGTTGAATTTTATCCGTATCGATTGCATGTGAATATTTAAATACCTGCTGTTGCAATTCTATTAAAATTCCTGCCAATGCCTTTTTATACAAAGAGTTTTTTGCAATATTATTTTGGATAACGTTATCAATATTTTTTATAAAAATAATATCTGCATCAAGATTATTTAAGTTTTCTATCAAAGCTCCATGCCCTCCAGGTCTAAAAAACAACTTGCCGTTTTCATCTCTGAAGGGGTTATTTATAAAATCTACAGCAAGAGTATCCGTGCTCTCATTTTGACAAGAGTAACTAACGGGAATTGCTATTCCTGCATTTTTTTCCAGTTTCCCTTTAACGACATTAATCATAGTTTGAAATTGTGTCAAATGAGATTCTGACACCGTAAAATGCAAGTTTGATTTTGAATTTGAATTAGCATAATGAACACATTCATTGAGATGCTCTTCTACAGGTGTATAAATATGATTTTGATATTTATGAAAAGGAAGTACACCTTTGGGCTTGCCAGCAAAATTAAAATAATCCGGTGCCAAAAGTAATTTTATGAAATAATAATTTTTATAATCTCGATGAAGGAATTCAAAGTCAACAAATTCCTCTCTTAGTTTTTTATCAACTGCCTCGAAAAATGGAAATTTTTCTAAACCAACAATAAAAACAGGAAGTTCTGTTTCTTTTTTTCTATTTATATAAGCATTAATCGTTTCATTTTCGAGATCAAAATCCTTCAAAAAGGCAAGTAAAAACTTAAACATTCTTGTTGCTGCACCAGATGCGGGAACAAATTTCTCTAGTTTAAAATTTGACTTATTCTCATCAAAAAAAACTGCCTTTTCATGGAAATCAATTTCAGATAATTTCAAAATACCATTGAATAAAGTTGCCGGTCCTACCAGATTACTCTTTGTTATTCCATTTCTAAAAAAATCAAGTTGCTCTTGGATGTTTTTTAATGAAACTCCTTTTTCATAAATCTGAATAAAATCAAGCGACGAGAATCCCATTTCTTTAGCCTTTGTTAGATCATTGATAATGGCAACTGCTTTCTTCAGCCGTAATTTTTTATCTCCTGAAAGAATTACAAATGGTTTTTTATTATCGATTAAGGATTGTTTAAAATTTGCAAACACCGACTCTCTTTCGTCTGGACGATCTCTTAAATCATCTTTTTCCCATGGAATGTCAATGTCCGTAAGAAAAAACAGGTCATACTCATGTTCACGAGCTGCTTGATCTAATAATGGATGACAGTAATTATAATATACTTCCGAAAAAACTTTAGTCACCAATAAATTAGTATCACAAAAAAGGTAGTTATTAGCAATTAAAGCGCTTTCATTTTCTAATATGGTTTGGCCATACGCAATAGGAAGCATATCATCAACATTGCATATTTGCTGGTTTTCATCCCATTTTTTTTGAAGATATTCTCTTGCATATTCAGGAACCCATTTGGTTTTATAATATTCAGCAAGCTGTCTAGCCAATGTTGTTTTGCCAGTGCTTTCGGGACCAAATAAGGCTACTTTTATTATTTTTGTAGCTCCGTTTGAGAGCTGTCTGAGATTTTCTTCCATTCTAAATAGCCAAAAATGGCAACTATTGTAAATACTATGTATTGAAAACTTGTAAAAGTAAAACCTTTTGAAAAATATAATGGAATTGAAATTACATCTCCAATAATCCAAAATACCCAATTTTCTACTTTCCTTTTAGCCATGAGCCACATTCCTACAAAGAAAATTCCTGTGATAAATGTATCTACATAAGCAAACCAAGTGGTGAATTTTCCGAAATAATGATATACCGAAACCACAAAAGCGACTGTAAATATAAAAAGAATTATCGCAATTCGTTTTTCAGAACTGGAAATTTTTGAAATTGGGAACTCAACTCTATCACCTTTTTTTCGGGTCCAGTGGTACCAACCGTAAATACTCATTACAAAATAATATGCGTTGATCATCATATCACCCCACAAAGTCCATTTCCAAAGCAGATACACAAAGATGGATGTGCTTACTAATCCTGTTGGAAAAACTAAAATATTGTCTTTTTTGGCATACCAAACACTTAGTAGACCAAAAATGACCGCCACGATTTCTAAAACGATATCTAGGCTTGGGTAATCTCTATACTGAGAAAAAAAGTATTCTATCATTGAAGTATTTTAGGTTTGTGAATTTACGTCCTTATCCCTCGACTGCGCTCGGAATCAATGCCATTAAGTTGAGGAAGAATCCCATGATTGTGTCATTCCTATGAAGGAGGAATCGCAACAAACAGAGATTCCTCCTTCGTAGGAATGACAAATAAACACTCACTTAATGACGTTGCGCTCGAGATGCCAAATAAAACTAATGTCTGTCATTAAAAAAATTAGTATTTTTTTCAAAAGCTGTTCCTATAATCACTAAATCGGCACCGGCATGATACGCATCTTGAATGCCTTGCAAATCTACAATTCCGCCACCAACAAGTAACGGAATCTCAATATTTTGCGCTACTTTTTTAATCATGTCTAATGGTACAGCATGTTTTGCACCACTTCCCGCCTCTAAATAAATCAACTTATTGCCTAACATTTCGCCAGCTTGTGCCGTTTCCAATACTAAATCCAGATTATTTCTATCCAAAGGCTTGGTTTTACTAACGCGTTCAACAGCAGTTTCAGTTCCACTTTCTATCAAAATATACCCTGTAGAGATAATTTCTAAATCTGTTTGTTTTAGTAATGGAACGGCATTTACTTGATGTTCTATCAAATAATCAGGATTTCTTCCTGAAATTAATGACAGAAACAAAATTGCATCGGCTTTATCTGAAATTTGAGATGGATTGCCTGGGAATAAAACAATTGGTAGACTGCAGTTTTGTTTGATTTTTGAAATCAAATCGTCTATGTTAACATTTTCTACTAGGCTTCCGCCAATGAAAATATGACTTGCAGGCGATTGACTGATTTTTGAGACTAAATGATCCAAGTTGTCCAAGATCAATTTGTCTGGATCTAGTAGAATTGCCATCAGTTTTTGATTTTCAGCTTTCGATTGGATGATTTCGTTATAAATGTTTGTCATTTTTTGGCACGCTGATGACGCGGATTTTACAGATTTATACAGATTATTTAACTGATTACTGCGACTAACTATTGATTTTGTGATTACTCCTTCGTGGGAATGACAAACTGCTAGACGGAACACTGAGCATTATTTTCAAAAGCATAGACTAAAGTAAAATCTTCGATTTCTTCAAAATGAATAGTGAAATCCTTGACTAAATTATTAAAATGTAGTTCAGCGATTGTTTGTTTACTTTCTAATTTGAAAGAGGGTACTTTGATATGGTCTTTGAAGCTGATTCCTTTTTCGTTTCTAATTTTGAAAATGGCTTCTTTGGCGCCCCAAATGACTGTTAATTTTCGAATGTATTCGTCACTGTCCTTATCCAAAAATTGAAATTCAGAGTCACTGAATTTATCGGCGATTCGGAGGATTTTGTCTCGATGCAATTCCATATCGATTCCTACGGTTTCGTCACTGATGATAATTGCCGAAAAATTATGGGAATGTGTTATAGAAATATGGTTCTCTCCATGTAGATGTGGTTTCCCGAATTCGTCATAATACAAATCTAAATCAGTGTGGCCCGTTTCCTGTAATAACTTGCGAACACTCAGAAAGGCGCGTTGGTGCATTTCTGATTTCATTCCGTTTAGGCGGAGGCGATTGCTGTCGTTTAAGACCAATTGGTCTAATAATTCGGCATAGGATTCGGTTACTTTCCAAACAAGGATTTGGGTGGTGGTCCCTACGCTTCGGGAGAAATTTATCGTTTTGTAAAGTGGCATCGTATTGTGTTCTTGTTTTTTTAGCCCCGGTAGCAGCGGCATCCTTTTTTCACGCTTTTTTGCGTGGAAAAAGATATAGCGAATAACGGGAAATAGCTCCAGAAACTGAAATAAGTTCAGCTTAAAGAAATTATTTAGTTAATGTTCAAAAGATTAGCGAATTAAACAATTCATAAAACTTCAGGAAAACAGTAAAATTCTAAAGTTATTACGTAAATTTGCAAAAAATTTTACACTTACAAATATACTATAAATGAGTACTACAACTATGCCTTTTGTGGCTTTCAAAGTAAAAGACATTTCTCTAGCGGCTTGGGGAAGAAAAGAAATTGAACTAGCAGAAGCTGAAATGCCAGGTTTAATGGCGCTTCGTGCGGAATACAAAAATGAACAACCACTTGCTGGTGCTCGTATTGCAGGATGTTTGCACATGACAATCCAAACTGCGGTTTTGATTGAAACTTTAATTGCTCTTGGTGCTGAAGTGACTTGGAGTTCTTGCAACATTTTCTCTACTCAAGATCAGGCTGCTGCTGCAATTGCTGCTGCTGGAATTCAAGTTTATGCTTGGAAAGGTTTGAACGAGGAAGATTTTGACTGGTGTATTGAGCAAACTTTATTCTTTGGTGAAGACAGAAAACCATTGAACATGATTCTTGATGACGGTGGAGATTTGACTAATATGGTTATTGACCGTTTCCCGGAATTGGTATCTGGAATCAAAGGATTATCTGAAGAAACTACAACTGGTGTTCACAGATTGTACGAGAGAGTAAAAGCGGGAACATTGCCAATGCCTGCTATCAATGTGAATGACTCAGTTACTAAATCGAAATTTGATAACAAATACGGTTGCAAAGAATCGGCAGTTGATGCGGTTCGTCGTGCAACGGATGTTATGCTTGCTGCAAAAAGAGTAATCGTTTGTGGTTACGGTGACGTAGGTAAAGGAACTGCGGCTTCTTTTAGAGGTGCTGGTTCTATTGTTACGGTTACTGAAATTGATCCAATTTGTGCTTTACAAGCTGCAATGGACGGTTTTGAAGTTAAAAAATTAGATACTGTTATCGCAACTGCTGATATTATTATTACGACTACTGGAAACAAAGATATCGTTTTGGGTTCTCATTTCGAGAAAATGAAAGATAAAACTATCGTTTGTAACATCGGGCATTTTGATAACGAAATTGATATGGCTTGGTTGAACACAAACCACGGTGCATCAAAAATCGAAATCAAACCTCAAGTTGACAAATACACTATTGCTGGAAATGATATTATCGTTTTGGCAGAAGGTCGTTTAGTAAACCTTGGTTGTGCTACAGGTCACCCAAGTTTTGTAATGAGTAACTCATTTACAAACCAAACTCTTGCTCAAATCGAATTGTGGAAAAACAGCGCGGCATACAATAATGATGTGTACATGTTACCAAAACATTTAGATGAGAAAGTAGCAATGTTGCACTTAGCTAAATTAGGTGTTGAATTAGAGACTTTACGTGTTGATCAGGCTGATTATATTGGAGTTCCAGTTGAAGGTCCATTCAAACCAGAATATTACAGGTACTAGATTGCTGATTTTTGATTAGCGATTGCTGATTTTAGATTTAGAACCCTTGCAGTCCCAAAGTTTCGGGAGCAAGGGTTTTTTGTTTTTGGGCGTGACCCTTCGCAAAAACTTCGGGTCGGGCTATACGCTGTATCTTTTATTGCGCTGCGCTTCATAAAAGGATGCCGCTACTATCCCTCATGCAAATAAGCTAAATTTTTTTTAAATAGAAAGCTTTTCCAATACGCTTTACAAAAGCAAATTTAATATTGTAGTTTTTCGTAAAGTACAAAACTAAAAAACCATTGTGACTCCCATAAAACCCTATTTAGTCATACTATTGTCAATTGTTATTCAAAACATAGCAGCACAAGATAACGACAGAAGCTCATACCAAACTCAGTTGTATAAATTAGCAATAAAAACGAGTGAGGGTGGTGATTATTTAGAAGCAATAAGAACTTTTGCAATTAGCAACAACATCAACCCAAAAGCAGATGTTGCAACGCTTGCATTAAAAAAAGCAGATTCATTAAAATTTATCTTACGGCAAAACAAAATTAACGAACTAATTGGAAAATGGAAATGGATCCCCAAAGAAGGCAATTGGGCAATACGAGAAGATAATTTAGTTGGCAAAATGATCCATATTACTGTAGAAGAAATTCAGTTTTTTGAATTATATAAGAATACAAAAGAATGGAAACTAGTACAAACCGACAAGAACCGATTTTCAGAAAATCCAGAATCGTATTCCTTTACTGAATTTTTAAATTCTAATAATGAAGTGTGGGATTATAATATTGATTCCAATACTGGAGAATTAATTGCAACCTATATTGGAGAAAAAATCGAAAACAATTACACTGAATTAGTTTGCGGAAATCAAAAACTTAACTATTTCAAGTTACAATAGTTTCAAAACCTTCAATCCAACAAAAACCATTCGTTTTTTTACTCAAAAACAGTTTTTAAACTGCACTCACAAATAAAAATCACAAATCAATTAAAAACAAAAAATCCGTCTCACAAACAGTGGACGGATTTTTTAAATAATTGAGAAAATCAATTATGCTTCAACTTCGAAAGGAAGTATAGAAACGTATGATTTGTTATCTCTTTTCTTTTGGAAGAAAACAACTCCATCTACTCTTGCGTGTAGTGTGTGATCTTTACTAATGTAAACGTTTGCACCTGGATTATGTTTTGAACCTCTTTGTCTTACGATGATGTTCCCAGCAATAGCAGCTTGACCACCAAATATCTTAACGCCTAGACGTTTTGATTCTGATTCTCTACCATTCTTAGAACTACCGACACCTTTCTTGTGAGCCATGACGTATTAGTTTTATTTTGTTATTATTCTTTTGTATCTTCTTTTTTAGCTTTAGCTACCTTTTTCTTTGGAGCTTCAACTTCTTCTGTAGTGGCTTCAACTGCTGCTTTTTTAGGAGCTGCTTTCTTTGCACCAACACTAGTAATACCTTCAATTACAATTTGAGTAAGATATTGTCTATGACCGTTTCTCTTTTTGTATCCTTTTCTTCTTTTCTTTTTGAAAACGATAACTTTATCTCCTTTTAAGTGTTGTAACACTTTAGCTTCTACTGAAGCACCTTCTATAGCTGGGGCGCCTAAAGTGATTGTTCCGTTATCATCTAATAAAAGAACTTTGTCAAAAGAAACTTTTGAACCTTCTTCATTAGTTAAACGGTGAACATAAACCTTTAAGTCTTTGCTTACTTTGAACTGTTGCCCTGCTATCTCTACGATTGCATACATACTGAATTGTTTTAATAATTTTTAAGGTTGCAAATATACAATTAAATATTTAACCTGCAATTAGTAAAACAAAAAATATTCTTCATCTCTAATATCCTGATTTCTCATGCTTTTAAAGCCAATTAATAAAAAAATGAAATGAACAGTTGTTAAAGTTTTATTCTGTACTATTTTTGATGTAACAATAACTGTTTTTCCGTTACTAATAGAAAATAAAATTATTAATCCAATATGAAAAAATCAATAATGGCCTTAAGTACAGCGCTCATGCTTGGTGGAGTAGCTTCGGCTCAAAAAGTAGTTTTCGAAGAATATAATTTAGATAATGGCATGCATGTTATTTTACATAACGACCCTTCTGCTCCTGTCGTTGTCACTTCCGTGATGTATCATGTAGGTTCCAAAGACGAAAAACCGGACCGAACGGGTTTTGCCCATTTCTTTGAACATTTATTATTTGAAGGAACTGAAAACATAAAACGTGGCGAATGGATGAAAATTGTAAGTTCAAATGGAGGAACAAACAATGCGAACACTTCCGATGACAGAACGTATTATTACGAAGTATTTCCTTCTAATAATTTAGAATTAGCCCTTTGGATGGAATCCGAGAGATTGATGCATCCTGTAATCAATCAAATTGGTGTTGACACTCAAAATGAGGTTGTGAAAGAAGAGAAAAGAACCAGTTTTGACAATCGTCCTTATGGAAATATCCTTACGGTTGTAAAAGAAAATATGTTCAAGAAACATCCGTATCGATGGAACACCATTGGTTCAATGAAAGATTTGGATGCTGCAACCTTAGAAGAATTTCAGGCATTTAATAAAAAATTCTACATTCCAAACAACGCTGTTTTAGTTGTTGCCGGTGATTTCGAAAAAAATCAGGCCAAAGAATGGATTCAGAAATATTTTGGACCAATAAAAAAAGGAACTGCTGTAACGAAACAAACTTTTATTGAAGAACCAATTACTCAAACGTTAAAAGCAACGTATCAGGATGCTAACATCCAGATTCCAATGTTAGTTGCTTCATATAGAACGCCGTCAATGAAAACTAGAGACGCCAGAGTTTTAGATTTCATCTCTTCCTATTTAAGTGATGGAAAAAGTTCTAAATTGTATAAAAAAATAGTTGACGAGAAAAAAATGGCATTACAAATAGGTGCCGTAGGTTTTAGTCAAGAGGATTATGGAATGTATATCTTGTATGGTCTGCCAATGGGAACTAATACAGCTGCTGATGTATTAAAAGAAATTGACGAAGAAATTGTAAAAATTCAAACGGAATTAATTTCGGAGAACGACTTCCAAAAATTACAAAATAAGTTTGACAATAATTTTGTGAATGCAAATTCTAATGTAGAGGGAATTGCCGAAAATTTAGCAACCTATTATATGCTTTACGGCGATATCAATTTAATCAACACCGAAATAGAACTTTTACATTCTATCACTCGTGAGGAAATTAGAGACGTAGCGAAAAAATATTTAAATCCAAACCAAAGATTGCTTTTGGATTATATTCCTTCTACAGAACAGGCTAAAAACTAAGACATTCTAAATCATGAAAAAAACAAATATATTATTATTCATTTTGTTGGTAACAGGAATTATGCAGGCACAAGATCGCACACAACCAAAACCTGGAGCTTCACCAGTAGTAAACATAAAAAAACCACAAACTTTTGTTATGCCAAATGGCTTGAAGGTTATGATTGTTGAAAATCACAAGCTGCCAAAAGTTAGTTTCAGTCTTTCATTAGACAATGCTCCTTATGCTGAAGGCAATAAAAAAGGGGTTGACGAATTAACCAGCAGCATGATAGGAAATGGAAGTAAAAAATTAGCCAAAGATGCTTTCAATGAAGAGATTGATTTTCTGGGAGCTGACATTAGTTTCAACTCACAAGGAGCTTACGCAAGCACCCTTTCTAAATATTCTAAACGAATACTAGAATTGATGGCTGAGGGAGCTTTACATCCAAATTTTACTCAAGAAGAATTCGAGAAAGAGAAAGCAAAATTACTGGAAGGACTTAAATCTCAAGAAAAAAGTGTTCCTGCCATTGCAAACAGAGTTGTTGACGCACTTGCTTTTGGAAAAAACCACCCTTCTGGAGAGTACATGACCGAGGAAACGATTAAAAACGTAACTCTTACGGATATTCAAGCTAATTATGCTAATTATTTTGTTCCCGAAAATGCTTATCTAGTGATTATTGGAGACATCAAATACAAAGAAGCGAAACCAATTATAGAGAAACTATTTGGATCTTGGGAAAAAAGAAGCACGCCAAAACTGACGTACGCAGCACCGGAGAATGTACCTTTCACTCAAATCAATTTTGTTGATGTGCCTAATGCAGTACAATCAGAGATTTCATTAGTGAATACATTGAATTTAAAGATGAGTGACCCTGATTTCTTCCCAGCTGTAATCGCAACGTATATTCTTGGCGGTGACTTTAATAGTTACCTTAATATGAATCTAAGAGAAAAACACGCATGGACTTATGGCGCTAGTTCTGTAATAGGAAGTGGAAAATACGTAACTAAATTAAGATCGACTTCAGCGGTAAGAAACGTTGTTACAGACAGTGCAGTAGTTGAATTTATCAAAGAAATCAAAAAAATACGCACCGAAAAAGTAAGCGAGGAATTATTGAGTAATACTAAAGCAGGTTACATCGGACGATTTGTGATGCAGGTAGAAAAGCCGCAATCAATAGCACGATACGCATTGAATATAGAAACCGAAGATCTTCCAAAAGATTTCTATGAAAACTACATCAAAACCATCAATGCCGTAACTGCCGATGATGTACTTCGTGCAGCCAACAAATATTTCCTTTTGGACAACAAACGAATTATTATTGCCGGAAAAGGATCGGAAGTGATTCCAGCTTTGGAAAAACTAAAAATTCCAATGTTTTATTTTGACAAATATGGTAATCAGTTGGAAAAACCAGTTTTCAAAAAAGACATTCCTGTTGGCGTAACTGCAAAAAGTGTTATTGATAATTACATCAAAGCTATTGGTGGAGAAAAAGCAGCTTCTGCTGTAAAAACAATTGCGATGAATGGAACCACAACAATTCCGCAAGCACCTTCCCCTTTAAATTTTACTACAAAAATTGATGCTAAAGGCAAACTAATGGTTGAATTAGCGATGGGAACCATGAGCCTGATGAAACAAGTGGTAAATGAAAAAGGAGCTTATGTAATGCAACAAGGACAACGCCAGAACATCGAAGGAACAACGCTTACTGATATGAAAGCAAGCGCAACAACTTTTGAAGAATTATTACTTTCTAAAAAAGAAGGGTTAGTATTAAGCGGTATCGAGACAATAAGTGGAAAAGAGGCCTATGCAGTAAAAAACGGAAAAACAACATTCTATTACGATGTGACTTCAGGATTAAAACTGGCTGAATCCAAAATAATAGAACAAGGCGGTCAAACCATAACGCAAACCACAAATTACGGAGATTACAAGGATGTAAAAGGCGTTAAGATTCCTTTTAATATTATTCAAAATATAGGATTTGAATTGGATATTAAAATATCTGACGTTAAAATCAATGAAGGTGTTTCAGATGCTGATTTTCAATAATCAAAACTTGAATTAATAAACAAAGGCTGTCTTTTTAGACAGCCTTTGTTATTTTATACTCTTTAAATTTTTCATACTAAACACTGAATACTACTTCTTAGCCGATAAATACACTCCGATTAAAATAATGAAAGCCCCAAAAAACTGAACTGGCGTCAGCATTTCATTGTCTAATAATCCCCAACAAAATGCAACTACAGGAATCAAATACGTGACCGAAGTAGCAAAAACAGGTGAAGACATTTGGATAAGTTTAAAGAACAAAATATTGGCAATTCCCGTTCCTACAACCCCAAGAATTATAATGAACAAAACCGATTCCTGTACTTTTACATCATGAACCACTTCAAAGAAACCGGAGAAAAACAAGATGATAAATGCCGGAAAAAACAACACCATAAAGTTCCCTGTCGTAATGCTCAACGGACTCAAATCGTGTAAATATTTCTTGATTAAATTCACATTGACGGCATAACATATCGAAGCTATCAAAACCAAAATAGCATAATAATAGTTTTGCTCCGGATGATGAATAGCACCATTCAAAATCAACAAGGCACTTCCTATTAAACCAATTAGAATTCCAAAAATCTGATTCCTTTTAAATTGCAATCCAAAAACCAAAGCTCCTAAAATCAATGTATTCAAAGGAGTCAGAGAGTTCAAAATAGAACTCACGGAACTATCAATTTCCGTCTGTGCAATAGCAAACAGATAAGCGGGAATAAACGTCCCAAACAAAGAAGTTAAAGCAATAAATTTCCATTTATGCAATGGGATTTTAGGCAAACTTTTAAAACCTATCAATACTAAAAAAATAGCTGCAAAAATAATTCGCAACGATCCCAATTGTAAAGCTGTTAAACCAATAAGCCCTTTTTTAATTAATATAAATGAACTTCCCCAAACTAAGGCAAGAACCATCAAGTAAACCCATTTTAACTGCTTCGATTCCATAAAAATAATTTTACCCCAAAATTGTAATTATTTTATGAATTAGTCCTTCTTTTTTTAATTAATTTTGCAGTTCAGAAACACGCTTTTAATATTTAAAATTTATATCATAATGAATTTCAAAAAATCAATCGTAACTCTAGTGCTTACAAGTGTTTTATTTGTAGGTTGTAAAGAAAAAGAAACGAATTTAGTTTCAAAAGAAACTGCTGAAACAGCATCTCCAAAAGTTAAAAAGGAAATTGCTGCCGCTAATCTTCAAACAGCGAGTTTCTCTGTAGAAGGAATGACATGTGCTGTAGGTTGTGCCAAAACGATTCAAGAAGATTTGAACGGACTGGATGGCGTTCAAAAAGCAACTGTAGATTTTGATACAAAATTAGCCACCGTAACTTTTGACAAAACGGTTCAAACTCCAGAAAAACTGACTAAAGTTGTCGAAGCCGCTGCAGATGGTAAAACATACAAAGTTTCGAATATGAAGTCGTAATTCAGACTTTCAAATTGTATAAAAAAAGCATTCGTTACTGGCGAATGCTTTTTTTTGTGAAATATTATTTCCATTTCAAGGTTTCCATCAATCGCTGCATGTCATTTTTAATATAACTCGCGGCCGGCATAATAGAATCATAATTAGGTTTTGCATAAAAGTAAACGGAACCCGTCACAAAATGTTTGGTGCTGTCTGTAGCATAAAACTGTGAATTTGTTGCCGCATTTCCTTCAACCTGATAAAACATTCCATATACTTTTTTATCGGGATTCAAATACGGTTGTTCCAGAATATCATCTGCTTTTATCACGTGTTCATAAGTCAGTTTTTGCGCATCACGCAACAGTTCATTAATGTTTTTCGTGACTGGCTTATAGGTAAGATAAATAGTCGCTTTCATTTTTGGATACGTAATCGTAAAACCACAATTCGTTTCTTTTTTGATAATAGCATCTGAATTCATTTCAAAAGCAAAAGGACATTCGTTTTCAAAATTTACATATTTGGCTTCCGGATAATCCAATCGCAAATAGCTTGATGGTTTTGGTAAAACATCGTCTTTACAACTAAAACTCAACAATGATGTTATTACTATTCCTGAAAAAGCGATTATTTTTTTTAACATTTTTACTTATTCAATTGTTACTTTTATTTGCTTCACCCTTTTTTGGTCCACTGCTTCTATTGTAAACAGGCAGTTTTCGAATGAAATTTTTTGATTTTTTTTCGGAAAATTTCCCAAAATTTCAAGAATAAAACCAGCCAGTGTTTCGGCTTCCCCTTTTTTGACTTCGAATAATTCTTCATCGACATCAATTATTCTGTAGAAATCCTTGAGGTTTATTTTTCCTTCAAAAAGATAATTTCTATCGTCAATTTGGGAAAAATTAATATTTTCATCGTCAAATTCATCACTGATATCCCCTACAATTTCTTCAATAACGTCTTCCAAAGATACCAACCCGGAAGTTCCTCCATATTCATCGACCACAATCGCGAGATGACTTTTCATGCTCTGAAAGTCTTTCAGTAAATTGTCCAGTTTTTTATTTTCCGGGACAAAGAAAGGATCTCGCAACAACGATTTCCAGTCAAATTCATTTGTGTTAATATGCGGAAGCAAATCTTTGACATACAAAACGCCTTCTATCTGATCAATATTGTCTCGGTAAACCGGAATTCTGGAATACCCTTTTTCTATGATTTTGGGACAAATAACGGAAAAGGATTCGTCTATTTCTAAAGCAAAAATATCGATTCTGGGGCTCATCACTTGTCTCGTATCCGTATTTCCAAAGCTTACAATTCCTTCTAATATTTTTTGCTCTTCGGTAGAAGTTTCATCCGAAGCAGTTAATTCTAAGGCTTGTGATAGTTGATCAACAGAGAAATTTGTTTTTTGCTTTCCTAATTTATTATGCAAATAAATCGTGGCAGCGCGCATAGGCAAACTTATTGGCGAAAGCAATTTATCGAGAAAAGCAATCGGATATACAATCAGTTTGGCAAACTTTGTATTATTTCTGCTGGCATATACTTTTGGCAAGACCTGACCGAATAACAAAATTAAAAAGGTAGCAGTCACTACTTCCAGAATAAATTTTAAAAGTGGTGCTGTTACTGCAGAAAAAATAGTTTTCCCAACAACGGAAAACAATAATACTATGGAAATATTGATAAAATTATTAGCTACAAGAAGTGTCGCTACAAGTTTTTTTGGTTTTTCTAAAAGTTCCGAAATAATTTTTCCTTTGGAGTTATTTTCTTGTATCGTTTCATCGATGTCTTTTTGTGACAACGAAAACAAGGCTACTTCAGCACCTGAGATTAAAGCGGAACAAAACAGCAAAATGGCAATTCCTATAAAGCCAAATACTACATTAGCATCAATAGCGTAAGAAAAAAATAAACTGGGCTCTGGGTCCAAATTAGTTAAGATTAATTAAACAATCAAAATGGCAAGTCATTAATAGGCAGGACATTATTTTCCGGGTCAAAATTAGTGTTTTTAGGAACATCAGCTGCAGGAATTTGTTTGTTGTTTTCACTGTCTTGTTTTGTGGAAAGAAAAGTAAATTCGGTTACCTGAATTTCGGTGGTGTGTTTTGTACTTCCATCCTCTGATTGCCATTGACGGGACTTAATACGTCCTTCCACATATATTTTATCTCCTTTAGAAAGGTATTTTTCACAAAGTTCAGCCGCTTTATTGCGTACTACCAAATTATGCCACTCCGTAGAAGTGATTTTTTCATTGGTAGTTTTGTTGATATACACTTCGTTTGTTGCCAGCTGAAATCTTCCGATACAATTGCCTCCATCAAAATAATGCATTTTGATATCATCGCCAAGAAAACCAATTAGCATAACCTTATTTAATGTTCCGTTCATTGTAGGATTTGGTATTTCTACCAAAGATACATTTTTTTAGAAACTCTATAAATCCTTTTCAATAAAATTATGAATCACAATTGAAAGGATTTTAAACTTCTAAAACAAACAATACTCTACTGTTTGCTTGAAATTTTTGTTCTGACAATCGTAGTATTCCCTCTAATTTCAGTGGTAGTTCTGGGTCCTGAGTTAAACTCCCTAATTTTACCCTTAATATAACTCTCAACTTGCGCCATGGTAACGGTTTCTTTAGATATTTCGGGTTTTACTATTTCAATTGGAGTCTTTTCGATTTTCACTGCAGTAGCAAACGTCTCATAATATGCTGAGCCAACATACAATATAAGTCCAGGAAGTCCATCAAATTTTTCTGGTCCAGCATTGATGGCAATCTCCTCCGTAAACCAAGCGATAAAAAAATAACCAAAAGCATTTGACGTTGCTTTTTTACATTTAAAACCAAGAATTTTTTTAGTCTCGTTAGTAATTTTCCAATCCCATTTGAGTAAACTGTCCTTCCCATAAAAATATTTACCATTATAAAAATTAAATAACAGCTCATTCTTATTGAAATCTTTATAATACCATTTCTCTATTAAATAATTAGTTAAATTATATTGCGCTCCAGGTTCTTCAAAACCACCCTCTTCAATCTTTTCAATGTTTTTAGTTTCCGGGCTATTTTTATATAACGAAACACCGTCTTGATATTGCAAAATATAATTATAGGAAGCTAACTTCATTTTTCTTGCAAACTCAGGAGTTGCTTCTAAGCGTTCTTTAGTCAGGATATTCTTCTCAGCATAATCAACCGTGACCGTTTGAGAATATCCAATAATCGACAATAAAAAAAGTAGATACGTGATTTTCATTTTAAAAAGTTTAAAATTAATGATTAGGTTAATTTGGTATACCAAGCACAAATCAACAAAAAAAAAAAAATATTTTCACAAGTTTTTTCTTAAATATTTTAAATTAAATTAAAGAAATAACTTACTGACAATCATAAAAATATTCAAAGATAAGTAAGAAACATCTGTTATTGCTAAGTCTGCAACTCCTTTTCAATAAAATTATGAATCACAATTGGGAACGGAAAAGTTTTCAAAGTTTCTGTATCAATCCCGTTTTCAATTGTTCCTTCAATTTTCACTTTCCAAAACTTAATATGTAAATGCTGGTGCGACAATTTATGAATGATACTTTTCTCGTTATATTCTAACATACTTAAGACAATATTATCTTTAAAATAATCACCTTGAACAGCTTCGCTAACACAATCAAAATCTTCCTCTTTTTCAGTTTCCATCAAAGGAAATTCATATAAGTTGTGCCAAATCCCTTTGTCCGTTCGTTTCTGGATAATTGTATTTCCTATTTCATCGGCAACAACCAAATAATTAAAGTAACGGTTTCTCACTTTTAGTTTTTTGGACTTTACAGGCAATTGATCGACTTTATTTTTTTGCAAAGCAGCGCAACTTTCGTTGAAAACACAAATGCCGCAATTTGGACTTTTAGGAACGCATTGCAAAGCACCAAACTCCATAATGGCCTGATTGAAAGTTGCCGGATTATCCTTTGGCATCAGTTCAAAAGCCAGTGCTGCGAATTCTTTTTTGGCGGAAGCCTGAGCAATATCCGTATCGATATCAAAATAACGTGATAAAACCCGGAATACATTTCCATCAACAACCGGAACGGCTTCATCATAAGAGAAAGAAGCAATCGCCGCTGCGGTATATTCTCCTACTCCTTTTAATTTCAATAAGTCATTATAAGTCCCCGGAAAAATTCCCGATAAATCAAAAGCTATATGCTGTGCTGTTTTGTGCAAATTTCTAGCTCTGGAATAATATCCCAGTCCTTGCCAAAGTTTCAAAACTTGTTCTTCATTAGCTTTCGCCAAATCAAAAACAGTAGGAAAAGCGGTTGTAAAAGATAAAAAATAAGGCATTCCTTGTGCAACACGCGTTTGTTGTAACATGATTTCTGATAACCAAATAGGGTATGGATTAGTGGTATTCCTCCATGGTAAATCGCGTTTATTTTGTAAATACCATTGTATTAGCAAGTTAGAAAAAATCATGTTTTAATTATTTGTTAGCAAAAGTAAAAGTTTATGTGATTAAAATTTAATGAATTAGCTTGAATAATTGTTTTTTAAATTCCTATATTTGCAAACTCAAAAAAATAGTACAACATTATAAATAGGAAAGAAAATGACGAAAGCAGATATCGTAGCAAAAATTTCAGAAAAATTAGGTCTTGAAAAAGGAGATGTACAGGCAACTGTAGAGACCTTTATGAATGAAGTAAAAAATTCATTAGAAACTGGAGACAATGTTTATTTAAGAGGTTTTGGAAGTTTTATAGTGAAGACTAGAGCTGAGAAAACAGGAAGAAATATTTCCAAGAATACAACAATAAAAATTCCTGCACACAACATTCCTGCATTCAAACCTGCAAAAGTTTTTGTAGAAGGAGTGAAAACAAATAACGAAGCAAAATAACAATATTAATTAATCATAAAATCTACAAGATATGCCAAGTGGTAAAAAAAGAAAGAGACATAAGGTAGCAACGCACAAACGCAAGAAAAGAGCGAGAGCTAACCGTCACAAGAAGAAAAAGTAGTTTTAAACTACTTTTTTCTTTTTAAACGTTCATTGAAATTGAAAATTAGTAATCAGTATTCCATTTTTAGTATCCAGTCAACTGCGAACTTTACACTGCAAACTGCCAGCTAATTTTCCCCGGGTTCAATACCTGTTAAAATATTGTTTAATCCATTTGTTCGCCTTGGCGAATAGATAAAAATGTACAGCGTGAATAAAGAATTAATCATTAGATCTAGTTCTGAAGCCGTAGATTTTGCCTTATTAAAAGATGGAAAACTAATTGAATTACACAAAGAAGAAGAAAAAAGCAACTTCCAAGTTGGTGATATTTTTATCGCCAAAATCAGGAAACCAGTTGCCGGACTTAATGCTGCTTTTGTAAATGTAGGCTTCGAAAAAGATGCCTTTTTACATTATCATGATTTAGGCCCTAATTTATCTTCCCAACTGAAATTCATAAAACTTGTAAGCGCAGGTAAATTAAAAGATTTCTCCCTAAAAAACTTTCAGTTTGAAAAAGAAATAGACAAAGATGGCACCATTACTGATGTTTTGAGTTCCAATCAATCTGTTTTAGTACAAGTCGTCAAAGAACCTATATCTACAAAAGGACCAAGAATTAGCGCTGAGCTTTCTCTTGCCGGAAGATTTATAGTTTTGGTTCCGTTTTCTGACCGCGTTTCTATTTCACAAAAAATAGAAGACAAAAAAGAGAAAGAACGCTTGAAACGATTAGTACAATCCATCAAACCAAAAGGATTTGGTGTTATTGTTCGCACAGTAGCCGAAGGCAAAAATACAGCCGAATTAGAAAAAGATTTGCAGAACCTGCTCAGCAGATGGACTGCAATGTGTAAAAAATTACCAACTGCTCATCATCCGTCAAAAGTACTAGGAGAACTCAACAGAGCCTCTTCGATATTAAGAGACGTTTTCAACGATACCTTTAGCGGTATTCAGATAGATGACGAAGAGTTGTACAACCAAACAAAGGATTATTTGCAAGAAATTGCACCATCCAAACAATCAATTGTTAAGTTTTATCAATCAAAAGACACACCTATTTTTGAGAAATACAACATAGAGAGACAAATCAAAACTTCTTTTGGAAAAACAGTATCCATGAGTAAAGGAGCTTATCTTATTATCGAACACACTGAAGCTTTGCACGTTATAGACGTAAACAGCGGAAACCGTTCTAATAAAGCCACCAACCAGGAAGATACCGCCATGGAAGTCAATATGATTGCAGCTGCCGAAATCGCAAGACAATTACGTCTTCGTGATATGGGTGGTATAATTGTAATCGATTTTATCGATATGTCAAATCCTGAAAATCGTAAAGTGTTGTTCGATTTCTTGAAAGAAGAAATGAGCGATGATAAAGCTAAACACAAGATCTTACCCCCAAGTAAATTTGGATTAGTTCAAATTACAAGACAAAGAGTAAGACCAGAAGTAAATATTAAAACTAGAGAAGAAGATCCAAACAATGAAAGTGGCGAAATTGAAGCGCCAATTCAAATCATTGATAAAATTGCTTTTGATCTAGAAAGAGTATTAAAAAACCACAAAGATGTTGTGCTTAATGTACATCCTTTTGTGGCCGCATACCTTACCAAAGGTTTTCCATCATTACGTTCAAAATGGTTTCTTGAACATAAAAAATGGGTGAAAATTATACCTCGTGATGCTTACACGTATTTAGAATATCATTTCTACGACAAAAAAGAAAATGCTGTCATAGAATAAAAATAAAAACCGCCTTTCGTGAGATTGGCGGTTTTTTTGTGCGTCATTGCGAGATTCTTCGAAGCAATCTGTAATTTATAATTTATTTGTTTTTAGGAGCTATTTCCAGCTATCCATTACAATCTTTTCTTTTTTAAAGAAAAAAAGAAAAGGATTTTCACTGCTATCTGGGCTAGGGCATTCGTTTATAATATCACTTCCTTCTCTCCGCAAAAAATCGCTTCATCAACTCCGAAGCTTCATTTGCCAGAACTCCAGAAACAACGGTAGTTTTAGGATGCAATTGCGTTCCCATTTTTACAAAACCGCGATTTTCATCGCTGGCACCATACACAATTTTCGAAATTTGACTCCAGTACAAAGCGCCGGCACACATCTGACAAGGTTCCAGTGTGACATAGAGTGTACAACCTATTAAATATTTCCCACCAAGATAATTAGCAGCAGCAGTGATTGATTGCATTTCGGCGTGGGCCGTAACGTCATGTAATAATTCGGTTAAATTATGACTTCTGGCAATGACCTTATTATCAATGACAATTAGAGCGCCAACAGGAATTTCGCCTTTTTCAAAAGCCATTTCAGCTTCCTGCAAAGCTTTTTTCATGAAGTATTCGTCGGTAAATGAGTTTATCATACAGCAAAAGTAAGGATTTGAAATAATTTTCGTTAGTTTTATAATCAGAAACGTAAAGTATGGTAAGGAAATATAAAATCACAATTTCGGAACCTTGTCAAGAGGATTGGAACAAAATGACTCCAAATGACCAAGGTCGTTTTTGTATGAGTTGCGCTAAAACTGTTGTAGATTTTACTGCAATGTTACCTGAAGAAGTGCAGCATTTTTTCATCCAAAATCAAAACCAGAATATCTGTGGTAGAATGAGAAAATCGCAATTAGATTCGACTACCATTCAAATCCCGAGTCGTGCACTTTATATTCAAACTCAGTATCACAAAATGTTTTTGTTAGCATTGTTTATCACAATGGGAACCACTTTGTTTAGTTGTGCCGATAAAAATGGAAACAAACAAAAAATTGATGCTGTTGAAGTGGTTAAAGACAGTACAAAAGCATCTCGTATAACTGTTGGCATGATGTTGCCAGAAAAAAACAATACCCAAAACCATGTTCAACCTCCAGCACCAGCAACCAAGGTAAATCATGTAAAATTTATAAATCCCCAAACAATTGCTTGCGAAGAAACAACAAAGAACGAGACTGCTGTTGAAGATTTAATTTACAATGGAGGTATTGGTTTCGAATTCCCTCCAGAATACAATGGCGGGATTGAAAAATTTTATACTTTTTTTAAAGAAGAGTTCAAACATCCAGAAAACATAAAAAATAAAATTACCGAAATCTCAATCTCATTCGTTGTCGATAAAGACGGCTCATTAACCTATGTCAAACCCCAATCCGAAATTGACGAAGCTTTAGAAAGTGAAATTGTTAGAGTTTTGAAATTGTGTCCTAAATGGAAACCAGGTGAACAAAATGGTAAAAAAACACGAACATTATACACTGCACCTATTTCTTTGATCCAAACAAAATAGTTTTGACAAAACATATTTATCATAACTAATCGTAGCTGTTTCAAAAAACAGCCAATCTAGCCTTAGTTGACCTATTTAATTAACTACCTCTATATCGTAAGACTGGTATTAGAATCGTCTTAAATTGAAAAAAAGATTCCAATTTAAAACCGTAAATTTGCTTTTTATAAAACAATGAAAAACAGTTTACTTTCAAACATCGATAACCCAACCGATTTACGCCTTCTCGACGAAGCGCAACTTCCTCAAGTTGCCCAAGAATTACGCGATTTTATTATCGACATTGTGGCTGTAAAAGAAGGTCATCTCGGCGCAAGCCTAGGAGTTGTAGAATTGACCATTGCGTTGCATTATGTTTTTGACACACCGAACGATTTATTGATTTGGGACGTAGGCCATCAAGCATATGGACATAAAATACTCACCGGTCGAAGAGAAAATTTTCATACCAATCGTCAACTCGGCGGTATTTCCGGTTTCCCAAAAAGAAGTGAGAGTCTTTACGATGCTTTTGGCGTAGGCCACTCCTCTACTTCTATTTCGGCAGCTTTAGGAATGGCAATTGCTTCTAATTTGAAAGGTGATTTCAACAAACAGCACATTGCAGTGATTGGAGACGCTTCTATCGCTTCAGGAATGGCTTTTGAAGGCTTAAATCACGCCGGGGTTACTGATGCTAATTTACTGGTAATTCTCAATGATAACGCTATCGGGATTGATCCAAGCGTAGGCGCATTAAAACAATACCTCACTGCTGTAAAAGAAGGAAAAAATCCGAGGCAAAACAACATGATTAAGTCTTTGAATTTTAATTATTCAGGACCAATAGACGGTCACGATATTTCTGCAGTAATCAAGGAATTAAAACGATTGCAAAAAATTAAAGGCCCAAAATTCCTTCATATCATTACCACAAAAGGAAAAGGACTGCAACAAGCCGAGGACGATCAGGTGAAATACCATGCTCCTGGAAAATTTGATGCTGCAACAGGAGAAATACATGTTAAATCAGAAGAAAATTTACCTCCAAAATATCAAGATGTTTTTGGCTTGACCGTTTTAGATTTGGCCAGAAAAAACGAAAAAATAATAGGAATTACACCTGCAATGCCGTCAGGAAGTTCGTTGAAATTTATGATGGACGCTTTCCCAAGTCGTGCTTTTGATGTAGGAATTGCTGAACAGCACGCGGTAACTTTAGCCGCCGGAATGGCAACACAAGGAATCGTAGTTTATTGCAATATTTACTCGACATTTTTACAAAGAGCATACGACCAAATAATCCACGATGTGGCGCTACAAAATCTTCCGGTAATTTTCTGTTTGGACAGAGCAGGTTTAGTGGGAGAAGACGGAGCAACGCATCATGGTGTTTTCGATTTGGCTTATTTGCGTTGCATTCCTAACATGATTATTTATGCCCCAATGAATGAAATAGCGTTGCAAAATATTTTATATACTGCTCAATTAGGATTAGATAACCCTATAGCCATTCGCTATCCGAGAGGTCGCGGAGTCATTCAAGATTGGCAAACGAAACATCTTGGGAAGTATGAAAAAATAGCAATTGGAAAAAGTATTTGCATAAAACAAGGTTCAAAAGTTGCTGTTTTATCCAATGGAACTATTGGAAATAATGTCTCTTTGGCTATAGCCAAAATGAAACATCCAGAAACTATTGCGCATTATGATTTTTCCTTTGTTAAACCGATAGACGAAAAGGCATTAAAAGATATAATTAATACCTTTAAAACCATCATTACAATTGAAGACGGAACTGTAAAAGGCGGTTTTGGAAGTGCGATTCTCGAGTTTGCCTCAGAAAATAATTATGCTTCAAAAATTACGGTTATGGGTATTCCTGATGAGTTTATTGAACATGGAACCGTAGCTGAATTGCAACAATATTGCAAAATTGACGTTAAAAGTCTTGAAATACTTTTTTCGAGTTATTAAATAATTGTATCGCAATCTCAAACACAACTAGTACAAAATGAAACTATTAACCTACACATTCTTTTTACTTACCTTTACAATCTCTTTTACTTGTTTCTCTCAAGAAGCAAGAATTACACCGCTATTAGACACCCTTAGACCAATAACAACACTATCAACATCAAACGAACCGTTGAAAGTAACACTGAAAATTCAAACCTTGACACATTATCTTCCATTATCCTATTGGAGTAAAAAAAACAGCTTAGGCTTTGACATCTCTGAGGTAGCCTTTGTAAACTGGAGCGCAGGAGGAACAAGTTCGATTTCAGGATTGTTTAAAGGAAAATTTCATCGAGTTTATGCCAGAAGTAATTACAACTGGTCAAATGAGTTAATCGTTAAATATGGTTTGAATAAACAAGACGGAATTGATATACGAAAAACAGAAGATGCGATACAATTAAACTCTACATTTGGCTATAGAAAAGATACTCTATCTAACTGGTATCATTCGGCTAAATTCAATTTTAATACGCAATTCACAAACGGTTACGCCTATCCAAATACTGAAAAAGCAATCTCAAAACCCTTTGCACCAGCTTATATTTTTATGGGTGTAGGAGCCGAAAATATCGATAAGGACAAAAAAAGAACATTTTACATCTCTCCGTTTACATTTAAAACCACCTTAGTTTTAGATCAAAGATTAGCAAATCAAGGTGCTTTTGGAGTTGCTAAAGCCACCTACGACTTGGATGGAAATTTACTTACCGAAGGAGAAACATCAAAAATGGAACTTGGATTCTTAGTTACCAATAAATACAAAAAAGAAATCTTCAAAAACATTAATCTGGAAAATCGCTTAAGCTTATATTCTGATTATATAAACCGTTTTGGAAATATAGATGTAGATTGTGACTTTCTAGTAGAGCTTGTGGTAAATCAATATGTGAAAGCAAATATTGGAGCTCATGTTATTTATGATGACGATATCAAATCTAAAAGAGAAATCGAAGGAATACAAGTAACAGAGGGTCCAAAAACACAAGTCCGACAAGCTATTGGTGTTGGAATCGAATATATATTCTAAAAATTAATTCTTTTTTCTACCATTAATAGTTTCAAACAATTCAAGTGCATTCCCGTCAGTCAGAAGCGATACATAATGGCAAATATGAAGTAATCTTCCATAAAGATTTTCTTTTTCCAAATGGTGTTTCTCAGGCAACATTTTCATGATTAAAGAGTCGTAATTAGAAGCGGTTCCGTTGAATTTATTATTGAAAGCCGTTATGAATTTATCCAACAAAGTTTGAATAATCTGATAGCCGACAATTTCTTTCTCGATGACTTCTCGGCTTTGGTAAATGTTTTTAACACTGATATTAATAATATCATCCATCTGCGCTTTGTACTTACTTTTATCCATAATTGCAAACGGGAATTTACCTTCCATAATTAATGCTTCATTTTCGATAAAAACTTTCACTGCATCATTAATTAAACTACCAATTGCCAAAGCACGCAAATAACTGATTCTATCTTCTTTGGTTTCTAAAGTCTTGTATTTTGAAGTATCAATGCTGTCTTTTACCAATTTTATCAAATATTCCAACGCAAAATCTTCGGAAACCAATCCTAAATTAATACCGTCTTCAAAATCAATAATGGTGTAACAAATATCATCTGCAGCTTCGACTAAATATGCCAAGGGATGTCTTTCGTAACCTATATTTTCTCCTGATTTATTTGGAATCAAACCCATATCAGAAGCTACATCTTGAAAAAAGGCTTTTTCAGTTTGGAAGAAACCGTATTTTTTATCGGCAATGTCTTTGGTTGGTTTTTTAGGTAAACTTTCTTTTGGATATTTCGTGAAAGCACCAAGAGTTGCATACGAAATTCGAAGTCCGCCTTCAATTCCGGGACGACTGGCCGTCAGTACCGAAAATCCATTTGCATTCCCTTCAAAATCAATCAAATCTTGCCATTCTTTTGCCGTAAGTTGGTCTTTGTATTGCTGTCCTTTTCCAATGGAGAAATATTCGCCAATTGCTTTTTCACCGGAATGTCCAAAAGGCGGATTCCCAATGTCATGCGCTAAAGACGCTGCTGCAACTATAGCCCCAAAATCATTCATATGATAGCCATGAACTTCTTTCAGATGTGGATATTTTTCGATGATTTTTTTACCAACTAATCGTCCTAAAGAACGCCCAACAACCGAGACTTCTAAACTATGAGTCAATCTGGTGTGTACAAAATCAGTTTTTGACAAGGGAATAACTTGTGTTTTATCCTGCAAACTTCTAAAAGCGGACGAGAAAATAATACGGTCATAATCAACTTCAAAACCCAATCGGGTGTCGTCTTGTTCTACACGCAATCTTTTGCCTTTGTCGCCTTGTCGTCTTAGTGATAAAAGTTGTTCCCAGTTCATGATTTCTTTTTAAAATTTCTTTTCAAAGATAGAAGAAATAGACACATTATCAAGTGAAATAAAGTCAGGTATGGCTTTATTTATATGAAAAATATAAAGTATCTCATCCTATTAATACAATATCCTAAAAATAACAAATTAACAAACCTATCGAAAAAAACTTCAAAGGATTAGTGTTACTTTTGTACCGAATTTAAGTTCTTAATTTATTTCTTCATCAACCGATAAAGGTTTTACTTAACTGTAGATTAATAGGGAATCGTGTGTAAATCACGAACTGTCGCGCAACTGTAAGTAACACAAAAAGTTTTTATCTGAAAAAAGATCCACTGTATGCCAATGGCAAATGGGAAGGATGATAAAAATGTTACAAGTCAGGAGACCTGCCTTTTATCGAATTGACAATGCTTTCGCGATTTGAAGCAATAGTCAGGTATGGTGCGTTCTGAACACAATGAGCATGACTATTTATGCCTTATTGTGCATTTCTCTTTTGCAACGTATTCTCCTTTCTACTTTTCATTTCTAACGAGCATTCTGAAATGCATCAAGAGCTTTTAATTGATTTATTCATCATTTAAAAAGCAACAAAATGCTAACAAACAATCTTGGCTACCCGCGAATTGGTAGCAACAGAGAATTAAAAAAAGCCTGTGAATCGTACTGGGCAGGAAAAATTTCAGTAGACGAACTTTTGGCTACAGGCGCAACTATCCGCAAGGAAAACTGGCAATTACAAGTCGAGGCTGGAATCGATTTAATCCCCTCTAACGACTTTTCGTTTTACGATCAAGTACTGGATTTATCACTCACATTAGGTGTTATTCCAAAGCGCTATCAAGAATTAGCAAAAACTAACTCCACTATCGATTTGTATTTTGCCATGGCAAGAGGTTCACAAAAAGATGGACAAGATGTCGTTGCTATGGAAATGACAAAATGGTTTGACACCAATTACCATTACATCGTACCGGAATTTACAAAAGATCAAGAATTCAAATTATTCTCCGAAAAATTAATCAACGAGTTCAAAGAAGCCAATGCCTTAGGAATCGCAACAAAACCAGTTCTAATAGGACCCGTTACTTATTTACTTCTTGGAAAAGAAAAAGAAGTAGGTTTTCATAGAATTGATCTTATCGAAAAATTACTTCCTGTATATTTTGAAATTCTTCAAAAACTGGAAAATGAAAAAGTAGAGTGGATTCAATTTGACGAACCATTTTTAGCTTTGAATCTAACTGATAAAGAAAGAAGTGCCATCACTTATGTCTATACCGAAATCAACAAACGTTTCCCGAAAATCAAATTGATTCTTGCTAATTATTTTGATTGTTTTGGCGAAAATCTCGACACTGTACTCGCCTTACCTGTTCATACTTTGCATTTAGACTTGGTGCGTTGTCATTCTCAATTGGATGACATTCTGGAATCAGGGCAATTATCAGCTAATGTAAATCTTTCGCTTGGTGTTATAGATGGCAGAAATATCTGGAAAAATGATTTCAAAAAATCTTTAGCCCTTATCAAAAAAGCAACGGACGCACTTGGCGAAAACAGAATACTTATTGCGCCATCATGCTCTCTTATTCACTCTCCGTGTGATTTGGAATTAGAAACCAACAACGCAACACTAACTCCTGAAATTAAGCAATGGTTGGCTTTCGCCAAACAAAAAACAGAGGAAATAGTACTGCTTAAATATTTTGCTTCAAATGAAATAGACATCAGTAATTCTATCCGTTTTGAAGAAAACACGATTGCCAATGAAAACCGAAAAACATCAAAATTAATCCATAACGATGCGGTAAAAAATCGTGTTGCCAGCATTACAACCGGCGATGATCAAAGACAAAATCCATTTTCCATTCGTAGAGAAAAACAAATAGACGTATTGAATCTTCCTTTGTTTCCAACAACAACTATTGGTTCTTTCCCTCAAACTGCCGAAGTGCGCAGCTGGAGAGCAAAGTTTAAAAAAGGCGTATTAAATCAACAGCAATACGATGATTTACTCCAAAAAGAAACTGAAGAAACGATTCGCTTTCAAGAAGAAACTGGCATTGATGTTTTGGTTCATGGAGAATTTGAACGCAATGACATGGTGGAATATTTTGGAGAGCAACTCGATGGATTTACGTTTACCAAAAACGGCTGGGTACAAAGTTACGGCAGCCGTTGTGTAAAACCTCCAGTTATTTATGGCGATGTTTCGCGTCCAAATCCAATGACTGTAAAATGGTCTGCTTTTGCACAATCGCTTACACCAAAATGGGTAAAAGGAATGCTAACTGGCCCCGTAACTATTTTGCAATGGTCCTTTGTCCGCAACGATCAACCGCGTTCAGAAACCTGTACTCAAATTGCATTGGCGATTAGAGACGAAGTTGTCGACTTAGAAAATGCAGGAATTAAGATTATCCAAATTGATGAACCTGCTATTCGAGAAGGCTTGCCTTTACGTAAAGAAGAATGGGTAACCTATTTGGATTGGGCAGTAAAAGCGTTTAGAATTTCGGCAAGTGGCGTAAAAGATGACACACAGATTCATACGCACATGTGTTACAGCGAATTCAACGATATCATCCAGAATATTGCCGACATGGATGCCGATGTAATCACCATAGAATGTTCGCGTTCGCAAATGGAATTACTGGATGCCTTTGCCGATTTCAATTATCCAAACGAAATAGGACCTGGCGTATATGACATTCACTCGCCTCGTGTCCCTTCCAGTACCGAAATGGTAAAATTATTAGAAAAAGCTTCAGCAGTGATTCCTGTTGACCAACTTTGGGTTAATCCGGATTGTGGTTTAAAAACCCGTCATTGGGACGAAACTAAAAAGGCTTTAATCGAAATGGTAGCCGCAGCCCAAGAGATGAGAATTGCCGTAGAAAACATTGCAACTATTTAATCATTAAAATAAAAAACCTAGTAAATTTAAAAATTTACTAGGTTTTGTTTTTAAGGGATACTATTGTTAAACTATAATCTCATCAGATGGATCAAGCAATTTCTTTTTTGCAACAAATTCATGCTTTTTCACCACATACGTAACCGATAATGTATCGTGCCATCCTCGATCAGCAGTTAAAAAAGAAAAAGGTTCTAAAGGAATTAATCTAGAAAGTGTTCGTATAATAATGCTTTTCATATTGGGTCTTGAACCATCATGCTTTACAACTAGTGTTTTCGTAAAATACTTCCCGAAGGTTCTGGAGAAATACATTTCAGTCAATCCGTAGTAAAAAAAGAGTATAACTAATCCAAAAAAGAAACTTTCAACTGCGCTTAATGAGGAAACCCAATTTGACGCTGTATCACTTCGAGTCAAATCTCCAATTAGAATTATGGTTGTACCAATAGTGATTTCAATAATATAGATAATCAACACATCGATTATAAAATTCAGCAGACGTTGGCTTTTGGAAGCTAATAAATCATCTGTAACAGTAAATTTTTTATTTTCCATAATAGTTAGTATAAAAACAATTACTTATAATCACTAGTGTCTCAAATATAGTGAATTATTCTTATATTTTTAATCAAAATATCGATGAATATAAATAAAAAGGGAGTACTTGAAAACTCAAATACTCCCTTAACTTTAAAAAAATCAGATGCTAAGCTGCAAAATTTATTAACTCTAGAGAAATTTTTATTAAAGATTCGAAAGTAGCTTCTCCATCTTCAAATTCCACCATAGAACTCACATCAACACTAGTCCGAATTTTCTCTTTATCTTTAATATAAAAGGTCTTTGAAATACCTCTATAACCTATTACAAAAATTATCTCATCAAATTCTCCTTGATTCATAAAAGGAACTTTATCTTCTGAAGAAAAATTATCAAATAACTCAACCAATACATTTTTTATGTTTTCATTATTTGCAGAATTATTCAACTTTATTACACGTTCTTCTCTGCCTAAATTTGAATTTAACGATTCTATACTAGATTGAATTGTAGAATCTATTAATCTAAATTCCTTTAGCTTCCCTAATTTTAAAAAATTATTAATTAGGTATCTAGCTGGCGCTTGTTTCAATTGTAGAAAATAATTTGAAACACCTTTTAATCTCATAAAACTATTAAAGGCATTTTCAAAAACTATCTTTACACCGTGATTTTCTTTTTTCTGAAAAATTAAAAACCCAAACTTGGAATTTTTCGGAACATGAATAAGAAAAAAGAAATCTTTAGAAAATAAATCTTTTTTAGAAATATCATACTTCAAATCATTAGTTGTGCTATCTTTTATCTTACCCTTTTCTCCAGTATATGCAGAATCAAAATAACCAGTAATAATTCTTTTATTTGTATCTTTCTTTTGAACATTAGCAAGTGAGAAAGTTCTAAATTTTCCTTGATTATCTGTATAAGTCTTAATATTTCTATGAATATAACTACAGAAGTCATTCATTGTATCTAATAAGTCTTCTTCTTCGTTATAAAAACTCAAGACTTGTTGTTCTTTTACTTTATTTAAAAGTGAAAATTTGTATATACTTAAATTTGTCATCATCTTCTTATTTAAAAGTTATTAAATTTTATTGTTAATAAATCACAATACTAGAATTCACAACTACTAACGAGTTTTTTTTCGTGAAAAAGGTATTGCCGTGAAAAATTTAACTTGGAAAGAAGATTCAAATTTTATACTTTTGAAGTATAAAATAAGTAGGTGAGGTAACCTCATCATCTTTATAACTTAATTTTTTAAAAGCTTGCCGGCCGTTTTAATTTTAAGTTTCTAAGTTAGGGATGTCACAGATATCCCTTTTTTTATGCGCATTATTTTTTTTCTTTACCTCAGCAAAATAAATTAAAGATTAGTATATTCTTATAAAAGGCTTCAATTAAGAAGCCTTTATTATTTCTATTATAAATTAAGACCCACACATTTCACATTCGTCTGGACCGGCATTTTTAGCTAATTCAATCATTGCTTTGTATTCTTCGGTAGTCATTTCTACCTGTTCTGCTACTACAGGAACAGAGATTGGTTGTTCTTTAATTTCGATTGGCTCCGCTTTTTTATCATTGTTCAATGTAAATTTAATTGCATCCACCGCAGCTTTTGTTCTTAAATAATACATTCCCGTTTTCAATCCGGATTGCCAAGCGTAGAAATGCATCGATGTCAATTTAGAATAATTGGCATTTTGCATGAATAAGTTCAATGATTGTGATTGATCCACAAAATAACCACGTTGACGGGACATATCGATAATGTCTTTCATAGACATTTCCCAAACGGTTTTGTACAATTCTTTCAAGTCCTGCGGAATGTTTAGGTCTTGAACGGAACCGTTATTTCGCATTAATTCTTGTTTCAATGTTTCGTTCCACAAACCACGCTCCACTAAATCGTGTAACAAGTGTTTGTTTACCACAATAAATTCTCCCGAAAGGACTCTTCTGGTGTAAATATTAGAAGTATATGGCTCGAATGCTTCGTTATTACCCAAGATTTGAGAAGTCGAAGCTGTTGGCATTGGCGCCACTAACAATGAGTTTCTCACCCCGTGTTGCATCACTTCTTTTCTCAATGAAGCCCAGTCCCAACGACCTGATAATTCCTCATCTTTCATTCCCCACAAATTGTATTGAAATTCCCCTTGTGACATTGGCGAACCTTCAAAAGTAGAATAAGGCCCTTCTTCTTTGGCCATTTCCATTGAAGCGGTAACGGCTGCAAAATATAAAGTTTCGAAAATTTCTTGGTTCAGTTTCTTCGCTTCGTCGCTCGTAAATGGCAAACGCAACATAATGAAAGCATCGGCCAATCCTTGCACTCCAAGACCAACTGGTCTGTGACGCATATTCGAGTTTTCAGCTTCTTGTACCGGATAATAATTTCTGTCAATAACTTTATTCAAGTTTCTGGTAACGCGTTTTGTAACGGTGTACAACAATTCGTGATTGAATTTTTTATTTTCCACAAACATTGGCAATGAAAGTGAAGCCAAGTTACAAACCGCAATTTCATCTTTCGAAGTGTATTCCATAATCTCGGTACACAAATTCGAAGAACGAATCGTACCTAGATTTTTTTGGTTTGATTTTCTGTTGGCTGCATCTTTGTACAACATGTAAGGCGTTCCAGTTTCAATTTGTGATTCCAGAATTTTCTCCCATAATTCATGTGCTTTGATGGTTTTTCTACCTTTTCCACGTTTCTCGTAATCAATGTACATCGCCTCAAATTCTTCGCCATACACATCATACAATCCTGGACATTCATTAGGACACATCAACGTCCAATAACTGTCTTCTTGTACACGTTTCATGAACAAATCCGAAGTCCACATCGCAAAAAATAAATCTCGTGCACGCATTTCTTCTTTTCCGGTATTCTTTTTCAAGTCCAGGAATTCAAAGATATCCGCATGCCAAGTTTCGATATAAATAGCAAAACTACCTTTACGTTTTCCTCCTCCTTGATCCACATAACGAGCGGTATCATTGAAAACACGTAACATAGGAACAATTCCGTTTGACGTTCCGTTTGTCCCACGTATGTAAGAACCTGTAGCCCTTACATTGTGAATAGAAAGTCCAACTCCACCTGCAGATTGAGAGATTTTAGCCGTTTGTTTCAACGTGTCATAAATACCGTCAATACTATCATCTTGCATTGCCAAAAGGAAACAAGAAGACATTTGAGGTTTTGGCGTTCCGGCGTTGAACAATGTTGGCGTTGCATGCGTAAAGAATTTTTTCGACATTAAGTCGTACGTTTCTATCACAGATTTTAAATCGTCTAAGTGAATCCCGACAGACACACGCATCAACATGTGTTGCGGACGCTCCACGATTTTACCGTTTATTTTCAGCAAATACGATCTTTCCAAGGTTTTAAATCCAAAATAATCGTAATTGAAATCTCTATTGTATATAATATGTGAGTCTAAAAACTCTGCATTATCCATAATCACTTTATGTACTTCCTCAGAAAGTAAAGGAGCATATTGACCGTTTCTTGGGTTTACATAATTGAACATATCACTCATCGTTTCCGAAAATGATTTTTTTGTATTCGAATGTAAATTTGAGATTGCAATACGAGCGGCTAATTGAGCATAATCAGGATGCGCAATAGTCATTGACGCGGCAGTTTCGGCAGCAAGATTATCCAATTCAGATGTTGAAACACCATCATAAAGTCCTTCAATTACGCGCATTGCCACTTTCACGGCATCAACCAAATCATTCAAACCATAACATAGTTTTTTAATTCTATCTGTGATTTTGTCGAACATTACCGGCTCTTTGTGCCCATCTCTCTTAATTACATACATACTTTTGTTTGTTTTTTTAAAACAGAAAATCCCTTCACTGTTTTTCGTTATTTGTAAATTATACTGAACTTATTTCAGCATTTTTTTTGGAGCTTTTCCAGCTATCCATTGCAATCTTTTTATTTTTTAAAGAAAAAATCAAAAAGGATTTTCATTACTATCTGGGCTAATCAGCACCTGAAACATAAAAAAAATCAGTAAATCATTAAGATTTAAAAAATAAAAATGTTTCTTTAACATTAAAATATTTAGAAAAATTAAGACAAACCTTAATAACCCTTAATTCCTTAATGGTTTAAAAAAATCAAAAATCAGCGTCAAAAGATATTTTTTGAGCATCTTCATCGGTATTCATAACACCGGCTTTTTGATATTCGGCGACTTTCTTTTCAAAGAAGTTTGTTTTTCCTTGAAGTGAGATCATGTCCATAAAATCAAAAGGGTTTGAGGTATTGTATTCTCTGTCGCACCCTAATTCCACTAATAATCTATCGGCAACAAATTCTAAATATTGTGTCATTAATACCGCATTCATACCTATTAAACTCACAGGAAGGGATTCAGTGATAAATTCTCTTTCAATATTCAAAGCATCAACAATAATACTTCTAATTCTTTCTTTTGGAACTTTATTTACTAAATGGTGGTTGTGTAAATGCACTGCAAAATCACAATGAACCCCTTCATCTCTAGAAATCAATTCGTTAGAAAAAGTCAATCCTGGCATTAATCCACGTTTTTTCAACCAATAAATAGAACAAAACGCTCCCGAAAAGAAGATTCCTTCCACAGCTGCAAAAGCAATCAAACGTTCCGCAAACGAATCAGATTCAATCCATTTCAAAGCCCAGTCCGCTTTTTTCTTAATTGCCGGAAAAACTTCTAAAGCATTGAATAATTCATCTTTCTCAGCTTCATCTTTCACATAGGTATCAATCAACAACGAATACGTTTCACTATGAATGTTCTCCATCATAATTTGAAAACCGTAAAAGAATTTTGCCTCAGCATATTGCACTTCGTTCACAAAATTTTCAGCTAAATTCTCATTTACAATTCCGTCAGAAGCAGCAAAAAAAGCAAGAATATGTTTTACAAAATAACGTTCCTCATCAGAAAGCTTGTTATTCCAGTCATTTAAATCTTGTGACAAATCGATTTCTTCAGCAGTCCAGAAACTAGCTTCCATACTTTTATAAAATTCCCAAATATCATGGTGTTTAATTGGAAAAATTACGAAACGATTTTTATTTTCTTGTAAAATTGGTTCAAGTTGTGCCATTATAGTAGTTTGTTTTTTTGAGATTTTAACGAAATTTTATGCTTTCTGTGGATTACAAAGATTGTGAAATATTGCCGAAATTAAAAGTCAAACTTATTCACAATCAGCCATAGTTTTTAACAAACGAAAAAAATTGAGGTATTTTTCATGTGGATTTTAAACACTTAATAATCAGTATTTTAAAATTTAAAAAAAGAGTTGAAGTACCGTAAAATATAGGATTTTAAAAACAGCAAACAAGAAAATTTACATTTATTTTAGATTATTTTTTGAGTTCCTGTGCGATTATTTCAAGCTCTGCATACCAGTCCTCTCCAAACTTTCTAACCAATGCTTCTTTGACAAATTTATACACTGGCACCTCAAGCTCCTGGCCTAAAGAACAGGCTGGATCACAAATGTCCCATTTGTCATAATTAACGGCAGCAAACTCCGTGAAATCCTTCACACGAATAGGATATAAATGACATGAAACAGGTTTTTTCCAGTCAATCACACCTTGATTGTACGCTTGCTCGATACCGCACAAAGCTGTTTTACCGTCAAACATTACATAAGCACAATCTTTATTATCAATCAGCGGTGTTTCAAGATCACCATCAGTTCCTTTTGTCCAAGTTCCTTGCGCTTCGATAGCTGCAATCCCTTGTTTACGTAAAAATGGTTTTACTTTGGGATAGATTTCTTCTAATATCTTAGTTTCCTCAACGCTCAATGGAGCTCCCGCATCGCCATCAACACAACAAGCCCCTTTACAGGCTGACAAATTGCAAACAAAATCTTTTTCGAGTATGTCTTCTGAGACGATGGTTTTTCCTAATTGAAACATTATTTTGGGGTACTGAGATTATAAAGCGCAAAGGTAGTCAAAGTAAATTGTAATTTTTTAGATAAAAACCAACTTTAACTTTTCGGAAAACCAACGAAACAACTGACTCTTTTAATACCATAACAAACTAATATTAAACAAGATAGAATTAAAACAAACAAGAAATCAATTGAAAACCAGTATATAAAAAAATGAATCAGAATTGTTGTAATAAAATTTAATTTTAATCAAAAATCTACCGAAAAGTTTAACTTTGCAAACAAAAAAATTATGTTTGAAATCGATTTTAGAGAAATAATCACGGTTGGAATGGTCCTTTTTGCCGTAATTGATATCGTGGGAACCATTCCTATTATTGTTGATTTAAGATCAAAACATGGACACATAGAATCTGAAAAAGCTTCAATAGTAGCTGGTATAATCATGATTGTTTTCCTTTTTGTGGGAGAAGAATTATTGAATTTAATTGGAATTGATGTAAACTCATTTGCAGTTGCGGGTTCATTTGTTTTATTCTTCCTAGCATTAGAAATGATTTTAGGGATTCGCATTTACCGCGATGAAGAAGCGAGTTCAGCATCAATTGTTCCTTTGGCGTTTCCTTTGATAGCCGGAGCCGGAACAATGACTACTTTACTCTCTTTACGCTCCCAGTTTTCTACTATAAATATTGTTATCGCAATAATTTTGAATATTATTCTGGTATATATCGTTTTGAAATCATCCTCTAAAATTGAAAAAATACTAGGAGAAAATGGACTTGGAGTCATTAGAAAGACTTTTGGCGTAGTACTTCTTGCCATTGCTGTTAAATTATTCGCTGCGAATGTTAAAGGTTTGTTCGTCTAAAATAAATTTTCATAAATTTACTCCCTAAGATAATTTTAAAAGACAACCTGATTTTCTTAAAAAAATCTGTTTCTTTTATATCAAAAACAAAAACGTATTATGAAAATTTTCACTAACATCTTGGTGTTTTTAGCAATAGCGCTAATCATATTTAATGTTACTTTGTTGGATTTTAGAAATCCATTTAAAGGAGATAGCGTAGTTGCATTTATTGGAATTGCTGCTTCTTTTTGTGCCGTTTTAATTCTTCTGATTTTTAAAATGGCAAAAAAGATTGAAGAGAAATCAAACGACCAACTGTAATAATGTTTGATGTTCTCATCGTTGGTGGTGGCGTTTCTGGAATTTCATGCGCACTCGTTTTGGGCTCTGCAAAAAACAAATCCTTTGTCACTGACAAAAGAATTGGTATTTTTACCCATCAAAAAACATCAGCTCTTCAAGAGGCACTGTTTAATAATGCTTATGGAATTCCTCCAGGGAAATTAGGTTCTGAATTATTGGAGGAAAGCACCGAACATCTTTCGAAAGCATATCCCCATATCACTCAAATTTTAGATGAAAAAGTACTAAAAATTGAAGGGCAATTTCCGGAATTCATAGTCATTACAAACAGGAATTCTTACCAAACAAAAACAATCGTCATGGGCATAGGTTCCGCAAATACTTTTGCAATTGATGGATTGATGCATTATATAGAGCCTCATCAAAAATCCCTTCCCGAAAAACAACGGATCCAACTTAAAAATAACGACCACAAAGTCGCCGATGGAATTTATGTAATAGGAACTTTGGCAGGATGGAGAAGCCAACTAGCTATTGCTTCCGGAAGTGGTGCCGCTGTTGCAACAGATATTCTGACCCTATGGAATGACGGGGTGCAGACTCATGCTCACGATAGTATCAGGTAAATAGAATTTCATTCTGTAAAATCTCTAGAAAAATAGTGGTAGGTTTACATTTTCAATACACTATTTTATGTTATCACTATTATTGGGCTTGACCAGACTCATCATTTTTATAGTATTTGTTTCCTTTTTTTCTATTATTTTCTATTTGATGAGCTTCTTTTGCAGCAAAGAAATGAATTCCAAAAGAGCACTTCAACTACGCGATTTTTTAATAAGAGGACTTAATGTCATTTTAGGTATTCGCACCATTATTTATGGAGAAAAACCCAATATACAAGGACTTATTGTAGCCAATCATCGTTCCTATTTTGACCCAATCGTTATTGTAAATCAAATACATGCATTTCCTGTAGGCAAAAAAGAAGTTTCATCATGGCCAATGATTGGCTACATCTGTAAAATATCGGGCGTTTTATTTGTAGATAGAAAATGCACAAAAAGCAGACAAGAAACTGCCGAAAATATTCGAGATGTTCTAACCAAAGGATATTCTATTATTAATTTCCCGGAAGGCACTACCGATGTTTTACCAACGACTGTAGCTTTCAATTACGGTTCCTTTGTGATGGCCACGAAGATTAAATCTGCCGTTATTCCTATTGCCATTGATTATAAAGAAAAAACGGATGCCTTTGTGGGAGATGACACTTTCATTCCGCATTTTTTAAAGTGTTTTGGAAAATGGACTACTGAAATTAAAATAACTTTTTTTTCGCCTATTTATTCTGAAGATGCAACCTATTTATTAAACACATCTAAAAAAATGATAGACGAAGAACTAATTCGGTACAGGAAAGATTGGGACAGTGAAAATTAGTTGTTTTTAAAACGAGTTTTTACTTCACAGTCACTTTCTTGGAAATCGCCTTAATCATCGCATCTTCTTTCAATACAATCTCATAATAATAGCTTTCTCCATACAATTGTCGGGCAAATTCAGCAGCCAAGTATCTTTTTACCAATGACTTGCTTTTTCCAAAATTCAGATCCAATCCGTTTCCAAAAATAAATTTTTGAAACGAATTAAAATACAAATCCGTTTCATTCATTTTAGTTTTAAATTGTTCGAAATTAAGTCCTTTAAAAGCGCTTCTATTTTTATCTAATTGTTCGAAAACAAAATTACCCACGATTCCGGATTGCAATAAATAAGCGGTACTTTCATTTCCATGCTCTACTTCTAGCGGTACAAAAACATCAGGAACAATTCCACCACCGCCGTATACAATTTTACCTTTTTTAGTTTTGAATTTTAAAGTATCCGAAACTTTTATACTGTCTTTTTCATACAACTCACCATTTCCAAAACGAGCTTCTGATTCTTTAAAATACGCCTCATTCCCTTTCGAGTATGGTTTTTGAATCGAGCGACCCGTTGGCGTATAATACCTGGCAATAGTCAATCGAACGGCCGAACCATCGGCAAAATCCATTTCACGTTGCACCAATCCTTTTCCAAAAGAACGGCGGCCAACAATAGTTCCACGATCATTATCCTGAATGGCGCCCGCTAGAATTTCACTGGCAGAAGCGCTGTTTTCATTGATTATAACAAATACGTTTCCGGTTTCAAAACTACCTTTTGCAGTTGCAAATGTCTTGTCTATATTCCCATTTTTATTTTTAGTAAAAACAATCAACTGCTTATCTGTCAATAATTCATCGGCAATAGCAATAGCTTCTTCCGTATAACCGCCACCATTATCACGAACATCAATTACAAGTGATTTTGCACCTTGTTTTTTCAGTTTAGTTAAACCCGCCATAAACTCTCTATAGGTAGTTTCGGCAAATCTATTTATTTTTAAATAGCCCGTTTTATTACTCAAAAGTAAAGCGGCATCAACGCTTTTTAGAGGAATAACATCCCTTTTTATTTTTACTTTTAATTTTTTGCCTTCGGATTTTCTGTAGATAGTAAGCTCAATATCAGAACCTATTGTTCCTTTTAATTTTGAATACAAACTGTCACTTGGCAATTTTCGACCAAATAATTTTGTTTTATCAGCATATAAAATTCGGTCGCCTGCCTTTATTCCTGCTTTTGCCGAAGGGCCGTTCTCAACAGGCTTTATAACAGCAACTGAATCATTGTACATGTAAAAATTTACGCCTATTCCCACGAAATTACCTTTCATGCTTTCTAACACTTCCAGCTGATCGCTTGGTGGAATATAAACAGAATGTGGGTCGAGTTGCGCCAGAATATTATCTACGGTAAGGTTTACAATAGAATCCGTATTGACATCATCGACATATTCATTGTCAATAAAATCAATCAGTTTATTGAGTTTGCTCCTAGAATTATTTCTGTCTGCGAAATCAACTGCATTAGGAAAATTCAACATTCCTCCCAGCACAACACCCAGAGCGAGTGTTGAGAAAATAATTATGGGCAAATATTTTACGTTATATTTCATACGAAGACACTAATTACTCTTCTAATACTGGGATATGTTCTACCTCTACTCCTGCTTTTATCAGGAACTGAATTCCTGAATCATCACGGTATCCATTCTGATATACCACTCTTTTTATTCCGGATTGATGAATCAATTTACTGCACTCTTTACAAGGCGATAGCGTAATATACAAAGTTGCTCCTTCACAGGATTGCGTAGATCGTGCCACTTTCAGAATCGCATTTGCTTCAGCATGTAAAACATCCCAACGCGTTAATCCTTCTTCATCTTCACAGCAATTTTCAAAACCAGATGGCGTTCCGTTATAGCCGTCAGAGATTATCATTCTATCTCGCACAATAATCGCACCAACTTGTTTGCGTTTACAATAAGACAGTAAACTCCATTCTTTGGCAATTCTAAGATACGCTTTATCGTATTTATTTAATTTTTTTTCGTTCATTTTTATCTAATCCAGATTTCACTTTCAACAATTAATGGTATCACTACTCCAATTATAAATGCCGACATTACCAATGTCCAATCGCGTTTCGAAAATCTAAAAACGGTTTGAACAATATACGACAGACTCAAAACCACAAAAACCACTACAATCTGTGCCGCTTCGACTCCTAATGCAAATTCCGATAAGGGTACTATTTTAGAAACAGCATCGCCTCCAAGAATCGATTTAAAATAATTTGAAAAACCCAATCCATGAATTATTCCAAAGAAAAGCGTGATAAAAAACACCAAATTTATACTTTCTTTCTTGCTTGATTTTCCCGCCGTAAAAAGATTAAACAACGCCGTTATCAATATGGTTATAGGAATTAATAGTTCTACAACATTTACTTTTATTGCAATTATACCAAAAACAGAAAGCATTAAAGCCATTGTGTGTCCAATCGTAAAAAGTGTCACAAGAAGCACAATTCTCTTCCAATCTTTAAAAGAGAAAGGAATTGCCAAGGCAATCAAAAATAAAACATGATCATATGCATGAATATCTAAAACGTGTTTTAATCCTATTTGAAAGTAAATCCAAAATTCTGACATGGGTAGTTTATTAGGTTGCTAAAGGGGTTGTAAACTTACGATTAATTTTGAAAATGATTGATTTGATTATTTAAATAAATACAATTCAAAAGAGACCAAATTCAATGAAAAAATATAAAAAAATTAAAATCATTAATTTAAAAATAGATTTATCTTTGTAAGATAAAAAAACAATAATTATGTCATTTTCAGATTTATTTGATAGCGAATTCAAACAAAGAAATAAAGGTCATTTTTCAGCTATTGTTCGTGTAGCACTTGCTGACGATACGTTTGCTCCAGAAGAAAAACTATTTTTAGACAAACTGGCCGTTCGATTAGAAATTTCTCAAGCAGAATATGAAGAAATTTTAGAAAATCCATTAAAATATCCTATAAATCCTCCTTATTTACATGAGCAAAGACTGGAGCGTTTGTTTGATTTAGCAAGAATGGTTCATGTAGATCATCAGTTAGGTGACAAACAAGAATTATTATTAAGAAAAATTGGAGTAGCACTAGGCTTTAATGCTGAAAACGTAGACTACATTGTGCACAAAGCACTTAAATTAGTAGATAAAAAAGTAGATTTAGATACTTTCCTTTTCGAAATGCAAAACATGAACAAGTAATTGTAAAGTATAAAAAAAGCTCTCAGATATCTGGGAGCTTTTTTATTAAACCTACGTTTTTAGTATTTACTTAATTTTGCTTTATGCATAAATTCTTCGGCTTTTTCGACCATGTTATAGCTTCCGCAAAAGAACGACACTCTTTCATGTAATTCTGTCGGTTCAATTTCCATGATTCTTTTAAATCCATCCGAAGCTTTTCCTCCGGCTTGTTCAGCAATAAAAGCTAAAGGATTGCATTCATATAATAATCGTAATTTTCCTTTTGGTGCTTTTGAACTTGTAGGATATAAATAGATTCCGCCTTTAATCATATTTCTATGAATATCAGAGACCAAACTTCCTATATATCTTGAAGTATAAGGTCTGTCTCCTTCTTCTAACTGGCAATATTTTATATAATCTTTTACTCCTTGCGGAAAATGAACATAGTTCCCTTCGTTAATGGAATAAATATGACCGTCAGTTGGGAATTGCATTTTTGGGTGTGATAAATAAAAAGTTCCAATGGCCGGATTCAGCGTAAATCCATTTACTCCATGTCCCGTAGTATAAACTAACATCGTCGAGGTTCCATAAATAACATAACCTGCCGCAACCTGATTGATTCCCGGCTGTAAAAAATCTTCAATGGTAACTGGAGTTCCTATTGGAGTAACTCTTCTATAAACCGAAAATATAGTTCCAACCGAAACATTGACATCAATATTTGATGAGCCGTCCAGCGGATCCATTAAAACCACATATTTGTTGTTATGACTGTTGTCACTTCCTTCTACAGTGATAAAATCATCATTCTCTTCGGAAGCGATTCCACATACAATTTCACGATTGATTAAAGTTTGAATAAAAACTTCATTGGCATAAACGTCTAGTTTTTGCTGATCTTCACCCTGTATGTTTTGCTCACCGGCTGCCCCAACAATATCAACTAATCCTGCTTTGTTTACTTTATAATTGACTACTTTGGCAGCCAATCGGATAGAGTTGATGATTCGTGATAATTCGCCTGACGAATATTGAAAAGCATTTTGGTTTTCAATGATAAATTCTCCTAGTGTTTTGTTGCGTTCTTCCATTACGAAATCGTTGTAGTTATTTTGAAGTCACAAATATCGTTTTTTTTGTGAAAACAATTTGAATACTAATTATTTAGTTTGACAGTATTGTATATTTGCTAAATAAAACACAAAATAAATACGTAAAAGTGCAGTTTTATTGCATTTTTGAATCATTAAAATAAAGATTTATGAATATTAGAAAAGGAAACTCGCAGGATATGCAAGCTGTTTTAGGTCTTATCCAAGAGTTGGCTGAATTTGAAAAGGAGCCAGATGCTGTTCTTGTAACTGTTGACGATTTAGTTCGTGATGGTTTTGGTCCTGTTCCTCTATTTCATGTTTTTGTTGCCGAAGTTGATGACGAAATCGTTGGTATTGCTTTGTGGTATTACCGCTATTCAACCTGGAAAGGGAAAACAATTCATTTAGAAGATTTAGTGGTAAAAGACAAAATGCGTGGAACCGGACTTGGATATGCTTTATATTCTGAAATTATAAAACAGGGTAAAAAAGATCAGGTTCGAAGAGTGGAATGGAATGTATTGGACTGGAATACTCCAGCAATAGATTTCTATGAAAAATCAGGTGCAAAAGTGCTAAAAGATTGGCATGTAGTTCAAATGGATGAAATAGGAATCAACCATTTTGTAGAAAATAAATTGAAATAAAGTATAAAGAACAATTTTTGTTTAAAACTATGAGAGTATTTAAATTTGGAGGAGCTTCTGTAAAAGATGCCGCAGGGATTAAAAACGTATATGACGTTTTACAAAAAGTGGGTTACGAAGATGTATTGTTAGTTGTTTCTGCAATGGGAAAAACGACCAATGCACTGGAAATTGTCATAAAAAACTATTTTGACAAATCGGCTGAGTTGAATTCATCAGTCCAAGAAGTAAAAAAATACCACAATCAAATTTTGATGGATTTATTTGAAGATGACAAAAACGAAGTTTTTGCTGCTGTAAACACTCAATTTACTGATTTAGAATATTTCTTGACACATAATAAATCTCCTAATTATAATTTTGTTTACGATCAAATTGTAAGTTATGGCGAATTAATTTCGACAACTATTCTTAGTCATTTCATGAATTTCATGGGAATAAAAACGCAATGGCTGGATGTTCGTAATTTCATAAAAACAGACGCTAATTATAGAGATGCGGAAGTAGATTGGGAATTGACACAAAAAAACATTGCCAAGAACGTAAAACGAAAAATCTTAAATATTACACAAGGGTTCTTGGGTTCTGATGAAAATAATTTCACCACTACTCTAGGCCGTGAAGGTTCTGATTATACTGCTGCAATTTTTGCCTATTGCTTAAATGCTGAAAGTGTAACTATCTGGAAAGATGTTCCTGGAGTAATGAATGCCGACCCAAGATATTTTGAAAACGCCAGTTTATTAAATCAAATTTCGTATCGCGAAGCCATTGAATTAGCTTTTTACGGCGCAACGGTTATTCACCCAAAAACGCTGCAACCTTTACAAAAAAAGGAAATTCCTTTGTATGTAAAATCATTTATAAACCCATTATTAAAAGGAACAAGTGTTTCTAAAGGGGTCGATTTAGAACCGTATTTACCTTGTTTTATTGTCAAAAGAAACCAGCTTTTAATTTCTCTTTCATCAATAGATTTCTCTTTCATCATGGAAGAAAACATCAGCGAGATTTTTGCGTTGTTTCACCAATTCAAAATAAAAGTAAACTTAATTCAGAATTCTGCCATTAGTTTCTCTGTATGTGTAGAGGATAAATTTGATAATTTTAAAGCGCTAAATGCCATTTTATCTAAAAAATTCAAAGTTGAATTTGACGAAAATGTAACCTTATATACTATCCGACATTTCAATGACAAGGCAGCACAAACTGTCGAAGAAAATAAAGTAGTTTTATTGAAACAAGTCAGCCGTGAAACCATGCAAGTGATCACTAAAGAAGTTTAAAACTGTTTCAACAATATTAAAATGGGAATCGAAATTTAATTTTGGTTCCCATTTTTTTTTGATGTTACAAAGCATGAAATCAAGAGTCAAAACCAGAATATATTGATTTAACTTTTCCTTAATTTTCTGATTGGCACATTTTCTAATTATCGAATTATAAATACTACTTTTGGTACTTTCGAGTTATAGTATTTATGTTAAAAAAATTACTTTTTTGGATTGTAATAGGCTGTTTTTCTGCGCTCCATGCTCAGGAAATTAATTCGCTGTACAAAACCAAAAAAATCCTTCTTTCCCGCGACACGATTTATATCGAAAAAGAAAGTATTAATTCCAGCTTTTTCAAACTGCTTGACGCCAATGGCAAATCCATCGACAGTACTTTATTTAAAATAAATTTCAAAAAGGGAACTCTGATTTTAAAGGAAGACAGTTCTTTTACCTCCGATTCACTTACAGTACAGTATCTTAAATTTCCTGAAATACTAACCAAAGAATACCGCATTTACGATCCCAGCAGAGTCGTCAGTAATGAAGTCGGAAATGGGAATTTGTATAAAATTGAAGAGAAAAATCTAAAGAAAAACGTTCCTTTTGACGGGTTGAATACATCAGGAAGTATTACTCGTGGCATAACCATCGGAAACAATCAAAATGCAGTTTTGAATTCTAATTTAGATTTACAAATCACAGGAAAGATTTCCGAAAAAGTAAGTTTGAGAGCCTCCATTCAAGACAGTAATATTCCATTGCAGGAGGGCGGCTATTCTCAAAAACTGGACCAGTTTGACAATGTTTTTATGGAATTGTTCAGCGACGAATGGAACATTCGTGCAGGAGATATTTTTCTAGAAAACAAGAGAACCCAATTCCTGAATTTCAACAAAAAGGTACAAGGACTGGCAACTAATTTCAACTTTGGAACCGAAGAAAATAAAACGAATGTATTTGCATCAGCGGCATTAGTTCGAGGACAATATGCCAAAAGCAATTTTGTGGGACAAGAAGGGAATCAAGGTCCTTATAAATTAAAAGGGCAAAATGGAGAATTATATGTTCTGGTTGTCTCAGGTTCAGAGCGGGTTTATGTAAATGGAATTTTACAGAAACGTGGCGAAAACAATGATTATACGATAGACTACAATGCCGGCGAAATTGTATTTACACCTCTTTTTACCATCACTTCCGAAATGCGTATTGCGATAGAATATCAATATTCCGACAGGAATTACACTCGCTTTGTGACGTATGCCGGCGCTACGCATGAAAATGAAAAATGGAGTTTTGGAGGCTATTTATATTCTGAAAATGACTTGAAAAATCAACCGTTACAACAAAATTTATCACAAGAACAAGCCCAGATATTAGTCAATTCAGGAGACAATCCTAATTTAATGACAGCACCTTCTGCTTATGCTGATTCCTATTCAGAAAACAAAGTATTGTATAGAAAAACGATATTTAACGCCGTAGAAATTTTCGAATATGCAAATGATGCTCAACAGGAATTATTCAACGTCCGTTTCACTTTGGTCGGAGTAAATAATGGGAATTATATCGTGACAAATTCGGCTACCATTACGCGAGTTTATGAATATATTGAACCCATAAACGGTATTCCTCAAGGAAATTACGAACCCATAATTCAGCTTATTGCGCCAACAAAAATTCAAGTCGCCACCTTTTTGGGAAAATACAAACCCAGCGAAAAAACGGCTGTCGATTTTGAAATTGGCCTGAGTAACAATGATCAAAATTTATTTTCATCCATTGATGACCGCAATAATCAAGGCTTGGCCGGAAAAATCAATGCCAAGCAAAGGCTTTTTTCAAAAAAATGGCAGTTAGATGCTTTTACAAATTATCAATTCATTCAGAAAGATTTCAGATCAGTGGAACGACTGTACAATATAGAATTTGACAGAGATTGGAATTTAGGAACTGCGGCTGTTGGGAATCAGAGTTTATTAGTTTCCGGATTACAATTAGACTTAAATCCAAAACCCAAATCCACCAACAAAGGATTAGTAGTGTATCAATTTGAAAAACTGGATTTCTCTGAAAATTTTTCAGGTAGCAGACATATTTTAAATGGTTTGTTTCGAATAAAAAAATGGACTTTTCAAAACCAAGGCAGTTTCCTAAAAAGTGACGGTACTGTTTTATCTTCTAAATTTTTAAGAAACCAATCTCAAATGCGTTTTCATTTTGATAAAAATTGGGTTGGTTCCAGCTTACGATTAGAAGACAATCAAGAAAAAAACAAAGCAACTAATCAGTTTTCGGCTCTAAGCCAAAAATTTACGGAGTATGGTTTTTTTACAGGTCGTGGTGACAGTACTAAAGTTTTTGTAGAATTAGGCTATTTAAGAAGAAACAATGACAGCTTACAATCCCGAAGTGTTGGGAGTTTGATTCAGCGGGTAAATTCCTCCCAGACTTTCATGTTAAAATCTAAATTGATACAAACCAACAGAAGTGATTTATCTATTTATGCAAATTATAGAATCTTGGATTTTGTGGATGCAACCAGAAAAAAAGAACCTACATTAAATTCCAGAATAGTGTACACGGATCGTTTTTTCAATCAATTAATCCAAAGCACAACGGTTTATGAAACGAATTCCGGAACCATTCCGCAACAAGAATTTACGTATCTAGAAGTCTCCGCAGGTCAAGGCGTTTATACCTGGAATGATTATAACGGCAATGGAATTCAAGAATTGCAGGAGTTTGAAGTTGCTCCGTTTATTGATCAGGCAAAATTCATCAGAGTATTTTTACCCAACCGGATTTATATAAAAACACATCAAAATAAGTTCTCCCAATCCGTGACCTTAAACCCGAATCAATGGCAAAATGAAAAAGGATTAAAAAAATTACTTTCCTATTTCTATAATCAAACCGCATTTATAATTGACCGGAAAACGAGAAGTGACGGAGACAATTTTAAATTAAACCCGTTTAGCGGTTCTAATGAAAATGTACTCGGATTGAATTCCAGCTTGAGGAATAGCTTGTTTTACAATCGGGGAAAGCAAAACCATTCGATTACCTATTCTTATCTTCAGAATAAAACAAAAAACTTGTTATCGATAGGTACGCAAGAAGCCACCAACAGTTCGCATCAATTGCAATATGGACATTTATACCAAAAAAGCTGGTTGTTCGGTTTTTTTGCCAAAACAATCCAGACCACTATTCAATCAGAGAATTTCCCAGAAAAAAATTTTGACATAAACGGATATCAATTGGCGCCGAAAGTCAGTTATATATTCTCTAAAAACACCAGCTTGGATCTCTTTTATGAATTGCAAAGCAAAGAAAACCAAATTGGAGTTTTCGAAACATTGTTACAAAACCGTTTTGGAACTTCCTTTTCCTACGCAAGCAATAAAAAAATAACGCTAAATGGCGAAGTCTCTTTTTACCAAAATAAATTTAAAGGAAATGAATTTTCTTCAGTTGGATTTCAAATGCTGGAAGGATTACAAACTGGGCAAAACCTTACTTGGAGATTGCTTCTGCAAAAAAACATCACACAATTTTTAGACATCAATTTCAATTATCAAGGACGAAAAAGCGAATCAAGCCAAACCATTCATACCGGAAATGTTCAATTAAGAGCTTATTTTTAGTACTGGAATTTGGAATAATTTCATTGAACGACTTTCTAAATATGATTATTTTTTATTAATTTTATTACATAAAATTTAAAACCAAACTATTATGAAAAAATTACTGTTGTTATGTTTTGTAATTATTTTATCAGCAAACTTGTATGCACAAGAAACTGCTGCTGAAAACAAAGCTGCAAAAGCTAAAACCGAAAAATTAGCTAAAGCCAAAAAAGAAAAAGCAGAAGCTGCCAAAGACAAGGCTATTATAACCAAAGAAAAAGCAGCCACGGCTAAAAAAACCGCTAAAGACAAAGCGGAAGATGCCAAAGACAAAGCAACTACAGCTAAAGAAAAAACAACAAAAGGTAAAGCAAAAACTGCAAAAGATAAAGCTGCAACTTCTAAAAAAATAGCAAAAGACAAAGCTGAAGCTGCAAAAGACAAAGCGACTACAGCTAAAGAAAAAGCGGAAACTGCTAAAGATAAAGTAGTCAAAGATAAAGCCGAAACCGCAAAAGATAAAGCTGCCATAACTAAAGAAAAAGCAACTGCATCTAAAAAAACTGCTAAAGAAAAAGCAGAAACAGCTAAAGACAAAGCAGCAACGGCTAAAACAACTGTAAAAGAAAAATCTTCAAGTGCAAAATCAATAAAAAACATCAAGGAAACTAACGAAAAAGCACCTAAAGTAGCCGACAAAATAACAGGGGAATACAATGGTAAAAAAGTGTATACTGGTCCTCGAGGCGGAAAATACTATATTAACTCAAACGGAAATAAAACCTATATACAAGAATAATTTGTATTGAAAATATATTTGAAAGGCTATCTTTTTTAGATAGCCTTTATTTATTTTAGTCCATTGTTGCGTCCTGAAATAGTATTTGATAACTTAATGGTTTAGTAATATTTTGCAAATACAAAAAAGGGCTTAACTTATGTATCTTTCAACTATAAAAAACATTTGATACAATTAGAAATGGATATAAAAACCGCCCCTAAAACTATTTTGATTGCGCCTTTAAACTGGGGTTTAGGTCATGCCACCCGTTGCATTCCAATCATCAGGGCTTTACAAGAGAACAACTATATTCCCATAATTGCCTCTGATGGCATTGCTCTTGAATTACTCCGAAAAGAGTTTCCCAACATACAAACTTTGGAACTCCCATCCTATCAAATTGAATATGCTAAAAATGGCGCTAATTTTAAATGGAAACTAATAAAAAATGGCCCAAAAATGATCAGAGCCATTCTGGAAGAAAAAAAAATAATCCAAAATTGGGTTGAAAAATATGCAATAAACGGCATTATTTCAGACAACAGATTAGGCGTTTTTAGCAAAAAAACACCTTCTGTATTTATTACCCATCAATTGAATGTGATGACGGGAAATACCACTTGGATAACCAGTAAAATACATCAATCAATTATAAAAAAATATACGGAATGCTGGGTTCCTGATCTAATAGGAACACCTAATTTAACTGGTAAACTGGGGCATATTGATAATCCAAATCTCAAAACAAAATATATAGGCCCTTTAAGCAGACTCCAAAAGAAACTATTGCCAAAAAAATATGATTTACTAGTTATTCTCTCTGGTCCCGAACCTCAACGTGGTATGCTAGAAAAACATTTAAAAAAAGAAATCGTTAAATACATTGGCAGTGTAATTTTTATTGAAGGAAATATTGAAAATAAACAAAAAACTACCACAATTAAAAATGTGACGTATTACAACTTCATGAATTCAACCGAATTGGAACAAGCTTTTAATGAAAGTGAAATGGTTCTTTGCCGTTCGGGTTACACTACAATAATGGATTTAGCACAACTGAGAAAAAAAGCTTTTTTCATACCAACGCCAGGTCAGTATGAACAAGAATATCTAGCCAAAAAATTAAAGAAAGAAGGTTTGGTTCCTTATGCATCGCAAGATGAATTTAAAATGGAAAACATCCTAGAGATTGACGAATATAAAGGATTACCTAGATTAGATTCTAAAATTGAATGGGCAAATTTGTTCCAAGTTTTTGAAAAATAATCAAACTTTGATTTACAGAAATAAAAAAACCGATTCACAAGAATCGGTTTTTAAACTGTTTTCATCTTTGATTTCATATTGTTTTTTTACTTGTTTTTGTTTTTTCAAGTGTGAAAGAAAATTCAGAACCTATACTGAATGTACTGTCAACATAAATTTTCTCATCATGCGCTTCAATAATATGTTTTACAATGGACAAACCTAAACCTGAACCACCTTCGGTTCTTGCTCCGCTCTTGTCAACTCTATAAAAACGCTCAAAAAGTCTTGGGATATTTTTTTTCTCAATTCCTTCACCATTATCCGTGATTCGAACGATCACCTTTTCATCTGTCAAATCTTCAATACTAACTTCGGTAGAACCCTTTACTTTTCCGTATTTGATTGAATTTACGACAAGATTCATGACTACTTGCTGAATCTTTTCCTGATCTCCAACGACCATAACGGGCCTGTTGTACTTCATATCAAACATTAACAGAATATCTTTCTTGGAAGCTTTCATTTCGAGCAAATCAAACACATTTTGAACTAATTTAACAATATCAAACTCGGCAATTTCTAAGTTCAAATCCCCAATTTCAAGTTTAGAAATCATATCTAAATCTTGTACGATATAAATCAGTCTTTCTACTCCTTTTTCGGCACGTTCTAAATATTTTTTTCGGATTGTTTTATCACTCATGGCTCCGTCGAGCAGCGTTGACAAATACCCTTGTACCATAAAAAGTGGCGTCTTAAGCTCATGAGATACATTCCCAAGAAACTCTCTTCTATATTCTTCACGAACTTTTAAAGTTTCGATTTCTAACTTTTTATCGGTGGCAAACTTTTTCACTTCTCGTGTAAGCGTCGCCATATCTGTTGTAATGGGCTGGTTTCTAAAAGTACTTGACTCTAATAAAGAAACGTCATCGTATATTTTTTTAACTTTTTTGTAGATAAATCGCTCAACTCTGTACTGTATGACAATAAATGAAAAAGCAGCAATAGCAATGGCAAAAAACACACAAAAACGAAAGGAAAAGGTAAAAAATAAATACGTTAGGAAACCAACTAATCCAGTAGAAAAAAGAGTGATGTAAAGCGCTGACTTTACGGCAAAACGATATGTTTTTTTAAAATTTATTGTCATTTATACTTCAAACTTATAACCAACTCCTTTTATTGTTTTAAACAATTCTTCTCCTATTTTCTCTCTTAGTTTTCTGATGTGAACATCAATCGTTCTTCCTCCAACAACTACTTCATTCCCCCATACTTTGTCGAGAATCTCGTCGCGTTTGAATACTTTACCAGGTTTTGAAGCAAGCAGGTAAAACAACTCAAACTCTTTTCTAGGTAATGCAATTTCTATATTATCCTTAACGATTTTATATTCTTCGCGATTTATTTCTATTCCGCCTACGTTAAGTGTTTCGCTGTTTTGCTCCTTTTCTTTTAATCGACGTAATAATGCTTTTACTTTACTAACTAATAATTTAGGTTTAATAGGCTTTGTTATGTAATCATCTGCACCAGCATCAAAGCCTGCAACTTGAGAATAATCTTCGCTTCTGGCTGTCAAAAAAGTGATGATTACATTACTGAGTTCCGGAATCTTTCTAATGTTTTCACAAGCTTCCATTCCATCCATTTCCGGCATCATAACATCCATTATAATAAGGTCCGGCATTTCTTTTTTAGCTTTCGCCAATGCCTCTCTCCCATTTGCGGCCGTAACGATTTGATACCCCTCTTGAGAGAGATTATAGCCTACAATTTCTAAGATATCCGGTTCATCATCTACTAATAGAATCTTTGTGTTTTTTTTCTTCATAAAGCGCCAAAAATTGTTTTTGAGTTGTAAATGTAATAATAAATGGAGTATTCAGATGGTGTTAACGATAATTTAATATTGAGATGATTTTAAGACCCAAAACAAAACATAACCATAACAAGTCAGTAACTTACGTTTTACATTTCAGGCGTTACTTTGCAAAAAATTTAAACCAAATGAAATTCAAGTTACTATTTTTCACGTTATTACTTACAGCGATCTCTTACTCACAAAGTAAAGGTACTATTACTGGAACGTTAACAGACAAAGATGCTAATAATCAGTCATTACCTTTTGCTAACGTTCTTATTAAAGGAACTAATATAGGAACTAATACTGATATTGATGGTAAATACACCATAACAATACTCCCTGGAAGTTATACTTTACAACTTAGTTTTGTAGGTTATGAATCTGTAGAAATTCCTGTGACAGTAGTTGCTGATGAAACAGTAACTATTAACAAAGCACTAGGTTCTGGAAGCTATACTCTAAAAGATGTTGTTGTAAGAAACACAGCAAGTAGAGAAAAGGAAACAGCTCTTTTATTAGACCAAAAACAAGCGGTTGTAATTAAACAAAGTATTGGTGCTCAAGAAATGGCCCGTAAAGGAGTTAGCGATGTTGAGGAGGGTTTGACAAAAATTACCGGAATCACTAAAGTTGACGGAAGAGGTTTGTTCATTAGAGGTCTAGAAGACCGTTACAATAACTTATTGATAAACGATTTACAATCCCCATCAAACAGCCCTTTCAAGAAAATTATCCCATTGGATTTATTCCCTACTGATGTTGTGGGAGTATTAAACATATACAAAACATTCAATCCTAATATTTCTGGAGATTTTGCAGGAGCAACTGTTAATATTGAAACACCTCAACCAAAAAACATCACTAAACTGAATATTGGTTTTGGATATACAACTAACAATAATCTTCAAGATTTCTTACTTTCTAATGATGCAAATTCTACTAAGGGAACTTTAGGAATAATTGGCAACGACAGAGCGCTTCCTGGTATTTTTGGATCAGTTCCAAGCGGACAAAAACTTTCTCCTACTGAATATGAAAATGGGTTTGGTAAAAAATCTTGGGATGTAAACAGTACAAAAAGTCCTTTGAATTCTAGCATTGGATTTTTACATGCTCAAAAATTCAATCTTGAAAAAGAAAGAAACATTAGCTACATCATGTCTTTCAACTTTGACAATAAATATTCTTACAGAGAAGGTGTTGACAGAACTTTCAATCTTGGACAAGGAAACTACGACAATAATTTATACAATACGCAGTACAGCTACCAAACAACTTTTTCTGGTTTAGCAGGTTTGAAATACAAGACAAACCGTTTTAATTTAAACTTTAATACGTTCTTGATTAAAGCGACGGAAAGCAAAATTCAAGACCAAGTGGGTTACACAAACAGTCTAGCAAATCAGACAAACAACCTTATTAGATTAAATCAATACGAAGAATCTAACTATTGGAACTCACAATTGTACGGTGATTATAAATTAACCGAAGACGGAAAACACAGCATAAAAGCTGGAGGTTCTTATGTAAAAACTTCTTTTCAACAACCGGATAGAAAATTTATCACAGGTGTAAAGCTAGATGACACTCAAATAAATATGTCTTATGGTGGTAATAATTTGAACCGTCAATTCCTTGATGTAAAAGGAAACTTTTATTACTCTTCACTTTTAGAGTATAATTTAAAATTTGGAAACAAGGAAGATTCTAATAAATTATCTATTGGATACAACAGTTCGCTGAACGACATGGAATCTTCTTACCGTTTCTTCTCAGGAAGAAGGAATTTAGAAAAAAACTATACTGCTGATTTAAGTACTATAAGCCAAAACATCAATGAAGATATCAACAACGGAATTGTTTATGTTCAAGAAGAATCTAACGGAGATTATAAAGTAAAATTGAATCAGTTTGTTAATGCAGGTTACTTCAATTTGTTTATGAATCTTGGAGAAAAATGGGATTTGAATGCTGGAATTAGAGGTGAAAGTTCAACTCGTACCATAAAATACAGAGAACAAGGAGATCCTTTTGGAAGTGGGTACCGCAAAAAGACAGATGACAAGCTTGACATTTTACCATCTATAAACGCGAAGCGTATTTTGAATGAAAACAGTAATTTGAGAGTATCGTTAGCAAAAACAATAACTCGCCCAGTTGCGATGGAGTTGTTACCAATAAATTACATCAATGCCGATGGAACTTCAGAAAGTGGAAACCCAGATTTGAAAGACAGTGAAAACTATAATGTTGATTTCAAATACGAATTGTTCCCTAACAACAAAGAATTGTTTGCTGTAGGTGTATTTGGAAAAATGATTAATGATCCAATTGAAAGAGTTTTCAAACCAACTGCAAATAGTGGTGGACAAATCACAACTTTCAAAAACTCAGAGCAAGCGGTTATTTATGGTGCCGAAATAGAAATGCTTTTCCAATTGAGCAGAATCAGCAAATCTCTTTCTAATTTCTCTTTAGGTTTTAATACATCATTAATGAGTACTGATGTTAAAATTGATCTTAAAAAACAAGGGAATGAATTAGAAAACAGTACAAACCGTAAGCTTCAAGGTGCTTCTAGCTGGTTAATCAATTCAGATTTGAAGTATGATTTCATCCTTAACAAAGATTGGAAAAACTCAATGACATTAGTCTACAACGTTTATGGAGATCGTATTTTTGCTGTAGGTTCATCAGGAATTGATCACATCTACGAAAAATCATTTAGCAAATTAGATTTTGTTTGGACGAACTCAATTTCAAAAAGTATCGAACTTAAATTTGGAGTAGACAACATCTTAAATCCAAGCTACAAAAAGGAGTTAGGAAGTAAAAGTACTTTAAACATAACAGAAGACTCTTTAATTTTAAGAGAATTCAAAAAAGGTGTCGGGTTCTCCTTTAACATAGGATATACGTTTTAAAAACAACAATAAAAAAGAGCCGTCATGGCTCTTTTTTATGTTTACATAAGTAACATAAACTTTACATCAAATTCATTGTTATATAATACTTTAATAACAATTACATAACTAAATTTCAGAAGCTCGGGAGTACTTTTGACGTAAATAATTAACAAAAAAACTTATAATTTTAAAATCATTAAAAATGAAAAAATTAGTATTCAGTCTTGCATTATTGAGCTTAGTTTTTACAAGTTGTACTTCAAGTGATGACGATGTAGTAACAACTCCACCGACTGCAACGGGTGAAATCACAGGAGATATCACAGCAGCAAAAACATACACAAAAGGGGTTTATACTATCAAAGGTACAGTTAGAGTAAAAAGTGACGCTACTTTAACTTTTGAAGCTGGTTCAGTTATTACTGCTGATGTAGCTGACGGTGCTGACGCTTTATTAGTAGAGAAAGGCGGAAAATTAAATATTTCTGGAACTGCAGCAGAACCTGTTGTATTTACTGAAAAATCTAAAACTGCCGGTTCTTGGGGTGGAATAATCATGTTCGGTGATGCTCCTATCGTTTCTGGAAAAACAGCTGACGGAAGTGCTATTACAACTGCAACTTCTGAAGATGGAACAAATATTGTTTATGGCGGTACAAATCCTACTCATAATGGTGGTTCTTTGAAATATGTACGAGTAGAATATGCAGGTAAAAAAATCCTTGACGGAAACTCAGAGATGAATGGTTTCTCATTCTATTCAGTAGGTTCTGGTACAGTGTTAGAAAACCTTGTTGCTTACAAAGGAGCTGATGATGGTTTTGAATTTTACGGAGGAACTGTAAGTGCTAAAAACCTTATTTCTTACGGAAACACAGATGATTCTTTTGACTGGCAAGATGGATGGCAAGGTCAAGCAAATACTAACTGGTATGCTTATCAAACTGGAGCTGGAAATTTTGGAATGGAAATCGAGTCTAAAAGTGTGAACAATGCATTCTTCCCAAAAGTATCTAATATTACTTTAAGAAGAGCAACTGGCACTGCAACTGAAGCTGGTAACCCACTTGAAATTGATGCAATCCAATTCAAAAAAGAAGGAAACGGAGAATATTCTAATGTAGTAATTTCAGGATACACAAATACTGCAGTTTCAGGAACTACAACAGTAAATGCGGTTGCCGTTAGAATACAAGATGCTGCCACAAACACAAATCAAGTTCTTACTGGTAAAATAAAAATGTTGAATGTAAAAATTTCAGACACTAATACAGCTCAATGGGGCGCTGGTGCATCCACTTTTATTGTAGCTTTCCCTACAGCAAACTTCACAATAGGCGCTGCAACTGGAGCGACATTGACTCCTGGAGCATGGGCTATTGTAGATGGTGTTAGTTTACTATCGAATTTATAAAAAATACCCGCATATATTTATATCAAACATCCTGAAAACTCAGGATGTTTTTTTTGGTACGCTTTTTGAATTATTTTTTGTATATTTACTATTCAATCTAATCCGATGGCAAAAAACTACTTTTACACTACCCTTTTATTGGTTTTTTTATTTTCTATGAGCAGTTATGCTCAGGAAACTAAGCCACAACCAAAAACGCAAGAAACCGCTGTTATCGAAGGTTTAAGCTTGTACCCGAACCCCGTGAGTAATGGAAAAGTTTACATAACTTCAAAAAATGACTTAGATAAAGAAATCATTATCTTTGATGTTTTAGGAAAAAAAGTGTTTCAAACAATGCTTAGCTCTAGAGAGCTAAATGTCTCTAATCTAACTTCTGGTGTTTACATCATAAAAATTAATGAAAAAGAGGCATCTGCGACCAGGAAATTAATCATAAGATAACACATGAATATTTATATACAAAGCTCTAATTACTATTGGGGCTTTTTTTATGCAGAATTCTAATGTAAGCAAGTCCAAAATCGTACTATTGCACTTTTGTTAATGAGCTTCCCTTAAAAAATTTGATTACTTTTGTAAAAAAAATTCTTGATTACATCCTCCGATATATTTGCTATTTCCAGTCAAAAACAGTTTGAGAAAATCGCCTTGAAAGTGTTTCGTTACCAATACGAGAACAACTTGGTCTATCAAGAATTTTGTGATTTTTTGAAAACAGATCCTCACAAAATAAAGTCTTTACAGCAGATTCCCTTTTTACCCATTCAGTTTTTTAAGAGTCATCAAGTGGTTTCTAACATCAATCCCGTTCAGGAAACCTTTACCAGCAGTGGAACAACCGGAACGATTACCAGCAAACATTTAGTTACCGATATTACCTTGTATGAAGAAAGTTACCGCAAAGGATTTTCAGAATTTTATGGCAATATTGAAGACTATGTTGTTTTAGCCTTGCTTCCATCCTATCTAGAAAGGGAAGGGTCTTCCTTAATTTACATGATCAAGGATTTAATTGAACTTTCCAATCATCCTGAAAGTGGTTTTTACCTCCACAATCACGACGAATTGATTGCCAAGCTTATCGCTTTAGATGAAGCCGGTCAAAATGTCATTCTGATTGGTGTTACTTTTGCTTTATTGGATTTAATTGAAAAACACCAGTTTCAATTGCAGCATACCATTATTATGGAAACGGGCGGCATGAAAGGAAAACGCAAAGAAATGATTCGGGAAGAATTACACGAACAATTGTGTAAAGGTTTTGGAGTTTCAGCCATACATTCTGAATACGGAATGACCGAATTGCTTTCGCAAGCCTATTCTTTAGGAAACGGCGTATTTGAGTGCCCTTCTTGGATTCAAATACTTATTCGCGATACCGAAGATGCTTTAACCTATATTGCAGACGGAAAAACAGGCGGAATCAACGTGATTGATTTGGCCAATATTAATTCCTGCTCGTTTATTGCTACCCAGGATTTGGGCAAAAAAAATCCCAACAACTCTTTCGAAGTATTGGGACGTTTTGATAATTCTGATATTAGAGGTTGTAATTTGATGGTGATTTAAACCAATCTCACCACAAAATAATTTTTCTTACCGCTTTGTAACAATACAAATTGTTTGTTGATTAAATCTTTGTTCGAAAGCACAAAATCTTCGGTAACTTTTTCACGGTTTACAGAAATAGAATTAGCTGTTAGAGCGCGTCTTGCCTCACCATTCGATTTTAGAAATCCTGTTTTTTCGTTTAAAACTTCAACTATATTAATTCCTGTTTCTATTTCATTTCTGCTGATTTCCGCTTGAGGAACACCATCAAAAACATCCAAGAAAGTCGCTTCATCTAGTTGTTTCAAATCATCTGAAGTTGAATTCCCGAACAATATATTCGATGCTTTTATCGCATTTTCTAAATCTTCCACTGAATGTACCATTACCGTAGTTTCTTCGGCTAAACGTTTTTGTAACAAACGTAAATGTGGTGCTTCTCTGTGTTTATCAGTTAAAACTTCGATTTCTTCTTTAGATAAAAAAGTAAAAATCTTAATGTATTTTTCCGCATCAACATCCGAAGTGTTCAACCAATATTGGTAAAATTTATAAGGAGATGTTCTAGCTGAATCCAACCAAATATTTCCACCTTCTGATTTTCCAAACTTGGTTCCATCTGCTTTTGTAATCAACGGACAAGTCAAAGCATACGCTTTACCACTGGCAATTCTACGTACTAATTCGGTTCCGGTAGTGATATTTCCCCATTGGTCACTTCCACCCATTTGCAACGTACAATTCTTTTCTCTGTACAAATGCAAAAAGTCATATCCTTGAACCAATTGGTACGTGAACTCTGTAAATGACATTCCTTCGGCAGCTTCAGAAGACAAACGTTTCTTCACAGAATCTTTCGCCATCATATAATTTACGGTAATATGTTTACCTACATCACGAATAAAATCAAGAAAAGAAAAGTGCTGCATCCAGTCGTAATTATTGACTAATTCTGCTGCATTAGCCGCATCCGAAGTAAAATCCAAGAAACGAGCCAATTGTCCTTTTATCGCCTCTTGATTGTGACGCAATGTTGGTTCGTCCAATAAATTTCTTTCATTCGATTTTCCGGATGGATCACCAATCATTCCTGTTGCACCACCTACTAACGCTAAAGGTTTGTGTCCCGATAGTTGAAAATGTTTCAATAACATCACGCCAACTAAGTGTCCTATATGCAATGAATCGGCAGTTGGGTCAATTCCCACATACGCCACACGCATTTGTTCCATCAAATGTTCTTCTGTGCCAGGCATAACATCGTGGAGCATTCCTCTCCAAGTTACTTCTTCAATAAAATTCTTCATCTTTTTAATCAATTTACTTTCGTCAATTCAGCCTTTAAGGCTTCGTGTGCACAAAGATAAAATTTATTGCGGATTAGGTTATTTGTTTAATAGGTTATTCGAAAAAAATTATTCGTATTTTCGTAGCATGATTTTAGTCACAGGAGGAACAGGTTTAGTAGGCGCACATCTATTGCTTCATTTAATTGAATCCCGAAGTATCGGGACAGAAAAAGTGCGTGCTATTTATCGAAGTGTCGCTTCGATGGAGAAAACTAAATCGCTGTTTTCCATGTATAAAAAGGAATCGTTGTTCGATCAAATCGAATGGATTCAAGCTGATATCACTGAAGTTCCTTCTTTAGAAATCGCCTTTCAAAATATCGAAACGGTTTATCATTGCGCTGCTTTGATTTCTTTTGACCCAAAAGATGAAGATATATTGCGAAAAACAAATATTGAAGGTACCGCGAATATTGTAAATTTCAGTATCGCTTATCAAATAAAAAAACTGTGTTTTGTAAGTTCCATTGCCACTTTAGGCGACTTACTGCCTCATGAAAAATTCATCACCGAAGAAACCGAATGGAATCCGGAAAAGTACCATAATGATTATGCCATTTCTAAATATGGTGCCGAAATGGAAATCTGGCGCGGACAGCAAGAAGGTTTAGAGGTGATAATTGTAAATCCGGGTATAATTCTTGGACCAGGTTTTAGAGAGCAAGGAAGTGGACAACTTTTTACGAAAGTAAAAAATGGATTGAAATTTTATACCATGGGTTCCACCGGATTTGTTGCTGTTAGTGATGTTGTTAGAATGGCACATCAATTAATGCAAAGCGAAATTAAAAATGAACGCTTTACCTTGATTGCAGAAAATAGTGTTTTTCGTGACATTCTGAATTCCATGGCCGATTCATTAGGTATAAAACTACCTGAAATCCATGCAAAACCCTTTTTGATGGAAATGCTTTGGAGATTGGATTGGTTTGTTTCGAATGTTTTTCAACAGAAGAGAAGACTAACTCGAACAACTGCTAAAGCTTCGTATGCAACAACTATGTATTCGAACCAAAAGATTAAAGATACCTTGAAAATTGATTTTATAAATATTCACCAGTACATCAAAGAAATCTCTAATCTGTGAGTTCTTTTCTTAGTTTAATTTTGTAGTATCTCTGCTGATTGCAGCTTGTTTTTGTTTTTTGTCAGCAATAGGACTCTTCTTCTTTTTTTTCAATTTGATCAAAGAATCTACACTCTTTGTTTTAGCTAGTAATCGCTTGTTGATTTGCTCAAACATACTTTTGTATTCATTATAATCAGATGCGTAATACACATTGCTTTTAGCAAATTGAACACTGTCAATTTTATATTTTTTAAAAATATAGTCTCTTGAATTTATTTTGAAAGTATCCAAGGAAGCCGGATTTTGATTTCTTATGGCTTCCAAAATAGATAAATCATACATAATACTTACCATAACGTCTTTCTCTATAAGTCGTTCCGGCTTGTTCACCACTTCTTCTTTACAGCTTACAAACAGTGTTATGATTGTTAAAAGTACTATGATTTTTCTCATTGATGAAAATTTTTATCTTTCGAATAATAAACGTTTTCCTGCACGAATATCTTTTACTTTAAAAGCAGTATAAACTAATTGTCCGTTGACAAAAGTATGGGTGATTCTAGATTTAAAAGTAAAACCTTCAAATGGAGACCAACCACATTTAGCCAAAATATTTTCTTTTTTTACGCTCCAAGGCAAGCCTGAATTAACGATAACCAAATCCGCGTAATAGCCTTCTTTGATAAAACCACGTTTTTCTATTTTAAAAATTTTTGCCGGATTATGGCACATTTTCTCCACAATTTTTTCAATGCTTATTTTTCCTTGATGATGCGCTTCAAACATAGCCACTACAGCATGTTGCACTAATGGTCCGCCGGAAGGTGCATTCAAATACGATTGTTTTTTTTCTTCTAATGTGTGTGGCGCGTGATCCGTTGCAACAACATCAATTCTGTCATCCAGTAAGGCTTCCCAAAGCACTTTTCTGTCATTAGCCGTTTTCACAGCTGGATTCCATTTAATCAGATTACCTTTAGTAGCATAATCATCATTGGTAAACCATAAATGATGTACACAAACCTCGGCAGTGATTTTCTTGTCTTCCAAAGGAATTTTGTTTGTAAACAAATCCATTTCTTTGGCAGTCGAAAGATGAAAAATATGCAAGCGAGCACCTGTTTTCTTAGCCAATGCAACCGCTTTGGAAGATGAAATATAACACGCTTCCTCGCTTCGGATAAGGTGATGAACCGTAACAGGAACGTCCTCTCCAAACTCTGCTTTGTATTTCTCTAAATTATTTTTGATAGTGGTTTCATCCTCACAATGCACTGCAATTAGCATGGGTGTACTGGAAAATATTTTCTCTAAAGTAGCTTCATTATCCACCAACATATTCCCTGTTGAGGAACCTAAAAATATTTTTATTCCGGCAACATTCTTTGGATTTGTTTTTAAAACTTCTTCCAAATTATCGTTAGTTGCACCCATCATAAAAGAATAATTCGCATACGATTTTTGGGCAGCCAACTCGTATTTTTGTTCTAATATTTCTTGGGTAACCGCATTTGGAACCGTGTTAGGCTGTTCAATGTAAGAGGTAATTCCTCCTGCAACGGCCGCTTTAGATTCTGATTCTATGTCACCTTTGTGCGTAAGTCCGGGTTCTCTAAAATGCACTTGATCATCAATTGCACCCGGAATTAAATAATTCCCTTCGGCATCAATAATTTTACATTGAGAGGATTTTGCACTAATGCTTTCTGCAATTTCAACAATTAAGTCATTTTCAATTAACACATCGCCCTCAAAAATCACCCCTTCATTTACTATTTTGGCATTCTTAATTAAAACCCTGTTCATCCTGTCTTTTTCTTATAATGTGTTGACTAATCTTTTTAATCTAAGTGCAATAACTCCAAAAACGGCTTCAACAATTATTGAATTACTCATTTTGGATTGCCCTTTTGTTCTATCGGTAAAAATGATGGGAACCTCAGCAATTTGAAATTTCTTACAATACGTTCTGTATTTCATTTCAATTTGAAAAGCATATCCAACAAATTTTATTTTATCTAAATTGATCTCTTCGAGCACCTGTCTTTTGTAACAAACAAAACCTGCTGTGGCATCATGAATTTTCATCCCGGTAATCATTCGTACATAAACCGACGCAAAATACGACATCAAAACGCGGCTCAACGGCCAGTTTACCACATTTACTCCAGTGACATAACGGGATCCAATCGCTAAATCAGCATCGCCAAAATGACACGCATTGTATAATTTCTCTAAATCTTTTGGATTGTGGGAAAAATCAGCATCCATTTCAAAAATGAAATCATATTTATGTGCTAATGCCCATCTAAATCCATGAACATAAGCCGTTCCCAGACCTGATTTTTTTTCTCTTTTTTCCAAAAATAATCTCCCTCCAAATTCAGATTGAAGTAAAACGACCTTATCAGCAGTATGATCCGGTGAATTATCATCAATAATAAGAACATGAAAAGATTTATGCTGGGAAAACACTGATCGAATAATGCTTTCTATATTTTCAATTTCGTTATAGGTAGGAATTATAACAATACAATCATTCATATTTTTAACTAATTTCACCGCAAAAGTAAACTTTTTATGCCATTTCATCCTTAATAAAATTATAATAAAAAGAATGATATAAAAATTAGTAATTTTGCAACGTTATGATCGAAAATATACTTCATCCAAGAATAACTGACAGCAAAGACTGGGCAACCGTGCTTTTTGTTTTGTCATTTGCTATTATTGCTGTTACAAAATCTGTTTTCGAAAATAGATTTGGTGATTTCGCCAATTTAATTTTTTCCAATAAATACAACAAAGTTTACAGAGATAGCAGCCACTTAAAAAGCGGTTTCACCATCTCCTTGTTTTTTGTCCAAGTGATTTCAATTGCTTTCTTTATCCAAATTTCCTTAAATTATTTTGGCCATGCCTCAAAGACAGATTGGATACTTTACATTCAAATTTTTACTTTCCTAACTTTTTTTATTTTATCTAAATATTTGATTGAGAAAATAATAGCCACTTCATTCAATATTGAAGAATTTATGGAGCAGTTTAATCTCCAAAAGGTGACTTACAGAACCTATATTGGACTAATCATACTGCCATTGAATATTATTTTGTTTTATTATGACTCATTTTCAAGAAATATTCCATTGCTAATTATTGCTACAATATTGATAATAAATATATTAACTTATTTGATTTCAATAAAAAACTATCAAAATATAATATTCGGTAAGTTGTTTTATTTTATTTTATATCTTTGCGCTCTTGAAATAGCACCCTATTATTTTATGTATTATTGGTTTACAAAAGGGAGTGCTTAGAAACCGTTAAATATGAAAGTGAAAACAATTTTGGTGTCACAGCCTGAGCCTAAAGTGGAGAATTCCCCTTACTTTGAACTTCAACAAAAGCATAAAGTAAAAATTGATTTCAGACCTTTTATTCATGTAGAAGGAGTTAATGCAAAAGAGATTAGACTTCAAAAAATCGATCTTAATCATTACACCGCAATTATTTTAACGAGTAAAAATGCCGTAGATCATTTTTTTAGAGTGGCTGATGAAATGCGTTATAAAGTTCCAGAAGGATTAAAATATTTCTGTCAATCAGAAGCTATTGCTTTTTACTTGCAAAAATACGTTGTGTATAGAAAACGTAAAATCTACGTGGGACCAAAAGATTTTGCAGATTTATCTCCACTGATAAAAAAATACAAAGACGAAAAATTCTTATTACCTGCTTCAGACCAATTGAATGCCGATGCGCCAATAACGCTAAACGCTTTAAAAGTAGACTGGACTCCAGCTGTTTTTTACAGAACCGTAATGAGTGATTTATCTGATTTAGCCGATGTATATTATGATGTTTTGGCTTTCTTTAGCCCAACCGGAATAAAATCATTGTTTATGAATTTCCCAGATTTCGAACAAAATAATACTCGAATTGCAGTTTTTGGAAGCACTACTCAAAAAGAAGCGTTGGATCATGGATTAAGAGTGGATATTCTTGCACCAACACCAGCAACACCATCTATGACAATGGCTTTGGAAAAATACATTATTGAAGCTAATAAAGGAAAATAAAAAATTACTTTTCAAAATAAAGCCAAAAAGCTATTCGTAATCCGAATGGCTTTTTTTTATGGAGTACGTGGAAAATTAAGTTATAGTTCTTTATCATATATTAATAAGTATAAATTAGTTTTGCTGTAAGTTCCAGCGCAGTAGATAATCATTTTAGCATCTCGACTGCGCTCGATGTGACAAAAAAACATAACAAATACTAAATTCAATCGTTTTTTACTTAAATTTGGTTTTCAATTCAAACTAAAATGCTTTTTTTAGTTTAAAATAATAACTCATGAAAATCAATTCCCTTATAGTAGAAATTGACGGTATCGATAAAGAGATTTTACGTGATCTGATGGAAGATGCCAGAAAACCAATTCTTCAAATCGCCAATAAAATAGGGATTTCAGGAGCTGCAATTCATCAACGCCTGCGAAAACTGGAACAATCCGGCGTTATTTCGGGGTCTAAGTTCACGGTAAACAATAAAATCTTGGGTTACAATACAATGGCTTTTGTTGGAATCTATTTGGACAAAGCCGCCCGAAACCCAGAAGCGGTGCGTGATTTAAAGAAAATCCCCGAAGTTTTGGAATGCCATTACACTACTGGAAACTGGTCGATTCTGATAAAGATTATCTGTCGGGACAATGAACATTTAATGCACTTGCTCAACACCAAAATTCAAGCGATAGAAGGCGTTTCCAGAACAGAAACTTTCATTTCCTTAGACCAACAAATCGATAGGCAGATACAACTATAGAATGTTAGCTAATTAGGAGGTTACATTTATATGAACACAAAAAAGCCGTTTATACTACAAACGGCTCTTTTCTAATTATCTAAAAATCTAACAATCTAATTATTTAGTCTCTTCTGCTTCCACCCATATAAATGGAAACGTAATACAACAGCGTAGCAATTGAACCCAAAGCAGCTACGACATACGTTCTGGCAGCCCATTTCAAGGAATCCTTCGCTCCCGCTTGTTCTTGTTGCGTTAGCATTCTTTTATTCTCTAACCAAGCCAAGGCACGATTACTTGCGTCATACTCGACCGGTAAAGTAACAATCGAAAACAAAGTGGTTGCTGCAAAAATGATAATTCCTACCAATAGCAATTGTGGAAAGGTTTTCATCATTAAGATTCCGGCAAGCAAAATCCATTGCATATAGGTTGATGCCACATTCACCACGGGAACTAATTTAGAACGCATCGTCAGCCATTGATACCCCACAGCGTGTTGCACGGCGTGACCACATTCGTGCGCCGCAACAGCTGCTGCAGCCGCGTTGCGTTGGTTGTAAACCGCCTCACTTAGATTCACTGTTTTATCTGCTGGATTGTAATGATCCGTCAAACGACCCGGTGTCGAGATCACTCTTACATCGCGAATTCCGTTATCGGTAAGCATTTTTTCGGCGATTTCAGCGCCTGACATTCCGTTTTGTAATTGTAATTTAGAATAATGTTCAAATTTGCTTTTTAGTCTTGAACTAACTAACCAGCTGAAAAGCATAATTGCTCCGGCAAGAATCAAATAACCCATTCCCATATTTTTGTTTTTTAATTGTATTGTTAAAGTTATAAAAGATTTATCAAAATCTGAACCAATTTTTTATTTTGTCAATTTGGCATTGAAAAAATGGAACGTGGATAATGCAGATGAAACGGATTGGCACGGATTCTAATACATTAAAAAAAATCCAAATCCCAAAATGATTTTGGAATTTGGATTTTAGAATATTTGTAAATTCGGTTTTACCCCACCAAATTGATAATTTTTCCCGGAACAATAATCACCTTGTTTGGCGTTTTTCCTTCTAATTGTTTGATGGTTCTTTCGTCTTTCATTACAATTTTCTCGATTTGTTCCTTGGTTAAATCCAAAGGTAAAACCAACGTGAAACGCATTTTTCCGTTGAAAGAAACCGGGTATTCTTTACTGCTTTCTACTAAATGTGCTGGTTCAAATATTGGAAAATCAATTGTAGCAATCGAACCTGTATTTCCTAATAATGACCATAATTCTTCGGCAATGTGAGGCGCATACGGCGAAATCACAATTGCTAATGGCTCCAAGATTGCACGAGAATGACAATTTTGAGTTGACAATTCATTCACACAAATCATAAATTGAGAAACCGACGTATTGAAAGAGAAACCTTCAATATCCTCTGCCACTTTCTTGATGGTTTTGTGTAATGATTTTAAGTTGTCTTTGGTTGGTGCGTCATTGGTAACAATCAAACCGTTGTCATCAAAATACAAACGACACAGTTTTTTCAAGAAACCAAAAACTCCCGAAATTCCTGCCGTGTTCCAAGGTTTTGCTTGTTCCAATGGTCCTAAGAACATTTCATACAAACGCAAGGTATCGGCACCGTATTCATTACAAATATCATCTGGCGTTACTACATTGTATTTGGATTTCGACATTTTTTCGATTTCACGACCTACTATGTATTTTCCATTGTCTTCGGTGATGAATTCTGCATTTACATAATCTTCTCTCCAAGCTTTAAACTTTTCAATATCTAATTCATCAGATGAATTTATCATAGAAACATCAACATGAGTAGCAGTTGGTATCGCTCGAAAAAACTGTGTTTTATCAATGTTTAATTTTTCAAAATCTTCAATAGCCGAACTAAATACTTCATTAATGTCTAGTTCATCTTTTTGCAATTTATCGACTATACTTTTTGTTATAAAAAAATTGGTGAAGTAATCAAACTTTTCACTGACTACTCTCAATCTATAAACAAATGCACTCATTCCCAGGATCATTCCTTGATTAATCAGTTTTTTGAACGGTTCTTCAGTTGGCGCAAAACCTTTATCTTTTAAGAATTTATTCCAAAAACGGGAATATAATAAGTGACCAGTTGCGTGTTCGCTTCCGCCAATGTATAAATCTACACTTTCCCAATACGCTAAAGCGTCTTTGCTTGCAAATTCATTCTCATTATGCGCATCCATATAACGCATCCAATACCATGAACTTCCCGCCCAACCCGGCATGGTGTTGAGTTCTAAAGGAAAAATCGTTTGCCCCTCGACTGCGCTCGGGTTGACAAGATCGGTAGAAACAACTTTATTATTTACACTATCCCAAGCCCAAACCAAAGCGTTTCCTAAAGGCGGCAAACCTTCTTCAGTTGGTAAATATTTTTCTACTTCCGGCAAAATGATTGGCAAATGTTGCGCATCAATCATTTGCGGCAAGCCATTCACATAATATACTGGAAATGGCTCTCCCCAATAACGTTGACGAGAGAAAACGGCATCACGCAAACGGTAATTTATTTTTCCTTTTCCTTGGTTTAATTTTTCTAGCTCGGCAATTACTTTTTGAGTTCCTTTTTTATAATCTAATCCATTTAAGAAATCAGAATCAACTAATTGAAAACCCTCTTTGGCTCCAAAAGCAGCTTCAGATATATCTTTATCAAAAATGTTCTTGATTTCCTGCATTCCGTTTTGACCTTTGAAGAAATTCGCAAAAGCATAATCTCTTTCGTCGCCACAAGGAACCGCCATAACAGCGCCTGTTCCATAACCTGCCAAAACATAATCGCCAATCCAAACCGGTATCGGCTCTTTCGTAAACGGATGTTCAGCATACGCGCCTGTAAATACTCCAGAAATGGTTTTTACATCGGCCATACGTTCTCTTTCGGAACGTTTTGACGTTTTTTCTATATAGGCATCCACTTCTGCTTTTTGTTCTGCAGTTGTAATTTGTGAAACTAATTCATGTTCCGGAGCCAATGTCATGAACGTAACCCCGAAAATAGTATCGGGACGCGTTGTAAAAACGGCAATTTTAGGAGAAGTTACCTCGATTGCGCTCGGGATGACATTAAACTCTATAGTAGCACCAACAGATTTTCCAATCCAGTTTCTTTGGCTTTCCTTGATGCTTTCACTCCAATCAATATCATTCAAACCTTGTAACAAACGTTCCGCATAAGCCGAAATTCGCATGCTCCACTGCGTCATTTTCTTGCGAACAACGGTAAAACCGCCACGTTCTGAAACACCATTTACGATTTCGTCATTCGCCAAAACTGTTCCTAATCCCGGACACCAGTTTACTTCGGTTTCGGCTAAATACGTCAATCTGTATTGCAGCAAAATTCTTTCCTGCTGTTCTTTTGCGAAAGCGTTCCATTCTTTTGCTGAAAAAGCTTCTATATTTTCATCACAAACGGCGTTGACACTTGTATTTCCTTCTGTTGAAAAAATGGAAACCAAAGTCGAAATATCTTCGGCTTTATCGCTGTTTTTATTGTACCAAGAATTGAATAATTGGATGAAAATCCATTGTGTATGTTTGTAATAATCCGGATTTGAAGTACGCACTTCTCGGCTCCAATCGAAAGAGAAACCAATTTTGTCCAATTGCTTTCTGTATCCGGCAATTTTATTTCCTTCTTTATCCGTTCCACCGTCAATATTTACTGAAGTCGTATCTTCCGGACGCTGACCCGTTTGAATGGCATATTGTTCCGCAGGCAATCCAAAACTGTCGTAGCCCATGGGGTGCAAAACGTTAAAACCTTGGTGTCTTTTGTATCTTGAATACACATCAGAAGCAATATATCCCAGCGGATGTCCTACGTGTAATCCCGCTCCAGATGGATAAGGAAACATATCAAGTACATAATATTTAGGTTTTGTTGAGTTATTTTCAGCTTTAAACGTTGCGTTGTCTAACCAATATTTCTGCCATTTGGCCTCTATTTCGTTCGGATTGTACTTCATTCTACTTTCTTAATTATTTTTTTAATGGAGTCATGCTGTCGCACACTCAAGTCATATTATAAGATTCAAAGTAACTCTGTTACTCAGTTGCTGTATTATATTTGGAGAAATGATTATTTCAAGGTGCCAAATTTACGTTTATTGTACGAAAGTTGAAACTTTGAGCGTTATTAACTTTAAATAAAGAAATTCTTTATTATTTTTACCCAATAATTTCAGTAAACTATGAGTTCTTCCTTTGATAAATTTCAAAAACGCAGATTAATTTCCTCTTATTTTTCGGTAGTGCTAAGTGTATTCTTAGTTTTATTTCTACTGGGCGTATTGGGTCTTTTTATTATAAATTCTAAAAAACTTGCGGACGATTTCAAAGAAAATATTGCCATGACCGTTTTTTTCAAGAACGAAGCGAATGACAGTATTCTGAAAGCTTTTGGAACTGAATTAAAATCGAGCCGTTTTGCAAAATCATACGATTATGTAACTAAAGAAGCTGCTGCAAAACAACATACAGATATTATTGGAGAGGATTTCATGGAATTTCTTGGTGAAAACCCTTTGCAGAACTCTTACGATATTCACCTGAAAGCCGATTATGTAATCAAGGACAGTATAGCAAAAATAGAAACCCGCTTGCGTAAAAACACTATGGTTTCGGATATTGTGTATGACAAGCAATTAGTGAATTTAGTGAATGATAACATTAAAAAAGTAAGTATGTGGATTCTTATAATCAGCGGATTCTTGGCCGTGATTGCCGTATTACTGATTAATAGTTCGTTGCGTTTATCCATACATTCCAACCGATTTATCATTAAAACCATGCAAATGGTAGGCGCAACCAAAGCCTTTATCAGAAAACCATTTGTGATGCGAAGCATAAAACTGGGAATGATTGGCGCAGGACTTGCCATCATTGCATTAATTGGTCTTTTAATTTACGTGCAAACTAATTTCCCAAATCTTGGTATACTTGACGATAAAGCTTTAATTGGATTGGTATTATTAGCTGTTTTAGGGGTTGGAATATTGATCACCTGGTTAAGCACCTATTTTGCAACACAACGTTTCTTGAATTTAAGAACGGACGATTTATACTAATGTTTATTTGTTGATTTGGTTATTTGTTTATTCGAATTCTCACCATTCAGCTTTTTAAATCAACACCATAAAATGAAAAACGACGAACAGCAACAAGAATTTCTTTTTGACAAAATAAATTATAAAATTCTATTAATTGGGATTGGAGTAATTGCCTTAGGATTTATTCTAATGGCTGGTGGAGGAAGTGATGACCCAAATGTTTTCAATGAAGAAATCTTTAATTTCAGAAGAATTCGATTGGCGCCAACTACCGTTTTAATCGGTTTTGGAATTACCGTTTATGCTATTCTTAAGAATCCAAAAAAATAGTAAACAGTGACGAGTAATAAGTTGCACTACAAAGCAAACTCTATCAACTGAACACTAAAAACTGAACACCGATCACGATATAATGAATACATTACAAGCATTTTTAATTGCTGTTATCGAAGGATTAACAGAATATCTTCCTGTTTCTTCAACAGCTCACATGGTTTTTCTAAGTTCTTATTTTGGAATTCAAGAAGATGATTTTGTGAAACTATTTCAGGTTTCCATTCAATTTGGAGCCATTCTGGCTGTTGTCGCTTTGTATTGGAAGAAATTTTTCGATTTCTCTTCAAAAAGTGTAGCTATCAACTTTTACATAAAACTTATTTGCGCCGTAATTCCAGCTTTGGTTTTAGGGAAATTATTCGATGATAAGATTGAAGCAGTTCTTGGAGATCCTATTCCTATTGCGATTGTATTAATTTTAGGTGGCGTAATTTTACTTTTCATAGACAGTCGTTTTCAAAGCCCAACGGTTCTTCAAGAAGAAGACATTACCATTAAAAAAGCAGTAACCATCGGTTTTTGGCAATGTTTAGCAATGATGCCCGGAACAAGTCGTTCTGCCGCTTCCATAATTGGCGGTATGCAACAAGGGTTAACACGTCACGCTGCAGCGGAATTCTCCTTCTTTTTAGCGGTTCCAACGATGATGGCAGTAACGTGCTATTCTGTATTCTTGAAAACTTATGAGTCTTCACAAATGAAAGGCTACGAATTGATTTTAAAGTCAAACGAAAATATACAATTGTTCTTGATAGGAAACGTGGTTGCTTTTATCGTTGCCATTATAGCCATTAAATTCTTCATTGAAATTATCAAAAAATACGGCTTTAAGCCTTGGGGTTGGTACCGAATAATAGTAGGAATCTTTTTACTGATTTACTTTTCATACTTTAAATAAATTCCTTTGAAGACAGCTGAAGATTACCAAGACGGACAAATTTTACTCATTGACAAACCTTTGAATTGGACTTCTTTTCAGGCGGTAAATAAATTGAAATGGGCTTTAATAACCAAACTGAATCTGCCAAAAAAATTCAAGATTGGTCACGCCGGAACTTTGGATCCTTTGGCAACTGGATTGTTATTAGTTTGTACCGGAAAATTCACCAAAAGAATCACTGAACTTCAGGGTCAAGCCAAAGAATACACTGGAACTTTTTATATTGGAGCCACAACGCCTTCGTATGATTTAGAAACGGAAATCGACAAAACTTTCCCAACAGAACATATTGACGAAGCTTTAATTCATGAAACGGTCAAACAATTTCTGGGCGAAATAGACCAAAAACCACCTATATATTCTGCTATAAAAAAAAATGGCGTTCGCTTGTATGAACATGCCAGAGCAGGAGAAACCATTGAAATTGCCACCAGAAAAACAACCATTCACGAATTTGAAATTACTCGAATCGCACTTCCACAAATAGATTTCAGAGTGGTTTGCAGCAAAGGAACTTACATTCGTTCCCTGGCTTTTGATTTTGGAAAAGCAATGAATTCCGGTTCACACTTAACTGTTTTACGACGAACCAAAATTGGAGATTACGACGTAAATCAAGCTATAGCTGCTGAAACATTCGAGGAAAATTTAGTGCCAAATAATTAATATTTTGAGACTTTTAATCCTAATAGCGTTCTTATTTAGTTTTTCTGCTTTTTCTCAAAATAAAAAATTTACCTACATTCAATTTGATGTAGCCATCCCTATTAAAGGAAATCCGGAACGTGGAGAAACAGATGCGAATGGCAACAAAAACAACTCTTGGTTCCTGCCCGATGGACTGAATAGTAAAATAGGCTATGGATTGCATTACAACAAATGGATTGCTTTGGGAATCAATTCTGGAATAGACTGGAAATGGACTGATAAATTAGTTATTGTTCCAGTTTTTGCTAATTTAAAGTTAAGCCCTAAAATTGGAGATAATACAAGAATCACACTACAACTAGGTTTAGGAAAAGCAATTGCTTTAGGCCGCGGGGATTTAATGGGAGATTATAAAAAAATAAGTTTGGGTGTTCAAACACCTGACGATTTAATTATATTTATTGAACTAAGCCATTACGCGATTCCTATTAATAATCAAAAAGATACCGGAAGCATCAGTTTCGGAATTTCTTTAATCACTTTTTAAAGAATACTTTCTAAGGCTCAATTCGAATAAAAAGCAAAAACACATGATAAATACAAACTTGAATTTATTATGTGTTTTTTCTAAAATTAAAGTACTGTTAATCCATACTCTTTTTTCTACTTGGCTAGGCCAAATGAATTTAATAATGAGGTCTGTTATTACCTCCAAATAGTAAATTAGACAAGTAATCATAAAACTTTTCAAATAGCTTTTTCATAGCGATGTTAATTAAATTGTGAAACAATATATTTAAACACCAAAAAAAAGTAAATCAAATAGCAGAACTAATTGTAAATCAATAATTTACATTTTTTTAATACAAAAAAATAATTATTTGATATAGAGAAACTTATAGCCAAATATGCTTTTCTATTAAAGATTTTGCATCAAATTAATTATTTCTTCTTGAGTACTAATTCCTTTGTCATGCAAATACCATAATTGCAAGTTGGTTTTTGCAGTTTCATCAATAACTCCAAATTCCTTTTTATAATCCGTAATTAAATCCGTTGCACCTTTGGGTCTTGGTCCCCATTTTCCTAGAACACTTCCTGTTTCTTTATCTACAACCACCATCACTGGAATTGATTTTTTTTTATTGGTTAAAAACAACTTCATCAATTCGTCATTTTCATCACGCAAAACAATTTTCAATTCTATATTACCGGAATCAATTGCCATTTTATTAATAATTGGCAACAGTTGGGCTGCATCACCGCACCAACCTTCTGAAATTACTAACCAAATGTATTCGCTTTTTAAATTCTTTAATTCCAGACTATTTTCATCGGTAATTTTAATCGTTTTATCCAAACGATTCATTCGGGTTTCATTTAACTCACTGTAATGTTTTAAATCATCAGATTGTTCGTTACCGGTTGACTTTCCTTCGAGCAATAAATCTGAAACTAGTTTTCTATACTCAGAATAGGAATAACTATTAAACAATGCTTTAGCTACTGGAATTTTCATAATGAATTATTTGTTTTCACAAAGTTACCACAAAATTGGAGCATAAATATGACATATGTCACTTTCAATTCCACAAAAAGAGTAATTTTATCACAAATAAAAAAGATGGATTTAAAAACAAAATCGATAGGATTAGTGCTTTCTGGCGGAGGTTCTAAAGGGATAGCCCATGCTGGTGTGATTAAATTTTTAGAAGAACAAAACATCCGTCCGTCTCAAATGGCAGGAACAAGTGCAGGTTCAATTGTAGGCACCATGTATGCTTGGGGGAAAACTCCCGAAGAAATTCTAGAATTTTTTAAATCAATATACCTTTTTCATTGGAAGCATTTAACGTTCAAAAAAGCAGGATTAATTGATTCTGAATCGTTCAAAACTTATTTTCATAGTATTTTTAAGGATGCCACATTAGGCGATTTGAAAATACCGATTCAAATTACGGCAACAGATATGGTTCGCGGAAAATTAAAAATATTTGATCCGGAAACAAAAATCATCGATGCCATTTTAGCTTCATCTGCATTTCCCGGAATTTTATCACCGTATGAAATTAAAGGAAAAATATTCAGTGACGGCGGAATATTAAATCATTTTCCCACTGATATTTTACAAGGGCAATGCGATACATTAATAGGTGTTTATGTGAGTCCGATTCAAAAAATTGAAGCTAAAGATCTCAATTCTATCAAAGCAGTAACCACACGAGCCTTTGACATTCTTTCGGCAAATTCAAACCTGCATAAATTTAATATTTGCGATTGGGTTATTGAACCAAAGGATTTGTGTCTTTACAGCACCTTTGAAACCAATAAAGTGAAGATGGATGCCGTTTTCAATATTGGCTATGAAGCCGCAAAAAAAGCATACGAAAAACTTAATTTATAAAATTTCAGCAACATTATTTTAAAAAAAAAGAATATTCTATATTTGCACCAATCAACTCAACACACACATGAAATACAAAAGAATTCTTCTAAAACTAAGTGGCGAAGCTTTAATGGGCGACCTGCAATACGGAATTGACCCAAAAAGATTAGCTGAATATGCCGATGAGATCAAGCAAATTCATGATAAAGGAGTAGAAATCGCTATTGTAATAGGTGGTGGAAATATTTTTAGAGGAGTTGCAGGAGCAAGTGCAGGAATGGACAGAGTTCAAGGAGATTATATGGGAATGTTAGCCACTGTAATCAATGGAATGGCACTACAAGGAGCACTTGAAGAAAAAGGAATGAAAACCCGTTTGCAAACGGCATTAAAAATGGAATCCATAGCAGAACCATACATTAAAAGAAGAGCGGATCGTCACCTTGAAAAAGGAAGAATTGTGATTTTTGGAGCCGGAACTGGAAATCCATATTTCACAACGGATACAGCTGCTGTTTTGCGCGGTATTGAGATTAATGCCAATGTGATCCTAAAAGGAACTCGCGTGGATGGTGTGTATGATTGTGATCCAGAAAAAAATGCATCGGCTGTGAAATTCGATTTCATTTCCTTTGAAGATGTCCTTAAAAAAGGATTGAATGTAATGGATACAACTGCATTTACATTAAGTCAGGAAAATAAATTACCAATCGTTGTTTTCGACATGAATAAAGTAGGAAACTTATTAAAAATCTGCGAAGGCGAAAATATAGGAACCGTAGTAAATATATAAATAGACAAATTAGATTGTTAGACTTCTAGATTGTCAGACAGTCTAAAGATTTAAAAATCTAAAAATCCAAAGATCTAAATTATGACTGAAGAAATTGAATTTATATTAGATAGTACAAAAGAATCTATGACAGGTTCTATTGCGCATTTAGAAAAAGAATTTTTGAATATTCGTGCAGGAAAAGCATCTCCGGCTATGCTTGGAAGTGTTTTTGTAGATTATTACGGATCTGCTACACCACTTTCTCAGGTATCAAAAATTAGTGTTCCTGATGCCAGAACAATCACGTTGCAACCTTTTGAAAAAAATATGCTGCAAGTAATTGAAAAAGCAATTATGGTTGCCAACATTGGTTTTAATCCAATGAATAACGGTGATGTAATTATCATAAGCGTTCCCGCATTAACTGAAGAAAGAAGACGCGATCTTGCTAAGCAAGCCAAAGTAGAAGCCGAAGATGCTAAAGTGGGTATTAGAAATGCAAGAAAAGATGCAAATACAGATATTAAAAAATTAGAAAAAGAAGGAACATCAGAAGACATTTGTAAAAGTGCCGAAGAAGAAGTTCAAAACTTAACCAATACGTTTATCCGTAAAATTGATGAACTTTTAGTAGTGAAAGAAGCTGAAATTATGAAGGTGTAATTTCCTTTCAAACTATATTAAAAATCCGTCTTGTTAGTATAACGAGACGGATTTTTTTATTGCTATTTTTGCAATACCAAAATGAGATTATACCCGTTTTGTAGTAAACCCTATTTATGAAGCAATTGTGTTTGTTATTCTTTTTTTTAACGCTTTCGCTACAGGCGCAATTTCAGGTCAATGGAATTGTGAAAGAATCTACTACCAACAAACCGTTGCCGTTTGCCACGATTACCACAAATAACGGCCTAAATGCCATTTCCGATGTCGATGGAAAGTTTAGTATTATAACTGTAATTCCCTTTACAGCTTTTGATATTTCTTATATTGGTTTTACCAAAGCTAGGATTACCATCGAAAAAAACAAAAATTATTATGTAGTTGTTCTTTCCCAAAAAACGGATAATTTGAATGAAGTGAAAATTTCAAATGAAAACCCGGCTTTGGCAATTATCAGAAAGACAATCGAAAACAAAGACAACAATAATCCACAAAAAAAGCTCCGCAGTTTTGAGTTTAAATCCTACAATAAACTCATTGTAACCGCAAATCCTGACTCTATTGATGGAAGAATCGATTCTGTTTTTGTACAAAAGTCTTTTGGAAAACAATTCTCAAAAATTGACTCGTCTGATTATAAATTTAAAGACATCATTAGTAAACAACATCTTTTTCAAACCGAAAAAGTATCACAATATCAATTTTCAAATAGTACATTAAAAGAAACAATATTAGGCACCAAAATGGCGGGTTTCAAACAACCTGTTTATGAAATCATTGCTTTTAACTTGCAGTCTTTCTCTATTTACGATTCCAGCTACGAGCTTTTTGAAACCAAGTACAACAGTCCAATTGCAAATGATGCGCTAAACGATTACAACTACAAACTCTTGGATTCACTTATCATTGACGGTAGAAATACCTATATGATTTACTTCAAAAACAAGAAAAAAAGAAAAGCATCAGGACTGGAAGGCGTACTTTATATTGACCAAAATAACTTTGCTGTCGCCAAAGCGGTAATGCGCATAAAAGGCGTTCTTGACATTAGCGGAATTCATGATTTTAAGTACATTCCAAGTGAAAAATTATGGTTCCCAACGGACAAAACGTTTAAAATTGTAAAAGGCAAGAATGATGACGATATAAAAATCCTTGGCGGAACGATCCAATTTGATGGCGATGTAGAACAAGATTTTAAAGAAAGAAAAAAGGTTGCCTCTGATTTTACATATTTGTTTTCGCACACAAATAATTTTGAAATTCAGTATAATACTCCAATAAAAATTAAAAAATCGGCAATTTATATCGAAATCAAAGACGATGCGATTAACAAACCAGAAGGTTTTTGGAACACCTACAGAAAAGACAGTTTAGACAGCCGAAGCCAAAAAACGTATTTGGCTTTGGACAGTATTTCAGTTAAAAAACGAATTGAAAGTCGCATCCGTTTTGGCCGAAAAATCATCAATGGATACTTACCTATTGGGAAATTCGATTTAGACTTACGTAAATTATTTAGTTATAATAATTACGAAGGATTTAGATTGGGAATTGGCGGAGTCACTAATGAACAATTTTCAAAAAAATTCAGAATCGAAGGCTACACCGCTTATGGAACTAAGGATGGTAATTTCAAATATAATTTAGGGATGGCAACTCGCGTAGGTAAATTTTCTAATTCGTGGATTGGTGTTTCCTATACTGATGACATTCGAGAAATTGCAAGCACCGTGTTTACAATTGATAAAAAAGCATTCAAAATCTATGATCCAAGACCTATAAACATCAGTACATTTTACAATTATGTAAGTTGGAAAACATTTATAGAAACCAAAATTATTCCTAAAACAGAAAGTTTCTGGGAGCTTTCCCGTGCCGCAATAGAACCAAAATTTAATTATATATACAACCTCAACGAGAAATTATATACGAGCTATGTTATGACCACCGCAATGGTTTCTTTGCGTTGGAATCCATTTAGCGATTATATGCAAACGCCTACGGGACGAATTGAAGTAGAAAAACGCTTCCCGAAATTCACTTTTCAATACACACAATCCCTGCCTAAGGTTATGCAAAATGATTTTGAATTCAGCAAATTTGATTTCAAAACTGAGTATGAAAAAAAATATCTAAACGGGCAAAAAACAAGTTTACTTTTCGAAGCCGGTTATGCTCTTGGCGATGTACCGCTGACACATTTGTACAATACGTCTCCTAATAATATTACCAAAGAAACTATTATGCAGAGAATCACTTTTGCTGGAAAAAACAGTTTTGAAACTATGTTTTTTAATGAATTTTTCTCCAGTCAATATGCTTATTTTCAATTCAAACATGGCTTTAGCCGCGTAACATTATTCAAAAAAGTAAAACCTTCCTTAGTTCTTGTTTCAAGAGTGGCTTGGGGAAATTTACGAAAACCCGAACAACATGTTGGATTGGATTACAAAACCTTGGACAAAGGTTATTTCGAATCTGGAATAGAACTGAACCAAATTTACAATGGATTGGGATTAGGCGGATTTTACCGTTACGGACCCAATCAACTGAGTGAATTTCAAGATAACATAGCGGTAAAAATAAGTTTCGTTCTTAATCTGGGGCTTTAATGGCTCGAAACGAATTTCAGTCCAATAATAGAACTGATTAAAGTGGTGATGAAAAATATGCGCCAAAAATCAGCTGGTTCTTTAAACACAAAAATTCCAACAAGAACCGTCCCCACTGCTCCAATTCCGGTCCAAACCGCATAAGCAGTCCCAATTGGCAATGTTTGTGTGGCTTTATAAAGCAACACCATACTTATTGTCAAACAAACCAAAAATCCGCCCAACCATAATGCTGATGTCGTTCCTGAAGTTTCTTTGGCTTTGCCTAAACAAGTAGCGAAACCCACTTCAAAAAGACCGCCAATAATTAATAATACCCAATTCATATTACTGTTTTAAAATTAATACCGACGGAACGCCACTCAACCAATCACTTCTAGAATCCACGAGCGCTTTCCAACTTTCGAGACTAATCAGCATTAAATCCTGCTGCGCCAAAAATTCCTCTTTAATTATTTTGTCGGTTATCAGAACTATATTATTTGGATATTTTTGTTCCAAAGAATCAACAGCGCTATTCATTACAAAGTTCGTCGTAAGATGTCCATTTACATCCAAAATGACAATTTTAGAGTTATTATTGTACACTAATTTCTGAATATAATCAATCACAAAAGAATCTTCGGGACTGAAAATAGGGATAAAAACATGGTTAACGTGCTGCAAATCTTTATCAATCAAAATCCCGATTGGCATTTTGGTTTTAGAAATAATCTGTCTGGTTCTTTCGTCAAAAGGAGAGTTTTCAAACAAACCTTCTTTTCCGGTGAACTTATCAATCAAACGATCCGGATTGATAATTCTGGTGGTAAAACCGATTACTTTTCCAAGAATGGTACCTTCAAATATTGATTTCCCTAAACCTATCAGTAACAAATCATAATCGCCTTGATTGGCTACATCAGCAATCTCAGTTTCAATATCCATCGTTGCTTTAAAAATGGTGGTAATATCCTGTTTTAACAATTGGGATTCTTCAACAATGGGATAAAAACTATTTTTTTCTTTGTCTTCCATGTTAAAAGTATGCACTTCGTCACTTAAAGACAAATGCATCACGGTAATACTAGAGGTGCTTTTCTGTTTTTTCATCAAACTATTGGCTAATCGCAACAAGGATTTTCCTTTTTCATTGTTACCAAATGAGATTAAAATTCGGTATTTATTATGGTTTGTTTGTTCTATAATTTCAACTCCATCTTTAGTTTTAAAGATGTAATTAATTAAATCCAAAGCCGGTCCCGTCATAAAAGTAGTGACCAGCGCCATAATCACCATCATGGTAAAGACTTCTGGAGTCAAAACTTTAAGCTCTAAACCAATGTTCAACACAATCAATTCCATCAAACCTCTAGTATTCATCAAAGCGCCTATTGTTAAACTGTCACGCCAACTCTGACCAACAAATTTGGCTGCCAAGGCACTTCCTAAAAATTTCCCAACTACAGCTACCAAAATAATAAAACCAGTAACTTTCCATAAATACGGATCGTTTAGAAGACCAATTTCTGTTTTCAAACCCGTAAATACGAAGAATAAAGGCAGTAAAAGTATCAACGCCACATCCTCTACTTTTTCTATGAATATGGTTCTGAATTTTGGAACATCAGGCATAATTGCTCCTGCCATAAACGCTCCAAATAAAGCATGAATCCCAATCACTTCGGTAGCATAAGACGAAATAATAAGCACCAGAAAAAAGATGGCCACAACTGGTTTGATAATAGTATCTTTTGAACCATATAAATCTCCAATTCGCTTTAGAAATGGCTTTACAATATAAATCATAGCTATAACATAAAGCACTGCCAACATAATGATGTATAAAGAACTAACGAAAGTTCCTGCTTTGACAATGGCAATTACCACCGCCAAAATACACCATGCCGTAATATCATCGGCAGCAGCACAAGTAATGACAATCGCCCCAAGTTTCGTTTTATGAATTCCTCGTTCCTGCACGATTCTAGCCAATACCGGAAATGCGGTGATACTCAACGCAATTCCCATAAACAAACTAAAGGAAAGAAATTTAACCCCTTCAGGAGCAAATCGATTGTACACAAAATAAGCCAATCCAATCCCAAGAGCAAATGGAATTACGATACTCGCATGACTGATGACCACCGCTTCATTAGCTTTATTTTTCAGCACTTTCAAATCGAGTTCCATTCCGATGACGAACATAAAAAGGATTAATCCTATCTGACTTAAAAATTTTAAATTCCCTAAGGACTCAGCGGGAAATAAAGCCATAGAAAATTCCGGAAAATACAATCCCAATAAAGACGGCCCGAGGACAATTCCAGCAATAATTTCCCCAATTACGGAGGGCTGACCAATTTTCTTGAAAATCCATCCAAAAACACGGGCAACAAGGATTATGGTTATAATTTGAGCCAAAAGAATAGCCAAAGGATCTTGAAAATTGTGTTGCATCGAAGTTAGAAAATCGCCCCAAGAACCCTTTCCGCTTTCAGGTGTAACTATTGTTTCTGCCACTTCTAAACGTTTCCCTTTGGTTATAATCCAATACATCAAAGCAGTAAAACCGCCTGTTATCACCAAATAAAAAACTGTGTTTTTATAATTCTTCATATACTATTTTATGTCAGCATTCTCAACTGTCAACCATGACGATGAGAATTCAAATGTATTAATTATATCTCAAAAAAATATTTAATTACAAATAAAATAAAGTTGCGTTAATATTGGCATTTACATTTAAAAAGTTTCCGTTAAAACAAATGATTTATAGCGGTTTTAACTACCTTTACCGACGTTAAACAGGAAATATGATCAAGTGGTTTAGTTTAGGATTTTGGGAATTAATAGCCCGAATTGTCCTTAGAAATAGAATTTTAATGTTATCCATTATTGTTGTGATAACTGGGCTATTAGCACTACAATGGAAAAATATCCACTTCACTTTTACCGAAGCCAATTTATTACCGGATGACAATATTGTAAATATAGAGTACAACGCCTTTTTGAATAAATTTGGCGAAGAAGGAAATCTGGTCATCATCGGTGTAAAAGATGACGCCATATTTACCCCAAAAGCCTATGCTTCTTGGAGTAAAATGATGAATACGCTGAAAGAAGACAAAGCGGTTGATTTAGTGGTTTCCTTAAATGACTTAAAGAAATTACAAAAAAATGATTCGCTGGAAACCTTTGAACTGGTTCCTTTTGTGGACCAAAGCAAAACCGTTGACCCCGCGTATCTTCAAAAAATAAAAAAAGAACTTTTTAATGATTTGCCTTTTTACGAAGGATTACTATTCAATAAAAGATCTGGAAGCATACGTTCGGCCGTTTACATGGATAAGAAAATTGTAAACACGGCAGCCCGAAAAGATTTTGTCCTTGAAAAATTAGTTCCCGCGGTTGAAACATTCGAAAAAGAAACCGGAATCGACCTGCGTGTCTCAGGAATGCCGTATATCCGAACGCTGAATGCAAAAACCATTACTGATGAAATTAGCATCTTTATTGGAGCTTCATTATTAGTTACTTCACTGCTTTTCTTTTTCTTTTTTAGAAGCTTTAGAGCGACGTTAATATCATTGATTATTGTTATTATTGGCGTGATGTGGTCTTTTGGATTTTTAGGCTTATTGAATTACGAAATCACGGTTTTAACGGCTTTAGTTCCGTCTTTGATTATCGTAATCGGGATTCCGAATTGTATTTTCCTGACCAATAAATACCATCAGGAATATAAAATTCACCACAATAAAGTCAAAGCTTTACAACGTGTCACCACCAAAGTGGGAATGGCTACCTTAATGACGAATCTAACTACAGCGATTGGTTTTGCTACGTTTGTGGCGTCAAACAATCAATTATTATTAGAATTTGGTGTGGTTACTTCTATCAATATCATGGCACTTTTCTTTTTGTGCATTATTGTCATCCCTATTTTTCACAGTTATATTCCAGCTCCTAAAGAACGCCACATTGAGCATTTAGACCGCAATTACGTAAAACTTTTCATGGATTGGATTCTGCGAAATGTAAAATACAATCGTTTTTCAATTTATGTCGTTTCCATTGTTCTTCTTGTAATTAGTATTATAGGAATCTACGAAATGCGCATTTCCGGTAGTTTGATTGAAGATATGCCTAAAAAAGAAGCGTTTTTTGAAGACATTCTTTTCTTCGAAAAAGAATTTGATGGTGTGATGCCACTCGAAATCATGATTGACACCAAGCGCAAAAAAGGAGTTATGAAATTGTCTACGCTGAGGCGAATGGACGAACTGGAGGAAACCATTGACGAAATCCCGGAATTATCTAAACCTATTTCTATTGTGAATCTGGTAAAATATTCCAAGCAAGCGTATTACAACGGGAACCCCGATTATTACGATTTACCAAGTTCACAAGAACAGTCGTTCATCTTGTCCTATGCTAAAAATGCCACCAAAAATTCTAAAGATAATTTGATGAAAAGTTACGTGGATTCCACAGGACAATTTGCCCGAATCACGACTTTCATGCGCGATGAAAACGGCGATAATATTGCCAAAATTGAAGCTGAAATTCGCAAGAAAGCCGATAAAATTTTCCCGTCAGATCAATACAAAGTCACTATCACCGGAAAAGCTTTGGTTTTCCAAAAAGGAACCGGATACCTGCTGGACAATTTACTTTCTTCGCTGGCATTTGCTTTTTTCCTGACTGCGTTTTTGATTGGTTTTATGTTCCGTTCGTTCAAAATGGTACTGGTTTCTATTATTCCAAATTTACTGCCGTTAATGTTAACCGCAGGAATCATGGGCTTTCTGGATATTCCATTGAAACCATCTACGATATTAGTTTTCGGAATTGCATTTGGACTTTCGGTGGATGATACTGTGAGATTCCTTTCCCAATACCGTGAGGAATTAAAGAAAAATAACTGGAAAATCCGCAAATCCGTTTACGCCACATTTACAGATGCCGGTTTGAGCATGTTCTATACTTCTATTGTATTGTTCTTTGGATTTTCGGTGTTTATGTTGTCCAGTTTTGGCGGAACAATTGCACTTGGCGGATTGATTTCGTTGACATTATTATTCGGAATGCTTTCAAATTTGATGTTGTTGCCAGCTTTGGTACTAACCTTGAACAAAACCTTGGCCAACGAACAAGATTTTATCGAACCCAAAATTGATATCATCGAACCAAGTGATGCCGAAATTGACGATTTAGAAAAGAAAAAAATTGGATAATTAAGAACTATTTTTCCGCCAGAATCTTGGAGACATGACGTTTTTTCTGTTTTTCACAAAAAACAAAAACGTTTTCTATTTACACGCATTGTGTTTCTTACCCATATTATTGGGGTAATTTTATTTTATTTTCAACAAAAATTGATAAATTAAGACCTCAAAATTTACGAGATATTTAAATAAAGTTGCCATTGGTAGGTAATTAAACAATAGTAAACCGCTGATTTCGTTCTGCTGAAAAATATAACTTATTTTTACAAGCATAGAAGAACAGAAAACTTACAATAGAATAAAAAAACTCCTGTGCTATTTGTTTAAGAGCAACAGTTCTGTTTTTTAATTTCACAAATAATACTAAGACTGCAAAATATGACGCACCACATTTCTGAGGAACAAAAATTAGCCGTTTCTGATAATTACAGAAATTGGAAAAAATGGGGGCCGTACTTAGCCGAAAGACAATGGGGAACTGTTCGTGAAGACTACAGCCAAAATGGTAATGCTTGGGAATTCATAAACCACGATAGAGCTCGAAGTAACGCCTACAGATGGGGCGAAGAAGGAATTGGCGGTTTTTGTGATTCTCGTGAAATACTATGCTTGGCTCCTGCATTTTGGAACGGAAAAGATCCTATACTCAAAGAACGTTTATTTGGTTTAACCAATAATCAAGGTAATCATGGTGAAGATGTAAAAGAACTATACTTTCATCAAGTTTCAACACCATCTCATTCCTATAATAAATATCTTTACAAATATCCTCAAAACGAGTTTCCTTACGAAGAGTTAATTGTAAAAAATCGACGCAGTCGGGAAGAAACAGAATTTGAATTATTAGATACAGCTAGCTTTACTGATAATGCATATTTTGATTGTTTTATCGAATATGCAAAAGCAGATGTTGATGATATCTTGATGCAAATTACAGTAATCAATAGAGGTGCAACAACCGCTACAATTCATGTACTTCCACATTTATGGTTTCGTAATTTCTGGAAACACAACGATAGACATCCACGACCAAATATGGAATCTGTTGCAAATAACACTATCCTATCCACTAGTAGCCGAAACGGATCCTATTACTTATATCATCTCGAAGGAGAACAACTCTTTTGTGAAAACGAAACCAACAACAAGCGCATATACAATGCTCCTAATGAGTATGAATTTGTAAAAGATGGAATCAATAACCACGTTATTAGCGATGAACCTACCGTAAACCCAGAAAAATTTGGAACTAAAGCTGCCATTTGGCACAAGTTTGTTTTAAAACCAGGAGAAGAAAAAATCGTAAAAATACGGTTGAGTAATGTGCCGCTGGAAAATCCTTTTACTGATTTTGATACTGTTATTGAAGCTAGAAAAGAGGAGTGTGAAACATTTTACAGCGAAAAAATAAGCGCGGAAATTCCTAAAGAGCAACAAAAAATTGTAAAAGATGCTTTTTCAGGATTGTTGTGGACCAAACAATTTTATTATTATGATGTATTCAAATGGCTTTATGGAGGACCAGAAGAGACACCTCCAAATCGCTCAGACAAACGAAATGCCAGCTGGAAACATTTGACAAACAGACACGTAATTTCGATGCCTGACAAATGGGAATACCCATGGTATGCCGCCTGGGATCTTGCTTTTCATATGGCTTCGTTTGTTGAAATTGACCCTTATTTTGCTAAGCAGCAACTCCTACTAGTACTACAAGAAAGCTATATGCATCCTAATGGCCAAATTCCCGCTTATGAATGGAACTTTAGTGATGTGAATCCGCCTGTTCATTCATGGGCAGTATGGACTGTTTATGAAAAAGACTTAAAACGTACTGGTAAAACCGATACTGAATTTTTAGAAACTGCTTTCCAGAAACTCCTCGTGAATTTTACGTGGTGGGTCAATCAAAAAGACACCAGTGGAACAGATTTGTTTGAAGGTGGCTTTTTAGGATTAGACAATATTGGCGTTTTTGATCGCAACCACATGCCGGAAGGAATCAAAAAAATGCAGCAAGCTGATGCTACGAGCTGGATGGCCATGTTTTCCTTAAACATGTTGCGTATGTCACTTGAATTAGCCAAAACCAATAAAATTTACGAAGAAATATCAGCTAAGTTTTTCAGGCATTTCCTCAATATTGCATGGGCAATGCATCACATAGGAAAAAAAGATCTTTCCTTGTGGGACGACCAAGACAATTTTTATTACGATGTTGTTGAAATGTCTGATGGCAGCACAGAACGCTTGAAAGTTCGTTCCCTAGTAGGCGTAATTCCAATGTTCGCTGTAGAAATTATGCACAAAGAGCTATTCGAACAATTGAAAGATTTTCAAAAAAGAGCAAACGAAATTATAAGAACTCGTCCGGATCTAGCCTCATTAATATCCAACTTAGAAACTGCTAACAAAGATGGTAATTTTCTATTTTCGATTATGCGTGGTTTTAGACTAGAGCATCTTTTAATTCGCTTACTGGACGAAAAGGAATTCCTATCGGATTATGGAATTCGATCTCTTTCTAAATATCATAAAGACAACCCTTTTGTTTTTGGAAGAGAAGGACATCATAAAATTCAGTACGAACCTGGCGAAAGCAGGTCTGGTATGTTTGGGGGAAATTCTAATTGGCGTGGACCTATCTGGATGCCACTGAATTATATGATCATACAATCTCTACGCAAATATTACACTTTTTACGGACCTACTTATTTGTATGAATTCCCAACTGGTTCCTCAAATAAACTTAACTTAAATGAAATTGCAAACGAGTTAACAAAAAGGCTAGTCAAACTTTTTGAACGAGATGAAAATGGAAAATACCAGTACCATGCTGATGATTCAAATCATGTTTTCTCTAATGAAGAGCATTTTAAGGACCAGCATTTTTTCTATGAGTTTTTTGATGGAGATACCGGTAAAGGTTTAGGCGCTTCGCATCAAACCGGATGGACCGCTCTTATTGCTAATTTAATTCTAGAAATGGACAATAATCAATAAAAAGCTATAATCAATTACTAAAATTCCCGTTTTTCAGAGCGGGAATTTTTTTATGATCTTGGTTTATTAAGTCCACGATCATAAAGAACAATGCTTCCTGCAACAGAAACGTTTAAACTTTTCTCCGATTTGAATTTTACGAGGTAATGACATTTTGCAATGGCTGCTTTCGATAGCCCATTATCCTCAGCACCCAATAGATATACACAACGTCTTGGATGTTCAAAAGTTTCTAAATCAGTTGCATTTTCATCTAATTCGACACCTACTAGGCGAGCGCCTTTTGGCAAGTTTTTATAGAAATCTTCAAAAGTTTCATAATGAAAGTAAGGGATGGACTTTACAGCATTATGCGTATCGCAAGCCTGCTTCGCGTAGCGATTACCAATTGTAAAAATATAACTTGCACCAAGATTTTGTGCTGTGCGCCATAATACACCCAAGTTCTCAGGAGTTTTACCGTTTTGAATCCCAATACCAAAATACTCTGTTACAAAATTGTCGTTCATGTGGCAAAAATACAAAGTGTTAGTCGGTTTTTCAAATTTTGATTTTCAAAGTGGCTGCAAATAAAATTGCAACCGTAATTTTCAATTATAATTTGCCATTCTGACAAAGGAAGAATCCTCACAAATTGCAAACCAAACAGTGATTCTTTGTTCTTCAGAATGACAAAACAAAAGCAAATATTCTTTTAACCACTACTCCCTAGCCCTGATAGAAATGGAAATCCTTATTGTTTTGCTTGCCAAAAACAATAAGATTGTAATGGATAGCGGGAAAGAGCTCCAAAAAACAGAAACAGCGTTAGAATGCTTCATTTCTCACCGTGACAATTACAAACAAATCATTTATATTTGCAGTTCAGTTACGAGACAATTTTTAATATCAACTATATACATAAAATGAGACATACAAAAGTTAAAGACTTACTAAACAGCACAACAACGCTTCATGAAGTAAATGCAAAAGGATGGGTGAGAACTTTTAGAAACAATCAATTTATTGCCTTAAACGATGGCTCGACCATTGATAATATACAATGTGTTGTCGATTTTGAGAACACGCCAGACGAGACTTTAAAGAGAATTACGACTGGAGCAGCAATATCTGTAACAGGAATTTTGATAGAAAGTAAAGGTGCCGGACAAAAATTTGAAATTCAGGTGGCAAAACTAGAAATCCTTGGAGATTCAGATGCGGAGAAATTCCCGATACAACCTAAAAACAAACCGAGCTTAGATTTCTTGCGCGAAAATGCACATTTAAGAGTTCGTACTAATATGTTTGGAGCGATTATGAGAGTACGCTCTGTATTATCGTATGCGGTTCACAGTTATTTTCAGGAGAAAGGTTTTGTATATGTGAACACCCCAATTATCACGGGATCGGATGCTGAAGGTGCCGGTGAAATGTTTAAAGTTACTGCTTTGCCATTTGACGGAACGCCAAGAACCGAAGATGGAAAAGTGAATTATAAAGAAGATTTCTTCGGAAAAGAGACCAATCTTACGGTTTCGGGACAATTAGAAGGAGAAACTTTTGCGATGGCTTTAGGACAGATTTATACTTTTGGACCGACATTTAGAGCTGAAAATTCGAATACTTCGCGTCACCTTGCGGAATTTTGGATGATTGAGCCAGAAGTGGCTTTCAATGATTTAAATGACAATATGGATTTGGCTGAAGATTTTATTCAGTATGTAATCAAATACACGATGGACAAATGTCCGGAGGATTTGAAATTCTTGGAAACACGATTATTGGATGAAGAGAAATCGAAACCAGTTGCTGAAAGAAGCGAAATGGCTTTGCTTGACAAATTAAACTTTGTTTTGGAAAACAATTTCAAACGTGTTTCATACACCGAAGCAATTGATATTTTAAGAGAATGTACACCAAATAAAAAGAAAAAATTCAACTATATCATCAACGAATGGGGTGCTGATTTACAGTCAGAACACGAGCGTTATTTGGTGGAGAAACACTTTAAATGTCCGGTAATCTTGTTTGATTACCCGGCAAATATCAAAGCATTTTACATGCGTTTGAACGAAGACGGAAAAACAGTTCGTGCCATGGATATCCTTTTCCCAGGAATTGGAGAAATCGTAGGTGGTTCTCAAAGAGAGGAACGTTTTGATGTTTTGGTTGAAAAAATGAAAGCCTTAGGAATTGATGAAGAAGAATTGTGGTGGTATCTTGATACTCGAAGATTCGGTTCAGCGGTTCACTCTGGGTTTGGACTTGGGTTCGAAAGATTGGTATTATTTGTAACAGGAATGACAAACATTCGTGACGTAATTCCTTTCCCAAGAACGCCAATGAATGCGGAATTTTAATAAAAAGTTAATTTGTAGATTTGGTTATTTGTGGATTCGATTCCAAATAACCAAATAAACGGATACCCAAATAAACTAACATGCTAAAGCAATTCTTAAATTTAAAGTTATCACAGAAATTATCTCCACAGCAAATTCAACTGATGAAGTTAATTCAATTGCCTACGCAAGCTTTCGAACAACGTTTATTGGAAGAAATGAACGAAAATCCAGCTTTGGAAGCCGGAAAAGAAGAAGATGAGTATGAAAAGGACGAGTTCGAAAACGAAGATTATGACGATTATGATGATTCAGAATCAGACAGAATTGAAGCCGAAGACATCAACATTGACGAATATTTAAGCAACGACGAAACACCGGATTATAAAACACAGGCTAACAATTACAGCGATGACGATGATGATCGTGAAACGCCTTTTGCAGCACCGGTTAGTTTCCACCAAGATTTAATCAATCAGTTGAATACTTTTATTCTGAATGATGAAGAGCGTGAAATTGCAGAATTTTTGGTAGGAAGTATTGATGACATGGGCTATATCCGCAGAAGCGTTCCAGATATGGTAGATGACATGGCGTTTACCCAAGGCATTTACACTGATGAAAAGATGGTGGAGAAAATGTTGCAGGTGATTCATGAACTCGAACCATCCGGTGTAGGAGCACGTGATTTACAGGAATGCTTGTTGTTGCAATTGAAACACAAAACACCAACGGAATACGTAGAACTAGCCACTGATATTATCGAAAATCAGTTTGATGCGTTTACCAAAAAACATTACGACAAGCTATTACAAAAATACAATGTTTCTAATGAGCAACTTAAAAAAGCGATTCACGAAATAGAAAAACTGAATCCAAAACCAGGCGGGTCGTTTACCGGAAACAACAAAATAACGGAAAATGTGGTTCCTGATTTCGCCATCCGAATTGTGGACGGTGAACTGGAATTGACCTTAAACGGCCGAAATGCTCCTTCCCTACATGTTTCCAAAGATTATCAGGAAATGATGCAAACCTACAAGGATTCCCGTGATAAATCAGCACAGCAAAAAGATGCGGTGCAGTTTATCAAACAAAAACTGGATTCAGCTAAATGGTTTATCGATGCGATACGCCAACGTCAGGAAACGCTTTTTGTAACCATGAATGCGATTATGCATTATCAGGAAGAATATTTTCTGGATGGTGATGAAACCAAGTTGAAACCAATGATTCTGAAAGATATTGCTGATATGGTAGGTCTTGATATTTCTACGATTTCACGCGTCGCAAACAGCAAATATGTGGAAACGCCTTATGGTACTAAACTGATAAAAGAATTCTTCTCGGAAGCGATGAAAAATGATCAAGGCGAAGATGTTTCTACACTGGAAATCAAAAAAATTCTTCAGAACACCATTGAAGAAGAAGACAAGAAAAAACCACTTCCGGATGATCAATTGGCCGAAATCTTGAAAGAGAAAGGCTATCCAATCGCAAGAAGAACGATTGCAAAATACAGAGAACAACTTGATATTCCGGTAGCGAGAATGAGAAAGAAGATGTAATTTAGAATTTAAAAATACTAAAAAGGGGAAATTTGTTTTAAACAAGTTTCCCCTTTTTTATAAAATAACCCTTTCAAAGTTTAAACTTTGAAAGGGTTTCTTCTAAATAATATTTTACTACTCCTGATCTTTCTTCATAGCGTGATAATACGCGGCACGACTCAGCGGTTCGTATTCTTCGGTTTCGCCTAACATGACGAGCTTGTCATTGTCAGTTTTACGGAAACTGTAATTCGCCAGATTTCCGGTGCGGGTACATACGGCATGCACTTTGGTCACATATTCGGCAGTGGCCATTAATGCGGGCATCGGACCAAAAGGATTTCCCTTGAAATCCATATCTAATCCGGCAACAATTACCCGGATTCCCTGATTAGCCAAATCATTACAAATTTTGACAATTTCATCATCAAAAAACTGTGCTTCATCAATGCCTACAACATCGCAACCTTGGGCCAAAATAGCAATATTTGCGGCAGCAGGAACAGGCGTGGAGCGAATTTCGTTAGCATCATGCGACACCACCATTTCATCATCATAACGCGTATCGATTGCCGGTTTAAAAATTTCTACTTTTTGCTTGGCAAATTGCGCTCTTTTCAAACGACGGATCAATTCTTCGGTTTTACCCGAAAACATGGAGCCACAAATGACTTCGATCCAACCAAATTGTTCTTTATGATTTACTGTATTTTCGAGAAACATTTTGTATTTTTCTGACTTAAAAAATGAATAGTTTTTATTACTTTGTAATGGATAAAACCGACATAAAAATTTTATACTTTTACGTCGTTTCAAAAGTATAACATTTTTATTAAATCGGAGATTCGCGAGCTCTTATTTAAAAAATAAATAACGCGAGCAAAGGTTCCTTCTTCCTTATGCTAAACAAAAACTAGGAAGACATTTATAAAAAAGACCCGCCTAACACACTATAATTTCAAAAGTTATGAAAAAAAAATTGGAAGCCGATTTAATCAGCATTGCACACAGAGTATTACAACTAAAAAATAAATCTGACATCAATCAATTATATCTGGAAACGCAGAAATTATATGAAAAACTTTCTGTCTTACGATTTGTAGACGAACACTTTAGTGAGGCAAAACCAACTATTGGTGCTGCTGAAATAGAGCAGAAAATTGAATCCATTTTTAATAAAATAGAATCGGTTCAACCGGAAGCTAAAGCAGTAATCGAAGAAACTGTTGTCGAAGAAATTGCTGAAACGCCTTTGGAACAAGCAACAACAACTGATGAATCTGAATCAGAAACAAATATTGTGGAAGAAGAAACTGTTGAAGTTCCTTTGGAAGAAATAATTTCTAATGAAGAAGTAACTCCGGAAGAAGAAAAAGAAGAAACCATTATTGCGGAAGAAGAAACCGTTGAAACACCTTTGGAAGAAACAATTTCTAATGAAGAAGTAACCGCGGAAGAAGAACCAATTATTGAGAAAGAAATAATTGCTGAGGAAGAAGAAACTTCAGAACCTGAAACGGCTCCATTCACTCCGGCTTTTGAATTATCACAAGAAGAGGGAGTAGAAACAGACCTGGAAGTACCTAAGAAAATGGAACCGGTACAAATTTCTTTCGAAGATTTATTGGGCGGAAATTACCATGACACACAGTTTGTAAAAGTACAACAAATTGAAAATATTCCTACTGCAGTAGTAATCGAAACTCCAAAAGAAATTATTGCAGAGGAAGAAAAAGTAGTACCAGTCAAAGAGGAAGCCGTTGATCCAAAAACAGTCTCGTTAAACGAAAAACTAGCCAAAGGAATCAATATCGATTTAAATGATCGAATTGCTTTTATAAAACACCTTTTTGGAAACAGCAGCGAAGATTACAACCGCGTTTTAAATCAATTAATCACGTTTGATACGTTCTACGAAACCAGAGATTTCATTCAGGAAATGGTAAAACCGGACTATAATAACTGGGAAGGAAAACAAGAATATGAGGAACGTTTTATGGATATTATAGAGAAGAAATTCTTGTAAACTTCCTTAAATTTTCTGAATATACATTTGAACAAATACAGATTTTCTACAGAATTTGTATTTAATTATTTTATCTATGTCAAAATTATACATCGTTCCTACGCCTATCGGCAATCTCGAAGACATGACTTTTCGAGCGATTCGGATTCTTAAGGAAGTCGATTTGATTCTCGCCGAAGACACGCGTACGAGCGGAAAATTGTTAAAGCATTTCGAGATTGGCACACACATGTACAGCCATCACATGCACAACGAACACAAAACCATCGAGAATCTAATTTCGAGATTGAAAGCCGGAGAAAATATCGCCTTGATATCCGATGCGGGAACGCCTGCCATTTCGGATCCGGGTTTTTTATTGACTCGCGCTTGTGTTGAAAACGGAATTGACGTAGAATGTTTGCCTGGTGCAACAGCATTTGTTCCTGCATTAGTCAACAGCGGCTTACCCAATGACAAATTTGTTTTCGAAGGGTTTTTGCCTGACAAAAAAGGACGTCAAACCCGATATTTAGCATTAGCGGAAGAAACAAGAACGATGATTTTATATGTTTCTCCCCATAAATTAGTGAAGACTTTAGCGGAATTCATCACCTATTTTGGCGAAGACCGTCAAATATCGGTTTCCAGAGAATTATCCAAACTGCACGAAGAAAATGTTCGCGGAACAGTTAAAGGAGTGGTCGCTCATTTTGATAAAATAGCGCCAAGAGGAGAAATTGTAGTTGTGGTCAGCGGAAAAACAATCACTAAAGAACCTAAAAAAAGTAAATTTTCAGAAGAAGAATAACCTATAAAAACACCATGAATTTAGAATCCTTTTTAGAAAAATTAAAGCAGACACCCGAATTCATCACTTTTGCAGAAACCATTGCAACAATTGAAGAAAACTACGACTTTACACCCACAGCATTTGAGAATGGTTTGCAACACAATGCAGCTGGAGAAAATTCAGGTTCTAGTAAATTATTTGCTTTTGCCGAAATTCAAAATCTATCAGAAGCAGAAACATTAGCTTGTTTTGGAGCCTATTATTACGAAGATGTTTTACAAAATCCAAACGGAACTGATCATCAAAACATTCGCAATTTCATGAAAACCGGTTGGGATGGAATTGCATTTTACGGAAGTGCTTTAGTAATGAAATAAAAATTACAATTCGATGTCAGGTCGAGCGCAGTCGAGACACATCAATTGGTCTCGACTGCGCTCGACCTGACAAAAAATTCCTAATAAAATCTAAAATCCCAAACCAATATGCGTTGGACCCTTAAATCAAAACCTTCCGAAGATACCGTGAAAAATTTGGCGAAAGCTTTGAATGTTGAGGATTTTGTAGCCACTTTATTAGTGCAACGCGGCATCGAAACTTTTGAAGATGCCAAACGGTTTTTTCGCCCAAGTTTAGATGATTTGCACGATCCATATTTGATGAAAGATATGGAAAAAGCAGTTGCCCGAATCGAAGAAGCGATTGAAAACGAGGAAAATATCCTTGTTTTTGGCGATTATGATGTAGATGGAACCACCGCAGTTTCACTCGTTTCTTCCTATTTAAAAACCTATTATCCAAACGTGGCGACCTACATTCCCGATCGTTATGACGAAGGTTATGGAATATCTTTTAAGGGAATTGACTTTGCTGATGACAATGGATTTTCACTCATCATTGCTTTAGATTGCGGTATAAAGTCTATCGATCATGTGGCTTACGCCAAAGCACGAAACATCGATTTTATCATTTGTGATCACCACAGACCGGGAGATTTTTTACCTGAAGCCGTTGCCGTTCTCGACCCAAAACGAGACGACTGCACTTATCCTTATGATGAATTATGCGGTTGCGGAATAGGTTTCAAATTGATTCAGGCATTGGGGAAAAACAGAAACCAAACAATCGATGATTTGATTCCGTATCTGGATTTAGTTTCGGCTGCGATTGCTGCTGATATCGTCCCGATGACCGGAGAAAATCGGGTGCTGGCTTATTTTGGATTGCAAGTCATCAACACCGACCCGAGACCGGGAATCAAAGCCATCATTCACCAAATAAAAAAACAAACCTTAGATATTACCGATGTTGTTTTCATCATCGCTCCCAGAATAAACGCTGCCGGACGCATCAAACACGGCAACCATGCAGTGGAATTATTAACCGAATTTGATTTTGAGCAAGCCCAACAATTTGCTTCCGAAATTGAAGCGTACAATTCAGAGCGAAAGGATTTAGACAAATTAATCACGAAAGAGGCGTTACAACAAATTGAGGAAAATAATGAAAAAGAACGTTTTACTTCGGTAGTTTTTCAAGAGGATTGGCACAAAGGTGTGATTGGGATTGTCGCTTCCCGATTGATAGAAACCTATTATCGTCCGACACTTGTTTTTACCAAAAGTGGCGATAAATATGCCGCTTCGGCACGTTCCGTAAAAGGATTTGATGTGTATAATGCTCTCGAAGCATGTACCGAACATTTGGAACAATTTGGTGGTCACATGTATGCTGCAGGAATGACTTTGAAGCAAGAAAATTATCAAATCTTCAAAGATGCTTTCGAAAAAGAAGTCGAAAGAACCATTCATCCGGATATGTTGACACCAGAAATTGCGGTTGATGCCGAGATTGATTTTGCGGAAATTACCCCAAAATTAATTCGAATCCTGAAACAATTTGAACCGTACGGACCGCAAAATATGACGCCAATTTTCCTGACCAGAAACATCAAAGATACCGGTTATGGGAAACCGCTTGGACAGGAAGACGAACATTTAAAACTTTTTGTTAAACAAAACAACTCTGAAGGTCTCGCTGCAATTGGTTTTAATTTGGGAAACAAAATCGAAGTGACTACCCATCAAAAACCTTTTCAAGCCGTGTATTGCATCGATGAGAACGAATGGAAAGGCAAATTAAGTTTGCAATTGCGATTGCGAGATATTAAACAATGATTCTGTTGCTATGAAAAAAAATGACCCTTATTCGGCACTGCGTTATAAAGAATTCAATATTTTTTTACTATTACGTTTTGCCATGGTTTTTGGCTGGTCCATGCAGTTTATCGTCATTGAGTGGGAAGTCTACAGTTTGACCAAAAACCCATTATCATTAGGAATCATAGGATTAATGGAAGTTATTCCAGCTATTTCGATGGCATTATTTGCCGGACACATTGTTGATCAAAAGGAGAAAAAAGGATTGCTTTTCAAATGTATTTTAGGGTTTTCAATCATTAGTTTGGGCTTGTTTTTATTTACGTGGCCACCGTTTATCAAAGATTTTTCTACCCAAACTATTTTATACTCCATTTACTTTTTCGTGTTTCTAGGAGGATTGGTGCGTGCTTTTCTTGGCCCAACGATATTTTCTCTTTTGGCATTGATTGTTCCTAAAAAAATATACCCAAATGCTGCCACCTGGAGTAGTTCTGTCTGGCAAATAAGTTCCGTTTTAGGTCCTGCAGTAGCCGGGTTTTCGATTAATTGGATTGGCGTTCATTGGTCCATGTCCATCGTTTTGGGATGTTCACTTTTTGCTTTAATCGCTTTAACCCGTATAGCAACAAAACCTATTTTGAATCCAAAAATTGGTGAACCCATTATGGAAAGTTTGAAAGAAGGCGTAAAATTTGTTTTCAACAATAAGACGATTTTAGGTGCTTTATCATTGGATATGATTGCCGTTCTTTTTGGTGGAGCCGTTGCGCTATTACCCATTTTTGCACAGGATATTTTGAAAGTGGGACCACAGGGATTTGGTGTTTTGAGAGCCGCTCCTGCTGTTGGCGCTTTTTTGATGTTGATAATCTCTGCTTATATTCCTTTTACTAAAAATGCGGGTATGAAACTGCTGTCGGCAATTTTTGCGTTTGGGATTTGTATTATCGTTTTTGGACTTTCGTCAATTTTTTGGTTATCAGTTATTGCTTTATTTTTAAGCGGTGTTTTCGACGGAATTTCGGTGGTGATACGCCAAACTATTTTGCAATTGAAAACTCCCGATCACATGCGAGGTCGAGTTGCAGCTGTGAATTCTATATTTGTGGGTTCTTCCAATGAATTAGGAGCTTTTGAAAGCGGATTAACTGCAAAGCTTATGGGAACTGTTAGCGCAGTGGTCTTTGGCGGAAGCATGACACTGATTACCGTATTTATTACCGGTACCGTATCGCCTACTTTTAGAAAACTGGACTTGCAAAAAGATGTTGAGGAACATGAAAAGAGCGAGTAATAAATAGATTTTTTTTAGAAAAAAACACTTCCTACAGCCAGTCGGTAAAATAATCTCAAGATTACTTACCGACTTTTTTATGTCTTTTTTATGTTTTATTATTTAGAATAAATATAAATAATACTTATATTTGTTTCAAACTGATGACAGATGCAAGAAATAAAACAAATATATCATAACAATTTAGGCACTTCTTTTTACTGGAGAAAGGATAATGGCATTGTACTGGACAAAGTCCAACTGGTTTTTAGAGAAATGGGTTTTTATTTTACCCAACAGGAATTGCAACTATTTAAGCGCTGTATTGAGGACAGCTATTTCCAAAATAAATGTTGCGAGGATTGTGAACTGAAAAACAAATGCCATAAATTTTTACTAAAAACGCCTTGTTCCCAAATTGATTTGGCCGTTTCCATGGAAGAATTAGATGCCGTAAAAGATTTGGTGGAAGGGACTTTGTTTAAAATAAATCTGGATGAATATTTGTATGGAGAGGGAATGAATTAGAGCTTAATACTTTTTAATCTCAAAATTCTCACCATCAAAAACGCCATAGGTAAAATACGTAATCCAGTCACCAAGATTGACGTATTCAGAATTTTCACCTACGGTTACTTTCATAGGCAAATGGCGGTGGCCAAAAATAAGGTAATTGTAGTGCTTGGTTTCCAGTTTTCTTTTGGAATACAGAATCAGCCATTCGTTGTCTTCGCCAAGAAATGTCACATCTTCATCACCAGAAATCAATTTGTTTTTTACGGAAAGGTATTGCGCCAGTTTCACGCCAATATCCGGATGAAGCCATCTAAAAAGCCATTTGAAAAACGGATTTGTAAATATCTTTTTCATGCGTTTGTATCCTAAATCTCCGGGACCTTTTCCGTCTCCGTGGCCAATAAGGAATGTTTTATCTCCAAAAGTATATTCTTGATTGTCATGAAACACGGGAATATTCAGTTCTTCCTGGAAATAATCTTCCATCCATAAATCATGGTTTCCCACGAAAAAATAAATAGGGATTCCGCTGTCTCGGATTTCGGCGAGTTTGCCTAAAACACGAATAAATCCTTTTGGGACTACGGTTTTATATTCGAACCAAAAATCAAATAAATCGCCTAATAAAAAAATAGCTTCGGCATCGCCTTTTACATCATCGAGCCAAGCCACAAATTTTTGTTCTCTCGGAAAACTCAATTCAGGTGTTGGTGCGCCAAAATGCTGGTCGGAGGCGAAATATATTTTTTTTTTATTGGGTAATTGCATGAAGTTACAGTATGGATTTCATATTATCACAGGCAAACCATTCTGCAAAAGAAGATTCGGTTTCTTGTAGTTTTAAGGAGAAAAGAACAATTCCTTCCGGTAATCGGCTGATAATTCTTTGAGAAAAATCAACGACCATGTTTTCGCTTGTTGGTTGGTAATCTACCAAAATAACGTGGTGACCTCGGCTCATTAATTCATTTGCCAATTCGATATGCGGTGTCGTTCCGTTAAAAACAGTTGCATGGTCAAATTGATCTACAATTTCTTCTTTTACAATTTTCTTTAAATCCGTAAAGTCAATCACCATTCCAAATTTCACATTGGAACGATCCGTAATTGGAGTTCCAATTACCGTTACTGACAATTTATAACTATGTCCGTGAACATTTTTACATTTCCCGTCATAGCCATACAAGGCGTGTCCGGTTTCGAAACTAAATTGTTTTGTAATTCTGATATTGCTCATCGGAGTTTAATTTTGATGCAAATTTAGCAAATTGATATGAGAAATAGGCTGGAAATGTAGGGCAAACGATTTTAAGTAATTATTACACGAAGTTTTATAAAGAGGCATAAAAAACATAATAATTAAACCATTAAGAAAAATTAAGTTAAGATCTTGATGAAACATAATTTCTTAAATGTAAACAAAACGAAAATTAGACAAAAAAATGTTCGGATTCCACTGAGAACTAGCCCTGATAGGAGTGAAAATCCTTTTATTACCCTGTCAGGGTTTCGAACCCTGACAGGGTAATAAAAGATTGTAACGGATAGCAGGAAATAGCTCCTAAAAAAAATTACTTTTTGAATTGGGACAACGCTTTTCTGGTAAAATCAGACAATACCAATTTTCCCGAAATCGCGGCGCGTTCTAGCAACAATGTATCCCAATGTTGCGTTCCTTCCCACAACACTTTTTTCATTTCCAGTAAAGCTTCGGGATTATAACTGGATAATTTAGCGCTGAAATCGGCTATTGCGGCATCCAGTTCTTCAACGGTTTCAAAAGTATTGGCGTACAATCCTTTGGCTGCGGCCCATTCAGCGGTTTTCCATTCGTGAGCTGCCAGCGTCATTTCAGTCATTGCCGTCTTTCCGATTTTCTTAGAAACTACGGGCTCAATTACAAAGGGACCAATTCCTATTGCCAATTCTGATAGTTTTATTGATGCATTTTTTGTTGCCAAAGTATAATCACAAGCGGACGCAATTCCTACGCCGCCGCCAACTGCTTTTCCGTGAACGCGGCCCACAATAAGCTTGGAACACGAACGCATCGTATTGATTAAATGCGCAAATCCAGAGAAAAACTGGGTTCCTGCTGTTTCATCAGAAACAGCCAAAAGTTCATCAAAAGAAGCGCCTGCACAAAAAGCTCCCGATCCTTCACTTTCTATAACAATCACCGAAACGGCTGGATTTGTGCTTAAAATAGCGAACTCATTTGTTAAACGATTCAATAATTCTCTTGGAAAAGAATTGCTCGAAGGATGACCAAATGAAACGGTTGCAATTCTATTTTCGATTGTTGTGAAGAGCGAACCTGTTGGGTTTTCTGATACCATAGCGGGGATTTTGATGTAAAGTTAAAAAAAGTAAAGGAGGATTTGACTTTTTTTCAAATAGAATGGATTTGTATTTTGAAATTTGCTTTTTGGAAAATTTATATGCTATATTTGTGAACACGTTTGGGGGATTAGCTCATTTGGCTAGAGTATCCCGAAAGCTTTCGGGAGGGCGATTAGTTCGAAGTTCTTAATTACTTTATAAATAATATTGGGGGGATTAGCTCATTTGGCTAGAGTGCTTGCCTGGCAGGCAAGAGGTGACCGGTTCGAATCCGGTATTCTCCACCAGTAAAATCAAGCCTTACAGAGATGTGAGGCTTTTTTATTTTAAATCCTATGTTTTATACTTATATCATTTTCTCTAAAACTTTAGACAAATATTACACTGGTTCCTGTGAAAATATTGAAAATAGACTTAATGACCATTTAAATAGCAGAAGTACTTACACAAAAGTGGCTAAAGATTGGATAATGGTTTATTTTGAAAGTTTTGATTCACGCTCATTGGCTGTACAAAGAGAAATGGAAATCAAAAAGAAGAAAAGTAGAAAATATATTGAATTTTTAATATCAAAAGAATCATCTGAATAGAGTGTCCCGAAAGCATTCGGGAAGGTGATCGGTTCGAATCCGATATTCTCCACAAAACAAAACCGTAAAATCTTTAATTAAGAGTTTACGGTTTTTTATTTTTAGAAATTGTTTGATTGTGTTATAAGACTGCTATAAACTATTTTGAATAATCTATTTTCCCTACTTGTCGCATCACACGTACAATTTTAGCTTTTCGTCTGTTGATATAAGAAGAAGAACTGGTTGCCGAATATTTTCTTGGATTGGGTAAAATTGCTGCAATTCCTGCTGCTTGCATCGGCGTGAGACTGGAAGCTCCTTTTCTATACCAATGTTCTGCGGCTGCTTGTACTCCATAGACACCATTTCCCATTTCGATGCTATTCAAGTACACTTCCATGATGCGTTCTTTACCCCAAATAATTTCAATTAAAACAGTGAAATACGCTTCAAGTCCTTTTCTCAAATAACTTCGGCCTTGCCAAAGAAATACATTTTTGGCGGTTTGTTGCGATATGGTGCTTCCTCCTTTTATTCTTCGTCCTCTTTCATTGCTTTTATACGCTTTTTGCATCGCGACAAAATCAAAACCATTGTGTTTCAGGAACGTTCCATCTTCACTGGCGATTACGGCTTTTTGAAGATTCATCGAGATGTTTTCAATAGGTTCCCAGTCGTGGCTGAAAAAAACTTCTTTTCCGGCTGTTTTATTTTCAATCCCCCGAATGATCATTAAAGGCGTAAACACAACCGGAACAAATTTAAAAAGTACCACAAAAAACAAAGAGAGTCCGAGGAACCATAAAAATACTTTGAATAAAAAACGAGTTAGTTTGCTCATAAAAGAGATAGGTTCTTTTTTAACGGGTTGTTTTGATTTTCTTGGTGTTATTTTCGTTGCCATTATACTAAATCTGCTAATTCTGTTCCGATTAAACTTCCTATTGCTACTCCCATTCCGCCCAAACGTACACCACAATAGACATTATCAGACAGTTGTGAAACGATTGGATACTTGCTGTTGCCAATACCCATGATCCCGCTCCAACGGTGCGCAATTCGGAAATCCTGATGAGGCAAAATTACTTCTTTTAATAATTGTTCCAATTTTTTTTGGACGATTTCTGTTTGCCCAAATTCTGCTGTGTTCTCTGTCTCAAAATCCAGGTTTCTTCCGCCACCCAATAATATTCTGTCGCCAATATTCCTGAAATAATAATACCCTCTATCCAAGTGAAAAGTTCCTTTTATATCTAAATTTTTAATAGGCTCGGTAATTAAAACCTGTGCTCTGGCTGGTTTTACGGCTACATTTGTCAATGCATTTGCAAAGCCATTCGTCGCAAACAATATTTTTTTAGTACTAAAACTGAAATCACCAAGTGCCACTTCCACTCCATTTCCCTTATCGAAATAAGAAGTAACGGTTTGTTGGTTTAGAATTAAAATATTTTTAGAAACTGCTTCTTTCAACAACGCCTGCATCATATTCCCGGTATCTATTTGTGCTTCAAAAGGATTGAAAACCAAATATTCCTGTATCCCGTTGAACCCAAAACGGTCTACTTCCTTGGCAAAAACATCGGCTTTGAAAAGTGGTCTTAAAATTTCATTGATGAAGGGCAATTTCCCAACACATTCACTGTAACAACTTTCGTCGTCTTTTAAAAACAACTCATATCCGCCATACGGTTTAAAGTCTATCGTGTCGTCACCGAGTCTTTTTCGCAGCAATTGCAAACCTTTCCAACGTTTTTGGATTAGATGAATCACTTCTTCCTCCGAGTGGAATTTTAAATCATCTATGATTTCTGAAAGACTTCCAAAACACGCAAAACCAGCATTTTTAGTACTAGCGCCTTGCGGTAATATTCCTTTTTCCAGGACTATAATTTTGCTCTCGGGGAATCTTTCACGCAAGCGTAACGCAGCATGCAAACCTACAATACCGCTTCCTGTGATAGTATAATCTACATCAGTAAACCAGTTTTTTAATTCCCAATAGCTCAAATCCATGTTCAATTTTTTAATAAAAATAATAATTTTTTAGATTTATTCTGAATTTATTTCAGAAGCTAATCCCACCATCCGTTGTAAATAAACTCACTGAAATCGAATTAAAATAAAAGTAGTGTGAAGTATTGTTTTCTTTTTTAAAGAAAAAAACAAAAGGATTTCTCCCGAAAATTCTGGATTAACGAGACTAAAAGCAAGTGTTAAAAACGAAAAAACATCAAATTAAATTGGCTAATTTTATTGCTTAAAAAAATCAATTATTAAACTAAAAAAATACTGCTTATACCTTTATTAATGATGTGTTTAAATGCTATTGCACAAAATGTAATTACTCCGGAGCTACTTTGGAAATCAGGCAGAAATGATTAAGCCAAAAAAACCTTGCATCGCTGCAAGGTTTTTTACTTAAAGAAAAGTATTTTTTATTCCGGGTCGTTCATTTTGAAGGTATCCATAAATGCAGTTGTATAGTCTCCTGCAATATAACGAGGATCGTCCATTAATTGTCTATGAAACGGAATTGTCGTTTTTATTCCTTCAATTACAAATTCATCCAGGGCTCTTCTCATTTTACTAATCGCTTCCTCACGAGATTGAGCTGTAGTAATCAATTTTGCGATCATTGAATCGTAATTTGGTGGGATAGTATATCCTGAATACACATGAGTATCTAAACGAACTCCATGTCCACCCGGCATGTGTAATGTTGTGATTTTTCCTGGAGACGGACGGAAATCATTATAAGGATCTTCTGCATTAATACGGCATTCGATCGCGTGTAATTGTGGCAAGTAGTTTTTTCCAGAAATAGGTATTCCAGCTGCAACCATAATTTGCTCACGAATCAAGTCATAATCAATAACCTGCTCTGTAATTGGGTGCTCCACTTGAATACGGGTATTCATTTCCATAAAGTAGAAATTACGGTGTTTGTCTACCAAAAATTCTACTGTTCCAGCACCTTCATATTTAATGTATTCGGCTGCTTTTACAGCTGCTTCACCCATTTTTTGACGTAACTCATCTGTCATAAATGGAGATGGTGTCTCTTCGGTTAATTTTTGATGACGTCTCTGTACGGAACAATCTCTTTCAGATAAATGACATGCTTTACCGTAAGAATCTCCTACTACTTGAATTTCAATGTGGCGTGGCTCTTCGATTAATTTCTCCAGATACATTCCATCATTTCCAAAAGCCGCCGCAGATTCCTGACGTGCACCTTCCCAAGCTTTCAACAATTCATCTTCTTTCCAAACAGCTCTCATTCCTTTTCCACCACCACCAGCAGTTGCTTTAAGCATTACTGGGTAACCAAAATCTCTCGATAATTGTAAGGCTTGTTCGTATGATTCTAAAATTCCTACTGAACCTGGAACACAAGGAACACCTGCTTCAATCATCGTAGCTTTTGCGGAAGCTTTGTCTCCCATTCTATCAATCATCTCTGGAGAAGCCCCAATGAATTTGATACCATGTTCTTGACAAATTTTAGAAAATTTAGAATTTTCAGAAAGAAATCCGTATCCTGGGTGTATTGCATCTGCATTTGTAATTTCGGCAGCGGCAATAATATTTGACATTTTTAAATAGGACAAGTTGCTTGGAGGTGGTCCAATACAAACCGCTTCATCAGCAAACTTTACATGTAGACTTTCAGCATCTGCAGTAGAATAAACGGCTACTGTTTTTATACCCATTTCCTTGCATGTTCTAATTACGCGCAAGGCAATTTCCCCTCTATTGGCAATCAATATTTTTTTAAACATCTATTTTGAGTTATGAGTTATGAGTTATGAATTTTTTAAAATTAAGACTGATGATAAAAACCAATTCATAATTTATGATTCATAATTTATAATTCCTTATGATGGATCTACTAAGAATAACGGTTGGTCAAATTCTACTGGAGACATATCGTCAACCAATATTTTTACAATTTTACCAGAAACTTCAGATTCAATTTCATTAAATAATTTCATGGCTTCAATTACACAAAGTACGTCACCTTTAGAAATTGTTTTACCTACTTCAACAAACATTGGTTTATCTGGAGATGGTTTTCTATAAAAAGTTCCAATAATAGGTGATTTTATGGTGATATAGTGCGCATTTTCTACTACTGGAACTTCTGGAGCTGCTGCTACCGGAGCAATTTGTTGTGGTGCTGCTGCTTGTGGAAGTGTAGCTTGAGCTGGCATTTGTTGAACATACGTGGTCTCAGTTACATTTCCTTCTAAAGTTGTTCTGATGGTGATTTTTACATCATCCATCTCTAATTTAACTTCTGCAACTCCTGAATTTGCTACAAACTTGATTAGATTTTGAATTTCTTTTAAATCCATAATTATTTGTTTTTAGTTTAAATTTATTTTTTATCGTATGCCCATTTTAGATAAATAGATCCCCAAGTGAATCCACCTCCAAAAGCAGCTAAAATTATCGTATCTCCTTTTTTGAATAAATGTTCAAAATCATTAAGGACTAATGGTAAAGTCGCAGAAGTTGTGTTTCCGTATTTTTCAATATTCATCAGCACTTTAGAATCTTCTAAATTCATTCTATTTGCTGTTGCATCGATAATACGTTTATTGGCTTGATGAGGAACTAACCAATCAACATTTTCATTAGTTAAATTATTTCTTTTCAGAATTAATTCACTTGAATCAGCCATATTGGTTACAGCATATTTAAATACTGTTTTTCCATCTTGAATAATATTGTGTTTATTATCTCTTACTGTTTCGTAAGAGGAAGGAAGTAGAGACCCACCAGCATCAATCTTTAAAAAATCTCTTCCGATTCCATCACTGCGTAAGTATTCATCTTGCAAACCTAATCCTTCATAATTAGGTTCAAACAATACTGCTCCAGCTCCGTCTCCAAAAATGATACAAGTTGATCTATCTGTGTAATCTACGATAGAAGACATTTTATCAGCACCAATTAAAAGCACTTTCTTGTATCTTCCGGACTGTATGTAAGCTGCTGCTGTTGACATCCCAAATAAGAAACTGGAACATGCTGCTTGCAAATCATATGCAAAAGCATTTAAAGCTCCTATTTCGGTTGCTACATATACACCTGTTGCAGCAACAGGCATATCTGGCGTTGCAGTTGCCATTATCAACAAGTCTATTTCTAGAGGATTGATGTTGGCTTTAGCTAATAAATCTTGTGCAGCTTTTATTGCTAAAAAAGAAGTTCCTTTACCCTCTTCTTTGAGGATCCTTCTTTCCTTTATTCCTGTACGAGAGGTTATCCACTCGTCATTGGTATCAACCATGGCCTCAAGAGCTTTGTTAGTTAAAACAAAGTCTGGAACATAGGCTCCAACAGCGGTTATTGCGGCTGTAATTGTATTCATTATATGCGATTATTTTTTGTCAAATGTTGCCATTTGAAAAATTTTTAAAAGACTTGAAAATTACAAAAAAAATTCCATTCTCATTTGATTTGGAACTTCTTATTTAATGAAAATTATAAACAACAAAAAAACTCTCACGATGTGAGAGTTCGAATATCATTTACAAAAATGTATTAAGCAACAGCTACAGATTTATCTATAACAACTTGCCCTCTGTAATACATTTTCCCTTCGTGCCAGTAAGCTCTATGGTATAAATGCGCTTCTCCTGTGATAGGACAAGTAGCAATCTGTGCTACAGTAGCTTTGTAATGTGTTCTTCTTTTATCTCTTCTTGTTTTGGAGATTTTTCTCTTAGGATGCGCCATTTTACTATATTATTTATCCGTTAATAGTTGCTTTAATTTGTCCCAACGTGGGTCAATATTTTCTTCTTGTTTATTCTCTTTTTTTACTTCTTTTACTATAAGTTCATTAAGTTTAGTCAAAGCTTCCGTTTTTAAACTTCCATCTTTAACACCCGGATGAACCCGCCTTAGAGGTACTGACAATACTATCATTTCATAGATGTATTGTGCAATATCTATTTCAAACTCCCCATGAGGTAAAATCAACAATTCTTCATTGTCATTATTATATTCCTCGCCAAAACGAACAATTAAATTCATTTTGCCTTTAACTGGTAAGTCAAAATCTTCGCTTGTCAAGTCACAAGGTACATTTACTACCCCTTTATGCTTAAAACTTAATTCTAACAGCGTACTTTTTTTCTCTAAAACTACATTTACTTTGATATTTGAATCTTGATATTCATTATAATCAAAGATTTCAAAGAACGAATTATTTATTTGATACTCAAAATGATGTTTTCCTAGCTTTAATCCTATAAAAGGTATTAAAAATTCTTTTGTCTTCTTCATTTCAACAACAATTTGACCCTAAACTTCGGGAGTGCAAAGATATAAAATTATTGCAAATCTAATAATGTTATTCACTTTTTTTTGTTCACAACTGTTTTTCTTTTATTTTCAATGGCTTCACACTAATTTCGACATATTGATTTCTCGAATGATAAATATCAATTGCAAGATAGACAGCCTCCTTGAATGAATTAAAATCAGCCACTCCTTTCCCCGCAATATCATAAGCTGTACCATGATCTGGCGACGTTCTTATTTTATTCAAACCCGCGGTATAATTCACGCCATTCCCAAAAGATAATGTCTTGAAAGGAATTAATCCTTGATCGTGATAGGCCGCAATAATAGCATCGTACTTCTCATATTGACTACTTCCAAAAAAACCATCCGCAGCAAAAGGACCAAAGACCAAAGTTCCTTTGTCAAATATTTTTTTCAATACTGGCTTAATAATTAAATCATCTTCGGTTCCAATAACACCTCCATCACCACAATGCGGATTCAAACCCAAAACAGCTATCTTAGGCTTATTGATACTAAAATCTTGAATCAATGATTGCTTTACGGTTTCGATTTTTCTTTTAATCAATTCTTCCGTAAGATGAGAAGCTACTTCGCTTAACGGAATATGATCCGTCAAGAGCCCAACCCGTAAATTATCCTGAACCATCAACATAAGGGCATTCCCTTCAAGCTCTTGGTCTAAATAATCCGTATGTCCCGGGAATTTAAACTCTTCCGACTGGATATTGTACTTATTTATAGGTGCAGTGACCAATACATCTACAAGACCATCTTTCAAAGCTTTGGTAGCCGCAACAAATGATTTTATAGCATATTCACCTGCTTTAGGATCATTTACCCCTAGATTCAAATCCACTCCTTCTCTCCAAAGATTGAGAACATTAATCTTTCCCGGAACAATTTGATCTAATTTATCAATTCCATGTAATAAGGAAGCCGATTGAAAACTTTTCTTCACGAAAGACAACAACTTAACATTAGCAAAGATAACAGGAGTACACAACTCTAACATACGAGAATCCTCGAATGTTTTTAAAACAACTTCGCTTCCAATACCGTTTAAATCTCCTATAGAAATCCCAACGATTATATTTTCTGCTTTTTTCATCATGACCTAACGTTATTTATTGCTAATTTTGAAGTGCAAATTTAGTAAAATAAAACAAGAAATGTTTACAGGAATCATAGAAACCCTTGGCACTATCCAAGAAATAAAAAAAGAGAACAGTAATGTTCAAATAACGATGAATTCATCGATTACCAGCGAACTACAAATTGACCAAAGCGTTGCTCATAACGGAATCTGCCTTACTGTTGTTGCTGTCAATGACACTTCCTATTCCGTAACCGCAATTGATGAAACAATAAAAAAAACAAATCTGGGCGATTGGAAAATTGGAGATAGCGTTAACTTAGAAAGAGCAATGAAACTTGGCGACAGACTTGACGGACACATCGTACAAGGACACGTAGACCAAACAGGAAACTGCATCTCTGCTGAACAAACTGACGGAAGCTGGCTTTACACCTTTGAATACGATGAAAAACTAAACAACATCACTATCGAAAAAGGTTCAATTACCGTAAATGGCGTGAGCTTAACCGTTGTCAATTCTAAAAAAAACCAGTTTAGCGTAGCCATAATCCCTTATACACATGAGCATACCAATTTCAAAAACTTCGAAGTTGGCACAAAAATAAATCTTGAATTTGATGTGATTGGTAAATACGTTTCTCGATTATACGCTAACAAATAACACCCTTAGATATTAAAAACAAAAACCCCAATTAAATTGGGGTTTTTGTTTTTAACATATTACTATAAACGATATAAATTCCAAATAACAATGCAATTGCAATTATAATAACACCATTTTCATCAATAGACAATCCTGGTGGTGGTGGTGGTGGTTTACTTTTTTGCGTAGGTACAGGAGGGCCAGAGCCACCAGGGCCTGCAAAAACATCCATAATCCCAAAAAGGAAAATGATTAAAAAATAAAATTTATTTGACTTAATCTTCATCGGCATCAAAAATAGTAAATTTACTGAAATAAAAAAATCTATACAGTTATAAATACGAAAGTCTTATCCCTAAGACCATAACAAAGATACGTGTTTTAGTCCAACTTAGTTTTTAGCAAAAAAGAAAACCCTTTAAAACATTTGTTTTAAAGGGTTTTGTGGTCCCACCTGGGCTCGAACCAGGGACCACCTGATTATGAGTCAGGTGCTCTAACCAGCTGAGCTATAGGACCGGTTAAGAGTGTGCAATATTACCACTATTTTTCATTTGCTCCAAATATTTTTGACTTAGATTTGAACATTGTTCCATTATTAGTTTTTTTAAAACAGAAACCAGCTGAATATTAGACTACTACTCATTTACCCATAATAAAATTATTTTATTTCCTGACATAATTCAATCAAAACACCATTGGTGCTTTTTGGATGTAAAAATGCAACAAGCTTATTATCAGCACCTTTTTTAGGAATTTCATTCAAGACTACAAACCCTTCCTTTTTCAAACGCGCTATTTCTGAAACAATATCTTCAACATCAAAAGCAATATGATGAATCCCTTCTCCCTTTTTTTTTATAAACTTGGCAATGGGACTTTCTGGATTGGTTGCGGCAAGAAGTTCAATTTTGTTGGGCCCGTTCATAAAAAAAGAAGTTGTCACCCCTTCGGTTTCTACATCTTCAAATTTATAAGCCGGAGCACCAAAGAGTTTTTCGAAAACTAAATTTGATACTTCTAAATCTTTAACAGCAATCCCTATATGTTCTATTTTTCTCATTATTTATACTATCAATTCAACGTTAGTTTAAAATTCAAGCAGTAAGCCTGCCTTAACAAAACTTATTTGATGTAAAATTAAACATTAAAAAACAAAAAAAGAGAAGCATTCTAGAAAAGTAAGCGGAATTAAATCGCTCATAATAATTCTATAAAAAATTTCGATTGCATGAATTATAATTGTTATTTTGTAGATTCTAATTATGATTTGATATGTTGAAAAACAATTTAAAATACTCCCTCTTTCTATTGCTTTTAATTATTGTTGGATGCGCAAAAAGAGGCTCCATCACTGGCGGTTTGAAAGATACCATTGCCCCTGTTTTAAAAGTAAGTTTTCCTGAAAATTTCAATAAAAATTTCAAAGGAAACGAAATCAAACTAGTTTTTGACGAGAACATTAAACTCAAAAATCTTAACAAGCAATTGATTATTTCACCACCAATGAAATATGAACCGTCAATTCTGCCTACCACTCCAAGCAAAACGATTACTATAAAAATCAAAGATACATTACAGCCTAATACCACTTACAGCTTTAATTTTGGCCAAAGTATCGCTGACAATAATGAAGGAAATCCATTCAATCAATTCAAATATGTGTTTTCAACTGGTGCTTATATCGACTCTTTAAGCCTTGGCGGAACTGTAAAAAGCGCTTATGATAAAGAAGTAGAATCATTCGTTTCGGTTATGCTGTATGACGTGAATGACACTTTTAAAGATTCAGTAGTCTACAATGAAAACCCAAGATATGTGACTAATACTTTAGACAGCTTAAAGACTTTTCGTTTTGAGAATCTAAAAGCTGGAAAATATCTTCTTGTAGCCATGAAAGACTACAACAGCAATAATAAATACAATCCAAAAACAGATAAAATAGGATTCAGCAAAGCGTTTATCACTATTCCAAACGACACGCTTTACGAGTTGGAATTATTCAAGGAAACACTGCCTTTCAAAACTTTTAAACCAAGCCAAGCATCTGGAAACAGACTGTTCTTGGGATACGAAGGCAATGTGAATTCAGCAGCTGCAAGTCCAAAAATAGTACTAAAAAGCAACAATGACATCTTGTCTACGATTATTACTAAATTCCCAAAAAAGGATTCGTTACAAGTCTGGTACAAACCCATCAAAGTTGATTCGCTTAATTTGGCTGTAGCCAAAGACAAATACGAAGCCAATTTCACCTTTAAAATAAAAGACCAAAAAAAGGATACCTTAAGTATCTCTGCCTTACAAACTGGCAACTTAAAATTTCGAGAGCGTTTTACTTTAGAAAGTTCAACTCCATTAATTCGAATTGAGAATTCTAAAATAAGTTTAATCAACAATGCAAAAATCGCAGTCCCTTTTACCACTGAATATGACGAGTTTAATCAAAAATTGTATTTTGACTTTAAAAAGGAACCCTCAGAAAATTACACTTTTGAACTTTTGTCTGGAGCGTTAACTGATTTTTTCGAAAAATCAAATGACACTTTAACATATAAATTAAGCACTAAAAGCACTGCTGATTATGGGAATCTTACCGTAACATTAGAAAATGTAAAACAATTTCCTGTCATTGTAGAACTGACGAATCTAAAGGGCGATGTTTTGGCAACTGAATACACCGAAAAAAACACCACGTTAGAATTTAATTTAATCGAACCTGCGCTTTATACATTACGTGCTATTTATGACACTAATAAAAACAAGGAATGGGATTCCGGTAACTATTTAGAAAGACGCCAGGCGGAGGAAATGATCTATTTTTCCAAAGAAATCGATGTTCGATCCAACTGGGATGTAAATCAAATTTTTGACTTGAGTATTCCTTACACTCCCGAACCTAAAAAGAAAACAGACAAGAAAACTGATAAGAAAAACTAGAGCTAAATATTTTTTATTTCAAAAGAATCTCTGTCGTTCAAAAAACCTAATTTTCGTCTGGTTTCCAGCATTTTTTCTTTATCTAATACTACTAAAAAAGAACTTTCAGATTCTTCTGGCTCCAAGACATAATTCCCAAGAAAATCGACTGCTTGCGAGTGACCAATGTATTCGTAACCATTCGCATCAGTTCCTATTCTATTCACACCAATCGCATAACTCATGTTTTCTATCGCTCGGGCTTTCAATAAAGCATCCCAAGCATTTGTTCTGATTTTTGGCCAACTTGCCACGTAAATTAACACGTCATAATCGTCTGAATTTCTGGAAAAAGCAGGAAATCTTAAATCATAACAAATCAATGGACAGATTTTCCAACCCAAGTACTCTACAACTATTTTTTGGTCACCACTTGTATAGACTTTGTCTTCGCCAGCCAAAGTAAACAAATGCCTTTTGTCATAAAACTGCATTTCTCCGGAAGGAAATACAAACACTAATCGATTGTAGAAATTTCCGTTTTCCACTATAACTAAGCTTCCTGTAATGGCACAGTTTCTGGCTTTCGCCAATCCTTTAAGCCAAGTTATTGTTTCCCCTTCCATTGTTTCAGCAACATTTTCAGGACTCATTGTAAAACCGCTTGTAAACATTTCCGGCAATACAAATAAATCAATATTTTCAGTAATTGAATTGATTTTCGCTTCGAAATAATCACGATTTGAATTTGGGTTTTCCCAAATTAAAGGAGCTTGAATTAGGGTGACTTGCATGATTTTATTTTTTATAAAAATAAGAAATATCACAATACCATAAGTTCATTATATTAGCAAAAACAACTTTATGAAAAAGATACTTCTTGTCTTCTCACTGTTATGTTCTATTCTGATTTTTGGACAAGAAAAATCAGGAGCAAAACAATTTTGGGAAAACCTGCAAAAACAATGTGGAAAATCCTTTGAAGGAGAAGTCAAAGAAGGAGCTGCCAATGGCACTTTTCGGGATAAAAAACTAGTAATGCACGTTCGCAATTGCGATGAGAATACGATTCGAATTCCGTTTTTTGTAGGAGATGACAAATCGAGAACTTGGGTGTTAACCTATAAAAATGACCGTATTCAATTGAAACACGACCACCGCCACGAAGATGGTTCCGAGGATAAAGTGACTCAATACGGTGGAACAGCCTCTAATTCTGGTTCATCAACGCTTCAGTTTTTTCCGGCAGATCAACAAACTTGTGATTTGATTCCAAATGCTTCCGCAAATGTATGGTGGATCACTTTAGACGAAACTTCTTTTACTTATAATCTAAGACGCATCGGTTCAGACCGATTGTTTACCGTAAAATTTGACATTACAAAAGCAGTCGCAACACCTTCAGCACCTTGGGGATGGAAAGATTAATTTAAGATTGATATTTTGCACAAAAAAAATGCATTCAACTTTGACATTGAATGCGTTTTTTAATTATATACTTTGAATTTTTATCCTTTTAAACTTGCAGATAAATATTCTCTATTCATTCTGGCAATATTTTCAAGAGAAATTCCTTTTGGACATTCTACTTCACAAGCTCCAGTATTGGTACAGTTACCAAAACCTTCTGCATCCATTTGAGCAACCATGTTCATTACACGGTCAACAGCTTCTACTTTCCCTTGCGGTAATAAAGCAAACTGAGACACTTTTGCAGAAACAAATAACATAGCAGAAGAGTTTTTACAACTCGCCACACAAGCTCCACAACCAATGCATGTAGCTGCATCAAAGGCTCTGTCAGCATCATGTTTAGGAATAGGAATTGTATTAGCATCGATAGTGTTTCCAGATGTGTTTACAGAAATAAACCCACCAGATTGCTGAATTCTATCGAATGCACCTCTATCAACTACTAAATCTTTAATTACCGGGAAAGCTTTTGCTCTAAACGGCTCTATAAAAATAGTGTCTCCATCTTTAAATTTACGCATGTGTAACTGACAAGTCGTAACCAAACGGTCAGGACCATGTGCTTCACCATTGATGTATAACGAACACATTCCGCAAATTCCTTCACGACAATCATGGTCAAATGCAACGGTATCTTCTCCCTTTACGATTAACTCATCGTTCAAAATGTCAAGCATTTCAAGAAAAGACATATCTGGTTCAATTCCGTCAATTGGATATTCAACTATTTTTCCTTCTGCAGCGGCATTTTTCTGACGCCATATTTTTAATGTAAGTTTCATTTTTTTTGTAAGTATTAAGTATTAAGAATTAAGTATCGAGACTTTTCTAAATACTATTTATAACTTCTTTGAACTAGTTTAACATTCTCGAATTTCAACTCTTCTTTGTGCAACACTGCATCGCTAGGGCTACCTTTGTATTCCCATGCTGCAACATATGCAAAATTTTCGTCGTCACGCTGTGCTTCTCCTTCTGGCGTTTGATACTCTTCACGGAAGTGACCTCCACAAGATTCATTTCTATGTAAAGCATCTTTAGCAAACAACTCTCCCAATTCAAGGAAATCTGCTATACGAAGCGCCTTGGCTAGTTCCGTATTAAAACTATTAGCTGTTCCAGGAATTTTCACCTCTTTGTAAAATTCTTCTCTAATTGCTGCAATTTCACTTTGTGCTTCGGTTAAACCTTTAGCATTACGAGCCATTCCAACTTTGTCCCACATGATTTTTCCTAATTTCTTATGAAAATAATCTGCTGGTTTAGAACCGCCGTTATTCATTAAAGCTTCAATCTGTTGCTTAACGTTGTTTTCCGCTTGCTCAAATTCTGGAGAATCTGTTGAGATAGTCCCCATTTTAATGTCTGGCGCTAAATAATCTCCGATAGTATATGGAAGAACGAAATATCCATCAGCTAAACCTTGCATCAATGCAGAAGCTCCTAATCTATTCGCTCCGTGATCTGAAAAGTTAGATTCTCCAATAGAGAAACAACCCGGAATTGTAGTTTGTAAGTTATAATCAACCCAAGTTCCTCCCATTGTGTAGTGTACAGCTGGGTAAATCATCATAGGAGTTGAATATGGATTCTCATCCACAATTTTCTCATACATTTGGAACAAGTTACCATACTTATTAGCAACAACTTCAGTTCCTAATTTAATAACTAAAGCTTTATCATTCTCGTCTAAATGCTTTAATCTTGCTTGATCCACTCCGTATCTTTCAATTGCCGCAGCAAAATCAAGGTAAACAGCTTCTCCTGTTTTATTAACACCAAAACCTGCATCACATCTTTCTTTAGCAGCACGAGAAGCGATATCTCTAGGTACTAAATTTCCAAAAGCAGGATATCTTCTTTCTAAATAATAATCTCTGTCCGCTTCTGCAATTTGAGTTGGTTTCAATTTCCCTTCTCTAATCGCCTTAGCATCTTCTAATTTTGCAGGTACCCAAATACGTCCGTCATTACGCAACGATTCTGACATTAATGTCAATTTTGCCTGATGATCTCCGGATACCGGAATACAAGTTGGGTGAATTTGCGTGTAACAAGGATTTGCAAAATACGCTCCTCTTTTGTGAATTTTCCACGCTGCTGTAACATTACTTCCCATCGCGTTAGTCGAAAGGAAAAACACGTTTCCGTATCCTCCTGAAGCAATAACTACGGCATGAGCAGAATGTCTTTCGATTTCTCCTGTAACCAGGTTACGAGCGATAATTCCTCTTGCTTTCCCGTTTACGATAACTAAATCCAGCATCTCGTGACGGTTGTGCATTTTTATTTTCCCACGACCTATTTGACGATTCATTGCTGAATACGCTCCTAATAATAATTGTTGTCCTGTTTGCCCTTTAGCATAGAAAGTTCTAGAAACTAATGTACCTCCAAAAGAACGATTGTCTAATAATCCTCCATATTCACGGGCAAAAGGAACTCCTTGAGCCACACATTGGTCAATAATATTAGTAGAAACCTCAGCCAAACGGTGAACGTTTGCTTCACGTGCGCGGTAATCTCCTCCTTTTACAGTGTCATAAAACAAACGGAAAGTTGAATCTCCATCTCCTTGATAGTTTTTTGCAGCGTTAATTCCCCCTTGTGCAGCAATCGAGTGCGCACGACGAGGTGAATCTTGAAAGCAAAAAGCTTTTACGTTATATCCTAATTCTGCTAAAGTTGCAGCAGCAGAACCTCCAGCAAGACCTGTACCAACTATAATTATATCTAAATTACGTTTGTTAGCAGGGTTTACTAAATTAATATGATCTTTATAATTTGTCCATTTGTCCGCAATTGGACCATTTGGAATTTTTGAATCTAATGCCATTATAATTGAATATTAATGATTGAAATGATGAAAAAGCGCAATAAAAATAAATCCGAAAGGAACTACATAAGCAAATCCTAATCCGAAATTTTTCAATCCTCTAGAATATTTATTATTGAATCCTACCGATTGAAAAGAAGAACTAAATCCATGATTTAAGTGTATTGCTAACAATACAAAAGATAAACAATACAATCCTGTACGAACTGGACTTTCAAATTTTGCAACTAGTTCATGGAAATACCTTGTTTCATCCAATGGACTAACATCTACATACTTGTACACCATTTCAGGAACCCAAAAATCGTAAAAATGCAGTGCCAAAAATGCTAAAATCACTGAACCAGAAATAATCATATTTCTTGATGCCCAAGAAGAATTTGCCGCTCCATTATTCTTTGCATAAGCAATTGGTCTGGCACTTCTATTTTTGAAATCCAAAACAAAACCCATGATAAAGTGAAAAACCACTCCTACTATCAAAATAGGCTGTATTACGAATTGAACTAATGGATTATTTCCCATAAAATGAGAAATTGAATTAAAAGTATCGGAACTAAAGACCGATGTCATATTGATAAAAAAATGCTGTGCTAGAAACAACATCAAAAAAAGTCCTGAAAGTGCCATAGCTACTTTTTTTGCTATTGACGATTTCAATAATGCAGATTTTGCCATAAGTTTTATATAATTTGTTTTAAAAAATTCTACAAAAATAAAGCAATTAGACAGTAACTACAACCTTTTCGCTGTTATTTATAATGATTTTAAAGTGTTTTACACAAAATATCAAGAAATCCTTAAATATCAAACATAAATCCAAAAACACCCTGAAAATCAGTTAAACAAAAAAGAAAAAAATCTTAAATAATAGACCGCGAAATTGACCGAAAACCAACCCCTAAATAGCTCAAAATTACTAATTCAATAATTTTTATTGTTCTTTATTTCTAAATCAATAAAAACACCAGGCGCCATCATTTTATGTCCCTAAAATAATTGTATCAAGCCTCTGCGTTTTTAACTTTACAAGCTAAAAATTGAAGAATGAAAACAGGAATTGACGCCATCTCTTTTGATGTTGCAAAAATACATTTACCAATAAATACTTTGGCAAAAGCCAGAAATATCGAACCTGAAAAACTGGAAAAAGGACTGGGTTTAATCAAAATGACATTGCCGGACACACATCAAGACACAGTTGTTTTTGGTGCCAATGCATTAACAAAATTAATTTCAGACAATAATATCAACCTAAACGAAATCGCCCGAATTTATGTAGGAACCGAAAGCGCCATTGACAGCTCAAAACCAATAAGCTCGTTTTTGATTGCATTGATGGAACAAAAATTTGGAGAAAACACTTTATCAGGATGTGATGTGGTTGATTTTACTTTTGCTTGTATTGGCGGAGTTGATGCCATGCAAAACTGTATTGATTTTGTAACATTGAATCCAACCAAAAAAGCAATTGTGGTCACTACTGATTTTGCAAAATACGATTTAAATTCTACCGGAGAATACACGCAAGGCGCAGGTGCTTTGGCTATGTTAATTACTTCAAATCCAAAAATTATTGCTTTCGAAAACAATTGGGCAACCAGCACAAAAGGAGTTTTTGACTTTTTCAAACCGTACCGAACGGTTTCGAAAACAGCAATAACTGGAAATTCGACTAACGACCCTTGGTTTGAAAATTTAGAAAGTGAAGTTGAAATTCACAAAGACCAACCCGTTTTTGACGGACAATATTCGAATCAATGTTATATGGATCGAACGAAAGACGCTTATTTTTCATTCAAAAAATTAAAAAACACTACCGAAACCGTTTACGATTCCTGGAAAAGTATCGTCATGCACTTGCCTTATGCTTTTCAGGGACGCCGAATGTTGTCTGAAATCTATGCTTTGGACGCTTCCAATACTACTATTTCTGGTAATGAAGACGCATCAGAATACCAAAACAAATTGAAAGAAATCAGTAAATCAGATGCCTACAAAGAGTTTGTGAACGAAAAATTAATGCCTGCTGAAATTGCTTCTTCCATAATAGGAAATCTATATACAGGTTCTATTTTCATGGGATTACTATCAACTTTGGCTCATTTTTACGATACTAAAAAAGAAATAAGCGACCGTAAATTTGGCTTTCTAGCGTATGGAAGCGGTTCAAAATCAAAAGTTTTCGAAGGAACAATTCAACAAGACTGGAAATTAGCCTTTGCTAAGGTCAATCTTTTTGAAACATTAGAAGAAAGTCTCGAAATTGACTTTGAAACCTACAATAAACTACACAAAAAGGAACAAAAAACCAGCATTAGAACCCCAAAAAACGAATGGATTTTAGACCGAATTGAAAATGAAATTCCTAATTTAATTGGTGCTCGTTATTACAAATGGGTGGATTAATTTTATATTCCTAAAAAAAGCACCGACAATTCATACTTGAACTTTCGGTGCTTTTTTTTAAAGACAGCATTTCGCTAACTGAATTTTGCCATATATTGTTGCACAATTAAATCCGTGCTTTCGTTGCGCATTTTTTGCTCTAATTGTATTGGTGGCGAAGCTCTTTCCAAACAATTTTTAACTGCACAGGTTTCACAGGTAACCCCAACTACTTGTTTCTTGATTGAATCATTTTCGATAAACTTGAATTTTTTCTTCATTCCCGGTGTAATCAATATCCCTACAGAAATACTGCGGATACAATCTATTTTAAACGGATCCGGCGTTGCCGATGAAAAAACAAGATATTCATTTTTACTATTTTCATAACTGGAAATTTGCGCATCAAAAAAGTGATTTTTCTTTTGCTTCAAAGATTCCTCAATAGTACGTATAGAAACCCATCTTCGGCAGTAATGTTCATTCATTTCATTCGCATGCGGCTCCTGTTGATTGGTAATGTGTAATTCTTTTTTTATTTGATATGTATCGGCACCTATCTGATGTGACAATCGTAGGAAAAAGAGGTTTTTTAACTGAAAGTCTTTTGGCAAAATATTAGTCAACCTTTGATAGAACGATTCGGGCGAAACATTAAATCCGCTCATCAAAGCAATCATTTCTTGAGGCTTCGGGTCAGTTTTTGACAAAAATAAATTCAGTTCATCTATCAATTTTTGCCTTGGAATAAGCAATGCTCCGGCAAAATAGGAAGCATAAAAATTATTCAGGACTTGGTCAAAATTATCAAACTTAATCCAGCTGAACGTGTATAACCTTTCGGTGATTTCAAGGTAATTATACGCAATTTCTTTGGCTAGAATAAATGCCTTTTGAGGCTCTTCAATATCTAATGAAAGCAATAGCGTCTTACTTTTTGGTACAAATATCGATCTCAAATCTCCCAATTGTTCTTGCTCCGAAAAAACGAGTTCTTTTATTGTATACCCGTACTCCTCAATCAATATCGCTGTTAATTCTTCAATCGAAATCATAGCATCAATATTCACGTGAAATGCTTTAGAAAATTGCAACACTTTCTGTTCTAAATCTTCAAAATAGTTTGTATGCGCTTCTTGGTACGAACGCAATGAGGCCAGAAAGAAACTCTCTCTTGTCAAATTATAATGTTGCGCTATTTCAATAATGGTGCTAATAAACGCATTGACTTTTGCAGGTGCATTAGCAATAATGTCGATAAGATCGTTTTCCTGAATCCCAAAAATCTCCAGAGGAATCTCTTTTAGAATTCCCGATTTGAGGATTTCTCCAATGGGCGCCAAATTATTATCCAGTTTCAAAGAAACCATATTGTCATAAGAAACATCCAATTTTTCAGACAAGAGAATGATTTTATCCGTTTTGGGATATTTTTTTCCTTTTTCAATTTCGTTCAAGTACGATTTTGAAAGGTCAGTGATTTTTGCCAAACCAAATAACGACAGATTCTTATTAGTTCGAGCCTGCTTGAGTTTAAGCCCAAAAATTAACTTGATATAATCCTTTTCTATGTTCATATCTCAAAGATAAGCTAAAAAATATTTACGTCAAAAAAAATATTTTTCATTTTTAGCGTACGTTCGCTTTTTTAATCAAAAACTTTTTGTATCATTGCAGTATTAAAAAAAATTATTGACAATAAAAAAAGATATTTAGCTATGAAAACAAGTCAAAATACAGAAATTAAACAAATATATTCAACCAATATGTTAAATTTTTCAATAGAGACTGCAGATCGTTATCCTGAAATTTTAACCGATGAAGCAATAACATTCCTTTCTATACTTCATGAAAATTTCAATAATGAACGTTTGTTGTTATTACAAAACAGAATAAAGCAACAAGATTTATTTGATCAAGGTGCCTTACCCTCTTTTCCTGCTGAAACTAAAAACATCAGAGAAAGTAATTGGCGTGCAGCAGCCATACCAACCGATTTATTAGATAGAAGAGTGGAAATAACTGGTCCTGTAAATCGAAAAATGGTTATTAACGCACTTAATTCTGGTGCTAAAACCTTCATGGCTGATTTTGAAGACAGCACATCACCAACATGGAGCAATTTAATGATGGGACAACAAAATTTAAAAGACGCCGTAAACAAAACCATAAGTCTAGAGGATACTGTAAAAAACAAAAAATACAACTTAAAAGATAAAACTGCAGTGCTGCTCGTGCGCCCAAGAGGCTTGCATTTATCAGAAAAAAACATACTTGTAAATGGCCAGCCCCTTTCAGGTTCTCTAGTTGATTTTGGCTTGTACGCGTTTCACAATCACTTAGAACTAACTAAAAACGGAACGGCACCTTACTTTTATTTGCCCAAACTCGAGCATTATTTAGAAGCAAGATGGTGGAATGAGGTTTTTGAATTTGCACAGGATTATTTGGGCGAACAAAATGGAACGTTCAAAGCCACCGTTCTAATCGAAACGATAACGGCTAGTTTTCAGTTGGATGAAATTATTTATGAACTTAGGGATCATATTGTTGGCTTGAACTGCGGACGATGGGATTACATCTTCTCTTACATCAAAAAATTACGAAATAATCCCGCATTTATAGTTCCTAACCGCGACCAAGTGACCATGACTTCGCCTTTTATGAATGCTTATTCCCAGCTGGTGATTCAAAGATGTCATAAACGAAATATTCATGCAATTGGGGGAATGGCAGCACAAATCCCAATAAAAAACAATGAAGAAGCCAATAAAATTGCTTTCGACAAAGTAATAGCCGATAAAGAACGGGAAGTCAAAAATGGTCATGACGGCACTTGGGTCGCACATCCGGATTTAGTTTCGCTAGCTATGACAGTTTTCGATAAATACATGCCAACTAAAAATCAGATTCATGTAAAAAAAGAAGACGTACACGTTACCGAAAGTGATTTGCTCGAAACTCCAAAAGGAACCATTACAGAAGAAGGTGTTCGAAAAAACATAAGTATTTCCGTTCTATATATTGCTTCCTGGCTTAACGGACAAGGCGCCGCAGCATTGCACAATTTAATGGAAGATGCCGCTACCGCTGAAATTTCGAGATCCCAATTGTGGCAATGGCTACAAAACAAAGTGGTTTTAGACAATCAAAAAGTGTTGAATGAAAAATACTACCACCGACTAGCTATGGAGGAATTTGAAAAAATAAGAAAGCTCGTTGGAGATGAAAATCATGAAAAACAAAAATACAGATTAGCGGAACAATTATTAGATATTCTAGTCGTGAACGACAATTTTATCGAATTTTTGACTATTCCTGGATACAAATACATTTAAAAATCAATTGTAATACCTATTAACAAACAACCAAAAAAAAGAAAAAATGAAAACTACAGAAACAAGAATTCAAGAATTAGTTACCGACTGGATTACGAACCCAAGATGGAATGGCATTGAGCGCCCTTATACTGCTGAAGAAGTGGTAAAATTGCAAGGTTCTTATCAAATAGAGCACAGTGTAGCTAGAATTGGAGCGAATACTTTATGGAATAAACTTAATTCTCAGGATTTTGTAGCCGGACTTGGCGCACTTACTGGAAACCAAGCCATTCAAGAGGTAGAAGCTGGATTAGACGCTATTTATTTGAGTGGTTGGCAAGTTGCCGCTGATGCAAATGTAGCTGGAGAAATGTATCCTGACCAATCTTTATATCCTGCTAACAGTGTTCCATTAGTAGTAAAACGAATCAACAATGCGCTTTTGAGAGCGGATCAAATACAAGTGGTTAACGGAACTCTTGACAAAAAAGAATACTTAGTTCCTATTGTGGCTGATGCCGAAGCTGGTTTTGGTGGAAACCTGAACGCTTTCGAATTAATGAAATCGATGATTGAAGCGGGAGCTGCAGGAGTTCACTTTGAAGACCAATTGAGTTCTGCAAAAAAATGCGGACACTTAGGCGGAAAAGTATTGGTTCCTACCCAAGAAGCTATCAATAAATTGATTGCAGCTCGATTGGCAGCTGATGTAATGGGAACACCAACTATTGTTGTTGCCCGTACAGATGCAGATGCAGCCAACTTATTGACTAGCGATATTGACCCTAGAGACGCTAAATTCATCACAGGTGAAAAAACCGGAGAAGGCTTTTTCTATGTAAATTGTGGTGTGGAGCAGGGAATTGACAGAGGATTGAGTTATGCACCTTATGCTGATTTAATTTGGATGGAAACCAGCAATCCAGATCTTGATTACGCAAGAAAATTTGCTGAAGGAATTCATGCAAAATTCCCAGGAAAAATGTTGGCTTACAACTGTTCTCCATCTTTTAACTGGGCTGCTAAATTATCAGTTGCTGAAATGGAAACATTCCGCGAAGATCTTGCAGCAATGGGATACAAATTCCAATTCATCACTTTAGCCGGATTCCACGCATTGAATACGAGTATGTTCGAATTGTCTAAAGCCTACAAAGAAAGAGGAATGGCAGGGTATTCTGAATTACAAGAAAGAGAATTTGCTTTGCAAAAACATGGTTTCAAAGCCGTAAAACACCAAGGTTTCGTAGGGACATCCTATTTTGATGCGGTACAAAATACCGTAACAATAGGGAAATCTTCTACTACTGCAATGAAAGATTCTACAGAAGTAGCACAGTTTTAGAAAAATAGCAACCATAAAAAAACACGATTTCAGATGAAATCGTGTTTTTTGTTTTTAAAATAAAAGGACCGTTTATTTTGATTCTATAATTTCAAAATCAGTAACCACTTTCTCTTTTCCTTTTTGAATACTTATTTTATTGATTGAAATTGGAAGGTAATATTTACCGTTTTTGGCTTGATCCAATTTTAGTTTTTTATCTTTCTTCTTCCAATTGTCAACCGTTGATTTGCTTAAGGAAAGATCGTAAACGTGCTTATTTAGTCCTTTTGATGTTTTCACCTTCTGAGAATAAATAACTTCTTTCAAACTGTTTTCAATTTGCAAAAGCACTTCTGAATCCCCATTCGAATAAAACCAAATCTCTGCTTTTGGCTCTGAAGCTTTAGCCCAAGAACTCCAGCTGTTTCCCCATTCTCTTGCTTTTTTGATTTTTTTAAGTTCAAAAATATGAAGATTTTCCGCTACCACTTTATCATTCAATTGTTGTACTTGATCCAAATTAACTTTATAAATAGAACGACCGTGTGTTCCCACCACTAAATCTTTTGCTTTCTTTTGAATCACTAAATCGTGAACGGCTACACTCGGAATTCCATTCGAAAAATCATCCCAAGATATTCCTTTATTTAAGGAAACATACAATCCGTTATCCGTTCCCAGATACAAAACATTCTCGTTTACATTATCTTCCACTATTACATTCACCGGACTTGAAGGTAAATTATTGGCTATATTTTTCCAAGTTTGTCCAAAATCATCTGACAAATACACATAACTGGTGAAATCATCATTACGGTATCCGTTCAAAGTCGCATAGACTCTTTCTTTCTTATGTACCGAAGCCACAACTCTGGAAACCCATCGGTTTTGAGGTAAATCTCCTGAAATTTTATTCCAAGTTGTCCCGCCGTCTTTAGAAACATGAATCAATCCATCATCACTTCCCGTGTAGAGCAAACCAAACTGCAATTGACTTTCGCTGATGGCAGCGATTGTTCCAAAAGCTACATTTCCTTCTTTAGCTCCTTGCGTTAAATCTGGTGAAATAGCTGTCCAAGTTTGTCCTTGATTCATCGAACGGTGCAAGAAATTAGATCCCATGTATAAAATATCTTGGTTGTGCGAAGACAATAAAATAGGGGTTTGCCAATTGAATCGAAATGGTTTTTCGTCCTTATTTGGCTTTGGCGAAATATATTCTCGCTTGTTAGTTGCACGATCAATTCTGTAATAATTTCCAAATTGGAAACCGGTAAAAACAATGTTAGAATTTCTTTTGTCGATTTGAGTTTGCATTCCGTCGCCTCCCATCAAATTTTCGTACGGGTATTTCCCGGTTTGGTACCATTCTGAGGAATATTTGTAAGTGCTTGGCCCAACCCAAACGCCATTATCCTGCATCCCGCCATAGATATTATACGGTTCTTGCTCATCCACATTCACTGCATAAAACTGACTTACGGAATGCGAATTACTTTTCACCCAATGTGCTCCATCATCATATGAAATGTTCAAACCGCCGTCATTTCCATTAATTAAATGCCCAGATTTATTTGGGTTCACCCAAACTACGTGATGATCTGCGTGAACATTCTCTTCGCTTATGGAGGTGAATGTTTTCCCGCCATCATTTGATTTGATAATGGGCACACCCGATAAATAAATTTTATTCACATCGTTTGGATCAACAGAAATGACGCTGAAATAATAGCCATACGAATAAAAGAAATCATCAATGAAATCTTGATGCGTCTTCGTCCAATTTTTTCCTCCGTTACTTGATTTGTATACTTCGGCTCCAATAACTTCTGTTTCGGCTAAACTATTTATAGCTTCCAAAACCACTTTTGCAGCTTCATTAGGCTGCAAATACCCGTTTTGAACCCAGTGTTTGATGTTTTCGGCTCTGTATTTTTCGGTTAAACCGTAATTCTTTAAAATAGAATTCAAGCTTTTATTGGGTAATTTCAAGAATTCGTCTCCCGGCATAGAAAATGCAACCGGTAACGAATTGCTTTTTTTGGATTGCAACGGTCTTTTGAATTGGTTATCCAAAACAGCATACACGTTATTGTCATCATATACCGCTAAACCAATTCTCCCAACACCTTCGCCAACAGGAAATCCGCTTTCAGCATTCGAAAAAAGTTTCCAAGTCAATCCTGCATCTTCACTTTTATAAATTCCCGAAGTAGCTCCGCTTCCTATAAAATCCCACGCTTTTCTATCTTTGCTCCAAGAAGCCGCAAATTGAACTTTGAAGTTTTTTGGCGAAACAGCCACATCAATAATACCGGTTTCGTCATCGATATAAAGGGTTTTACTCCACGTTTTTCCGCCATTTGTTGTTTTGTAAATTCCTCTTTCTTCATTTTTAGAATACAAATGACCCACTGCGCCTACAATAACTTCATCAGGATTTGATGGATTTATCAGGATTCTGCTGATGTGATGGCTGTCTTGCAATCCCATATTTTGCCAAGTCTTTCCTTTATCTTCGGATTTCAAAACTCCAATTCCTGCATAAGATGATCGGGACGAATTTACTTCACCCGTTCCTACCCAAATCGTTCCTCGTTTCCAATCTATCGCGATATCACCTACATTTTGCGTTGGCGCTGCATCCATAACAGGCAAAAAACTCATTCCGTTATTATTCGTGTACCAAAGTCCACCCGAAGCATATCCCACATAAAACTCGGTTGGATTTTCCGGATTTACATCCACATCCACCACTCTACCGCTCATCACCGTTGGACCTACATTTTCAAAAGCAACATTCTGAAAAAGCGATTGATTTTCCATTTGTTTTTTGGCTTCTAATGATTGCTGAATCGCTTCCGCAGAAACTTGTCCCCAAGACACACTTTGTACGATAAGTGCTGAGAAGAGTACTATTTTTTTCATAAAAACTGATTTGAATTGGAAAATTAATCATAAAAATAGTTATCTGAAAATTTTATAGTGTAATTAACATCCGTTTCTCTCAAAGTTAGTATTTTTGAATATTCAATGTATAAAAACGAATTGTTATGAAATATCATCAAATTGACCGTAGTTTATTTATAAAAAATAGAGAAAAATTCATGGCTCAGATGAAGCCAAAAAGTGTTGCCATCTTCAATTCTAATGATATTTATCCCGTTTCTGCCGATAGTACTTTGCCATTTGCACAACACCGCGACATATTTTATTTAAGCGGAGTCGATCAAGAAGAAAGTATTTTATTGCTTTTCCCGGATGCGCCATACGAGCACCAAAGAGAAATGGTATTCTTGAAAGAAACCAGCGAACACATTGCGATTTGGGAAGGTGAAAAACTGACTAAAGAGCGTGCTTTTGAAGTAACAGGAATCAGAACCGTGCATTGGTTACAGGATTTCGAAAAAGTCTTATTCGAAATGATGACGCACGCTGAAACAATTTACATCAATACAAACGAGCATTACCGTGCCACTGTAGAAACTGAAACGCGTGAAGCCCGTTTTGTAAAATGGTGGAAAGAGAAATATCCGGCACATGCTGTTGCAAAAAGTAACCCGATATTGCAACGCCTTCGTTCTGTAAAAGAAACCGAAGAATTGGATTTAATCCAAAAAGCCTGTAATATAACCGAACTTGGTTTTAGAAGATTATTGTCTTTCGTGAAACCAAACGTTACCGAATACGAAATCGAAGCCGAGTTGATTCACGAATTCATTCGCAACCGTTCCAGAGGTTTCGCCTACACGCCAATAATCGCTTCCGGTAACAATGCCAATGTATTGCATTACATCGAAAACAACCAACAATGCAAAGCCGGCGATTTGATTTTACTGGATGTTGCGGCTGAATATGCCAATTATTCAAGTGACATGACGCGTACCATTCCCGTTTCAGGAAAGTACACCAAAAGACAAAAAGAAGTGTACAATGCTGTTTTAAATGTAAAAAACGAAGCGACAAAAATGCTGACTACAGGCACACTTTGGAAACAATACCATATCGAAGTGGGGAAATTAATGACTTCCGAATTGTTAGGTTTGGGTCTGATTGACAAAGCCGATGTACAAAACGAAAACCCGGAATGGCCCGCTTATAAAAAATATTTCATGCACGGAACTTCCCACCACATGGGATTGGACACGCACGATTACGGTATCCTGAGTGAACCTATGCAAGCCAATATGGTGTTCACCGTAGAGCCTGGAATTTACATTCCTGCCGAAGGTTTCGGAATCCGTCTGGAAGATAACATCATCGTTCAAGAAAGCGGTGAACCATTCAACATGATGCGCAACATCCCAATTGAAGTGGATGAAATCGAAGAATTAATGAACAGTTAATTCCATAAATACATACAACCAAATCGGTTTACAGCAATGTGAACCGATTTTTTTTTTGGGGCGCAACCCAGCTTCCGTAAACTCCAGCTGCGTCGGGCTATCCGCTATAAGTCCTCGTCTCGTCCAAAAAGACAAGACTGTGGGCTTCCCGCTTCTATCCCTTGCGCGCTACAACGAGAAAATCTGTAATTCCAAAACACGAATTCCAAAATTCATGGTAAAACTGTAACTTTATAATCACCCTTCCGACTTATTTAAAACAACAACTATTTTTTAAAACATATTCAATATCTGATTTGAACCATTAAGAAATTAAGAACGATTAAGCTCTGATTCTTAATGGTGAAAAAAATTAATTAAAAACCTTAAAGTACAGAAATCATGCAAGCACACGAAATAGACTATCACATTTACGGCGAGGAAATGCAATATGTGGAAATAGAACTGGACCCACAGGAAATTGTAATTGCCGAAGCGGGAAGTTTTATGATGATGGACAATAATATCCAAATGGAAACAATTTTTGGAGACGGTTCCGAACAAGAAAACGGATTGTTCGGTAAACTTTTAAGCGCAGGAAAAAGAGTTCTGACAGGCGAAAGTCTTTTTATGACAGCGTTCATCAATCAAAACAATACCAAAAGCAAAGTTTCATTCGCATCGCCTTATCCAGGGAAAATTATCCCAATTGACTTAACACAATTTGGCGGAAAATTCATTTGCCAGAAAGATTCTTTCCTTTGCGCTGCCAAAGGTGTTTCTGTTGGAATCGAATTCTCTAAAAAACTCGGTCGTGGATTGTTTGGTGGCGAAGGTTTCATCATGCAAAAAATAGAAGGCGACGGAATGGCGTTTGTACATACCGGCGGAACATTAGCTAAAAAAAAATTAGCCGCAGGCGAAATCCTAAAAGTCGATACGGGTTGTATCGTAGGCTTTACAAAAGATGTTGATTATGACATTGAGTTTATTGGCGGTATCAAAAATTCCATTTTTGGTGGCGAAGGCTTATTTTATGCCACACTTCGTGGTCCGGGAACAGTTTATGTACAATCGTTACCTTTCAGCCGACTCGCCGACAGAATCATCGCATCTGCTCCGAGAGCTGGCGGAAACAGTCGTGACGAAGGCAGTTTGTTAGGCGGATTAGGAAGTTTGCTCGATGGAGATAAACGATTTTAAATAATTAAAATGGCTTTCAGAAATGGAAGCCGTTTTTTATTATTTATCGATCTTACAAAAGTTAAATAAAAAGTATATTTTTGCTTTATGATTGACCTATCTGACATATCTATTTGGAAAAAAAGTTTTGGACTCTTACCAATCCACTTAAAACCTACAAACAACGAATCAAATTTCGTAATGTTAAATGGGGGATATGGTGATTTTTGTTTGCAAACAAAAAAAGACGAAAGTGATGTTAAAGATTATTTCTCAAAATCTTGGTCTAGTAACACTAAAAATTTTGTAGTTCTCGATAAAGACAATGTAAGAATTTACAACTGGTTAAAAAACAAACCAGAAGAAGTAATCTCACAAAAACAAGTTTCAGATAATTTTGATAAATTTTACAACTATTTATTATCAAAAAGTATTAAATCTGAAAAGGATGTTGTTCCTGTGATTATTGATATTTTTAGACAATTCAGGAATATTACTCTAGAAAAAACAAATCCAGTAGAAGCTTTAAATTTGCTATTTGTTTTATTAACAAGTCTTGAAGATGATTATAACAATATCGATATAACTAAATGGAACATAAATAGTGTTCATATTCCAAATGGATTTGACAACTTCACTGAAAAACTACAAATTGGAATTGACAATATTAAACCTGAACTTGACTTAATAATCAGACACTCAGCTGGTGTGCTTTTTCAAGAAGCACAAAAAGAAGTCTTATTTTTTAATCCTCAAAGAGATTTATTTGGAGGAGTTTCCAATAAAATACAAACTCTAAACAACTTATATTCTAGTATCCATTACACTCCACCTTATTTAGCAAGGACAATAGTTGAAAACGCACTCCGAATAATTAATCTAAAAAAACCTAATTTAAAAATATTTGATCCTGCTTGTGGATCTTCTGAGTTTTTAATTGAAACGCTAAAACAATTAAAAGAACTAAATTATTCTGGAAACATAATCATTAAGGGTTGGGACACTTCAGAAACTGCTATTAATACATCTAACTTTTTACTTAAATATGAACAGAGAACTATCTGGAAAGAAAGACTCAGTTTTGAGATTAAATTGGTAGATGATTCTCTTACAGAATTTTGGAATGCTGACTATGATTTAATTTTAATGAACCCCCCTTTTGTTTCTTGGGAACAATTAAATACTAAAAATTTGAGAGACGCAGTTAAAGACACTTTAGGCTCAAATTTCAACGGAAAACCTAATCAAGCTAGTGCCTTTTTTTATAAATCAATACAATGTTTAAATGACGATGGAGTAATTGGTTGCGTCATCCCATCATCTTTGTTAACTTTAGATGCCTACAAAAATCTGCGTAATAACATTTATGATTTGATAACAATAAATTTAATAGGCAAACTCGGGAATTTTGTTTTTGAAGATGCTTTAACAGATGTAAGTTTAATAATCGGACACAAACCCAAGTCGCATTTTACTCCAACAGTATTATGGACAAGAAACGAAAAAGGTATTGTGCAAAATGCACTTCGTGATTTACGTAAAATGACATATTCTAATTTATCAACCGTAAACGAAAAAGATTACAGCGTATTTCAGCCGGTTCAGTTTCCCATTATAAAAGAAAGTTGGAAACCAATATCTTTAAAGGAAAATGAACTATTAAAAACGATTGAAAGATTTATCTCAGAACAAAAATTATCAAGAGTAGAAGATGTCTTTAATGTTCAACAAGGAATACGACAAGGTGTTAAAGATGTTTTCAAAATATCAGAGGATACATTTAAAAGTTTACCTGAAAACGAAAAAAAATACTTTAGATTGGTTATTGATAACGAGTCTATTAAACATGGAAGTCTTTTTAATAAAAAATTTATTTGGTATCCTTACGACAAACAGGGAATAATGCTTCATAACGAAGAGGAGTTAGACATAAATGCAAATACATTTTACACAACCAAACTGAAACCAAGTGAGGCAATCTTAAAGAAAAGAAAAGGAATTTCTGAATGGTGGGGACTTACTAGACCTCGAAATTGGCAATTTGAAAAAAAACCTAAACTTGTTTCCACAGAGTTTGGAAAATCTGACTCATTCGCTTTTGACGTAAATGGTTCTTTTGTTGTAGAAAGAGGAAATGCTTGGATTCCTAAAAATAATTTTGAGAATTCTGATTATTATTTTTATTTAGCACTTTTTTCTAGCACTTTTTTCGATAAGTTATTGTCTATTTATTCAAAACAATTAGCCGGCGGAAATTGGTATGATTTAGGTAAAATGTATACGAGTCAAATTCCTATTCCAAGTGTAAATTCCGAAGACGTGAAAAATTCGGATGGTTACAGCAAATTAGTAGAAATAGGAAAAGAATTATCTATCGGTAACTCATATATAAAATCTGTTTCAGACGAGATTTTAATTAAATACTTTTATCCTGAAGTATAATTTCATATGCTAAACAAATCTAATCTTATTTCAGAAATAAATAAACATTGTAAAATACTATTTACAGAATCCTCATTTATTCTTAGTCCAAGTAGCGCAAATAGATTTAAAATCACTGGTGATAACACTTCAAAAGCAATTAACAACTACAATAATTCACTCGAAGAGATTAATGTAATTAAATGGTTTGGTGATTTCTGGATTTATATTATTATTAAATTTGAAGATCAAAATACTTTTATTTCTCTATCGGTTTTTCAAGGTTTGGGAAATGATAACAGAAAAAATCAATTATTTCGTGCTGAATGGGACGATTACAACAATGCCAGCGAGAAACACCCTCAACCTCATTGGCATATTACTTCTAATCAAGCAATTGAAAATACATTTGACGAATATGCCAATTCCTTCCAAGAAGAGGGTTTTATGGCTATTTTGAAAGAAGAAAAATCAAAAATCATTGATGTTAATAGGATTCATTTTGCAATGAATGGGAATTGGATTAATGATGAAAAAGATGTTCATGTTTTAAACAATGAATTGAAAATTGTTAAATGGTTTCAAGGTTTATTGGCACATATAAAAGTACAACTCGAATATGCAAAATAATTTTTGAAGATTTAAAATTAAAATCATTATTTTGAAACAAATTCTCTTTAAAAATACCAACATCTCCTATTCCGATACCGGGAAAGGAACCGCTATTGTCTTGCTTCATGGTTTCTTGGAAAACAAAGGCATGTGGGATTTTTATATTCCGGAGTTTGCTAAAAAAAGCCGCGTCATCACGATTGATTTATTGGGACATGGCGAAACAGAATGTTTGAGTTACGTGCAAACGATGGAAGATAATGCCGATGCTGTTCACGCTGTTTTATCGGAATTACGCATCCGGATAGCAATTTTTGTCGGGCATTCTATGGGCGGTTATGTTGCTTTGGCTTTCGCCGAATTATATCCTGATACGATAAAAGGATTGGTACTACTAAACTCGACCGCAAGAGCCGACAGCGAGGAACGAAAAACAAATCGGGATCGAGCTATCAAAGCGGTAAAACAATCTTTTATGAACTTTGTTTCACTTTCTATTGCAAACTTATTCAGCGAATCTAACAGAGAACGACTTTCATTAGAGATTGAAAGCGTAAAAAAAGAAGCTCTAAAAACACCGCTTCAAGGAATCGTTGCGTCACTGGAAGGAATGAAAATACGACAAGATCGGGAAGTGTTGTTGCACCTTACACCCTATCCAAAATTATTAATTCTGGGCGAAAAAGATCCTGTCCTGAATTACGAGGAAACCAAAGAACAAATTGAAAACACAACAGTAAAATTAGTGACTTTTCCGGACGGACACATGAGTCATATTGAAAACCAAGACCAGTTATTGATTGTATTGTTGGCTTTTTTCAAAAGCATCTAAATCATTCCTGATTTCAAATATCCTTTTTCAACCAATTCGCTTTTGTCTTTCAAATGGTGCATTTTTCCTTCTTTCATCAACGCTAGTTTTGTGGAAACCTTAATCACATTCTCATAGTTATGATCCGTGATAATAATGCCTTTTACACTTGACATTGTAGTGATTAATTCATTAATTTTTTCAATCATTATGGGCGACAAACCATTATAAGGCTCGTCCAACAAAACAAATTTTGACGCATTATTCAGTATTAATTTAATCTCTAAATACCGTAATTCTCCGCCGGATAAATGTTTTATTTTTTTATCCAACATCGATTGAATCATTTCATCAGCATAGAAATCCTGTAATTTCTCTTTGGCGATCGATAATAAGATTGTCTTTTGTATCGAGAATGAATTTGGAATAAAATTATCTTGAGGCAAATAACTGATTTCATTTAGCAAATTGCCGGTTTTTGATTTCACGACGCCATCAACTCGAACAAATTTAAAATCGGCAGTTACAATTCCGAAAATGATTTTCAACAAAGTAGATTTTCCGGAACCATTTCTTCCTAAAATACCAATGATATCTGCGGTTTCGCATTTCAAGTACACATCGGAAACTATGATTTTTCCATCATATTGTTTTTGAACACTGTCTACTTCTAAAATATTTTTAGTCATACGAGTTTCAGTACTACATTAATGAATAAAATCAGTACCATCGAAAAAACAAAATTCATCAGAAAACCATAGATGAATAAATTCAGTTTTGAGATTCCGTTATTGTAATAAAACAGGTATTCATTTTTAGCATTCACTTCTTTTATCAAAATACTGATGAAGAAACCAAAAATAATAACCACGTATTTGAAGGTTTCAAATCCTCCAAAAACCCATGCCAAAACACTTATTGACATGTTTATCGTCAAAGTGCTTTTGTAAAATTCAAAGATGTTGGCTAATTTTCTGATTGTGAATTCTATTTAAATTATTTTCTCTTCGAAAGGAATGCTTTCATCCAAAATTTCGCTTAATAAAAGAACCATTTGTTCTAAATAATTACTCAAAATTTCTTCATTTATAATTGAATTTATTTCTTTGTCTTCTTTAAAATTAAATGGAAGAAACCCTGCTTTTAAATTCTTAAAAGAGATAATTCCGGCTTCAATTGGCTTTCCTTTTGCCTCATGTTCATACATATAAGCATACGCGAGCACCTGAATGATTTTGTCGCTTTTAATATCTTCGGTTAATCGGTTCCAAGATTTCAAAGTGACACTCGCTTTTTCTACTTTACCCGTTTTGTAATCGATAATTCGAATGACTCCGTTGCGTTCTTCAATTCGGTCCACATTTCCTTTTATCAATACAGGAAAAGGCAAATTAGGATGATTTAAAGTTCTTCCAAAAGTTTGTTCTAAAGCTATAATTTTTATCGCATCACCATTTTTAATACTTTCTAATTCCACTTTCAGGAAATTCGAAACATTTCGTTTAGCCACTTCAAACGCCAATAAATTTCGACCTTTTTTGATTTCACCTTCTTTGTAAACCAATTTAAACTGTTTCAAAACCTCAGCGTCAATTTGTTTGAAACAATTTAGAATATCACTTTCAGAAATAAATTTACCAATGAAAGGCTCGTACAAAACTTTCAACGTTTCGTGGATAATGGTTCCCAAGGTATTCAAGGCAATGTTCTCCTCTACTTCTTCGACTTCGCTGATGCGTAAAATCTTCTGAAAATAAAACTGAATCGGATTCCGAATATAACTCGTCAATGCCGATGGAGAAAACCCTTTTTCTGCAATTTCTTTCAATCGTACCATCACACTTTCCGATTTTGGAATCACCATCGGTTGGTACGCCGTTTCAGGTAAAACAGCATTATAAATTTCGTGGGTCAACGTGTGATTTTTTTGCTTTTCGACTTCGAGTTGGGTTATGAATCGACTTTTTTCACCCGCATCTAAACCTTCACTTTCAGTATTATACAGTAAACAAATATTTTTGGCACGTTGCAATAAATGATAGAAATGGTAGGTATAAATGGCATCTTTTTCTTTGAATGTAGGCAAACCTAGTTCGCGTTTCACATCATACGGAATAAAAGAATTTTGTGATTTCCCCGCCGGAAATTTGCCTTCATTCATTGAAGTGACAATAACAGTGTCAAAATCCAAAACACGGCTTTCTAAGACTCCCATAATTTGCAAACCATTCAAAGGTTCTCCTTCAAAAGAAACTTCAGCCAAATCAATTACTTGTTTGTAAATCGCATAAAGCGTTTCTATTTTATCGATGTGTTCATGCTTGGAATAGTAATTAATCAGTTTATTGATGACTTTGAAAATAGCAAAAACAAAAGCCTTAGTGATTTTTTCTTCTTGGTTGTCGTTACTTAAATTTTCTTTTATAGTTTGCAATAATTTAGAAATAGTCTCTAATACCGGAATCGAACCATTTTCCCATTTTTGGAATAACAAGAGAAACAACTCGCTTGGAATTACATTCAATTCCATCAATTTATGATGCGTAATAAATGTATAATTATTTTGATTGATGGTATGGACAAGCGCGCTGGTTTTCGCATACGGCTCCACCAAAGGATGCGTCAAAATATCCAAAACATCTTTGTAATACAAGACATAACTTTTGGCATTTCTGGACAACGCATTCGTGTGCATTTTGAATAATTTGGCAATCAAAATCTGGGCTGGATTGTTCTTACTCGAATACCCCATTGTAATATTCAAAGCTCCAACGCTTGCGGGTAATGAATATAAAAGCGGGACTAACAGATTTTCCTCGCCCAAAACCACAGCCACTTTATCCAACTTGCCGTTGGGATTTTTATTAATGACATTCTCAATAATACTTCCGGCTATTTTGGCTTGGCCAATTGTTTTTGGTGTTCCAATAATCTGAATATTTTTAGTTTGCGAAAAATCATTTACAATCCATTCAAACGGATGTAGTTTATAATGTTTCCAACTTTCTTTGAAACGTCGCACAAACAGCCCTGCATCGTGATACGGATCATTGAGAAAGGTTTGGTCTACGTCCCAATATATTTTGGCCTGATCAGAAGCGATAAGGTGTTGAATTATTTTTTCTTCAGCGGCATTCAATGCGTTAAAACCAGCAAAAAGAAATTGTTTATTTTGTACAGAATTCGAAAAATGGTTTAAATTGTTTACCGCTTCACGATAAATTAATCCCTGATATCCGATTCCTTTATTCAGTAAATGAGTATAAAGGGATTGATAATAATTGGGTAGTAATTTCCAAAAATCGATATATTTCTCTAATAATACCGTTTTATTTTCGACTTCAATTCCCCATTTTTTAATATCCTCGATATCTTTCAAATACGAAAGAACATGTGATGGCTCTAATAAATAGCGGTCAATTTCATTAAAATCTTGTAACAGCGTTTTTGCCCAATTGGCAAACAATTCAAACGTTTGTTGGTTTGCTTTATCGGTAATGGATAAGTAGACTTCATAGAATTCAAATAATAGTTCAATGGGATCTATGGTGCGAATACCTGCAATATTTTGAACAAAATCTTCAATACTTATAATTTCGGGAGAAAGTATATTAGTTGAAACTTGATTTTTTAACGCTTCAATAAGAAATATTTTAGCTCGTTTGTTTGGTAAAACTACAATGGTATTCGAAAGATTGCCTGAGTAATTTTCAATTAAAACTGTGGCTATTTTATCTAAAAAAGAAGTATTTGTCATTTTATAAAAATAAAAAAACGCCCCGATAAATCGAGGCGTTTTCAAAAATATTTTAGAAAGAAATTATTCTTTAATCAAAGATATTTCAACTCTTCTGTTCATTGCTTTTCCTTTTGCATTTTTGTTAGTTGCAATTGGTTTAGTTTCTCCAAAACCTGAAGATCTAAGTCTATCAGCAGCAATTCCGTTTTCAATTAAATAATTTTTAACTGCAGCAGCTCTGTTCTCAGATAACGTTTGGTTAAGTTCATTACTACCATCACTATCACAATGTCCTTCGATCATAAATCTTGAATAAGGATATTCTTTTAATATTGAAGTGATTGATTGTAAAACTGTGTAAGTTCCTTTTTGGAAAGTAGATTTACCAGAATCAAACAAGATAATTTTACCATAGTTGTTTAAAGTCTTCATAACTTCTTCTGAAACTTCTGGACAACCTTGATTAGCAACAGTACCTCTTACATCTGGACATTTGTCATCTTTGTCTAAAACACCATCTCCATCAGTATCTGGCCAAGGACAACCTGCGTTTTCTTTAGGACCTGCAACAGCTGGACATTTGTCATCTTTGTCAGCTACTCCATCTCCATCAGTATCAGGACAACCTTTCAATGCAGCTAAACCAGCAACTTCTGGACAAGCATCATCTTTATCAGCAATTCCATCTCCATCTGTATCAGGACACCCGTTTAATGCAGCTAAACCAGCAACTTCTGGACAAGCATCAGCACTATCTTGAATTCCATCTCCATCTGTATCAGGACATCCGTTAAATTGTTTTAAACCAGCAACTTCTGGACAAGCATCATCTTTATCATAAATTCCATCTCCATCTGTATCTTTACCTCCAAATTTGAAGATAAGTCCAGCTGAATGTTGAAAATGTGATGGAGCATCTGGAGTTCCAGAAGCATCTACTCTATCACCAAAAGATTTTTTATATTTAGTAGCAAGTTCTAAACCTACATTTTCAGTAAACCATAAAGTTAAACCAGCACCCGGGTTTAAAGTTCCGTAGCTACTATCACCAAAGAAAGTATAACCTCCTCCAACAGATAAAGAGGGATCAATGATTTTAGAACTAATCAAATTCATGAAACTATATTTAACAGTTGCATCTACACCATAATACATTAAATCTCCAGGATTAGATACTACATAACCACGTGAATCATGACCTAATGCAGTTGGAGCAAATCTCACAAATTTGTCAATTTTATTCACAGAACCAGAAACTCCGAAAGAGAAATTATCTCCTACATATCTAGATAAAGTTAAATAAGACACCGAAGGAAGAATGTTCCAGTTGTCTTTAACTGCAAAAGGTTGAGAGAAATGTTGATCTAGCCAATTATGTCCTCCACCAGCACTAGCTTTAGTGTCTACGGCATTAACTCCAAAAGAGAGTGCCCATGGATTGTTACTGTCTTGTGCCTGAGAACTTAATCCCATCACCATCATTACAGCAACTAAAAGTTTGTTAAGATGTTTCATACTTAAATTTTTTAATTACAATTTAGTTAATTATAAACAAAAGTAATGCGTAAATTTTTAACTACAAAACTAAATGTTAAAAAAAACCCATAAAAACCGCCAAAAGTGGAAATTATATAACTTCAATTAAAAATTATATAACATTTAACATTCTACCAACTTCAACAAAAGCACTGATAGCCTTATCTAGATGCTCTTTTGTATGTGCTGCAGATAACTGTACTCTAATTCTCGCTTTATCTTTAGGAACTACAGGGAAAAAGAATCCAATAACATAAATTCCTTTTTTTAAGAGTTCATCTGCCATTTTTTGTGACAATTTTGCATCATACAACATAACTGGAACTATTGCTGAATCACCGTCAATGATGTCAAAACCTGCGTTCTTCATTCCTTCTTTGAAATAATTAGTATTCGATTCTAATTTATCACGTAATGAAGTATCCTTTTCTAATAATTCAAAAACTTTTATAGATGCACCAACAATTGCAGGCGCTAAAGAATTAGAGAATAAGTAAGGTCTTGAGCGCTGACGCAATATTTCGATAATTTCTTTTTTAGCAGTCGTATAACCTCCCATTGCACCGCCAAGTGCTTTACCTAATGTTCCAGTAATAATATCTACTCTTCCCATTACACCTTTTGCCTCGAGCGTTCCTTTTCCGGTTGCACCAATGAATCCGGCAGCATGACATTCATCTACCATAACCATCGCATCATACTTATCGGCTAAATCACAGATTTTATCCAAAGGAGCTACAACGCCATCCATCGAGAAAACACCGTCTGTGACAATTAATTTGAAACGAGTTCCAGCTTCTGTAGCCTTGATTAATTGTTGTTCCAGGTCTTCCATGTTACTATTTTCATAACGATAACGAGCCGCTTTACACAAACGAACTCCGTCTATAATGGATGCGTGATTCAAACTATCTGAAATTATCGCATCGTTTTCTCCTAATAAAGGTTCAAAAACCCCTCCGTTAGCATCAAAAGCTGCAGCGTAAAGAATAGTATCTTCGGTTCCGTAAAATTCAGAAATCTTTTTCTCCAATGTTTTGTGAATATCCTGAGTTCCACAAATAAAACGCACGGATGACATTCCGAAGCCATGGGTGTCCAAAGCATCTTTAGCAGCCTGAATCACTTCTGGGTGCGATGATAATCCAAGATAATTATTGGCACAAAAATTCAATACCGTTTCTCCTGTAGAAATAGTTATTTCTGCTCCTTGAGGTGAAGTTATAATTCTCTCTTTTTTGAAAATTCCATTATCTTCAATAGTCTGTAATTCTGCTTGAAGATGTTCTTTTATTTTTCCGTACATTTTTATATTTTTAAAAGTTCAATTTTGCGAATAATTCATTTTTAAGGCTACAAATTTACTACATCGATTTCTTTTCCGATGTAAATAAGTGCTTTTTTTATCACTTTATAACCCATTAACTCAATTGCTGTTTGATAATTTTCCAATTGTTGCTGGTATTTCACATTGTGTGTACCTGTTTTATAATCCAATAACAAAACTTCTTTGTTTTTTGTCAAAACCATTCGGTCCGGCTTAATAGTTGTGCCTTCTTTTTGAATAATAGTTTGCTCATTCAAAACTTCATTTCCTTCAGCAAAACAAATTTCTAATTCACTGTGATTAACAATTTCCTGAATCGTATTAAAAACAGTTTCTTTCTGACCAAAAGTTATCAATCCGTTTTCAATAGACTTTGTAATTGCCAAATCAACATCGTTTTTAGTTTTTACAAAAGATAAAATTTCATGAATCACATTTCCGTATTCTATAGCTTCCTGCTGATGCGTTCCCCACATTAATGCTTCTCGTTGCGCAATCTTTATGTTTTTAGGATTTAAAATTTCAGAAACCAAAGGAATCGTTTTTGAAGTATCGACATGTTGTTTTACGGAAGATAGTTTTGCTGCATTTCCAAATTCGTATTCTAATTTATCTTCGAAAAATTCGCCTTTGTTACCTAAATAATTAATGAAAAAGCTACACATATTATTCTTTGGCAATTCCCCCTTACTGGATAAATTCATGTTTGAGATAACATATAATTGTTCTTCGGCACGCGTTAAAGCCACATACAGAACATTAATGTTGTCCAATAATTCTTCCTGTTTCTTTTGGTTGTAAACCTCAGCAGCTTCCTCTCCAAAACCTTCCACCGCACTACTATTGTCTATTAAAACCTTTGGCAAACCAAAATCTTGTTCTTCAGCATTCAGCCATAATTTATCTTTTGGCTTTCTATTGTAATCTTCTTCGGCAAAAGGAAAAATCACGACTGGAAATTCCAATCCTTTCGATTTGTGAATCGTCATAATCCGAACGGCATTTGTCCCTTCCGGAGAGGGAATACTGAATTTCTCCGCATTTTTATCCCAGAAATTCAAGAAATCTGAAATTCCTGCCTGGTTCCGAATGTCGCGCTCGAGAACGATATCTAGAAAATATTGAACGTAAGCATTCCCCTCCCCGACCCTCCCCGAAGGAGAGGGAGCCGAAACTGGAGCAACAGAATCTAGAAAAATTTCTTGACTCGCTAACTCCTTTTTTATTTCTTTCAAAACTTCCGAAATGTTCTTTATAACTTGCTCATTAGTAAATCGAATTACTTTATACCCTAATTCAATTAGAGTCTGGGTTCTATATATGTCTAACTCAATCTGTTCTTCTGTAAAATGATAATCGCCATCCACTTCAACTACCAGTTTTTTTGACAAACAAACAAAATCAACAATAAAATCATCTATTAAATGTTGCTGCCTAAATTTATAATCTTCTAGTGCTTTCGATTTAAGCTCCATCCAAAGAACTTTCTCAGCATGCGTTGGATCCTTTCTCTTCTCTTTTGCTTTTTCAATTAAAAGATGAGAATAATTCCCGCCTGTCATGTATGCTAATTTACTCACACTGTTCACTATTACGTCACCCCTTCCTTCGGAGGGGGCTGGGGGAAGGAACTTTGCTATTATTGTCTCCACCGCTTCATACAATGATTTTTTTCGAATGTTTTGAAACGAAAGTGAGACATCAAAACTCATCAACCAATTTTCGAAATCAGTTTCCTGAAACAACGCCATTCCTTGAGCAACAAAATCGTGAATCGGTAATTTATCCTGACTATTTTGCGCTAAATATTGAAGAAAATTTGCTTTGGATTCTAAATCAGAACTGTTTTTCAAATATTTCAATAAATGAATAATTAATCGAACTTCGGTGGCATTTTGAATCATCAAGGTTTCCGAAGACAACAGCGGAATTCCCTGCTCCGTCAAATAATTCGCAATCGCAATTCCCTGACTTCGTTTTCGAGTCAGAATCACAATGTCTTTGTATTGAAAGCCTTGTTGTAGTACTTTTTGAATCGTATTTAATGTCGCTAAAACATACAAATCCGTTTTATCCAAAGTTTCTTCGTCATCTTCCGAAGTTTCTACTTTTGGAATAAAAGAAATATTTACATAACCGCCCGTTTTATCATTCGTTTTTTGATGGCTGTGGTTTTCATACAAATCTTTATAATCCAAATGCTCGAATTCATTCGATAACAATTTAAAAAAATCATTGTTAAATTCGATTATCTGCGAATAAGACCTGTAATTTTTATCTAAATGTTCGAGTCTTTTATCTGGATTGTTGAATGGGTTTTGGTCTTTGCTCAACTCAATGAATTGTTCCGCTTTTCCGCCACGCCATCTGTAAATGGATTGTTTGGGATCGCCCACAATCATCAAAGTCCCTTTTACACCGTAGTCATCCTGACCCGAAAGCGCATTATCAATTAGCGGAATCAGGTTCTGCCACTGCATTTCGGACGTATCCTGAAATTCATCAATAAAAAAATGACGGTAGCGCTCGCCCAATCGTTCGTATATAAAAGGTGCCGGCTGATTTTGAATCTCTCGGTGAATGATGGCGTTAAATTCTGAAATAGAAAGTACATTTTGTTCTTCCTGAATTTTGGCTAATTCATTACTTACGGTATTTAGTAATGATAATGGCGTAATGTTTTTCAGGAACGCTTTATAGAAATTTATCTTTTCGAAAGCCGTATAAACTTTAGTAAGAATTAGCAAAAATTCAGGAATAAGGTTTTCGATAATCGCTCGATCTTTTGCCGTTTTATTGATTGCAATATCATCAAACTCATGAAAAGTTTTATTCTTGGGATTGAATTTTCCTTGCTGAATACTATTAATATGATTTGGAAAAGTCCCTCTGGAAAAAGATTTTACATCAATTCCGTTTTTATCAATTACCGTTAGCGCTTCTTCTGCAAAAATAATAGTTTGCTTTTCTAAGTCTTTACAGGCTTCGGATAGTTTGTTTTTAATTTCGACAAATTCAGTGATGGATTTATCTTGAAAATGCGTGATTTCATTTCTGTTATTTTCGTTTAAAACCAACCGACCGGTTTCGAGAATTTCACGAGAAATATCCCAAGACTTATCATCATCGGTTTTTTCCATCGTGAAATCAATTAACAATTTTGTTAATGTTTCATCTTCTCCAGCTTGAGCAATAATAGCATCGACGGCTTCTATCAATAAATTTTCGGTATCCAAAGTGACTTCAAAAGTCATGGGCAAATTCAAATCATGCGCAAAAGCCCGAATCACTTTATGCGTAAACTTATCAATGGTCGAAATATCAAAAGCGGCATAATTATGAATAATGTGCTTGATGATTTGTTGCGATTTGGTTTTGATTTGGATAATAGACAATTCGGTATCTATCGCTAAATCCTGCATTAAATCCTGCGCTTTTGAACTAGGTTCCTCTTTGGCAAATTCAGAAAGACTGCCTACGATTCTACTTTTCATTTCGTGAACCGCTTTGTTGGTAAACGTAATAGCGAGAATGTTGCGATAAGCATCATTTTTTGGAGCAACAAGGATAATTTTCAGGTATTCTTTGACAAGCGCATAGGTTTTTCCGGAGCCGGCCGATGCGTCGTATATGGAAAAGGAAGGTCTTTGCATTGCGATTTTAGATTTCTGATTAACGATTTTAGATTTCTGATTTAGAATTAGCGTCCTAATTTCCCAAATCCCCTAGCCCTGATGGAAACGGCATCCTTTTTATAAGGTGATTTTTCTTCACCTTATAAAAAGATATAGTGAACAGCAGGAAATAGCTTCTAAAAACACACGTATTAATAGGTTACTTTTAAAATTTGTCCCGAAACTTCGGGATAAAACTTAAAAGTAGTATTTTTGCAGCATGGAAACAAATAGACAGAAAAAAATAGGTGGGGTTATCCAAAAAGATTTGGTTGATATTCTGCAAGGTGAAGTGAGAAAAAACGGATTGGCTAATTTAATCATTTCGGTATCCAAGGTTACGGTGACTACAGATTTATCAGTAGCGACAGTTCATTTAAGCGTTTTCCCTCAGGACAAAGCAAAAGAGATTTTAGAGGCGGTGAAGTCCAATGCTAAAAACATTAAGCATGATTTATCACAACGTGTTCGTTTGCAATTAAGAAAAGTTCCAAATTTAGTTTTCTTTATTGACGACTCTTTAGATTACATTGAAAAAATTGACAATGCTTTAGCAAATAGAGATAATCCTATAGAAAACAGAGATCTTTTGGACAAACGCAGATTTCAATAAAATTTGAATTTTCCCCTTTACATAGCCAAACGCTACATTCTTAGCAATAGTAAAAATAATGCTATCAATATTATCAATCGTATTGCCAGCATGGGAATTATTGTTGGCGCAATGGCTTTGTTTGTGGTTTTATCTGTTTTTAGCGGGTTGAAAGTTTTTAGTCTTTCGTTTACGAATGAGATTGATCCCGACCTAAAAATAAGCAGCACTCTAGGGAAATCTTTCTTGGTTTTACCAAGTCAGGAAAACCAAATAAAAAAAATTGATGGCATCGTTTCCTATTCTAAAATTATTGAAGAGCGCGTTTTGTTTACCTTTGATGGAAAACAGGAAGTTACTTACTTGAAAGGTGTTGATTCTAATTTCAGTAAAGTAAATGCCATAGAAACAAAACTTTTTAACGGACAATGGCTAAAACCCGACACCTATCAAGTGGTGGTGGGTTACGGAATTTCCCAAAAATTCTCCATGGGATTGCTTGATTTTAATCGTCAATTAGAAGTTTTAGTTCCAAAACCCGGAAAAGGCGCTATCGAAAATCCGGAACAAGCTTTTAACAAAACGGATCTAATTCCTGTTGGGATTTATGCCATTAGCGAAGATTTAGATTCGAAATATGTTTTTGCCGATTTAGGTTTAGCGCAGGAATTATTGGAGTACAAAACCAATCAAGTTTCTGGGATTGAAATCAAGACAAAAACCGATGCTGACGAAAGTGCCATTACAGAACAACTTCAAACCATTTTCGACAATAAAATCACCGTGAAAAACAGGGCACAACTCAACGAATCACTCTACAAAATGTTGAATACGGAGAATATTGCGGTTTATTTAATTTTTACATTAGTGATAGTTGTGGCACTTTTCAACCTGATTGGCGCACTGATAATGATGATTTTAGACAAAAAAGGAAACCTAAAAACCCTTTTTAATCTTGGAACTGAAATCAAGGATTTGCGAAAAATATTCTTACTTCAAGGTACTTTATTGAGTGTTTTTGGCGGAATTATTGGCTTAGTTCTAGGAATTATAATCGTTTTACTGCAAGAGTATTTTCAACTGATTATGATTACTCCTACACTGGCGTATCCAGTGATTTTCTCTCTAGAAAATGTATTGATTGTTATGGGAACAATTGTCACACTTGGCTTTATTGCTTCATTAATTGCAAGTAGTCGAGTAAGTAAGAAATTATTGGATTAATTTTTTTAATTAAAAAGAATATTTACATTTACCTTTCTTAAAATCTAAACGCTATGATAGTTTCTGTCTAGTCCTTCTTTATTTATAAAATAATTAGGGCCACTTTATTTACTTTTAGGTCCAGCTAATACGTCTGGACTGTCCATCTTATTAATCCTAATTTATCATGACAGAAACAACATTAGAAAAAAACTTATTTTCTCGAATTTTCTCAACATTAAAACAAGCTATCAAAGGAGATGAATCTTTTGATTACACGTCTGGAAGCATCAAAAAAGGAGTAATTCTTCTAGCCATTCCGATGGTATTGGAAATGCTTATGGAATCCGTTTTCGCTCTTGTCGATTTATATTTTGTTGGTCATTTAGAGCAAAGCAGTTATGCTATTCAAGCGGTTGGTTTAACCGAATCAGTAATCACGATTGTTTATTCTATTGCTATCGGGATTAGTATGGCTGCTACCGCGGTTGTTGCTCGTCGAATTGGCGAAAAAGATCCTGTTGCTGCTGCAAAAGCTGGAATGCAAGCCATCATTATTGCATTTGTCATCAATACAATAATTAGCATTTTTGGTTTTATTTACGCCAAAGATATTTTGTTATTTATGGGAGCTTCCGTTGAAGCAGCTGAATACGGGGTAAACTTCACTCGAATTATGATGGGCGGAAGTTTATGTATTATGCTTCTGTTTCTTATTAACGGAATATTCCGTGGTGCAGGAAATGCTGCTATTGCCATGAAAAGTCTTTGGCTAGCTAACATTTGCAACATTATTTTATGTCCCTTATTAATTAATGGATTTGGACCCATTCCTGCTTTTGGATTGATGGGTGCTGCAATGGCAACGACTATCGGAAGAAGTATTGGTGTTTTATACCAATTGTATCATTTATTTAATGGCAGAGGAATATTAAAAATTATACCTTCTTATTTTATTCCAGATTTGAAACAAATTAAAGCAATAGTAAAAATCGCTGCTCCTGGAGTATTACAGTTTGTAATTGCATCCTGCAGTTGGATATTTCTGGCTCAATTGGTCGCCACAACCGGTGGAGATCATGGTTCAGCTGGATATCAAACGGCATTGCGCATCATGATGTTTTTTATTCTTCCAGCTTGGGGGTTAAGTAATGCCGCAGCAACTTTAGTAGGTCAAAACTTAGGTGCCGAAAAAGTTGAACGTGCCGAAAAATCAGTTTTTACCACTGCAAAATACAATGTGATTTTTATGGCTATTATTACGGTTATTACACTGATTTTTTCCAGTTCCCTGATTTCATTTTTTACTAACGACCTTATTATTCGGAAGATTGCCGTTGAAGCATTGCAAACCATGTGTTTGGGATATGTTTTTTACGGAATAGGAATGGTGTTAATTAATACATTCAATGGCGCTGGTGATACCTGGACTCCAACAATGATTAATTTTTTCGGATTCTGGTTGTTCCAAATTCCGTTGGCTTATTTATTGTCCAAATATTATAAAATGGGACCAACAGGTGTTTTTATAGCGATTCCTATAGCCGAAACTGCAATTACTTTAGCAAGCATCATTCTCTACAAAAGAGGAAAATGGAAACGTATAAAAGTATAAGACAAAAGGCTTAACAAATTTGTTAAGCCTTTTATATTTTAAACAACCTCGTATCCCACGTACGCTTCTTCGATTTCATTCAAAGCGGCGAATAATTCTTCAGGACGATCTAATGTTACTAATTTTTGTTTGTGGGTTTTAAAAGAATGAATTCCTTTGAAATAATTGGTGTAATGAGGACGCGTTTCCACAATTCCTAATCGTTCGCCTTTCCATTCCATCGCCCAAGTGAGGTGATTTCGAACGGCTTCTACTCTGTCTATAACAGTTGGTTTTGCTAAATGTTCTCCCGTTTTGAAATAATGTTTGATTTCGTCAAAAATCCAAGGATAACCAATGGCAGCGCGACCAATCATGATTCCGTCGATGCCGTATTCATTTTTATATTGTAATGCTTTTTCCGGAGAATCGATATCTCCATTACCGAAAATTGGCATTGTAATTCTAGGATTATTTTTTACTCGGGCAATGTGCGACCAATCAGAATGACCTTTATACATTTGAGCACGAGTTCTAGCGTGTATGCTTAAAGCGGCAACACCAATGTCTTGCAAACGCTCTGCAACCTCATCAATATTAATGGAATTATCGTCCCAACCCAAACGCGTTTTTACGGTTACCGGCAAATGGGTACTATCAATTACAGCCTGAGTCAAACGAATCATTAAATCAACGTCCTTAAGAACTCCCGCTCCGGCACCTTTGCAAACGACTTTCTTAACGGGACAACCAAAATTAATATCGATTATATCTGGGTTTACCGTGGAAACAATTTTGGAAGACAACGCCATAGCTTCTTCGTCACCACCAAAAATCTGGATGCCTACAGGGCGTTCGTAATCGAAAATATCTAATTTCATTCGGCTTTTGATGGCATCCCGAATTAATCCTTCGGAAGAAATAAATTCAGAATACATCATATCGGCACCATGCATTTTACACAATCTGCGGAAAGGCGGATCGCTCACATCTTCCATAGGTGCGAGAAGTAAGGGGAAATCTGGTAATTCTATGTTGCCTATTTTTATCAAGGGATTTTTTTTGCAAAAATACGTAAATGTTTGTAAGTCTAAAACATTTTCTTTTCGGTTAGGTATTTCCAATAACGCTTGGGAACGTGTTGAACGTGCAACTTGGTATTTTTCCGTTCTTTTATATTGGTATGATCAAAATATTCCCACCATAGTTTTTGATAATTGATTTCAGTATCTGAGAAAACTTGATTGTTTTTATCATCCAATGATTTGATGTCTAAATCCATCATCACAATTTCAGCATCATTCAAATCATAATACACACCATATTTGCGACGAAAATCATAAATAATCCATTTTTGATCTTGGTATCGATTTTTAAAATGTCTAATTATTAAAGTCAATACATCGAAATCAGGATCAATTTTAGCAAAATAAATACCGTCTTTCAATTGTTCGAAACGAATAAAGGCTTCCATTCGATGCTTCTCACGACCAACATTTTTAGTGAGTTGAGAAATTTGCAAAACACTTTCATTCGAAAAATCTTTCATGATATTAATAGTAGGATTTTGAACCGCGTAATTAATTACATCGAAAATCACATCTTCAACACTTGATTTTTCAGAGAGAAAAGCCCAAATAATGCAACGAACACCATCACTTCCAATTTGTGCATTGAGTTTTTTAATCACCCTATCCGATTTAGAAACATCAGTAATGATTTCTATTTTTTTTGCAAATAAATTCTGCTGTAGATCGTTTTTTTTACTGATTTTGGGGTCTAGATATTTGTATTCATAAATTTCAAAAACCGCAGTCAATAAACCCTCAAAAGTATTATCGTAAAAAAGTTGTGTCATTGAGTAATGATAATTGATTATCAAATGGTTTTTCAAATTTGGACTTCATATCGCCCAGAATAATTTCTTTAAGATTCAAGGCGTTTAAGAATTTTAAATGTGTGTTTTCATTGCTTACCGATATAAAATACTTGGCTCTATTTACAGAAACTCCAATTTTCTTGAGGTGTTCCATTGATAGATTTTGAAAACGGCGTGCATACACAATTTTGTGCGCTGATTTAACTCCGATTCCAGGAACACGCAAAATCATTTCTAACGGAGCATGCTGAATTATTACTGGAAAATGCGTGATATTCCGCAACGCCCAACCCATTTTTGGGTCGACTTCTAAATCGAGAAACGGATTATTTTTTTCTAGAATTTCATTGGCTTTAAAGCCATAAAAACGCATGAGCCAATCGGCTTGATATAACCGGTTTTCACGTACCAACGGCACTTGAGCTCCTATTGCCGGCAAACGAGCATCATTAGAAACCGGAACGTAACCTGAATAATACACTCGCTTAAGATTAAAATTATTATAAAAATGATCCGCAACTTGAATGATTTGAAAATCGTTTTCCTGTGTTGCCCCTACAATCACTTGGGTACTTTGACCAGCTGGAGCAAACTTGGGCGTACTTTTGAATTTTTTCTTTTCTTCTTTATATTGAATCAACTCATTTTTCACAAAACGCATCGGTTTAATCATATCCTGATGGTTTTTATCTGGCGCCAATAATTTCAATCCGGATTCAGTGGGGATTTCAAGATTCATACTCAACCTATCCGCGTATAAACCTGCCTCTCGCATCAATTCATCGCTAGCGCCCGGAATACTTTTCAAGTGAATGTATCCGTTAAAATTGTGTTCTAACCTTAATTTTTTGGCCACACGAACCAAACGTTCCATGGTATAATCGGCATTTTTGAAAATTCCCGAACTTAAAAAAAGCCCTTCTATATAATTTCTTCTATAAAAATTGATGGTCAAATCAACGACTTCGTCTACGGTAAAAGCAGCGCGCTGAATGTCATTACTTTTTCGAGTAACGCAATAGGCACAATCGTAAATACAAAAATTTGTCAACAGAATTTTTAATAACGAAACACAACGTCCATCCTCCGTATATGTGTGACAAATTCCCGAACTGGACGAATCGCCAAGTCCTTTATTAGTATTTTTTCGATTGCCACCACTGGAGGAACATGACACATCATATTTAGCTGCATCTGCGAGAATTTCTAATTTTTCTTTAATTTTATCGAAGTTCAAATTAAGTATATTTTAATTTTAAAGGAAGACAAAGTTAGTTATAAAACACTTGTTATAGTTTTATTTTGAGTTAATTAACACGCGAAAAAAGTAATACCAAGTATAACAATCGATTACAAATTAATACTATTTTTACAAAAACACACAGATGCATTTTGATTTTGGATTTTATAGTTCAGTTTTACTTATTTCTTTTACTCAAGGCATTATTTACAGTTGTCTATTACTTGCTAAAGCTATTAAAACCGAAAATAAATCTAATTATTGGCTGAGTCTTTTTATTTTTCTATGTAGCCTCTACATTGCTCCTTGGCTACTTGGTTTTGGTGGTTGGTATGACAATCAACCGTACCGAGATATTTTGTTTTACACACCGTTACAACACCTCTTTTTTATTGGACCCGTAATCTTTTTTTACACGCAAAGTTTATTGAATCCTTCATTTAAATTTTCAAAAAAAGACATTATTCATTTACTTCCCGGTTTTATTTACTTTATCTATATCATCTCCATTTTTATTTACGATACGTTTATTTATGGTGATTACTACTTTTATAAAGACGGAATGGACAAGGATTTTGACGCATCATATCAAAAACTAGGATTGACTTCCATGATTGTTTATTTTATCTTAAGTATTCGATACTATAATGTGTATAAAAAACTAATGTTTCAGGTGGTAAGTTTCGCTGATTCCATTTTGTTTAAATGGATAAAAACCTACTTGATTGCCTTTCTGATAATGCTTGTACTGCCAATTATTTTTGACATTATTGAATTTATTTATCCAGAAATGAAATCTTACAAAGGTAGCTGGTGGTTTTATTTATTCTTTTCGATTGTCATGTATTATATTGCAGTTATGGGATATTCTAATCCTGTGCTGTCATCCATTCCATATAAAATGTCATTATTTGATAAAAACCCCGTTCTTTTATCGGGTGAAAATCAACCTAGCGAGACAGAGACGATTATTAATATTCAGCATGAAACTTTTAAAGAAACTATTTCGCCCGAAATCGAGCACTGGAAATCTAAAATTGAAACGCTGATTCAAGAACAAAAACTATATCAAAATCCTGAATTAACACTTACGGATTTAGCAAAAAAATTAGAAACCAACGCTTCAATAATTTCTAAAACCATCAATCAAGGTTTTCAAATGAACTTTAACGATTGCATCAACACTTACCGCATTGAAGCTGTAAAAAATAGTTTTGAAAATGGCGAACATAAAAAATCGACCTTACTGGGAATTGCTTTCGATTGCGGATTTAACTCAAAAGCAACTTTTAACCGCGCTTTCAAAAAAAATACCGGAAAAACACCCAAAGAATATCTCGCTTTTCTATAAAACACACCTGACTAACGATTTATATACTTTAAAAATGAGTGTCAAATTATAATTTGAAGCGCTCAACAGTTTTTTATGCTCCAACTTTGCCTTGTTGTTAATTACTAACAGCATGAAAACCTAAAGCATAAATTATGAAAAAAATCTTCTTCGCAATCGTACTAACAATTACGTCGTTTGCAAATGCGCAACTAAAGGGTTCCGGAAAATTAGTTACAAAAACCTTAGAGTACAAAAACTTTGACAAAGTCTATTTTGAAGATTTAGATGGAAAAATCGAAATCGAAATTGGTAAACCTTGGAGTGTTTTAATTACAATTGATGACAACCTAGAAAGTCTTTTACGTCTATCAGAAAATGTTTCAGAGAATGAGTTAAAAATTCAATTCAAAGGAAACAAAGACAATCAAATGTATGTTGAAAACACCAATTTGAAAATTAAAATTACAATGCCGGAAGCGAGTGTCATTAAGAATTCCGGAAACAGTAATTTGAATGTTCAGAATATTTCAGGTCATTACTTTAAACTAGAAAATACTGGAAATGGTAGTAGCAATATTAGTGGTACAGTTGATGTTTTGGACATTATCAAAATTGGAAATGGCGATGTTGATGCTTCTAATCTTAACGTTAAAAAAGCAGAATTAAAAAGCATGGGAAACGGAGATTTGACCGTAAATGTTTCTGAAACGCTTTCAGCAAAATTAACCGGAAATGGCGATATTATAAATACAGGCAAAGCAAATTTTGATTCAGATTCAAAAAAATTAGGCAATGGAGTTTTAATTCTAAACCACTAACAAATTCAAATCTAAAAATATGAAACTAAGAACTAGAATTACAAAACCTACACTATTACCAAATTGGTCACAAGATTTATTTTTAACAATTCCGCGAATTATATGTGGATATTTACTCGCCTTCAATTTTGGAGCAGCAAAATTCGGAATGCCTTGGTCGCCTATCGATAATAACTTAGGATTATTTGAAGTCGCTTTTTGGTTCCCCAATGATGTTGCAAAGTATGGCGGAATTTTTGCCATCGCTCCAGCGTTCTTTGCTTGGACAGGTGCCTTTGTAGAAGCAGTGGGTGGTATATTTTTACTACTGGGACTGCAAACAAGAGTAACATCACTCCTTGTAATTTGTACGATGCTGGTTGCTATTTTCATGCAACAAATCAACAACGGATTATGGAATTGTCTTGCTGCAATGGGATTTCTCTGGGTGTCTATGTTCTATTTAATCCTTGGTTCAGGAAGATTTGGAATTGATTATTTATTAACTAAAAACAACGCGTAATATGAAAACTAAACTAGCAATACTACTACTACTTTCTTTAATTTTGACCAGTTGCGTTCAAAAAACTTATCAAAAAACGGTTGTTTTTACATTGGATGCATCCGAAATAAAAAACATCAAAAATGTAGGTATAAAGGGGAATGACAAACCCTTATCATGGAGCAAAAGCAGTGAAATGAGGACCGTAAAAAAAGATAGTCTGTACCAGTTAACTACTACTTTTGAAACTGGCTATACCTTTACCGAAATAAAATTTATTGTAAATGACAGTTTAGAATTTGAAAACCAAGACAACAGAAGAATCAATTTCTCAACAAAAGACACTACTTTTTACAGAGCAAAATTCAATTTAAAGCATACAAATCCTTAATTCTAAAGTTTTCAAACCCCACAGAATTAAATCGAATTCAACTGTCAAACTTTTACCTTATATTTGCAAATTAAATGCGAGAGCATCAGTAAAATTGACAGATACAGAAAATGAAACACATAAGGAATTTTTGCATTATTGCACATATTGATCACGGAAAAAGTACGCTTGCTGACCGATTACTGGGCGCAACACAAACCGTTACTGCTCGTGAAGAAAAAGCACAATTGCTAGATAATATGGACTTGGAGCGCGAACGTGGGATTACCATAAAAAGTCATGCTATCCAGATGGAATACACCTATAAAGGGCAAGAATACATCCTGAATTTGATTGATACTCCCGGACACGTAGATTTTTCGTATGAAGTTTCTCGTTCAATTGCAGCTTGTGAAGGTGCACTTTTGATTGTAGATGCAGCACAAAGTATCCAGGCACAAACGATTTCGAATTTATATTTGGCTTTAGAGAATGACTTGGAAATTATTCCGGTTTTGAATAAAGTAGATTTACCAAGTGCGAATCCAGAGGAAGTAAGTGATGATATTATTGATTTATTGGGCTGTAAATTAGAGGATATTATTCACGCTTCGGGGAAAACTGGTTTTGGTGTAGAAAATATATTAGCAGCAATTATCGAAAAAATTCCGCCTCCATCAGGAAACATCGATGAGCCATTGCAAGCGTTAATTTTTGACTCGCATTACAATCCTTTTCGAGGAATCGAAGTTATTTTTCGTGTAAAAAACGGGCAGATTAAAAAAGGCCAGAAGATAAAATTCATGGCTACCGGAAACGAATATTTTGCAGATGAAATTGGTACTTTGAAACTAAATCAAGTTCCGAAACAAGTAATTTCAGCTGGTGATGTTGGGTATTTAATTTCTGGAATTAAAGAAGCAAAAGAAGTAAAAGTAGGTGATACGTTGACCGATGCAAAAACGCCAACAACAAATATAATCACTGGTTTTGAAGATGTTAAACCAATGGTTTTTGCGGGAATTTATCCTGTGGATACTGAAGATTACGAAGAGTTGAGAAACTCGATGGAAAAACTGCAGTTGAATGATGCGTCATTAGTGTTTTTACCGGAAAGTTCAGCAGCTTTGGGATTTGGTTTCCGTTGCGGATTCTTGGGAATGTTGCACATGGAAATCATCCAGGAACGTTTAGAGAGAGAGTTCAACATGACTGTTATTACAACAGTTCCCAACGTTTCGTATTTGGCCTATACCAAAAAAGACCCTACAACACCGCTTATTGTAAATAATCCTTCGGACTTACCGGAGCCTTCTCGTTTAGACCATGTTGAAGAACCTTTTATTAAAGCAACTATCATTACAAAATCTGATTATGTTGGAAATGTAATGAGTTTATGTATCGAAAAACGTGGGTTGATTACCAATCAAACATATTTGACTACTGAACGCGTAGAGTTGACTTTTGACATGCCGTTGGCAGAGATTGTATTTGACTTTTATGACCGTTTGAAAACCGTTTCTAAAGGATATGCCTCCTTTGATTATACGCCTATTGGAATGCGAACTTCTAATTTGGTTAAAGTTGATATCTTATTGAATGCAACAATAGTAGATGCTTTGTCCTCGTTGATGCATGCCGACAATGCATATTCTATTGGTAAAAAAATGTGTGAAAAACTGAAAGAATTAATTCCGCGCCAGCAATTTGACATTCCTGTTCAAGCTGCAATTGGGGTAAAAGTAATTTCACGTGAAACCATAAAAGCGTTGCGTAAAGATGTTACCGCTAAATGTTATGGTGGAGATATTTCTCGTAAACGTAAATTACTTGAAAAACAGAAAAAAGGTAAAAAACGTATGAGATTAGTGGGGAATGTTGAAATTCCACAAGAAGCGTTTATGGCTGTTTTGAAGTTGAATGATTAAATCCCCCTAACCCCCGAAGGGGGAACTAGGAATAAATATAGTAGAAACCTGAGGATTTAAAATCATCAGGTTTTTTTGTTTTTATTTATTCTTCAACCATTCAAATAATCGGTTGGCGTCTTCGAATTTAAACAATTGGGTTCCTTCATTCATGGTTGCTGCTGAACCGCAAGCGACTCCCCAACGGATGACTTCTTTCAGGCTTTTATTTTGCGAAAGCGCCCAAACCATCCCACCAACCATACTGTCACCGGCACCTACTGTGCTTTTTTTGGCAACGTTGGGAGCTGGTACAAAATCATAGGAATCTTTTGCAACCAATACTGCACCTTGCGGACCAAGGGAAACAACTACGATTTCGGCACCGCCTTTAGCGATGATTTGTTTTGCGGCTTCATTTACTTCTTCCAGTTCCAATCGCTCCACACCAATTAGCTTTGCAAGTTCACCAACATTAGGTTTGATCATATAAACACCAATTTCTAATGCTTTTTTTAATGATTCACCAGAGGTATCCACAATTAATTTAGCATTTGATTTTTTTGCAATTTCAGCAATTTTTTGATAAAAATCATCAGATAAACCTTCATTCAAGCTACCGCTGGCTACTAAGAATTTTGGTTTTAAAGCTGCTATGGTTTCCTGTATTCTATTGCTTTCCTCTTCGGAAATTTTTCCACCGGTAAATCCAAATCGGTATTGAGAATTGGTATTGTCATCCACGGCAACAAAACTTTCTCTGGTCCAAGTTTGGACTTCGATTGCTTCAAATTCAACTGATTCTTTACTAACCAATTCCTCAAGCATTTTCCCCATTGGTCCACCAGAAGTAAACACCGCTAAAGACGTTCCTCCCAGACGGGATATTGCCTTAGAAACATTGATTCCTCCTCCTCCCGCATCATAACGCGGTTCATCACATCGTATTTTTTGTTCCGGGACTAATCCTTTAAAATGAGTGCTTTTATCTAAAGCAGGATTAACTGTAAGCGTAACTATATCAAATACCTTCATTTTTTTACAAATTTAATACTCTAAAGGTCGGATAAAATTCATAAAAATTGTTACAAATCAAGGCGAATATTTCTTTGTATATTTGCAACCTCAAAAACAATTAAAATAATGATTGAAGATAAAACACCACAACGTACAAGTATTGCTCAATTAGGAGAATTTGGATTGATAGATCATTTAACAAAAAACTTTGAAATCAACCAACCTTCGACTTTAAAAGGGATTGGCGATGACGCTGCCGTTTTGGATTTCAAAGATAAAAAAGTAGTTGTTTCAACTGATTTGTTGATTGAAGGCGTACATTTTGATTTGGCTTATATGCCCTTAAAACATTTAGGATATAAAGCTGTTGTGGTCAATGTTTCTGACATCTGCGCCATGAATGCAAAGCCAACACAAATCACAGTTTCTATAGCGGTATCTAATCGTTTTCCTTTGGAAGCATTAGATGAATTATTTGCTGGAATTACGCATGCAGCCCGTGAATATAATGTAGATGTTATAGGTGGTGACACCACTTCGTCTCAAAAAGGATTAATCATCAGTATAACTGCCATTGGAGAAGCAGATGCAGCCGAGATTGTTTATAGAAACGGTGCCAAAGAAACTGATTTATTAGTGGTTACCGGAGATATTGGTGCTGCTTACATGGGATTACAAGTTTTGGAACGTGAAAAGCAAGTTTTTCAGGTTAATCCAAATTCACAACCAGATTTAGATGCTTATACATATCTAATCGAACGTCAATTGAAACCAGAAGCACGAAAAGATGTTCGTACTTTATTGCACGCTTTAGAAATAAAACCAACTTCAATGATTGACATATCTGATGGATTATCATCTGAGATTATGCATTTATGCAAACAGTCTAAAGTGGGTTGTAATTTATATGAAGACAAATTACCTATCGACCCTACATTTATTAATGTTTGTGAAGAATTCAATATTGACAGTACAACAGTAGCAATAAATGGCGGAGAAGATTACGAATTGCTTTTCACCATTGCTATGGAAGATTTTGAAAAAATCAAAGCAAATCCAAATTTCACAATTATTGGCCATATGACACAAGAGAGTGAAGGAATCCATTTAGTTACTCGAGCGAATACCAAAATTGCTTTAAAAGCTCGTGGTTGGGACGCTTTAACTGAATAAAACTTCATCAAAGAAAAATGACACTTATTAAGTGTCATTTTTTATTTAAGAAATTTAAAAAAGCAATCCTTTATTTTTGGCTTCTCGAACTAAATCAATATCGCTGCCTTTTTCTATTTTTAATAATTCTTTTAATTTTATTTTTCTTCTCTCAATAGCTCCTAATGAAATTGGAATATATTGCGGGATATCATTCAGCTTAGTTCCTTTAGAAATATGAAATAAAATTTCTTTGTCAAATTGATCAATTTCTACACTATCTTCTTCCGATTGGGCTAACATTTTTAGAACCGACTGACTATAATATTTTTCATTTTTTATAACTTTATCAAAGGCGAAAAGTAACTCATCAAATGTTAAGTCATTTTTTATGACCAATCCGTTAGGATTTATAGTTTTGATAATCGTTTTTATCTTTAATAATTCTGTATACATAGTAAGCAAAATTATTTTACAGTTTGGCATAAATTCCGATATCAATCTTGCCAAATCCTCGCCGTTATAAATGCCTTTTTCTTCATAAGAAGGCATACTAATATCTAAAAAAGCAATATCAAAAGCTATAGTATCTGGGTTTGTAATGATATTATACGCCGATTCACAATCTTTGGCCTGACTAATTAAAAATTCAAATTCTTGAGGATTATATCTTGTAATCGCATTTTTGTATCCTTCAATAATAAAAGGGTGATCATCAACGATTAATATATTATTTTTAGTTGTTGTCTTTACATCTGAGGCAATTGTCATTTCTATGTAAGTATTTGTTTGTTTTCAAATGGAACTGCAATTGTAATAATTGTTCCATTTCCTTTTTTTGATTTTATGTCAACCGTTCCATTGCATTCTATGGTGCGAGATTGTATATTTTGCAAACCAATGCCCTTTTTTGATCTGTTTACATCAAATCCATTACCATCATCACTTATGGTTAAAAATAAATCATCTTCCATTTTTTTAAGTTCTACTTTAATAGTATTTGCTTCAGCATACTTATTAATGTTTTGAAGTGACTCTTGAATAATTCTGTATAAATTTATTTTGACTGAATTACTTACTAATTCCCATTTTATACCTGAGTCAATAATTGAAACTAATTTTGACTTAAATGTCTTTTTCTGTTCTTCAAGTAAATTATCTACAATAGCAACGAAGTTATTAATTAATTCTGATTTTTCTCTATTTAAATCATGAGAAATTTCACGAATATCCTGCTCAATACTTTTCAACTCTGTTAAGTAGTTGTTTCTTTTTTCAACAGCAGTTCCGTCGTGAATTTTATTTAAACTATCTAAGTTCATCCGAATACCAAACATTCTCCCTAAAACTCCATCATGCAATTCTTGAGCCACTCTTTTTTTCTCTTTAATTCTAATCCCCTCAATGGTATTCTGTTGCGAAATCATTAAATTATAAATTTCCTCATTTGCTTTTTGCTGTTGTTGTTTGAACAGTAACTCTCGATTTTTAGCTTTCTGCGTTTTAATTACGAAAGTAAATAATCCCAACATCGCTAATCCACTGAAGATATAAACTAAGTTCCTATTCTGCTCTACTAAATCAGTATTTTCACTCTCTATTTGATCCGTTTCATATTCTATGCGGGTAAATTTTTCCCCCATACTCCGTTCCGCCTTTTGCAAACTATCATTGATGTGAATATATTCTTTAGTATAAACTGATGCTTTTTTGGGCTCAATAATTGCTAATTGTTTAAGACCTCCTAAAACATTTCTGAAGTTTTTAGTTCTTCTAGAAAGTTCAAGCGCCTCTTTAGAATAATTTATTGCTTTAACAGTATCTTTTTTGGAAGCAAAATATTCTGATAAATGAATTTTATTCAGAAAAATACCCGTCGTTAATTTTAGACTGTCTCTAATTTTTAAGGACTTGTAAAACATATCAGGAAGACCATCAGTCTCTTTTAATTTACTTTTAGAATAAGCTAAATTATCCAACAACATAGCATATAAAGAAACTTTATCAATACTTAAATTTTGTTGCTCTAATCCTTGCTGAAAATTGATTTTAGCTTGTTTATGTTCATTTAAATTTTGATAAACTAGCCCCATATTATTCAGAGAAGTCGCTTTTGATTGAAACTGTAATGCTATTACATTATCATCTATACTAGACAAGGCTTTTTTATGGTAAGTAATGGCATTATCATATTCTCCAATTTCATTATATATTACGCCCAATAAATTATAGGACTCATATAAAATATCATTAGCTTTTTCACCTTTTATAACGCGTAAAGCATCAAACACTTCTAATTCACTTCCCGAAAAATCATTTTCACCATATCTTAGATAAGCTTTACTTAGACGCGTTTTAGCTAAATTATAAGTGTCGTCTAATTTATCATAAATTTTTTCAGCATTGGAATAATTTAAAAAAGCACTTTCTGAGATGGTTTGTGTACTGTAATAGTCTCCTAAATAAGTATAAGCCTTAGCTATGTTTACAGAGTCCTTACTACTAACTGAATTTTCTAGAACTAGATCTACTGTAATTTTAAAATCCTTCCAATTATCCATGTTATAATAACGGTTGGCAACTCTGAACAAATTAACTCTATTTAAAGAGTCATTTGATTGGAGTTTAATAATGTTTAACGCTTTCCGATTAAACTGTTCTCTCTTCTCTCTAGTTGATTGAAAGTCATTTGCTAAAGTTAGATACGATGAAAGACTGTCTTTAGACGTTATTACATTATTCCCTATTTCATTTTTTTTGGAACAACCAAACAAAACAAAAACCAGCAATAATACTTTATATATGTTATAAGTCTTTTTCAATAATTAATTTTGAATTTCATCAAAAATACTAAAACTATTGACATAAAAAAAGGCTATCAAAAATTTGATAGCCTTATTATTATTTTTAAATTAAATTTAAAAAATTTAATCAATTTTCTTGTTTCCTCCAACACTAGCTCCGCCTGTTAAATCTATTTTTTTATTTCCTCCAACACTAGCTCCGCCTGTCAAATCTATTTTTTTATTTCCTCCAACACTAGCTCCGCCTGTTAAATCAATTTTTTTGTTTCCTCCAACACTAGCTCCTCCTGTTAAATCTACTGAAAAAGAATTTGTTAAAACTGTATTAGTTTTTTCTCGCGTAGTAAAAGATGTTAATACCATCACTAAAGAGAATAATCCGATTGTTAAGATTGCTTTTTTCATAATTTTGAGGTTTTTATGTTGTTGTTTTGTTTTACTTGTTTTGAACCACGATAACTTTGGTTTCTTCCGTAAAACTACAGAGACAACTTCAAAAATTCCTACAAAAAAAGGCATTTATGGTAAAATACGGCTGTTTGATAGTGAATGACCATCAAATTACAGTGGATGACTGTTTTTTAAATTTCCAGATAATTTCCATTGGAAAAATCAGAAATAATTAGGTCGATATTTACTTTATATGATTTGGAGAAAGGAAGTTTCATAGCACTGTTCTTAATATAACATACTGAATTCCCACTATGAATCCTAGAAATATAATTACGACTGACTATATAACTGTTATGAATTCTAATGAAAGGAAATGATAAGACACCTTCAAAATGCTTTAATGTCTTGAAAGCTGTTATCATTTCTCCATTATTTAGGTGTATATCCGTTGAATTATTATCAGCTTGAAAATAGCAAATATCTTTAGCATCAATATACCTGTAATCACCATAGGATTTGATACACAGAATTAGAGGCTGATCTTGACTTGGCTTTTCTTGTCTAACTAAAACTGTCGGTTCTTTATCAGCAACTGATGACTGTTCTAAAAAAAATTCTTTAGTGGCAATTGATTTGTTTAATTTTAAAACCGATTTTACAACATCTATTCGTGCCAATGGTTTTATTAAATAATCGAAAACCTCATACTTTATAGCATAAAAAGCTAAATCTTTCCTAGCCGTTGTGATGATAATTTTAGGAATTACTTTCAAATATCTGTATAACTCATTAATTAAAGTCAATGACAAATTACTGGCCACATTAACTGGGTCGATTTCCAAAAAAATTATTTGTGGAGTATGTTCTAATATTAGATTCAAACCCTCTTCATAATTATTAGCCGATGCTACAAAATCAAGTTCTGAAAAACTATCAGCTATGGCTTTAGTTTTCAAAACACTTTCTTGATCGTCGTCAATAATAATGTACGAATAATTCATCAATGGTTTTTCCTGGAATTGTTAGGCATTACATTATAAGTTTAAAGTAAAATATACTTTAAATTGTTCAGTAGCAATGGTAGTTTTGGGAAACTAGTTAAACAGAAAATTTCTATTTAACATTCTAAAAATAAGAATTTAACAATTTTTTCTTATAGGTTGTTAATATGTTTTTAACAAATGTTGACACATTGAGACGAAGTGCAAATATATCCGATAAAGAGCGTTATTTTTATTTTTAAACCAGTTAAAAATAAAAATTATCTAGTGAACCACGCAAAAAACACCTCGTTACTATCATAAAAAATCTCTTAGAAAGGAGGTTCCTTCTAGTGTTAATTACGTAAAGAGTAACAACATCAAATACTATTTATTGTAACCGAATTAACCGACAAAAAAATGATAACTAAAAATACTTTTTTTACAAATTTATCTTACTTTTATGCGAAAAATTAACCCTATGAAAAAAATATTTGTCTTAATTTGCTTAACTTCATCTTTATTGGGTTTTAGCCAAGAAAAAGAAACAACAGATTTTAAAAAAAATGAATTAAAAGGAAATGCACTTTTTTTAGTACTGGGCGCAGTTGAAATTAATTATGAACGAATTATTAATCAAGATACTGGACTTGGAGTTTCCTTATTCTTTGTGTCTGAAGATGATTTTGAAACTAACTTAAGTCTAACTCCATATTATCGCGCTTATTTTGGTAAAAAACCTGCTGCTGGATTTTTTGTAGAAGGTTTTGCAATGTTTAATTCATACATAGACCACGGCTACACAACATACTATTATGAAAATGGAACGACTGTAACTAATTTTGTAGCAGATGAAACAGGAGCTGACTTTGCTCTTGGTTTTGGCTTAGGATCTAAATGGATTCACAGAAAAGGATTTGTCTTTGAAATCAATGCTGGAATAGGACGCAATTTATTTAGTGATAATAGTCCAGAGATTGTTGGACGAGGTGGAATAACACTAGGCTACCGATTTTAATACGTACTAAAAAGGGCTTCTCAATCGAGAAGCCCTTTTTATATAAATGAATGTGTGATTACATTTTCATCAACCAATTTTTCATCGAAACTTCATTTTCGATAATTGATTTTAAATCCGCAATTGCTACACGGTCTTGTTTCATAGTGTCTCTGTGACGAATGGTTACCGTTTGATCTTCGATAGTTTGGTGATCTACTGTGATACAGAAAGGAGTTCCCAAAGCATCTTGTCTTCTATAACGTCTTCCTACTGCATCTTTTTCATCATAGGAAACATTGAAATCCCAACGTAAATCGTCAATGATTTTGTGTGCGATTTCTGGTAATCCGTCTTTCTTTACCAATGGTAAGATGGCTGCTTTTGTTGGAGACAAAACCGACGGTAATTTTAGCACTGTTCTTGTAGATCCATCTTCTAAAGTTTCTTCTTTTAACGAAGTTGCAAAAACTGCCAAGAACATTCTATCTAATCCTACTGAAGTTTCCACTACATAAGGAACGTAATTCTGATTCAATTCGGCATCAAAATACTGTAATTTTCTACCTGAAAATTGTTCATGTGCTTTCAAATCAAAATCAGTTCTTGAGTGAATTCCTTCTAATTCTTTGAATCCAAAAGGAAAGTTAAACTCAATATCAGCAGCTGCATTCGCATAATGTGCTAATTTTTCGTGATCGTGAAAACGGTAATTTTCTTTTCCTAAACCAAGTGACAAGTGCCAATTAAGTCTAGCTGTTTTCCAATGCTCGTACCATCTCATTTCATCGCCTGGACGTACAAAAAATTGCATTTCCATTTGTTCAAACTCACGCATTCGGAAAATAAATTGTCTCGCAACAATTTCATTTCTGAAGGCTTTCCCAGTTTGTGCAATTCCAAAAGGAACTTTCATTCTTCCTGATTTTTGAACATTCAAGAAGTTAACAAAAATACCTTGAGCTGTTTCCGGACGTAAATACAAATCCATTGCTGAATCCGCTGAAGCTCCAAGTTTTGTCCCAAACATCAAGTTGAATTGACGTACTTCGGTCCAGTTTCTTGAACCTGATTCCGGGCAAGCAATTTCTAATTCTTCAATTAATGCTTTTACATCTTCCAAATCTTCGTTACCAAGAGAGCGAGCCATTCTTTCCAGAATTTCTCTTTCTTTGGATTTGTATTCCATCACACGGGCATTTGTTGTTACAAATTCCTGTTCGTTGAACGCATCTCCAAAACGAGCTCTGGCTTTTTCGATTTCTTTGATTGCTTTCTGATTTAGTTTTTCAGCATAATCTTCAATCAAAACATCGGCTCTATATCTTCTTTTTGAATCTTTGTTATCAATTAATGGATCATTGAAGGCATCTACGTGACCCGATGCTTTCCAAGTCGTTGGATGCATCAATATTGCCGCGTCAAGACCAACGATGTTATCGTTCATTTGAACCATTGCTTTCCACCAATATTCGCGTATGTTCTTTTTTAATTCTACTCCGTTTTGTGCATAATCATAGACTGCACTTAAACCATCGTAAATTTCGCTTGACGGAAAAATAAATCCGTATTCTTTTGCGTGCGAAATTACATTCTTAAATAAATCTTCTTGTTTTGCCATAATAGTGCAAAAATATAAAAAGTGAACTTAAAAAAAAGAAAATTATTAAAGATTGAAGCATTGATTTGTCTATTTTTATAAATAAATCCCTGATTACATGTTTGAAAGCATTATTAATCTCTTTTTTCCAAAAGTCTGTTCCGGTTGCAACTCTTTTTTATTGTCTAATGAAAATGCAATTTGCACGGTTTGCAGACACGAGATTCCGCTGACTCATCATCACTTGAATCCAGAAAATGATGCTTTCAAAAAATTTTATGGACGAATTCCCGTAGTACATACTTCGGCATTATTTTACTTCCATAAAAAGGGAATTGTCCAAGAACTCATTCATAATTTGAAATACAAAGGACATGAGGAAGTAGGTGCAATTCTTGGTGAATGGTACGCCGAAGATTTAAAAACAATCGGATTACTAGAGTCTGTAGATGAAATTATTCCAGTTCCATTGCACCGAAGAAAATTAAAAGAAAGAGGATACAATCAAGTTACTGCTTTTGGAAAAGCACTTTCTTCGAGTTTAAATATCGATTATAATGATTCGCTTTTGGTTCGGAATGTGTACTCAAAAACGCAATCCAAGAAAAACTTATCAGGAAGAACAGAAGGTATTGAAAGCATTTTTGATGTTGCTTTTACTGAAAAAGACCACCACAAGCATTTCCTTTTAATAGATGACGTTATTACAACTGGAGCTACATTAGAAGCCTGTTCGCGTGCTTTACTGAAAATTCCCAATGCAAAAATCAGTATCGTTTGTATGGCAATGGCGCAATCATAATTTGGGAATTTTATTTCTAAAACGGGTATTTAAAACAAAATGACAATTTAGAGCACAACGTTTTTTAGCCCTGATTACTTCACCTAACTCTTACACTCATTGGAGTTCAGTGAACTTCGTTTGAAGTGAAAATCCTTTTATGAGCCTTTTCGGCGAATAAAAAGATTTTAACGAAAAGCAGGAAATAGCTCCTGAAAATAAGTCCGTTACAATCCCAAAGAGCACACTATCAATTAATTTAATGAAATTATAACGAAATAGAATTTCCGTTTCCAAAGTTTAATGTTTAAATTTGGATAAATTTTTATAAATCATTAAACAATCATATTATGGCTTTTGAATTACCACAATTACCTTATGCGTACGACGCATTAGAACCTTATATTGATGCGCGCACGATGGAAATTCATCATACGAAACATCACAACGCTTACATTACCAACGTTAATGCTGCTATTGCAGGGACGGATATGGAAGGTAAGACGATTGAAAATATTTTGATCAATCTTGATATGAAAAATATGCCAGTTCGTAACAACGGTGGTGGTTTTTACAACCACAACTTGTATTGGACTGTAATGACACCGAATGGTGGTGGACTTCCGACTGGAGATGTATTGGCTGCTATTGAAGCTGCTTTTGGAACTTTTGAAGAGTTTAAAGCAAGTTTCAGCAAAGCTGGAGCAACACAATTTGGTTCTGGATGGGCTTGGCTTTGTGTTCATAAAGGTGGGAAAGTAGATGTTTGTGGAACTCCAAACCAAGACAATCCATTAATGCCTGGTGTAGGTTGTGGCGGAACTCCAATTTTAGGAATGGATGTTTGGGAACACGCTTACTATTTGCATTATCAAAACAGAAGACCAGATTATATTGAAGCTTTTTTCAGTGTAATTAACTGGACTGAAGTGGCTAGAAGATACGCTCTAGAGAAATAAGCCCCCTAAACCCCCAAAGGGGGAATTAGCACAATAGCCAAGAAGAAAGATTTTATTAGTCTTTTTTCTTGGCTATATTTTTTGCTGGTCCACAAATTTATTCTTGTATGCTTGTTGTTTATTCCCCCTTCGGGGGCTAAGGGGCTTTGACTTTATTCCAATAAAAAAGGTGGAATTTCCTCCACCTTTTTTGCCCCAAATCTACCATAAACTTAACCTACTAATGTTATGGTAATTCAAATCTATATCAGTTGTCAGTTGTCACCAAATAAATTAGATGAACAACTTAGAAAACCGATTAAAAACCCATCATCGGCTATATTAGTACGCTCTGGCATCTTTCCCTTCATAGAAATTCATGAATGCTCGGTTTACTACGCGGTTTCCTCCTGGGGTAGGATAATCTCCCGTAAAATACCAATCTCCTAAATTTTTAGGACATGCAATATGCAAATCTTCTACGGTTTGGAAAATAATTTTCACCTCGGCTTTTATCTCCGAAGAGCTCAACATTTGTGCAATTTTATCTGAAACCTCTTGTGGCTGAAAAGGCGCATATACTGCTGTTACGTAATTTACGACATCAATGTCCTTGAAGTTTTCTTGTGCTTTACATTTCACATATACTTCATCAACAATATGGTATAAGTTTCTTTCTTTAAGCAATTCTAAAGCTGCTTTAAAAGCGACCAAACCTTCTAGTTTTGCCATGTCAATTCCGTAACAATCCGGATAGCGTATTTGCGGCGCTGATGACACGACAACAATTCGCTTTGGATTCAAACGATCCATCATTTTGATAATACTCATTTTCAAGGTTGTACCTCGAACAATACTATCATCAATTATTACCAAATTATCCGTGGGTTTTATAACACCATACGTAACATCATATACGTGAGCTACTAAATCATCCCGACTGCTATCCTCTGTAATAAAGGTCCTTAATTTAGCGTCTTTAATGGCTACTTTTTCGGTACGGATTTTTACTGAAAGTAATTCCTGCAAAGTATCTTTTGTCAAAGTATCTTTATTTTCCAGAATATAGTTGTTCTTTCTTTGATTCAAGAAATCTTGAGCCGCTTCAACTAATCCATAAAATGAAGTCTCGGCCGTATTTGGTATATAAGAGAAAACGGTATTGTCTGTATCTTCGTCTATTGATTTTAAAACGGCAGGCAAAATAAGTTTTCCTAAATTTTTTCTTTCTTGATATATTTCGGCATCACTTCCTCTGGAGAAATAAATTCGCTCAAAAGAGCAAGCTTTTTTAACCGTTGGCGGAAGAATTTCCTGCATAGAAACCGTTCCGTTTTTCTTGATGATTAATGCGTTTCCAGGTTCAATTTCTTGAACTTTTTCGAAAGGAACATTAAAAACAGTTTGAATTACAGGTCTTTCTGAAGCCACTACAACTATTTCATCATCTTGATAAAAATAAGCGGGACGAATTCCTGCAGGATCTCTAAACACAAATGAATCTCCATGCCCCAAAAGTCCTGCCATAGCATAACCTCCATCTAAGCTTTTAGACGAACGTCTCAAAATCTTAGCTACATCCAGCTTTTCAGCAATTACTGGTGAAGCTTCTCTTTTTGTCAATCCATTAACTTTACATTCTTGATACAAATCAGTCACTTCATCATCCAGGAAATGACCAATTTTCTCCATTACGGTAACCGTATCCGCCATTTCTTTTGGATGCTGACCTAGTTCAACTAAACTTTGAAAAAGTTCTTTAACATTCGTCATGTTAAAGTTTCCGGCCAAAATCAAGTTTCTGTGCATCCAGTTATTCTGACGTAAAAAAGGATGAACACTTTCAATACTGTTTTTACCAAAAGTCCCATAACGCACGTGTCCTAAAAACAATTCTCCTAAATATGGGATTTTTTGTTTTTGAAGCGCTACATCATCCGCATATTCTGGATGAGCAGCCATTTCCTCATTTATTCTGTCGTTTATTTGAGCAAAAACATCTTGAATAGGTTGCGCATGATTAGAACGAACTCTACTAATATAACGTTCTCCCTGTTCTACATCTAGTTTTATGCTTGCAAAACCTGCTCCGTCTTGCCCGCGATTGTGCTGCTTTTCCATAAGAAGATACATTTTTTGTATTCCGTAGAAAGCAGTTCCGTATTTCTCTTTATAAAATTCAAGCGGTTTGAGTAGTCTAATTAAGGCTATACCACACTCGTGTTTTAAAGCATCGCTCATTGTAAGGTTGTTTGTGTTGTTGTGTTATTCTAAAAAATAAATTGAACTGATTTAAAAAAAATCGATAAATCAGATGTAATTCCCTGCTAATTTTATTTAACAAAAAAACCTCGTTTCCGAGGTTTCAGTGCATTATAATTCTATGTCGAATTGTGTCAGTGATTTGAATTGTTTCAATCTGGACACAACTTCCTGTTTATCTAAATTAACCATCCTTTCTGTTCCAAATTTTTCCACACTAAATGAAGCTAAATTAGAACCATATATAACGGCATTTTTCATGTTCTCAAAAGAGATGTTTTCGCTTTGCGTTATAAATCCGGCAAATCCGCCTGCAAAAGTATCTCCAGCTCCTGTTGGATCAAAAACTTCTTCTAATGGTAATGCTGGAGCAAAAAATACTTCTTTTTTATGAAACAAAAGCGCACCGTGCTCTCCTTTTTTTATCACCACATATTCCGGTCCCATTTCATGAATTTTTGCTGCTGCTTTCACTAAAGAATATTCTCCAGACAACTGTCTTGCTTCTTCATCATTAATCGTGATTACATCAATACGTTTCATTACATCAAGCAGTTCTGGTAAAGCACAATCCATCCAGAAATTCATAGTGTCTAAAACTACTAATTTTGGTTTGCTTTCCATTTGATCCAAAACACTGCTTTGTACCAATGGATGTAAGTTTCCTAGCATCACCACATCAGCATTTTTATAATTTTGAGGAACTCTTGGTTGAAAATCACCCAAAACATTAAGTTCCGTTGCCAATGTATCTCTTGAATTCAAATCATTATGGTAAAGACCGCTCCAAAAAAAAGTTTTGCCGCCTTTGACAACTTCAAGGCCTGAAATATCAATGTTTCTTGCTGTTAATAAATCTAAATATTCTTGTGGAAAATCATCGCCAACTACAGAAACTATGGCAGATTGTAAATTAAAAAAAGAAGCCGAAAGTCCTATATAAGGCGCAGCTCCACCTAAAATTTTATCAGTTTTGCCAAAAGGCGTTTCTATGGCATCAAAAGCAACGCTTCCAACAATCAATAATTTATTCATTTTCTGAGTTTCGAATTAAGGCGCAAAGATAGTTTATAACTTGTAAAGTTGCAAAGGGTCTTTATTGTAAAGTTTTGCCAATTTATTTCACTGAATCACATCACTTTACAACAACTTTCCTTCTTCTTTTTCATAGAAAGCATCGACAGAAAGTTGTTTTTGCATCGAAGCCATAACGGCTAATTCATCACATCTTTCATTTTGAATATGATTGTTATGTCCTTTAATCCATTTAAAATTTACTTTGTGTTTTCTATAAACAACTAGAAAACGTTTCCACAAGTCGGAATTTTTCCTATCAACAAAACCTTTTTTCTCCCAACCTAAAACCCATTTTTTCTCTACTGAATCTACTACATATTTAGAATCAGATACCACTAAAACTCTAGTGTTCGGGTTTTTCAATTTTTCGAGACCTACAATTACCCCCAGCAATTCCATTCTATTATTGGTAGTCCGACGAAAACCTTCATAAAATTCTTTCTTATACGGTTTCCCTACCCATTCCATTACTATTCCATAACCACCATTCCCTGGATTTCCTTTGGCAGCGCCATCAGTGTATATATGTACGTCATGTTCCATTTTAGATTTCTAAACTTAGAGATTATTAGATTTTTATAATATTATAATAGCTTTTCTAACAATTTCTCGATTACCTCCGGAAAATATTTTTGTTCTAATTCATGAATTTTTCCGGCCACTTCTTCTGGTGTTTCGTCGCCCGACAAGGCTACCTTTTTTTGAAAAATAATATTACCCTCATCATAATTTTCATCAACAAAATGAATGGTTATTCCTGTTTCCACCTCTTTATTACCAACAATTGCTCTATGGATATACATACCATACATTCCTTTTCCGCCATATTTTGGCAGTAATGCAGGATGAATGTTTATGATCTTATTTGGATAGACTGTAATGATATTTTCGGGAAATTTTAATAAAAATCCTGCTAAAACAATCAAATCAGGCTGGATTTTATTTATTTTATGTAATACAATTCCTTCAATTAATTCATCTTTTGAGAAAATAATGGATGGAACTCCATAGTTTTTTGCTCTTTCAATCACTTGAGCACTTTGGTTATTTGTAAACACCGCTTCGACAGTTCCAATTTCTGTTTTTGCAAAATACTTTATGATATTTTCAGCATTCGTACCCGATCCAGAAGCAAAAATCACAATTTTTTTCATAACCTATCAAATTTTAATTGCACAAAAAAAGGCATAAAAATCGAAAATAAATAACATTGCGACAGCTTTGTTAAAATAAATTTCATAAATTAGATGTCACATTTATTAACTAAATAGTTGTTTTAAAATAAAGTTTTTTATTTTTGCCAACAAATTAAATTCTAAAATTAAAGATTATGTCAGACATTGCATCAAGAGTAAAAGCGATTATCGTAGACAAATTAGGTGTTGACGAAAACGAAGTTGTAACAGAAGCAAGCTTCACTAATGATTTAGGAGCTGACTCATTAGACACTGTTGAGCTTATTATGGAATTCGAAAAAGAATTTGACATTCAAATTCCAGACGATCAAGCAGAAAACATCGCTACTGTAGGTCAAGCAATCTCTTATATCGAGGAAGCTAAAAAATAATAAATTACACACCCGTCTGCAATCTTGCTTACGGGTGTTATTATTTTTTTTAAAATTAAATTCGAGATTGAATTTCAATCAAAACTATATTTATTGTAATACCCATGGCTCTTTCGTAATAGTAATACAGTAAAGAAAGCATGGGTTTTATTTGTTTAAAGATAACAAAAATAAAGAATTTATGGTATTAAGACGAGTTGTTGTAACAGGTTTAGGCGCTCTTACACCCATTGGAAATAACATTGAAGAATATTGGAACGGACTTATTAACGGCGTTAGTGGAGCTGCTCCAATCACTTATTTTGACGCTTCAAAATTTAAAACTCAATTTGCATGCGAATTGAAAAATTTTAATGCTGAAGATTTCTTAGACAGAAAAGAGGCTAGAAAAATGGACCGATATGCACAATACGCAATGGTATCATCTGACGAAGCTGTAAATGATGCAGGTTTCAATTTTGAAAAATTAGATAAAGACAGAGTGGGAGTAATATGGGGATCTGGAATAGGCGGATTAGAAACTTTTCAAATAGAAGTTCTTAATTTTGCTGATGGTGACGGTACCCCAAAATTTAATCCTTTCTTCATCCCTAAAATGATTGCCGATATAGCTGGTGGTCATATTTCAATAAAATATGGCTTTAGAGGACCTAATTTCACAACTGTTTCAGCTTGTGCTTCTTCTACAAATGCTATTATTGATGCTTTCAATTATATTAGATTAGGTCACGCAGATGCTATGGTAACCGGAGGATCTGAAGCTGCCGTTACTATAGCAGGCATGGGTGGATTTAACGCCATGCATGCTTTATCAACAAGAAATGACGATCCAAAAACAGCTTCCAGACCTATGGATAAAGACCGTGATGGATTTGTTTTAGGAGAAGGTGCTGGTGCTCTAGTCCTTGAAGAATACGAACATGCTATTGCTCGTGGCGCAAAAATATATTGCGAAATTGGCGGTGGTGGTATGTCAGCAGATGCCCATCATATTACTGCACCACATCCTGATGGATTAGGTGCTAAAAATGTAATGCTTAACTGCTTGAGAGACGCTGGTTTAAAACCAACCGATGTTGACGGAGTAAATATGCACGGAACTTCAACACCTTTAGGTGATATGGCAGAATCCAAAGCTATACTTCATGTTTTTGGCGATCATGCATATACAATGAATCTAAATTCAACAAAATCCATGACGGGTCATTTACTTGGCGCAGCAGGTGCTGTTGAAACAATTTCTTCAATTCTTTCCATGAAACATGGAATTGTACCACCTACAATAAATCATTTTACAAATGACGAAAGCATTGATTCTAAATTAAATTTTACTTTCAACAAAGCTCAAAAAAGAGAAATGAATGTTGTTATGAGTAATACTTTTGGTTTTGGCGGTCACAATGCTTGTGTATTGGTAAAAAAATTAGAAATCTAATAATTATATATGCGTATAATCAGAAAAATATTTTCAAAATCCCGTTCTCCAGAAGACGGGATTTTTTTTGATTCTATTCAGAAAATCTTGGGTTTCGACCCAGTAAACTTAGACAATTACAAGAAAGCCTTCACGCATCGTTCCTCAAATCGATTAGATGTTTTAGGAAATCCAATTAATTATGAACGATTAGAGTTTTTAGGTGACGCGATGCTAAGCTCCGTAATTGCAGCCCATTTATTTAGCAAAGCGCCCGCTGGAGACGAAGGTTATCTTACTAAAATGCGTTCAAAAATTGTAAGTAGAGAACATTTGAACGAATTAGGGAAAGACCTAAACTTAATACAATACATAGAAAGCAAAGTGCCGATACAGCATTTTGGAGAAAACATACATGGTAATATCTTTGAGTCACTCGTAGGAGCAATTTATCTGGATAGAGGTTATGTATATTGTGAAAAATTCATTCAAAAAAGAGTTATAATTCCTTACGTAGATATCGCTAGACTCGAAGGAAAAGTAATTAGTTATAAAAGTTTGGTAATAGAATGGTGCCAAAAAGAAAAGAAAATATTTCATTATGATATTTTCGAAGATAACGCAATTGATGGTCAGCGTTTATTTGGTGTAAAACTGAGCATTGATGACAAAGTGATTGCAAGAGCAAGAGCAACCTCAAAGAAGAAAGCCGAAGAAAAAGCATCCCAACGCGCTTATTTTGCATTTCAAGAAAAAATGGATAGAAAATAATATCAATTTTCACAAAACTATATCGTTTTCGTTCATAAATTAACAAAAACATCTTATTTTGAGAGGTCTACGCTTCAATAGAAATACTATATTTACATCTTATTTTTTCATGAAATGGCAATTCATAAATTGGATCTTGGCGACTTTGACGAAATAGATTACTATCTCATCGCTATTCATACTTCATTAGAAGACTATAGATTGGCTTATTTTATAAATCAAAAGTTGCCTATAAATTTGAGTAAAAGTAAAAATGAAATTCAAATTAATATAAAGGAAGGAGAGACAAATTTTTCGAGATTTTATTATAATGATGCCGAAAAAGACGTCTCTTGGAATTTGATTCAAAATAAAAATGAAGTGATTCAATATAAAAAAGGGAGCACTTTAAATTTATTTTCAAATGTAATGATGGAAGTTTCAACAAAAGTTTTTTTACTTCCAGAATTTAAAAAAGTAGATTACTTCTTAAAAATAGAAAACAATGAAGATACTATGAATGTATCAAAAATACAGATACTATTAAATACCATAGATAACGTATCAACAGTTTATACGGTTGATACAAATCAAATAAAATCAAAAAACAATTTAATTTTTTAATACAAATGCTTACAAACAAAAAAACAAAAATTGTAGCCACACTTGGGCCCGCATGTAGTACAAGAGAAATCATAAAAGACATGATTGATGCCGGTGTAAATGTATTTAGAGTGAATTTTTCACATGCTGACTACAATGATGTAAAAGAAAAAATAAATATCATACGAGGTCTTAATGAAGAATTTGGCTACACAACTGCAATCTTGGGTGATTTACAAGGACCTAAACTTCGCGTAGGAGTTATGGAAGAAGGCGTAGTTGTACATGACGGTGATTTAATTACATTTACTACTGCCGAAGACATTCTTGGAACAGCTAAGAAAGTATTCATGAAATACCAAAACTTTCCAAATGATGTAAATCCTGGAGAAAGAATTTTGCTTGATGATGGAAAACTTATCTTTGAAATCGTTGAAACTGATAAAAAATCAGAAGTGATAGCAAGAGTAATTCAAGGTGGTGAATTGAAATCAAAAAAAGGTGTAAATCTGCCTAACACAAAAATTTCTCTTCCTGCAATGACTGAGAAAGATATAGCTGATGCTATTTTTGCTATTGGACAAAACGTCGATTGGATTGCACTATCTTTTGTGAAAACACCAAGAGACTTACAAGATTTACAGGAATTAATTGCGCAACATTCTGACTATAAAATTCCAATTATCGCCAAAATAGAAATGCCGGAAGCATTAGAAAATATTGACAAAATTGTTGCATATTGCGATGCTCTGATGGTTGCTCGTGGAGATTTAGGAGTTGAACTTCCTGCACACGAAGTCCCTTTAGTTCAAAAAGAATTGATTCGCAGAGCTAAAACAGCTCGTATTCCTGTTATCGTTGCTACACAAATGATGGAAACAATGATTACTAGCTTAACACCAACACGTGCAGAGGTAAATGATGTTGCAAACTCAGTTATGGATGGTGCAGATGCTGTAATGCTTTCTGGAGAAACTGCCACTGGAAATTATCCTGTTCAAGTTATCCAAAAAATGACTCAAATCATTGAAGCTGTAGAAGACTCTCCGCTAATTCAAGTGCCACAAAACACACCACAGATCAAAACAAAACGTTTTATCACTAAAACAATTTGTCATCATGCAGCAACTATGGCTAACGTCATCAAAGCAAAAGCTATCTGTACATTAACAAATAGTGGCTATACTGCTTTCCAAATTTCGGCCTGGAGACCTAATGCACATATTTTAGTCTTTACTTCCAATAAAAGAATCCTTACACAACTTAATTTATTATGGGGTGTAAAATCCTTCATGTACACAAAAGATGTAAGCACAGATGATACTGTAACTGACATAAACGAAATTGTAAAACAAAAAGGTTTTGTTCAAAAAGGAGATTTCCTTATCAATCTAGCAGCAATGCCAATTAAAGATAAAGGAATGGTTAACACCTTGAGAGTGTCAGAAATAGAATAGTAAAAGCTATTTCATTAAATATTAAAAATCCGTCTCGTTAGATAAATGAGACGGATTTTTTTATTCAATTAATTAATGTAAAACGATTTTCTTCTTAAAAAAATTTAAGATTATTTAAACAATCATCTGCAAAATAAAATTTATATTTGAACAACAAATAACCCTACAAATTATGAGTTTCAATTCTAAAAATCCATTTTTAAACAACAAAACTTTTTCTACTGCAGTTTCAAAAAATGACGAAGTCCATCAAGCTACTATCATTGATTATAACAACGAGATGACTTTGTCTGGCACTATAAATAAAAGTTTAATCTTATTTTTACTTCTTACCGCTTCTGCAACTGTAATTTGGTGGTTGGCATTTAACGGAATGAATCCAATGGTTCCAGCAATTGGCGGTGCTATTGTTGGATTAGTTTTAGTGCTTATTTCTACTTTCAAACCACAGTACTCTCCATATTTAGCTCCAGGATATGCTTTGTTCGAAGGATTATTTATTGGTGGAATTTCAGCAATATTTGAAGCTATGTATCCTGGAATCGTAATTCAAGCCGTAGGCGCCACTTTTGTAACTTTTATGGTTTGCCTTGGATTGTATAAATACAAAATTGTAAAAGTAACAGAGCAATTCAAATCAGTTGTTGTGGCTGCTACATTGGCTATTGCAACGTATTATCTTATATCTTGGGTGTTTTCTATGTTTACCAGTTTTGTTCCCGTGCATTATGGAAACTCAATGATGAGTATTGGAATCAGTATTTTTGTTATTGTAATTGCCGCTTTAAATTTATTTTTAGATTTTGACCGAATAGAAAAAGGAACAGTACAGAAAATGCCAAAATACATGGAATGGTATGGCGCAATGGGATTAATGATTACACTGGTTTGGTTGTATATAGAATTTTTAAGATTACTGTCAAAACTGAACAGTAAAAATTAAAACCATCATCATAATTTATAAAAAGAGAAAACCTTTCCTATTTGGAAAGGTTTTCTCTTTTATGCTGCTTTCTCAAAAGCTATGTAGTGGCTTAACTGCCCTTTAATATTGAAAACTGGAAATCCTTTTATCAAACAGGCATAGACATCTCCATTTTTTTTATAATTCATCACCGTTTTTTCAAAAGGTTGTTGAAGCGATATAGCTGTCCTGATTTCATTCGAAACTGTCAAATCAGTTGCAGAACCTTGAAAAATCTTAGGATTTTTACCCAAAACTTCTGCTTCTGCGTAACCATTCATTTTTATCATATTGTGCGAGGCAAAAACAATATTTAGTTTAGTATCTGTCAAAATTACTACCTCTTCTCTCAATCTTGTTTTCAAATCCCAATTATCATTAATCCATTTACTTTGAGAAGCCAAAGAGTTCAGTTTTTTTAAATCTACAAAAATATTTTTTATTAAACCTAAAAAATCATTATGGAAATTCCAAGAAGACACAGGTACAGTTCTCACACTTAAACCACTGTGATATCTGGCAATAGCCTCTTCATATTCTTTAAAATTATTCATGTCATTTCTTTTTAAAAAACCAAATATAATTTTATTTACAAAAAGAAAGCAACATATTCCAGACTTTAACCATTGTTGAACGAACTGATTAGTTTCTAAAAATCAAATTTTAGCTGCACAACAACAAACTTTTTTTCTTCAGTGTTTAAATTACTGACTGAAATTCCGAGTAAACGAACAGAATCTTTCATCCGCTCTTGATACAACAACCCCTTCACAATTTCTAAAATCAATCCTTTATCTGAAATAAAATAAGGCAACGTTTTACTCCGAGTTTGTTGCGTAAAATCACTGTATTTTATTTTTAAAGTAATTGTTTTACCGGCTACATTGTATCTTTTTAATCTTTTTTCCAATGCCGCGGCAATAATCTCTAATTTCTCAATCATAAAAATTTCAGAAGAAAGATTGACATCAAAAGTGTGTTCAGCAGCAACTGATTTAGTAATTCGGTTAGATTTCACTTCGCTGTTATGAATTCCTCTCACAACATTGTAATAAAAATTTCCAGATTTCCCGAAATGCTTCTCCAGGAATTCCAATGTTTTGTTTTTTAATTCTACTCCGGTAAAAATCCCAAGTTGGTACATTTTTTCAGTGGTTACTTTTCCAACACCATGAAATTTCCGAATAGGCAATTCTTCCAAAAACGAAATTACTTCATGCGGATTGACTGTTTTTTGACCATTTGGTTTGTTGTAATCACTGGCAATTTTAGCCACAAACTTATTCACTGATATTCCTGCTGAGGCCGTCAAGCCCACTTCGTCAAAAATACGCTGTCTTATTTCCTGTGCCAATAACGTAGCACTGGGATTCCCTTTTTTATTATTAGTAACGTCTAAATAAGCCTCATCGAGTGACAATGGCTCAACCAAGTCCGTATATTCATAAAAAATCTTTTGAATTTTACTCGAAATTTCCTTATATCTGTCAAAACGTGGTCGTACAAAAATAAGTTCTGGACAATTTTTTTTGGCCATAACGCCACTAATAGCGCTTCGAACTCCAAATTTTCTGGCTTCATAACTTGCCGCAGCAACAACGCCTCGGTTTTCTGAGCCACCTACAGCTATAGGCTTCCCACGCAATAATGGATTATCCATTTGCTCTACTGAAGCATAGAAAGCATCCATGTCAACGTGTATGATTTTTCTATTTGGAATTAATTCCTGCATCTAAACTGGTTGAATATGTACTGTTTTTTCGAATGATTTAGTAATGCTAAAAATTATTTATGATCTTCCACATGCAAATAATTCTCTACAACTTCCGATTTATTTTTCTTTTCTGTTGGGAAAAAAAAGCTAACGGGTCTCGACTTGAAATGATTCCAAATAGAAACTGTGACAAATCGCAATTCAAATAATGAAATAGCTCTAGAACGAAATGCAAGCCCTAGTGAAAGACTAAAACTTACTATAAAGTTAACCAATCCCATAATACCAATCCCAAAAACACCCCAGAATAACATGGAATTACTTACGGCATAATTAGCGCCATATAAAGCCAAAGCAAGATTTCCGCTACCAAAAGTGATGTGTCTAATATCAAGATTCAACCCTAAAAACAAACCTATAGAGGCAGTACTTCCCATGAATATTCCAAACCAGAAATTTGAAATAATCCCAGCCCATCTTTTTCTATATAATTTAGCTAATTTAATCGTTCTATCTTTCCCCAAACTCCTTTTCAGCAAAGGGTGTTCAGTAATTCGGAAATACACTTGATTGTGCTTATCCCTGTTTGCAATACTTCCGGAGATGATTCCTGATAAAAACAAAAATACTCCGGCAATGGCCGCATGAAATATGGCTAAAGAATGAATAGGACTCAAATCAATAAGTAACCCTTCCCATTTAGTGGCAGCAATATTATACTGAAACGCATAATCAATACCCCAGATTCCAAGTAGCGAAACCGGAAAAGCCATGATCACATTCCCCACAAAAGCGATAAACTGAGACCGAAACACACGTGCAAAAAGAATTGCAAAAGCTTTGTACTTTTCAGCATCTTTGCCTTTTTTTATGACACCTTCCTCTAACGCTTTAATTAAAGCAGAGGCTGTCATTGCCGGTTGTTTTGTCGCCAGCGTAAAACCTAAAAGATAAATAGCAATAAATCCAAAAGCATAATTCATACTGTACAGAAAAGCATGCCCAAAAAAACTTGTATCAGCTTTAGAAAGTAACACTTTAATAATGCATAAAATCCCTACTATAAATCCTCCTCCTAAAGCCGTCCTAAACATCTTGAAATACTCCTGTTTACTCTCGGTGATATAATGCTCCCCGGTTTTAGCTGTATGTTGCGTTATTTCATAGGAAATGAGTTGGGTGCTTTCACCAATAAACTTCCTGACATTATTCTTATAGCAATTGTACTTAATTAAGTGCAGAGCCAATGCAATTCCATTATTTTTTTTATCAGTCCCTTTTTCTATAATTAACAACGAAACTAAAAATTTAAGTCGCACTAATTGCTGTCTAATTTTCAATAAATTTTGATTTACACGAAGCGAAATCCCATATTTTGAACTGTTGTGAAATGCTTTCTCCACAAAGTCTTCACATTGCTTATGTAAAACTAATAACTGCGCATAGGACAAATCATCGGGTTTAATAAAATGATTTTCAGAATTTCTTATTCTGTCTTCAATAAGGAATAATTCCTTTTCAAAAGCTGTAAAAGGGCTTTCGTAATCATCAAATTCCGGCACCATTTTGATAACATCCGTTTCCAAGGCTCGACCACTAATGCGTTGCGTGATTAAATCCATTGCAACTAATACTTCCGATAAAACTGAATTAGGTTCAACACTTTCATAAATTGATTTGAATTTTAAAATTCCATATAATTCTTCCAATTGATTGGATGGAATTTTGTTAATCCAAATGGTATCATTAGCTAAATAGAAAACCTGATTCAAGATATATTCTAAAGTATCTTTTTGGGGCTGATACGGTAAAAATTTAGCGAATATTCTTTTTTTGACTTCAAATATAAAATCTACATCTTGCAGAATAGCAGCATCAGAAAGTATTTTATTGAATTTCTTGTCTTTTAGTATTTCTTTCAGATATATTGAGAATTGTTCCCTACAATAAACATTTTCATTGAAAAAGGAAATGATTTCTTGCAAATTGACCGTTTCCAGATTTTTTATTTTCAAAGGTCTTATCTGCCTAATTAATTCGATTAAAGGTTCTAAATTATCATCTGTTTCACGCCATGATTGACTTTCTCCAAAAAACTTGATAAGTAGTGTTGGAGGTGTTGGCTTAGATTTTACTTTAAAAATTGGCATGTTTAAATTCATTCGGTTTTTGTAAAAATACAAATCGACGCAGTAACTTCCATTAACTTATTCATAAAATAACTGTTAAACTAGATGCAAACTATCCTTTATACACAATTAAGGCACTAAAATATATTCGCTCGAAAACTAATTCATAATATAATTAAGACCATTGTTTTTGATTATACAATCTTAACGGAAGATATTAAAGCCCGAAAATGGAAATATTTGATACCTTTGAGCTTCTGGATTAGCCCAGATAGAAGTGGAAATCTTCGATTAAAAAAAACTATTTTTTCTTTTAAAAAAAGAGCGACCCAAGAAGCTCCTTTTTTAAAAATAGAAAAAAAGTTTTATGATTGAGAAATTGAAACGACTAGCTGGATAAAGCTCCAAAATATTTATAAAAAATGATTGAAATAGAAAGAAAATTTTTAGTTTTAAACGATTCATTCAAAGCTGAAGCTTTCGCACAAAATCATATTGCGCAAGGGTATTTGAGTTCGGCCCCAGAACGTACGGTGCGTGTACGCATAAAAGGCGACAAGGGATATTTGACCATAAAAGGGATTTCGAATGATTCCGGCATGTCCCGTTTTGAATGGGAAAAAGAAATTCCTGTTGCTGAAGCAAAGGAATTACTATTATTATGCGAGAAAGGTGTTATTGATAAAACCCGTTTTGAGGTAAAACAAGGCAATCATGTTTTTGAGGTTGATGAATTTTATGGAGAAAATGAAGGCTTGATTGTCGCTGAAATTGAACTTGATTCTGAAATGGAAACTTTTGAAAAACCAAGTTGGCTGGGTGAAGAAGTAACTAACATCAATCGCTATTACAATGCTTATTTAAGTTCTAATCCATACAAAAACTGGTAATTTAATTACTTAATACCGCTATTGTAACTTGCATTCCTCCGCTGCTTTTATTAGAGGCAATATCCATAAATGCTCGTTTTGAAAGGTCGATTTCTCTTGATTTAACAAATGGTCCTCTATCAGTAATTTCCACAATTACTGATTTTCCATTTTTTTCATTGGTCACTTTTACTTTAGTGCCAAAAGGAAGTTTTTTATGTGCAGCAGTGTATTTATTATTATCAAATTTCCTACCGCTTGTTGTGCGTTTCCCATTAAATTTGTCAGCATAATATGATGCATGTGCTTCTTTTTTATAGATTTTAAATTTCCCTAATGAGGTTATTAAAGAATCTATTTTATTTTCTTGTAATTCAACAGTTGCTTTACCCTTCTTAAGTGTGTCTTTTTGTATTGCTGCTTTTTGTTTTTCTATGATTGAACTTTGGCTGCTGACTAAGCTAATAATTGCAAGTAAAAAAAATAATGTTATTGCTTTTTTCATATATATTGTATTAGTTAAATCTATTTTACAAAAACCATACCTAGATAAAAAAAGCCCTATTTCTAGAGCTTTAATTGGTTTTTAAAACCAAATTTTCCATGGAATCCTACTTAAAATAAGCACTAATCCTAAACCATAAAAAATAGAGAAAGTTTTGAATTTTGATTCACTAGCTATTATTTTTTTATGTTTTGACCAGCCTATAGTGATTAAAACAATTGCAATAATATTTATTAAAGGATGTTCTAAAGCAAGTAGCCTGCTTTCAGTTGTTAATCCACCCATTCCTACTGCTTTTATCATATTTAACCCATTTGGAGATACGAAATATAAAATCAACCCAACTAATAATTGAGTATGAATTGCTATTAATGCAAATAATGCAATTTTTCTGTCTTTCGAAGTAAAATCTTTTTTAGAAGACAATCCAATAAAGGAATTAACAACTGCAATCACTAATACTAAAAGTGCTAAATAGCCCCAACCTGAATGGAATTTTTGAATAATATCGTACATAAATACTGTTTTTGTTTTAACAAATATAAGAAAAAAAGGCATAAAAAAACCACGTCTTTCAACGTGGTTTTTAACATTAAATATATTGAATCTATTTTCCAAAAATATATCTCAAAGTAAACTGTGCTTGCCAAACATCAAACGTTGATGCATTTTTCTGGAAAGTGTCTTTGATTAAAACTCTGCTTCCATTAGGCTCAACTTGAGTTGCCAATTGATAAAAAGGAACATTTGCAGTAGTAGTTCTATAATTTAAAACGTTTGCATTAGTAACTCTTTGGGAAATACCCCAATCTTTATTAATAAAATTAGTAAAGTTTAAGATATCAGCTCTGAACTGGAAATTATTCTTTTTACCTGCAATTGTAATATAAAAATCTTGAGTTGCTGATAAATCTAACCTATGTAACATTGGAAGAACTCCACCATTTCTCTCTACATACATTCCTCTTCTTGTAGAAAGGTACTTGTCTTGGTCAATGTATTGATCAAACGCGGCAACTTGTTGTGCCGGTGTAAAAACTACTACATTCCCAGCTGGAGTTCCTCTTAAAGAAGAGTTTAAATCCGCAGCTATAATATTCGTAAAACGAATGTCCGATGCTTGAACAGGAACATATATCAAATCATTATTGTTTACTCTGTCTCCATTCATATCACCTCCATAAGAGTAAGAAAATGGTCCAGCTTGCTCACCAATATATCCTAAGTTGATTGAAGTGGCAGCTCCTACATTTTTACCGTATTCGATTTTGTATCCTAAAATACCAACTAATCTGTGTGGTGTATTATTGTTAGACAATGCTAGTGGTAAGTCATTATTTCCATTTACAGATCTAGCACCGGTCCAAGAACCAGATGCAATAGAGCCAGGAGATAATAAATCATTAGCGCTAGAGTGTGTGTATGCAAATGATCCCCAAAGACCTTTTTTGTAAGGATACTCTAATTTAAAAGTTGTAGAATAAAAAGTTCCTTTATCAGTATTAGTTAAAACAACTGCACTAGAAACATTATCATTTACACGAACACCTGCGTCTGTACGAGCATATCTTGGTCTGTTATCCGGACCACTGAAAGTTCCTACTGGAGCATCAAAATTAGCATTATAATAATCGATAGCATTTATGTTTCTTTGAAAAATACCTTCAACAGTTGCTACAAAACCAAAAGGAAGTTTTTGATCAACTGCAATGTTAGTTTTCCATACTTGAGGGAATTTAAATTTTTTGTCTGAGAAAGCCAACTCAAAAGTTGTAGGAAGAGTTGGAGTATCAGGTATGAAATAATCATTAGGATTTGGAGTAAAACCATACCCACCTGAAGCTAGTGCAGCTCCACTAACATCAACAAAACCAGTAAGTACACCATTATTTCCAATAGCATTAGACAAGTAAACAGATGGTGCTCTTCCTGTAAACACACCACTACCTCCACGAAGAAGCGTAGATGAATCTCCATTTAAGTCTAAGTTAAAACCAACTCTAGGCTCAAATAAATATTGTGTTTCAGGCATAACCCCTGTATTAAATTTTTCTCCTTGAGCAAACGTTAGCGCAGTAACTGCCGGGTTTTCAAGAGCGGTATCAGCAAACCATACTGATGTTGCGCGAAGACCTACTGTCAATTTAAATCTATCGGTCAATTTCATTTCATCTTGCACATACAAATCAAGTTTATTAGACTTGAATATTTGCAAAGGTTCTTGAGCACCCGGTAAAGCTGAATATCTAAATTGCAATCTAGCCGGAAGTGCCGTTGTTGAAGGAATACCTCCTGTGTTAGCTGATTGATTAGCAGCTGCGTAAAAATCATTCAATGAATTAAAAGTATAAACACCATTAGATCCGGAGAAAAACAAGTTACTTGATTTAAAATACTCAAAATTAGCTCCAAACAATAAAGAGTGTTTTCCTATTGTTTTTGTTAAATTATTAGTAAAGTGCAATGTAGAATAGGAAAGTTTATTCCCTTGTGTAAATGGATCTAAACCAGCTGATATAGCTGTTGTAGCCCCATCTAATATATCAATAGTTGGGAACAACCCACCACCTTGTAAAGCTCTGTCTTCTATTTGTTTATCATAACCTGCGATGAAGTTATTATACCAAGAATTACTTAATTTACTATTTAATTCTAAAACAGCAGATCTAGTGTTGTCTTGTATCACATAACCACTATTCTTGAAAGACATTGCTAGTGGACTAGTTCTTCTGTTACCAAAACCTAAAGAATTAGAATTAGAAGTCAATTCATCCGAATTAGAATCATGATGCACATAACGAACTGTTATTTGATGATTATCGTTAATATTCCAGTCAACTCTTGCTAAGAATTTTTTAGAAATCCTTTCAGCATCATAATTCTCCCACGGTCCAGTTGTATAGTTAAACTTTTCTTGTAAAAAATTAGAAAGAGTTTGCATCTGTTCAAAAGTAGGTCTAGAAACCTGAGCACTAGGCTGTGGAGATCCTGTAGAAGTCCAAGTAGTTGCTGGGCTTATGTTTTCTAAAGTTTCAAAATTTCCAAAGAAAAATAATTTGTCTTTAATGATTGGCGCCCCAATTCTAGCTCCCCAAATTTTTTCTTCAAATTTCCCAGGAATTATAACGTTTTCTCCAGCTTTAGTTCCAATAAAATCTTTTTTATTACTACGGAATGAATTATAAACCGATCCTTCAACTTCATTTGTTCCACTTTTAGTAACTGCATTTATTCCAGATCCTAAAAACCCTGACTGTCTTACATCATAAGGCGCAATACTTACTTGCAATTGTTCAATAGCATCTAAAGAAATGGCTGTTGAACCTGTTCTACCTCCTGCTTGTGAATCACTTCCTAAACCAAATCCATTGTTAAAAACAGAACCATCAATAGTAAAGTTATTTAATCTTGAATCCTGTCCTCCAAAAGTACCATTACTTCCCGCATTAGCGTTGTATTTTGTGATAGAATTTATTGAGCGAGCTCCAGTTACGGGAACTGCAGTAATCTCTCTATTAGAAAACTGTTGAGAAGCTCCAGTTCTTCCTTTATTGAATGCTCCATTAGATTTTGTTGAAACTACAACAACTTCTTTAAGTAGATTAGATTCTTCTTCAACAACAACATTTACTGTTAAGCTGTTTCCAAGAGGAGCATTAATTTCTGTGATTTCTGTTGTTTTGTAACCAACATAAGTAACTCTAACTGTATACGGACCTCCAGGTCTAATACCTTGTACCGCATATCTTCCATTACCATCAGTAGTAGAAAAATATTTCGTTCCTGTAGGTTTGTGCACAACCTCAACTGTAGCTCCTGGCAGAGTCTCTCCAGCGTTAGATTTAACAGCTCCAGACATAGCAGAGCTAGTAACCTGCGAATGACCTACAACTGATAAAAAAATAATCAAAATAAAAATAATTCTTTTCATTTTTGTTTTTCTGTTTAGTTTATTAATGTTTGGCAAAAATATAACATTTTTAGTTTAAAAAGTTAACACAACGTTAAGAAAAGCATATTTTCAAACAGGTTTTTTACCTTAAATTTATTTTGGGTGTTTTTTTATTAAAAAATATAATTATTAATTATTCTAGTGGTTTTTTGTTACTATTTTAACGTAAAACGTAAAAATAAATTTAAGCAAAATTCGGGGCTATTTTTGGAAAAACAACTATAAGAGAGCAACTTATAAATAAAAAGCCCTGATTTAGATAAAATCAGGGCTTTAGACTTCTTTTTAAATATTAAAAAAGGTACTACATTTTTAAATTGTAAAAAAAATTATAAAATTGTAAAAACAAACAGCATAAATTACTCTATTTATTCATCAGAAAATGATTCAATAAGTAAGTAGTAGAACTGTCATGATTTTTGACCATTTTAGTATTAATTTCATCCAAAATAGAATTAGCTAATTGTTTTCCTAACTCAACACCCCATTGATCAAAACTAAAAATATTCCAGATAATTCCTTGCACAAAAATCTTGTGTTCATACAAAGCTATCAAAGAACCTAATGTTTTTGGAGATAATTTCTGGATTAAAATAGTATTAGTAGGCTTATTACCGGTGAAAACTTTAAACGGTAAAAGAAATTTAGCTCTTTCTGTTGAAACTCCTTGTTTATCAAATTCCGCCTGAACTTGTTCTCCAGATTTCCCATGCATCAAAGCCTCTGTCTGCGCAAAAAAGTTAGACATTAGTTTATCGTGATGATCATTATCGCCATATAAAGGAGTTATAAACCCAATAAAATCCGCAGGAATTAATTTGGTGCCTTGGTGAATTAACTGAAAAAAGGCATGCTGAGCATTCGTTCCTGGCTCTCCCCAAATGATAGTTCCCGTTTGATAATTTACCGGCTTTCCATCACGACCCACACTTTTACCATTGCTCTCCATTGTTCCTTGCTGTAAATAAGGAGCTAATTTTTGTAAATATTGTGTGTAAGGAATTAAAGCTTCACTTTCGGCACCGAAAAAATTATTGTACCAAACACTCAATAAAGCTAATATTACAGGCATATTTTTGTCGAAATCAGCTGTCTTAAAATGTTCGTCCATTTCATTGGCTCCTTCCAATAATTCATCAAAATTATCGTATCCAACAGCTAAGCTTATTGTAAGCCCAACAGCACTCCACAAAGAGAACCTTCCACCAACCCAATCCCACATAGGGAATACATTATCAGGATTTATCCCAAACTCTGTTACTTTGTAGATATTGGTTGAAACCGCAACAAAATGCTTAGCCACATCTTCTTGAGTAGCTGATTCTAAAAACCATTTTCTGATAGTTTCAGAATTAGTAAGCGTTTCTTGTGTGGTAAATGTTTTAGAAACAATCACAAAGAGAGTCGTTTCTGGATTTAATTTTTTTATAATCTCATTCACATGATCGCCATCCACATTTGAAACAAAATGAACGTTAAGATGATTTTTATAAAATTGCAAAGCCTCAACAGCCATAACAGGACCCAAATCCGAACCTCCTATACCTATATTAACTACATCCGTGAACGGTTTTCCCGTGTAACCAGTTCTTTCACCCGAAGTAACTTCATTAGTAAATGCTTTTATTTTACTTTTTACTTCATAAACTTCAGAAACCACATTATCTCCATCAACATTAATAACTGCTGATTCTTTGGCTCGCAATGCGGTATGAAGCACCGCTCTATTTTCGGTTTGATTGATTATTGCACCATCAAAATAATCAGCAATAGCACTTTTTAGTCCCACCTCATCCGCTAATTCTAATAATAAATGAAGCGTTTCTTGAGTGATAATATTTTTTGAATAGTCAATTAAAAAATCATTCCATTTCAAATTGAATTTTTCAGTTCTAGTTGCGTCCAATTGAAATAATTCTTGCATTGAAGCTTTTTGCATTTCGTTGTAATGCATTTCAAGTTTCTTCCAAGCGCTCGTTTCTGTTGGGTTTATTGTATTTAAAGCCATTTATTAGGTAGTTTGTAGTATTATTTAAATTTGGCAAAAATACTGAAATTAGTTTTAATGCTAAATGAGTTTACGATTATATAACAATTTAGCAGGAAAAACACTAAATAGTGCCCATACCAGAATCAGCTTAGTGTTTCTATTTTGATGTCTAAAAATCTTTTTAGCTTATTTGTAGGCGCAGAATTATAAATTAGCAACGCTATCTAATTGGAATTTTAACGGAGTTATTTGTTTAATAAAACGATTTTTATTATTTCCAGTCATAGGTTCGCCAGTTGGCAATTTTAATCGCAATGCATCAACCTGCACGCCATTTTTCCAAAATCGATAACATACATGCGGGCCAGTTGCCAAACCTGTGCTTCCTACTAAACCGATAACCTGTCCTTGACTTACACGTTGCCCTCGTCTCACTAATATTTTTGACATGTGCAAGTATTGTGTCGAATAGGTCCCATTGTGTTTCACCTTTACAAAATTCCCGTTTCCGGCAGTAAAACCACTTTGTCCCACAACTCCTCCTGCGGTTGCAGTAATAGGAGTACCGCGTGGTGCTGCATAATCCGTTCCTTTATGTGCTTTCCATCTGTGTTGAACAGGATGAAACCTACTGGTTGAAAATCTAGAGGATATTCTACTGAATTTTATTGGAGACTTAAGAAAGAAATTTTTCAAGGTTTTTCCATCTTCATCATAATATTCTATTTTGTCTGAATCCGGATTTTGGGCAAAAGGAAATGCATAAATAATTTTTCCCTTGTATTCAAAAAAGGAAGCTTCCAGTTCTTCTACACCGTCATAAACAGTGTCATTTATGAATCGCTCCGTAAAAGTTATCGCAAAACGATCTCCTTTTTTGAGTTTCATAAAATCGATAGAATAGGCGTAAATTTTAGAGATTTTACTTGCCAATGCTCCTTCAATCTTGGCATTTCCCAAGGTTTCTGATAACGATTCTTTCAAAACCCCACCAATGGTGCGACGTTTAATCGTAATGGGTTTTGTTTTTTTATAAGCAACAACAGCCGTGTCACGTAAATCAACTACATAATAGTTTAACGCATCCGGCTGATAGATAAAAAACTGTAAATCATTCTTTTTATTTTTTGACCGAAGCATAGTAAAAGGCTTATCTATTCTGATGGTTCTCACATCAAAAGTGTCTTTTACTTTAGCGATAATATCATATACTTCGCGCTCTCCAATATTTTGTGCTTCAAGTAAAGTCCCAAAAGTATCTCCCTTTTGTACAGTATCCTGAACAACATTAAAATCAGAATATTTAAACCCAAACTCTATCTTCTTAACTGCTGGTTTAATAATTTCTTTTTCTAGAATCTCATCAGATTTATTACAAGAACTCAAAGAAAATAATACTATAAATACTAATAATACTTGTTTCAAACTATGTTTTTTTATTCAAATTATTTTTCTTCTCCCCAATGTAAGAGTTCTTCTACCGACCATAATTCCGGAAAAAATATTCTGCGCTGGTACTTTGGATGCATGTACTTTTTCCAGTCACTTCCTCCTGTCGCTTCACCATCTCCTTTACCGCTCTGATCTATATATTTCTTTGCCGTATTTAAATGTTGCATTACCCAAGTAATATTCACTGTATGGTCATAATGACGCATCGCTAAAATTAACTCTGGATTTTTTTGATCTAAATCTGGAAGTTGTTTGAATTTTTGCCAAATATTTATGGTGTTATATTCTTCCATATGATTCAGGAACATCTTCTTGTATTTTCTTTCGAATTCCTCCAATAAAAACGATTTTTTACCCGTATGATAATTTTTTCCGGCTGCTTGCCAATACAAATGCTCCAATGCAAATTCATAAGGCGTATTCCTGTCTATTGAATTTCTATAACGGTGATCAATAAGATTTATTAGGTCTGTAGAGGAAAATTCTATTAAACGGTATTGTGCGCTTTGAAAACCGCTGGCAGGTGTTAGCGTATTTCTAAATTTCATATATTGATCTACTTCCATTCCGTCTCCCATAATGCTAAAAGAAGTCGTTAGCATATCAAAATAACGGCTAATTCTCATTAACCTTTCAGTAAAAAAATCAGTTTCAATATTTTCACAATAGGAAATTTGGCGCATTTCCCAAAGTATCATCTTAAATATAAGCTCATTCACTTGATGGTACATAATAAAAACCATCTCATCAGGAAGCGTTGTTCTTTGAACTTGAAGACTTAACAATGCATCTGTTTGTATATAATCCCAATACGTAATTGGTTTTGACCATAATAATCCTTCCAGTTGCGTCTCTGTTTTTTGATTTATTGCTTGGTATTTTATTTCAATTTCTTTTAAAATCCCTTCTGAACTATCAATATTATTCATTATTTATTTGTTTTAAAAGGATACTTCAATCCTCTATATGCATCTATATCTGCTTTTATTGAACCTACTGCCAAGCTGGCTTTTATTCTTATTGGTAATTTATTATCATCGTCTGAAATCCAAACGGTAAGACTTTCTTGTTCTTTAAAAACACGTCCTGATTGTACCAAAGGTCTAAAAACCATCGTTGATACCACCCCAAATTTAGTTGCAATGTTTTCACGACCTATAAACTTAAGTTTAAATTTTGTCGTTTCATCATCAAAAAACATATCAATCGCAACAGACTCTCCAATTTTTAACTTATCGATTCCAGGATAATTCCTTAGATAATAAAAGGTAGACAAAATGTCTTGTGTGTTCTTAGGAACGTAAATTGTTTTCTCTGTTTTATGTTTGTAATCTTTGACAAGAACTTTATTAGTAGACTGATTAAAAAAGCCTTCTTGGTTTTTAGTATACCCGCCTTCATTAATTTTTCGGACAAACTGATATGGATTTCTGGTATCCTTATCAATATAACTTTCGTATAAATCGTCTACTTTAAAGAAAAATCGAGACATTCCGGTAGTATATCCTCTACCTACAACATGAAACGTTTTTTTGTTATTTACTGCAGCATCTTTCACCTCTAATGTAGCGTAACCGGCATTTACTATTCCATAATGAATGCGAAATTTAAACCACTCACCCACGTCATAAGCATCCTCTTTTGGAGAATCAAAACTTACGGTCAATATCACTACAAAGAATAGTATTATTTTTTTCATCATTACTTTATTCGTCAATTTATTGACTCTAACAGCAAATTTTGTTCCAAATATATTAAAACAAAAAAACTCAGTCAAATAATGACTGAGTTTTTATGCTATTAACTAACCAAAAAACTATAAACTATGAAATTTATATGAAATCAGGAAGGAAACCACCCCTTCCCTTTTTGCGAGTGCAAAGGTAACTAACAAATTCAGTTATTTTAGTTAAAAAAAAAGTTTAACACAACATTTACAAAAAAACACGCTGTTCATCGGTTATTTTTTCACAATGTGTAAAAATAATACGTTTCTATAGCGTTCCTCGCAATTGCTGTTCTCTCTCGATTGATTCAAATAGCGCTTTAAAGTTACCCGCACCAAATCCTTTGGCTCCCATTCTTTGTATAATTTCAAAAAATAAGGTTGGTCTGTCTTGTACCGGTTTTGTAAATATTTGCAGTAAATATCCTTCTTCATCGGCATCGACCATAATGGCCAGTTTCTCGATTTCGTTTAAATCTTCTTTCATCATTTTCATGTGCTCTCCCAATCGCTCCGGAATTGCTTCATAATATGTATGTGGAGGAGCAGATAAAAATTCGATCCCTCTTGCTTTCAATTGTGATACCGTTTTGATAATATCATCCGTTGCAATAGCGATATGCTGAATTCCGGGCCCGCCATAAAAGTCCAGATATTCCTCGATTTGGGACTTTTTCTTTCCTTCGGCTGGTTCGTTGATTGGAAATTTAATTCTACCGTTTCCATTAGACATTACTTTACTCATCAACGCCGAATATTCCGTATTAATTTGTTTGTCATCAAAAGAAAGGAAATTTACAAATCCCATGACATCTTCATAGAACTTAACCCAAGTATTCATTTCGTTCCAACCCACATTTCCCACCATGTGGTCTATGTATTTTAATCCTGTTGGCTCCGGATTGTAATCGGATTTCCATTCCTTATATCCAGGTAAGAAAACACCCGTATAGTTTTTTCGCTCTACAAAAATATGTACGGTTTCCCCGTAAGTATAAATCCCGGAACGTACTACTTCTCCAAATTCATCTTTCTCCACCGTAGGTTCCATAAAAGAGCGCGCGCCACGTTTCATTGTTTCTTCGTACGCACTTTTGGCATCTTCTACCCAAAGTGCCGCTACTTTTACTCCGTCACCATGTTTTCTCAAATGTTCATGAATTGGAGAATCCTGCGTTAACGGTGTCGTAAGTACAATACGGATTTTATCTTGTTTCAGCACGTACGACGTTCGGTCTCGTACCCCAGTTTCTAATCCGGCATACGCCAAGGATTGGTACCCGAAAGCTGTTTTATAATAATGTGCGGATTGTTTTGCGTTTCCTACGTAGAATTCTACATAATCGGTTCCTAATAACGGAAGGAAATCTTGTGCTCCTTCGAATATTTTTTCTAGTCCGTATTCTACTGATTTTACTTCTTTTGACATGGTATTTATTTTTTGATTCGGTACATCTAATTCTGGAACGCCGTTGATGGTGATACAATAGATTTACGCGGATTTATTAATTTAAAAAAATGTTGTTATTTACTCTAAAATCCTAGCCCTGATGGAAACGGCATCCTTTTTCTGGTCTCGTTTTTTTAACGAGACCAGAAAAAGATAAAGTGCACAGCAGGAAATAGCTCCTTATTATTCTACCCAAGATTTGTAATATTGACCGTCGTCTAATCCCATAGCCTCTTCGGTGACCATTAACGGGCGAAAGGTATCGACCATTACGGCTAATTCGTGAGTTTCAGTATGACCGATACTACGCTCCATGGCTCCCGGTGCGGGCCCGTGCGGTATGCCTTTTGGATGCAATGTAATGTGTCCTTGCTCGATATTGTTGCGGCTCATGAAATCCCCATCTACATAATACAAAACCTCATCACTATCGATATTGCTGTGATTGTAAGGAGCCGGAATGGCTTTTGGGTGGTAATCGTACAATCGTGGACAAAACGAACAAACTACAAATGTTGCTGTTTCAAAGGTTTGATGAACTGGTGGTGGCTGGTGCACGCGACCTGTAATAGGTTCAAAATTGTGAATGCTGAATCCGTACGGAAAATTATATCCGTCCCAACCTACTACATCAAAGGGATGCGTGGCGTAAACGAATTCATGTATCATTCCTTCTTTTTTGATTTTGATCAGGAAGTCTCCTTTTTCATCATGCGTTTCTAATTCTGTTGGCAAAATAAAGTCGCGCTCGCAAAATGGGGAATGTTCTAAATGTTGACCTGATTCATTCTTATAACGTTTTGGCGTATAAAATGGCGCAAATGATTCGACATAGAAAAGTCTATTTTCGATTGTTTCAAAATCAATTTGATAAATCATTCCGCGAGGAATAATCAAGTAATCCCCATATTCGAAAGGAATATTTCCCATCATCGTGCGCAATTTCCCTTTTCCTTTATGGATGAAAATCATTTCATCGGCATCGGCATTTTTATAGAAATAGTTGCACAACGATTGTCTTGGCGCTGCCAATCCTATCGTACAATCTTTATTGACTAACATGGGTTTGCGACTGTCCAGAAAATCATCTTCGGGCTTTAGCTCAAAGCCTTTTAATAACAATGATTTTATGTTTTTTCCAATGGCAATTTTAGGCTCAACCGAATAGGATTTTAGAATTTCCTTTACTTGTGTTGGTCTATGAACGTGATATAATAATGAGGAATGGCCGTGAAAACCCTCGGTTCCAAAAAGCTGCTCGTAGTATAAACCACCATTTGGTTTTTCAAATTGCGTATGTCTTTTTTGGGGAAAATTTCCCAATTTATGATATAAAGGCATGATTTTTTTGCTTAAAAGTTAAAGTTTAAAAGTTTAAAGTTATATTGAACTAAACTTATTTAATTAAATCAAAAAAAATGTAATCTATTCAGGATTCCTCTTGATGAGAAATTGCAGATATCCTAATAAACCGCTCCAAGTTGTTTTCATGATAACAAATATCGGAATTATTATTGAATTAAATTACAATTAAAACATAAACCCGATGCTAAACCAAGTAAGTCCTTTTGCATTTTCCGGAGACCAAGAATGTTTTATTTCTATGGGCCCAATTCTTGTTTCTAAACCATAACCTACTGCATAACCTGAATATTTTGGGATTGAAATCCAATCTACTGTTTCGAAAATTCTGTCTCCAACATTAGCAAAGTTTGCCGAGAAATTAAAATGATTGTTCTTATAAAACTCATAATCAATAGTTCCTGTTGATTTTATATAACTATTGGCCGCAATACTCAAATAATCATACCCATAAAAATATTTAAAATTATTTATAGGATTGTATCCGTAGCCTCCCAAAATAAAATTGAAAAAAGAAACGCTTTCATTACCAAAGGAGAAACCAGCATCTGTATTAAATTTAACAGTAGTATTTTTAAAAAGTGTTGCCGCCACTCCAAAATCAGCCTTTGCAATGGAAAAAGGCTGAAAATCTCCAGTATAATTTGAAGAAATCAAATATGTTTGTATATCTCCCGAGAAACACCATCCTTTTTTAGGAAAATATTTATTATCAAAAGAATCAAATTTCATGTAACCAAAAAGACTTAAGTAACTACTGTTGTCAATTATTGGATCCGCATTTGCCAATGTCTCTGACTTTATTTTCAAATATTTCAATTCAACACCTCCTCCAACTAAAAATTTCTGAACAAACAGCGATTGAAAATATGCCTGATTTGTCAAGTCATGAAAATCTACATTAATAGCATTTATGCCCAAAGTACCTAAATCTAAACTGCTAATTTCTTTGGCTACGTTTCTATTAAATTGATTGAACTGCGATTTGAAACCAAAACTTAAATTAAATCCATTCTCTATATAATAATCTAAATTATACCTGATATTATCTCCCAAAACGATATCCAGAGAAGTTCTGTCATTTTTAAAAAAAGTTTTTTTATGTGTCAGGTTAATCAAAACAGCACTCTTGAATAAATTGTCATAGTGCATTCCAAATTTTAAATACGTTTTTGAAGGGTTTTCTTTTAACGTTAAATTTAAATTATCACCGTTTTTATTTTTATCTAGTGAATAAGATATAGCACTGAAGTTTTGAGTTGCGTTGATATTATTTATTCCCTTCAACAAATCATCATAACAGGTTTTAACTCCTGGTTTAAACCTTAATTTACCAATCACATATTCTTTAGTGTAATTATCTAATTCATTGCTATTAATATCTACAATCTGCAAGCTGTCTGTTGCTAATTTTAGACTCGGCTTCTTGTATGGATTGGACTCATCAACCAGCAACTTTATTTGTTCATAAACGGAAAATGTGGCTTCTTCTCCTTTTCTAATGATTTCCTTTCCTTTATCGAAAGATACTACGCCGTAATTTTTAATATCCGGCTTAATATAGACGTCAGTTTCTTTTACATTTTTCTTCATCCTTTCAATAGATTGAAGATTTGTAATTTGAACCAAAATTCTCGTTGCATCTTTAAGTTGATTTCTGTCTAATAAATCATCTTGCACATCAACTCCTATGATAATATCCGCGCCTAATTTTCGAACCTCCTCAATTGGATAATTATTAATGACACCGCCATCTACAAGCAGTTTTCCGTCAATTTCCACAGGAGAAAATAAAGATGGAAATGCGGAACTGGCAATCATTGCTTGCGCCAAATTCCCTTTATTTAACAACACTTCTTCTCCGGTTTCAATATTAGTTCCAATACACAAAAAAGGAATCGGAAGCTTATTGAAATCTTTGATATGCCTTACGTTTCTAGTAATCCTGCTCAATAAATTATAATTGTACATTCCTTTAGACAATGCTTCCGGAATTCCAATCTTCATTTTATTAAACGGCAAAACGAGCGCGTATAATTCGTCATTTCTTTTTTCGTAAAAATTTTTTGAGGATCTGGGAATAAAATCGTTTAATAATTCATTGAAATTTGTGGCTTGAAAAATAGAATCAATTTGACTGGCATTATAACCAGAAGCATAAAGACCACCAATAACGGCTCCCATACTTGTTCCGCCGATGTAATCAATCTTGACACCAGCTTCTTCCAACACTTTCAAAACTCCAATATGCGCAAATCCTTTTGCTCCGCCACCACTTAAAACTAAACCAATTTTTGGTTTCTTTTGCTCCTGCGAAAACACAGTCAAACTAGCAAAAACAAGGAGTAACAGCGCAATTTTCTTCATAAACAGCAATTTGGTAGTAATAGAATTTGGCAAGATCAGATAGTATCTGCCCAAATATCAATAATCTAAATTAATCATTCATTTGTAGCCTTGTAAAATTCGGTAATTTTTTTGGCTTTAGACATACCTATAACGTCCGAAATTTCTTTTTCTGACGCTAATTTCAATCTTTTAACACTTTTAAAATGCTGAATTAAAGTCAGCATTGTTTTTTCTCCAATGCCAGGAATGCTTTCTATCGAAGAATTCAGTGCTGCTTTACTCCTTTTATCTCTGTGATGTGTAATCCCAAAACGGTGTGCTTCGTTTCGCAATTGCTGGATTACTTTCAAGGTTTCTGATTTTTTATCTAAATATAAAGGAATAGAATCGCCCGGATAAAAGAGCTCTTCCAGTCTTTTGGCAATACCAATTATAGCAATCTTTCCTCTAAGACCCAATTCATCAATACTTTTCAACGCTGATGATAATTGCCCTTTTCCACCATCAATAATTATCAAATTGGGCAAAGGTTGATTTTCATCCAGCAATCGTTTGTATCTTCGGTAAACGACTTCGGTCATGGAAGCAAAATCATCCGGTCCTTCGACCGTTTTTATATTAAAATGGCGGTAATCTTTTTTGCTTGGTTTTCCATCTTTAAAAACCACACAGGCCGCAACGGGATTCGTTCCCTGAATATTCGAGTTATCAAAACATTCGATATGTCGTGGCTCTACCGGCAATCGCAAGTCTTTTTGCATTTGCGCCATAATTCTTTTCGTGTGGCGATCTGGATCTACAATTTGCAATTGTTTCAACTGTTCGATTCGGTAAAATTTAGCATTCCGAATGGACAAATCCAAAATTTGCTTTTTGTCTCCCAATTGTGGAACGGTAATTTTTATGTTTTCACCCAAATCCACGTGAAACGGAACAATTACTTCTCGTGACAACAATTGAAAACGTTCTCTCAACTCAACAATTGCCAATTCTAATAATTCTTCATCGGATTCGTCGAGTTTCTTTTTGATTTCCATCGTGTGCGAACGAATAATCGAACCGTGCGAAATTTGCAGGAAATTCACATAGGCTGCGCTTTCATCCGAAACAATCGAAAAGACATCAATATTGGTGATTTTTGGATTTACAATCGTAGAACGTGATTGGTAGTTTTCCAGAACTTCTATTTTCTCTTTTATTTTTTGTGCTTCTTCAAAATGCATATCAGCAGCCAGATTGGTCATGACACGCTTGAAATCCTTCATGCTTTCCTTGAAATTCCCTTTTAAAATTTCGCGAATCGCATCCACTTGTTTCTGGTAATTTTCTAAAGTTTCATGACCTTCACAAGGGCCCATGCAATTCCCAATATGATATTCGAGACAAACCTTGAATTTCCCGCTTTCGATATTACTTTTATTCAAATCATAGTTGCAAGTCCGTAGCGGATACAACTCTTTAATCAATTCTAAAATAGTACTTACCGTTTTAAAACTGGTGTACGGTCCAAAATATTCCGAGCCGTCTTTGACCATTCTTCGGGTAGCAAAAATGCGCGAGAAAGGCTCTTTCTTGATACACAACCACGGGTAACTTTTATCATCCCGCAACAATACGTTGTAACGCGGTTGCAAAGTTTTTATCAGGTTATTTTCTAATAACAGCGCATCGGTTTCCGTAGGAACAACAATGTGTTTTATAGAGACAATTTTCTTTACGAGCACATTAGTTTTGGCCGTATCATGAATTTTATTAAAATAAGAAGAGACTCTTTTTTTTAGGTTTTTGGCTTTGCCTACGTACAGAATTTTTCCTTCCTTATCGTAATATTGATATACGCCGGGACCGTCTGGCAAGGTTTGAATTTGTAAGGCTAAAGTAATTGGATTCATGTAACAAAGTTAATCTCAAAAATCACGAAATACAAATCAATACTCTTGAAATCTTTCTGCCGAAAATTTTATCAAAATTTTAGTTTCTAATTCGTTATTATCGTTATTTTTATCTTTTCAAGAACCTATGATAAAAACCAATACTACACCAATCGTAATTTTCGGCGAAAGCATTATTCCCGGGGAGAGCAAAACTATCAATGTCGAAATTGCCAGATTACACACCACTACAAAATTAAACATACCCGTTATTGTTAGACGGTCTAAAATCGATGGTCCTGTCGTACTTTTTTCAGCAGGAATTCATGGAGATGAAATTAATGGTGTCGAAATCGTTCGACAACTTATCAGTAAGAAAATAAACCGACCAAAAAAAGGTACAATCATTTGTATTCCTATCATAAACGTATATGGATTTGTCAATAAATCCAGAGAATTTCCTGATGGCAGGGATTTAAACCGGGTTTTCCCAGGTAGCAAAACAGGTTCTTTAGCAAGCAGGTTTGCCTTTCATATTTTAACGGAGATTATGCCAATTGTACAATATGCTGTTGACTTTCATGCCGGTGGCGCCAGCCGTTTCAATGCACCACAAATACGCCTCACTCAGAACAATGAGCCGTTAAAAATATTAGCCGATGTTTTTAATGCTCCGTTTACTTTATATTCCAAAAACATTTCAGGTTCTTTCAGAAGTTCCAGTGAAAAAATGAATGTAAAAATGCTTCTTTTTGAGGGAGGAAAATCACTGGATATTAATAATTCCGTTGCCGATGAAGGCGTTAATGGTGCAAAACGTCTCTTGTCTCACCTTGGTATGTTAGATCCAAAACATACGGTAATCAAACCAAAATCACCTTCCATCTATATTGAAAAATCAGGCTGGATTAGAGCCAAATGTTCCGGATTGTTGCACGATTATAATACTATTGGTAATTTTGTAAAAAAGGGAACAATTCTAGCCACCATAACAGATCCATACGGAAAGTTTGAACGAAAAGTTAAAGCGCCAAATGATGGTTACGTAATCAACGCCAATCATTCCCCTATTGTTTACGAAGGTGATGCTATTTACCACATGTCAAACACTAATGAAGAGGATGAAGAATAAAACAGCATTACGACAAAAATACAAAGCCTTACGAAATGCACTTTCCGAAAATGAAATTGAGGAAATGAGTTTGGCTGTTGCCAATAAAATACTGACACTGCCTATTTGGGAGAAAACCTATTTTCATATTTTCTTACCTATTACAGAACAAAAAGAAGTCAATACTGAATTCATTCTTCACTTATTATCCGGAAAAGACAAAGAGATTATTGTTTCCAAAGCTGATTTTACAACCCGAAATATGACTCATTTCCTATTGACGGACAACACCCGAATCAAGAAAAACGCATACAATATCCCAGAACCCATAGACGGTATTGAAGTCCATTCACAGAAAATTGATGTGGTTTTTGTACCGCTTTTGACTTTCGACAAAAAAGGACATCGCGTGGGTTACGGCAAAGGATTTTATGACAAATTCTTGTCTGAATGTAAACCGGATGCAATTAAAATTGGGCTTTCCTTTTTTGAACCTGAAGAATTGATTACCGATGTTTTTGAATGCGATGTAAAGCTAGACTATTGCGTGACTCCGAATGCAGTTCACTTATTTTAATTTTTAATCCGTACTTTAGCAACAGATAAAATCTAATCAAGTTATGAGAACATTTAAAAATTCAAGATTTGCCGTAAGCGTTATGGTTATTCTATTTGCAGTTTCATTTTCAAACTGTAGCATCCACACCGGAACCAGCAGATCTACTTATAAAGCTAAGAAACTTCCGCCAGGACAAGCTAAAAAAATATATGGAGGAAAAAGTGCTAAACGTTACGCACCCGGACAAAATAAAAATTAAATAAAAAAGACCTGTTCAAATTAATGAACAGGTCTTTTTTTATAGTGTGAATAATTATGAATCTAATTGTGATGAAATGCTTTTTTATTAAAAAAAATCAAGATTCCAACTCCTGTTGAAATCGCCATATCGGCAACATTGAAAATAGCGTTGAAGAAAGTAAATTCTTTTCCGCCCCAAATAGGCAACCAACTTGGTAAAGTTCCGTGCCAAAAAGGGAAATAAAGCATATCAACTACTTTTCCGTGAAACCAAGTTCCATAAGGTTGATCCGAGAATAAAGTAGCTAATTGTTGTTGACTGTCATCAAAAATAACTCCGTAAAAAACAGAATCGATGATGTTCCCGAAAGCTCCAACAAGAATTAAAGAAATCGCAACAATTAAATAATCTGAACTCTTCTTTTTCACTGAATCCCATAACCAATATCCAATTCCACCAACAGCGGCGATTCTAAATAGAGTTAAAAATAATTTTCCATAAGCCCCAGGGATTTGAACTCCCCACGCCATTCCCTCGTTTTCGATGAACAGAATTTTGAACCATTTGAATACTTCAACCTCTTCACCTAAAATAAAATTAGTTTTTATGTAAATTTTAGAAACTTGATCAACAAGCAATAAGATAAAAATAAGGAGATACGCTTTTCGTAATGACATTTTATAAATTTTAATGGCGCAAAAATAACAATTTAATCAAAAAAAACGCTCCCAATGGAGCGTTAAATATTGTTTAACAAGAGGTTTATCGTTGCAAGTTCTTTGCTTCAATACTCATTGTTGCATGAGGAACGATTTTTAATCTCTCTTTCCCAATTAGTTTGCCTGTAACTTTACAAACTCCGTACGTTTTATTTTCTACACGAAAGAGTGCATTTTTCAAATCACGAATGAATTTCTCCTGACGAATAGCTAGTTGTGAGTTTGCTTCTTTAGACATTGTTTCGCTTCCTTCTTCGAAAGCTTTAAATGTTGGCGAAGTATCGTCAGTCCCGTTATTTAAATCGTTCATGTAGGCACTTTTTATCAGATCTAAATCAGCTTGTGCTTTATGAATTTTGTTCAGGATTATTTCTTTGAACTCTGCTAAATCAGCGTCAGAGTACCTTGTTGCTTCATCTACCATCTTTATATTATTTTGAAATTAAAATCATTGTTTTTATATCGTCAAATTCAATTTCTGTACCGTTTTCTAATTCATCTACAAAAACCAAATCGCTGGTTAATGTTTCTGATTTTATGTACGCTTCATTTTCAAGAATCGCCTCTTCTAAAATTCCATTTCTCTTCAATTGAACTTTAATTTTATCAGTAACTTCAAATCCAGAATCTTTACGAATATTCTGAATTCTGTTTACTAATTCTCTGGAAATCCCTTCCTGTTTTAATGCTGAAGAAATTGTAATGTCAAGCGCAACCGTTATTCCGTTTGAATTGGCTACTAACCAACCCTCAATATCTTGTGATGTTATTTCTACATCTTCTAAAGTTAAAATTACGTTATTTCCTGCAATAACAATATTCAGACTTCCTTCCTTGTCTAATTGGCTGATTTGCTCTTTTGAAAACCCTTGTATTTCCTTAGAAATCAAACTCATATCCTTTCCAAAACGGGGTCCGAGTGTCTTAAAATTAGGCTTAATCTGCTTCACCAAAACACCAGAAGCATCATCCAAAAGTACGATTTCCTTCACGTTTACCTCTGCTTTTATGAGGTCAGAAACAGCCTCAATTTCAGCTCTTTGATTCTCATCAAGTACTGGAATCATTACCTTTTGCAACGGTTGACGCACTTTTATCATTTCCTTTTTTCGGAGTGATAAAACTAATGATGAAATGGTCTGTGCTTTCTGCATTTTACTCTCTAACGTTTTATCAACATAGTTTTCAACCGAAATTGGAAACTCCGCCAAATGTACACTGTCGTATTTTTCCGACTGTGTCGCTAAAGTTAAATCTCTGTAAAGTTTATCCATAAAGAACGGAGCGATTGCCGCACCCAGTTTACTTATGGTTAACAAACAAGTATATAAAGTTTGATACGCCGCGATTTTGTCTTGTGCATACTCCCCTTTCCAGAAACGTCTTCTGCACAAACGAACGTACCAATTGCTTAAATTTTCCTGTACAAATTCTGAAATTGCACGAGCGGCTTTTGTTGGTTCATAATCAGCATAATAGCCATCAACATCTTTTATCAAAGTATTCAATTCTGAGATAATCCATTGGTCAATTTCCGGTCTTTCGTTCAACGGAATCTCCGCTTCTTCAAATTTGAAACCATCAATATTAGCATACAAACTAAAGAACGAATACGTGTTGTACAAGGTTCCAAAGAATTTCCTGCGTACTTCAGCAATTCCTTCTAAATCAAATTTCAAGTTATCCCAAGGATTCGCATTGGAAATCATATACCAACGCGTCGCATCTGGACCGTATTCTTTTAAGGTTTCAAATGGATCTGCGGCATTTCCTAAACGTTTGGACATTTTTTGTCCGTTTTTGTCTAAAACCAATCCGTTTGAAACTACATTTTTGTAGGCCACTTTATCAAAAACTAATGTTCCAATGGCGTGCAACGTATAAAACCAACCACGCGTCTGATCCACTCCTTCTGCGATGAAATCAGCAGGGAAATCTTTATTTTGGTCAATTTTATCTTTGTTTTCAAAAGGATAATGCCACTGCGCATAAGGCATGGAACCGGAATCAAACCAAACATCAATCAAGTCTGCTTCTCGCGTCATCGGTTTTCCAGAAGCCGAAACCAAAGTGATTTCATCGACTACATTTTTATGCAAATCAACTAAATCGTAATTGGACTCCGCCATATTTCCAATTTCAAAACCTTTGAAAGGATTGTTTTTTTGGAAACCTGCAGCGATAGATTTTTCAATTTCATTGTATAGCTCTTCAACAGAACCTATTAAGATTTCTTCTTGTTTGTCCTCGGTTCTCCAAATTGGTAATGGAATTCCCCAGAATCTTGAACGTGATAAGTTCCAGTCATTAGCATTTTTCAACCAATTCCCAAAACGTCCTTCTCCAGTCGCTTTTGGCTTCCAGTTGATGGTTTCGTTCAAGTCAAACATTCTGTCTTTAACTTCAGAGATTTTTATAAACCAAGAATCCAAAGGATAATATAGAATAGGTTTGTCTGTTCTCCAGCAATGTGGGTAACTGTGGACATATTTCTCTACTTTAAACGCTCTATTTTCTTCTTTTAATCGAATGGCGATTTCAACATCTACAGAACGTTCCGGTGCTTCACCTTCGTTATAATATTCATTTTTCACATATTTACCGGCATATTCCCCCACATGCGAAGTGAATTTTCCTTGTAAATCTACTAAGGGAACCGGAGTTCCATTTTCGTCAAGAACTAACATAGGCGGGATTTCTGGTGTTGCTTCTTTAGCCACTTTTGCATCATCTGCACCAAAAGTAGGCGATGTATGCACAATCCCTGTTCCATCTTCAGTAGTTACAAAATCTCCTGAAATTACTCTGAAAGCATTTTCAGCATTTTGATACGGAAGCACTAATGGCATTAATTGTTCGTAACGAATGTCAACCAAATCAGCTCCTTTGCATTCCGCCAAAACCTGATATGGGATTTTCTTGTCGCCTGCTGCGAAATTTTCAAAATCAGCAGGTTCTGTACTTTCAAAGAAACCTTTCCCGAATTGTTTTCCAACTAAATTCTTAGCCAAAATTAATGTTGCGGGACGAAATGTATACTGATTGAATGTTTTTACTAAAGCATATTCAATTTTTGGACCTACAGTCAAAGCCGTATTACTTGGCAATGTCCAAGGCGTGGTTGTCCAAGCTAGGATAAAGATTTCGTCTAAATCCAACGCTTCTAACTTATAATGCAGTAAATTATTAGAACTGATGTAATCGTAAAACTTTGAAAACAATAATTCTTTGTGCGCGTCAATCACTTTAAATTGCGCCACAACTGTCGTATCCGTAACATCACGGTAACTTCCCGGCTGGTTCACTTCGTGAGAAGACAATCCTGTTCCTGCTTTTGGAGAATATGGCTGAATTGTGTAGCCTTTGTACATCAAATCCTTGTTGTAGATTTGTTTCAAAATCCACCAAACCGTTTCCATGTATTTGGATTTGTAGGTCACATACGGATCTTCCATATCTACCCAATACCCCATTTTTTCGGTCAAATCATTCCATACATCCGTATAACGCATCACGGTTTTTTTACACGCTTCGTTGTATTCTTCGATGGAAATCGTTTTTCCAATATCTTCTTTGGTGATTCCTAATTCTTTTTCAGTACCTAATTCCACAGGCAAACCGTGGGTGTCCCAGCCCGCTTTACGCTTTACTTGGAACCCTTTTTGAGTTTTATATCTGCAAAAAATATCTTTAATGGCACGCGCCATCACGTGGTGAATTCCTGGTAATCCATTTGCCGAAGGAGGCCCTTCAAAAAACACGAATGGAGGGTTTCCTTCACGAGTGGTTACGCTTTTCTCGAATATATTTTCTTTCTTCCAAAAATCTAGAACTTCTGACGCCACAGTTGGTAAGTCAAGTCCTTTGTATTCAGTAAATTTTGTGCTCATTTTATCCTTTTCTAAATCGAGGTGCGAAAGTAAGGAATTTTGAATAAAAGAAAGAAAAGATGAGAGAAAATAGACGAAATTGATTAGAGAATTCGATAAAACTCATCTTAAGTTCGAAAACATTCTATTTTAAGCAAAGACTTCTTTTAAAACGTCCAGTGATTTTGACTTTTTGACCTTTAATTTCTACTGAATCTTGTAAAGTATATTTGTTTTTAAAGACTTTTATTCAATAGAATTTCTTAGGAATTTAAAGTATTTAACCCTTATTTGTCATCATCATCCAGATCGAAAAAATCATTAACTGGTTTTCCAAAAAACCTTGATAATTTTAATGCCAGAACCGTTGATGGCACAAAACGATTGGTTTCAATTGAATTTATCGTTTGCCTAGAAACGCCTATTTTGTCCGCTAATTCTTCTTGGGTTAAGTTTAAAATGGCGCGTTCAACTTTTAGTCTATTCTTCATTATACGCTTTTTTTAACTTGCGGAAAGTAAAAATCTGTGCCATAAGCAAAACACCTAATACCGAAACGTCCTTACTACCTTCTATTTTAGGCATTGATGAAAAAATGGATACAATGGTAAAGTGAATAAATGGCAATATTAAATAGATTAGCACTGTCACTATTACAGCATAATTATAGGATTGCATTCTGATTTTTCCAATTAATTCATCTTCAATTTTCTCTCTTGAAATTGAAATTATAAGCAATCCTAAAACTGAACCTGACAAAGCGATTCTTTCAAATAATTCGTGGTACTTAATATCTAACATATAAAGCTTAAGAGACGTAATAATTGATAAAATCGAAGTAATAAATAACACCAAACCAACAATTTTAAATTTATTAGGCAATTGATAACCTGTAAACTTATCAATTTTTTCAATATCTCCTTCTTGTTTAGCTTTTGGTTCCATAAAATAAATTATTTAAAGCTTGCTTTCCATAAAGAACAACAAACTTGATTAAAAGACAAATATACTTTACTTTTTGATGCAAAATTAAATTACGAAGAAATTTTTTTGTCCTATGAAAAAACCTCTTTTAAAACATCAAGTGATTTTGGTTTTTTAAAGCCATCTAAATGAAAACTGTAGTAATCTATTAATATTCTCAAAACGATTTGTCTTTCAATGACATGAAATGTTTTTTGATTGTTATCGAATCTCAAATCGATCAGTTTTTTAAACAAATTACTTTCATGTTCCGTAAGTGAGCTGACGGCATGAAAAGGCGTAAAAATACCTTCGTTCATTTCGAAAAAAGGCATATCCATGTCGGAAATGTCAGGGTAAAAACCCAAATATTTTGTAGTTTCCAATAATAAAATCAGATGAAAATTAGCAATTTCATCATGATTATCGAGCCAATGCAATGCGGTTTCCAGAAACGTAAACAAATGCTCATTTGTTTCTTCTTCGTGAATGGAATGATGTAGCATTTCTGAGATAAACATCACAATAGTACTCTTATAAATATCTGAATGAATCGAATGAAAAGCTGAGGCAATTTTTATTTCCTTGAAATTTTCTAAAGTCCCTTTATTTTTGTGAACCGCTTCAATTTCGAGAATGGTCAACGGCTGAAAATAGGCGATTTTTTGATTGGCTTTTCGGCTCGAAAAAGCATCGCGAACGAAATACGATTTCAAACCATGAGACAGCGTAAAACATTTCACAATCAAGCTTTTTTCTTGAAATTTTAAAGACGAAAGAACGATGGCTTTGGTTTTTACGAGCACAATTTTAATTTAAAGATTGAAAAAATTAAAGATTGAAAAATTCATTCTTCTAAATTATCTGATTATCATTACTTTTTTAACTTTGGTTTCTACTCCGTCTTGTGCCGAAATAAATATCATATACACACCGGAAGCGACTTTGTATTTCCCAAAAGCAGTGGTATCCCATTCTATTGTCCCGCCTTCAGAAATGGTTTCATAAACCAAATTTCCTTCAATATCGGTGATTTTAATATTGGCTTTATCTAGTAATCCGGCAATTTTAACCGTTCCTTGGTATTCTGGCCGCACTGGATTTGGATACACCAAGGCATTACTTAAATCATCATTTGGCGCAGTCGCAGTTCCTTTGAAAGAAACTAACCCTTTAGCAGTAGCTATAAAAACTTCGCCCGTAGCGCTATTGATATCAATGTCATTGATCACATTGCTTGGTAACGGCGAATTATTTATCGTAAAATGATATTTGGTTTCCTGACCGTTTGGTGAGACCAAAAACAAACCTGAATCAGCAGTACCAATCCATTTATTGTTTGCTCCATCAACAGCAATATCAGTAATAAATTGTTCGTACAAGAGTTCTTGTGCCAGATTATCCTCTAAAATAATAATGGGATTAGCTGTCATCTGGTCTTCTGTTTGAAAGCTGCCTACATTCGGCAAAACCCGCAATCCTTTTGTTGTTCCTATCCAAAGCTGGTTTCTAGTATCTACTGCAACTACTTTCACATTTGAAATAGGTAAATTTCCGGTATCTGGTCCTGTTGTTATTTTTTTGAATACATTGCTACTTTCATTAAAACCAACAACCCCATTTTCACTCGTTGAAAGCCATTTAGTTCCATTTTTATCAATGGCAATTGTTCCAAAATTATTATCAATAGCCGAATCCAGAATATTTTCCATATCATAACTTTGCCATTGACCATTAGATTTAAATACTTTCAATCCGTTTTTTATTCGGCTGGTAGTAACCCAAAGATTTCCTAATTTGTCAAATGCCGTTCCGTTAACCCTGATATCTATATAAGTAGGACCCGCAAAGGTCAAAGACTCTAAGCCACTATTGGTTTGATTGTATAAAATTGTAGGGATATCATTTTCTATTTTTAGTAAACCAGAGAAAAAAGAACTTGCGTATACTTCATTTTCATTGCTTGGATTAACCGTAATTCTGGTCATCGATTGTGCTCCTAAAACTTCTTCATAAGGAATATTCAACCATCCGGTTGCGCTAAATTTACTGATACCGTAACTATCTAAGGGATATGGATTATAATCTGCTGAATAATCTCCGTAAACCGTCCAAAGTGCACTTGTCGTGGCTTGAAGCGCAAATATATTGTTACGCGAAGGACCAATAGGTGTTATATTCTCAAAAGTTCCTGCCGAAGAAAGCGAAGCTGTAATCAATCCATCTTCTTTTGTTCCAATAAAAATAGCATTTCCTATTATAGTTGCACAAGTAAAACTTGTATTACTATCAGTAATTTGATTTGTATTTATTTGACGCACCAAAGCCATTTGATTGTTGTAAATATAAACACTCCTAGAAGTTGTCACTATCAAATAATCTACTGTTGCTCTCATGTCTAGAGAAGACTGAGAAAGAGTAATAAATCCTGCAAAAGAACTAGAACCCGAATTAAATTTATGAATGTATCCCGCAGCATTAATGGCATACAAATCCGTACCAAAAGTCACTACACTTGACCAGTTTCCCGTAGCAATAGTTTCCCATTGCTTGTAATCGATTAAATTTTTATTAGAACTATTGGCTCTTCTTATACCGCTATTTGTAGCAGCATAAATAAATCCGTTAAAAAGTGCTGTTTGATTCACTCTAATTTCGGCTCCGTTGTCGCCAATAAAATAAGTGTCCCCAAATTGCATGGCAGCCAAATTAAATTGAACAATTCCAAAATCACAGGAAACATAGGCAATACCTTCAAATTCCATGAAGTGATTAATTTTTTTGATATTCGGAGGAAGTTGTTTGTTGATTATATCGACCACATTCAGCATACTTCCATCAGCTTCATTAATCACTATTATCAGTCCGTTTTCGTAACCAACAATTGTTTTATTGAATGATGTGCTATGGTATACCGATGAAATTGTTTGTCCAGAAAGCCCGTCAATAGTATTGGTAGTTTTAATTACGTTTGTTGCTAAATTCTTTGAAAATAAAGCATTTTCGGATGCTGCAAAAACAGCCGTTCCAGATTCTGATACATCTTTAATTTCATTGTAAGAGAAATAACCTCGCCACGACAAGTTACTTTGGGCAAAACCCATTTGGATAAAAAGAAAAAAATATAAAAGGCTCTTTTTCATTATTCGCATCAATATTGGTTTACAAATATAGAACAAACGAAAGTCTTAGCATTTTGTTACGCAAAAAAAAGCCTTTCATCCAATCCCGAGCTTCGGAATGGTGAAAGGCTTTTTAAATTATAATAAATCTGATTTATACCACTCCTTGAGCTAGCATAGCATCAGCTACTTTAACAAATCCGGCAATGTTTGCACCTTTTACATAGTTTACATAGCCTTCCTCATCAGTACCATATCTTTTACACTGATTGTGTATGCCAACCATGATTTCTTTTAATCTTGAATCTACTTCTTCACTGGTCCAGTTCAAACGAATAGAGTTTTGAGTCATCTCTAATCCTGATGCTGCTACACCACCAGCATTTGCTGCTTTTCCTGGCGCAAAAAGTACTTTAGCTTTCAAGAATTGTTTGATTGCCTCTAGTGTACATGGCATATTTGCTGCTTCTGTTACACAGATAACACCATTTGCAATTAACTTTTTAGCATCTTCCTCATTCAACTCATTTTGAGTAGCACAAGGTATTGCAACATCAACTTTTACTTCCCATACACTTTTCCCTTTGTGGAAAACTGCATTTGGATATTTTTCTAAATAGGCTTCGGCTCTATTATCTCCTCTTGCTCTCAATTCAAGCATAAAATCAATTTTATCTCCAGAAATTCCTTCTTCGTCATAAATATAACCATCAGGACCAGAAATAGTAACTACTTTCCCTCCTAGATCATTTACTTTCAAGGCTACACCCCAAGCAACGTTTCCAAATCCAGAAATAGAAACTCTTTTTCCTTTGATGTTTTGACCAATAGTATTCAACATTTGTTCTGCAAAATAAACTACTCCGTAACCTGTTGCTTCCGGTCTGATTAAAGAACCTCCATAAGCCAATCCTTTTCCAGTTAAAACTCCGGTAAATTCATTTCTTATTCTCTTGTATTGACCAAATAAATATCCGATTTCTCTGGCTCCAACTCCGATATCTCCAGCAGGAACATCTAATTGTGGTCCAATGTGTCTGCACAATTCAGTCATGAAAGACTGGCAAAAACGCATTACTTCTCCATCAGATTTTCCTTGTGGATCAAAATCTGACCCTCCTTTTCCTCCACCCATTGGCAAAGTAGTCAAACTGTTTTTGAATACTTGCTCAAAAGCCAAAAATTTTAGAACAGATAAATTTACAGTATGGTGAAAACGTATTCCACCTTTGTAAGGTCCAATTGCTGAATTCATTTGAATTCTGAAACCTCTATTTACCTGAATTTCTCCTTTATCATCTACCCAAGGAACACGAAATATAATTGAACGCTCCGGCTCCGCTATTCTGAGAAGCAAATTTTTTCCGTCGTATTTTTTTTGCTCTGCAATAAATGGAATTACAGTCTCTGCAAATTCCCTAACAGCTTGAATAAATTCAGGTTCATTTGGATTCTTGGCCTCAACTTGAGCCATAAAATCATTTATTTTTAGTAACATAGATTATAAATAATTAATTAAGAAAACGATTTCGTTATAATATACAAAGATACATTTTATAAAAATATTCGGACTCTATTTTTTTTAATTTCTAAATAGAATTATCTTTTTATTACCCATTTTTAAACAATAGTGTATATCATATCCTCATTTAAACTAAATAACTACCACTTTCGTAAGTAAATAAGAATTTGTCTGCTTATTTTTAATTTCCATTTTATTTTTATATGTATATGATGTTTTTATATATTTGTCAAGATTAGAAAAACAACCGTAATGATTAAACAAGCAATCCTCTTTTTATTAATCTGTTTTGGATTTTCACTTGATGCAAGCGCACAGTTTGGTGGATTTTCACACGAAATAGGCGTAATAGCGGGACCTGTTGCTTTTCAATCTGATTATGGGGAACGATATGATTTATCTACAAACGCAGGAAACACTGGATTCGGTATCGGAATTATTCATTATCTTAACTTTTCTTACAAAGCAGAATGTAACTGTTATACACCCGAAACTTATTTTAACGACCATTTTAAACTAAGATCTGAACTGTCATATAATAAAACCGAATTAGAACATTTTGGACGATGGACTGAAGGTAAACCTTCGTTAGGAAAAGAGCAATTGAAAGCAATGACTGGAAGTACCGCCGTGACTAATGTAGGGATGCAACTTGAATTTTTCCCTTGGAGCATTCGTGATTTCACAGCAAGAACAGGAAATTTGGGACCATTTGTCAGTCTTGGCGGACAATTTAGTTATTACAATGCAAAATCCTCATCAACACTGGGTCCATTAGGAACTCCTTTGACCACATTTCCTAAATATTTAACTCCTACAGACGGTCGACCTTATGGGTTTTCTAATGAAGGAGGAACCGTTTGGTCCGTTGTTTCTAGTGTGGGAACTCGTTATAAATTAGCGCCTTTATCGGATTTAATGGTCGACTTACGATTTCAGTATTTTTTCTCGAACTGGGTCGATGGTTTAAATCCTAATCCGGACATTTATAAAGAAAATAAAGCAAATGACTGGTTAGTTTGGTTCAATGTGGGTTACATTTATTACTTACAATAGCCCTTTAAACAACCATATATAAAAAACAAAACCCCCAATTCTAATCTCGAAGTGTCGGGATTAGAATTGGGGGTTTCTTTTTGTCAATTTATACTAATGCTTGTTTCAAATCTTCGATTAAATCATCAGCATCTTCAATACCTACACTTAATCGAACCAAATCATCAGCAATTCCAACTTCCTTTCGTTTGTCTTCCGGAATCGATGCGTGCGTCATCAAAGCAGGGTGATTTGCTAATGACTCCACTCCGCCTAAAGATTCAGCCAAGGTAAAAACTTTTAATTTTTCCAAAAAATCAATTGCGTCTTCTTTTTTACCGGAAACAAAAGTAAAGGAAACCATTCCTCCAAAACCGCTCATTTGTTTTTTAGCAATTTCATGATACGGATGGCTTGGTAATCCTGGGTAATAAACTGTTTTCACTTTTGGGTGATTGTTTAAAAACTCCACCACTTTTCCTCCATTTTCACAATGTCTTTCCACGCGCAAATGCAAGGTTTTAATTCCTCTAAGAACTAAGAAACTATCCATTGGTCCTAATGTAGCTCCTGTCGCAAATTGTTGAAAGTGCAATTTTTCTCCAAGTGCTTCATCTTTCACAATCAAGGCCCCTGCAATAACATCAGAATGACCTCCTAAATATTTAGTCGCCGAATGCATTACAATATCAGCTCCTAAATCCAATGGTTTTTGCAAATAAGGTGTTGCAAAAGTATTATCAACTGCAAAAAGGATTTTATTTTCCTTAGTGATTTTTGCGATTTCTTGAATATCAGCAAGTTTCATCAAAGGGTTTGTTGGTGTTTCTACCCAAACCAGTTTTGTATTCTCGTTGATCAATGACTTGAATTTCTCGATGTCATTCATATCTACAAAATGAAATTTAATTCCAGAATCCTTATAAATACGGGTAAACATTCTGTACGTTCCGCCATACAAATCGTCCATAGCAATGATTTCATCACCAGATTTAAATGAACGCAAAACACAATCCGTTGCCGCTAATCCTGATGAAAAAGCCAATCCTCGAGTTCCGTTTTCGATACTTGCCAAAGCGTTTTCAAGCGCGCTTCGAGTAGGATTTGCAGCCCTGCTGTACTCATAATCAGGATTTATAGGTTGTCCCGGACTAGTTTGTACAAAAGTTGATGTTTGATATACCGGAGGCATAACCGCTCCTGTGCTTGGGTCGTGGTGCTGTCCACCGTGAATGACTTTAGTATTGAATTTCATAAGTTTAATTTTTAATGCAAAATTGTTTCACAAATTTACCCTTTAATTTATTTTAACCAAGCTACAAGTAGGTACCTTTGTATTTAATTAACAATTTTGAGATGAAACACTTTATTATTTACACTTTACTGCTTTTTTCAGCTGCGCAATGTTCCAACGAATTGGTTTTTGAAGAGGAATCTTTTCAGAAAAAAACCACGATGCCTTGCAAAGAAAACTGTCCGTCGATTAGTGTAAAAATACCGGTTGCAAATGCCGTCCCGGTTGTTGCGGACAGCATTAATAAAAAAGTGTTTTCGGTAATGAAAGAGATTATTTATTTTGGCGAAAAGCCATATACAGCAACCGATTACAATGGTTTATTAGCCTCCTTTATTGATTCCTACGACAAACTTCAGAAAGAATTTCCCAATGATAAATTTGGCTGGGAAGCTGACATTGAAGGAAATGTAAAATACCAATCAGATGCTATATTGAATATTGAAATCAAACATTACACCTATACTGGCGGCGCTCATGGATACCAAGGTTTGCGCTCCCTACTTTTTGACCCAAATACCGGAAAATCAATCTCAAATGATGAATTGTTCAGCGACAAAGCGGCCTTCAAGGCTTTCGTTGAAAAAAAATTCAGAGCAAAATATAAAATTCCTGCAAACAAATCCATCAATGCAACCGGATTGATGTTTGAGAAAGAAAAATTCCAGTTACCCCAAAATATTTTTTATACCGATAAAGGATTGTTACTTTATTACAATTCCTACGAAGCCGCATCGTATGCTGACGGACCAAAAGAATTGTTATTGCCATACACTGAAGTGAATGACTATTTAGCGGTTAAATAATAAATGGTCTTTAAAAAACATTTCATTTTTTAAATACCAAATAGTGTTTTTTTAACGATTCCCTAGCCCCGATAGAAGCGGATATCCTTTTCCGTTTTTCTTTAAAAAGGAAAAGATAGCAGCGAATAGCGGGATTAAGCTCCCAATATTCATAGGTATAAATCCTAAATAAACTTTCTGATGCTCATCATATTTCCAATGTGAAGCCCTTCATGAAAATTACTGAATGCCATGGCGTCTTCGGCATTTCTTATAACGTGATCGCCTGTTGATGTGGTATATTCCATGTAGTTTTTGAAAATTTGATTGTCATAATCCACTTTAGTTTGCTGAATAGTTTCAAACAATAACGATTTGATTTCGTCCACTTCGGCTTGGGTTACGATGTGTTCCGGCTTGGTTCCTTTTTTGTATTTCTCGACTAATTCATCAGAAACCATCATCGGCAAACCAGAAAGTTTGTACACTAACATTTGTTGTGAGACGATAATATGACCGATGTTCCAAATCAAATTATTGCTAAATCCTTCCGGAATCGTGTTGAGTTGGTCAAGATTGTATCCTGATAGAAATTTTGAAACCATATTTCTGCTTGTAGTGCTAACGTCGAATAATTGATTCATTTTTTTATTTTTTTGATAAAAATAATCATTTTCCGTGTCAAATGAATTTTCTTTGCACAAAGAAATCGCTATTTACATGGACATAATATACTATCTCGCTTCTTGCGATACCTGCAGAAAAATTATAAAATCATTACCGAAAGAACATGATTTTAAATTTCACGACATCAAACAAGATCCAATTACTGTTGCCGAATTAGAAAAAATGCATGAGCTTTCCGGCAGTTACGAGGCGCTTTTTAGCAAAAAAGCACAGTTGTACAAATCGATGGACTTGAAGAATAAATCGTTAACCGAAGACGATTACAAAAAGTACATTTTAGAACATTACACGTTTTTGAGTCGTCCCGTTTTTATCATCAAAGACAAAATTTACATTGGCAACACCCAACAAAATATGTTGCAGGTAATGAAAGCGCTGGTATAATGTCCAAAAGAAATCTTGCACTAATTGGCGCCACAATTGTCTCTATAATTTACGGCGTCACGTTTACCATTGCCAAAGATGTCATGCCGTTGTATATTGACGCCTATGGTTTCATCTTGTTACGCGTGGGCGGTTCGGTGCTATTGTTTTGGCTAGTTTGGCTTTTTATGCCAAAGGAAAAAATTGCACTCACTGATTTCCCAAGAATAATTGCGGCTGCTTTCTTTGGCGTGGCGTTTAACATGCTTACATTTTTCAAAGGATTAAGCCTTACTTCTCCTATCAGCGCAGCAGTAATCATGGTTTCTACACCTATGATTGTGTTGACACTTTCGACATTGATTATGAAAGAGCGCATGCAAAAACGAATGGTTTTTGGGATTATCCTTGGTCTGATAGGAACTGCTTTTCTCATTTTGTACGGGAAATCCATTGGCAGCGCCACAAACGCCGGATTGGGAAATTTTCTGGTTTTAGTCAACGCCATTTCTTATGGATTTTACCTGATTATCGTCAAGAAATTGATGGACAAATACAATGCCTTTACGTTTGTAAAATGGATTTATTTATTTGGTTTTATTATGGTTTTGCCTTTTGGCTGGAGCCAATTTCAAACTGTTAACTGGAATTTGGTTCCGATGGATATTTGCTGGAAAATAGGATTTGTAGTGGTTTTTTCGACTTTCCTCACCTATTTACTGAATTTGCTTTCGATGAAAGAATTAAAACCAACTACGGTTGCCGTTTTTATTTATTTACAACCGCTATTTGCCACTGTTTTTGCGATAAGCCTGGGCAAAGACGAATTGAGTTTGGTGAAAATTGGTTCGGCAGTTTTGATATTTGTCGGCGTTTATTTGGTAACGCAAAAAGCCCGTTAACACCCAAAGGGGGAATAAATGCTCGTTAATAATTCCCCTTTGGGGGTTAGGGGGCTTTTCCTTATCTTTGACCTCTTTTATACAACTATATGATACAATCAATGACAGGTTTTGGTAAAGCGACTTTGCAATTACCAACCAAAAAAATTACGGTAGAAGTAAAATCTTTAAACAGTAAAGGTTTGGATTTGAATGTGAGAATGCCTTCGCTGTACCGCGAAATGGAATTGGGTTTACGCAACCAAATTGCACTAAAACTGGAAAGAGGAAAAGTAGATTTTTCTATTTTTATCGAAAGTACCGCGGAACAAACTTCTACGAAAGTGAATGTGCCGATTGTAAAAGCATATATCAATCAGCTAAGAGAAGTTTATGCTGATGCTGATGAAACCGAACTAATGAAAATGGCAGTTCGCATGCCGGATACCATGAAAATAGAACGCGATGAAATCGATGAAAACGACTGGGTACAAATCCAAACCGTTATCGAAGAAGCGTTGCAAAACATCTTGAACTTTAGAAGAGATGAAGGAATGTCTCTTGAAAAAGAATTTCAATTGCGAATTGGCAATATTCGTCAATACATGACCGAAGCTTTGGCACTTGATCCAGAACGCGTTCAGGCTATAAAAGACCGTTTACAAACTGCAATCTCAGAATTGAAAGTGAATGTAGATGAAAATCGTTTTGAGCAGGAATTGATTTATTATTTAGAGAAATTAGACATCACCGAAGAAAAAGTTCGTTTGACGAATCACCTGGATTATTTCCTGGAAACCATCAACGGAACAGAAGCTAACGGTAGAAAATTAGGTTTCATCACCCAAGAAATGGGACGTGAAATCAATACGATGGGCTCTAAATCCAATCACGCACAAATGCAAAAATTAGTCGTTCAGATGAAAGACGAATTGGAAAAAATCAAGGAACAAGTATTAAACGTATTGTAATTATTAACCTGCAAAGTCATATAACCTTGCAGGTTAATTAATTTTATAAGATACCTACAAGGTTTTAGAAACCTTGCAGGAAAAGATAAACAGATACTGAAATAAATTCAGCATAAAATGAGCACAGGAGGAAAATTAATTGTTTTTTCGGCGCCTTCAGGGTCAGGGAAAACTACTATCGTTAGACATTTATTAAGTAAAGAAGATTTGAATCTTGAATTTTCTATTTCGGCAGCTTCCCGCGCACCAAGAGGCGAAGAAGTTAGTGGTAAAGACTATTATTTCATGTCTACCGAAGAATTTAAAAAACATATCAAAAACGAAGATTTCTTGGAATGGGAAGAAGTCTATCGCGATAATTTCTACGGAACCCTAAAAAGTGAAGTGGAACGCATTTGGGCCAAAGGAAAGAATGTGATTTTTGATATTGATGTATCTGGCGGATTGCGCATCAAACATAAATTTCCTGAAGAAACTTTAGCAGTTTTCGTGAAACCACCAAGCGTGGATGAACTAAAAAGACGATTAAAGGAACGCTCTACCGAAAGTGATGACAAAATCAATATGCGTATTGCAAAAGCTTCAGTTGAGTTGGCTACAGCGCCACAATTTGATGTGATTATAAAAAACTACGATTTAGATATTGCTTTGGAAGAAGCGTATCAATTGGTGAAGGATTATGTTTCTGAGTAATTTTTAGTTTTTAGTCCTTAGTAATTAGTCCTTGGTCAAAAAACTAATCGTAACATCGTTTATTTATGAGTGGAGTGAAATCATACAAAGAATTACTAATTTGGCAAAAAGGAATTAAAATTGTGGTTTTAGTTTATAAGCTTACCAAGGATTTTCCAAAGGAAGAAATATATGCTCTAACAAGTCAGTTGAAAAGAGCAAGTGTATCAATTCCTTCTAATATTGCAGAAGGATTTGGACGTCAAACAGATAAATCATTTAATCATTTTTTAAATATTTCTAGAGGTTCATTAAACGAGATAGAAACCCAACTAATCATCGCTAAAGAATTAGAATTTATTCAAAATGAAAATATATTTAACGAACTTTTGTTTTTAATTGAAGAAGAAAGTAAAATGATAAATGCATTTTCTAAAAATCTAAAATAGTAATTAGAGCTTTTTAGTCATTAACACACAACAACTAAGGGCTAAAAACTAAGGACTAAAAACTAAGGACTAAAAAAATGAAAGTAGGACTTTATTTCGGAACGTTTAATCCCATTCATGTTGGGCATCTCATTATTGCCAATCACATGGCGGAACATGCCGATTTAGATCAAATCTGGATGGTGGTTACGCCACACAACCCTTTGAAGAAAAAAAATACATTGCTCGATGATTACCACCGGTTGCAAATGGTGCATCTTGCCACTGAGGATTTTCCAAAAATCAAACCTTCAGATATTGAGTTCAAATTATCCCAGCCTAATTACACGGTAAATACTTTGGTTCATTTAGAAGAAAAATATCCAAAATATGAGTTTTCCTTAATCATGGGCGAAGACAATTTAAAATCTTTGCACAAATGGAAAAACTACGAAGTGATTCTCGAAAACCATGATATTTATGTTTATCCTAGACTCGAGGCCAAAGGCCGAACATGCGAAGCAATTTCAATTGAAATTGAGAATATACTGTTTAAAGACCATCCAAAAATCCATATGATTGATGCTCCAGTTGTAGAAATATCGTCGACATTTATTCGAGAAAATATTAAAAAAGGGAAAAATGTGCAGCCTTTATTGCCTGCAAAAGTTTGGGAATACATTGATCACAATAATTTTTATAAGAAGTAATTATCCCAAAACCCTTTTCAATTCCTGTTGAATGTTTTCGAAAATCGTACTCAAATTATCGTTTTTACCAGATAATACAAACACTTCTGTACTTGGCATTTGCTTGCTGTTCCACAACAATTGGATTTTATTTTCTTCGATTAAATTTTTTGCATTTATATCCCAAACTACTCCTATTCCTGTATTTATCGAAATGATTTCGAGCATTTCATATTCGGATGGAATAATATAATTGGGAACCATCGACGGTCTTTTTTTATTAAAAACATGCAACCAAAACAACTTTATGTGCGGAATCTGCGCGTTGTGACTGAACCATTTTTGGTCGTTTAACCAATTTTCGATAGCAGAGAAATCCTTTATTTTAATACCAGACTTCAACTCGGAAGCATCAATAGTGTTAGAACCTACAATTACTTGTTTGATTTCGCCAACCTTTTTCTGAATGGTGTCGAAAGTGTCATATTGTTTGGTTACAATCGCAAAATCTAATTTTTTAGAATCAACTAATTCAAAAAGTATGTCGTTTTCATGGAAGCTAAAATCGATAAAATCAAATTTGGAAACCAAAGCGCTTCCCAAACTTCGCATCAAATGCTTTGAAATCCCAATAGAAATTAATCTATTGGCATTAAAGGCTTTGGCACGAAAACCATTCTCCACATTTTCCAATCGGTCCAATGCTTCAATGATTAAATTATTGAGTAACTTAGCGTACTCCGTTGGTTCAACGCCTTTAGACTTTCGATTAAAAAGTTTATAACCTACATGGGCTTCCAACATTGATATTTGCTGACTAACAGCAGGTTGACTGATAAATAATTCTTTGGCAGCCAAAGAAAAGTTACCGTTTTTATAAACGGATTTAAACGTTCGATACCATTCGAGATTAACCATGATATAAATATATTTATCACAAACATAATTTAAATTATTTTTACTAATAGCATATTCGCCGTAAATTTGTACAAACAAAATTAGAAATGAAGAAAATCGCATTATTTGCCATTATAGCATTAACCGCAAGTTGTATCACAGCAACTGCACAAAATAAAAAAGGTATGAAAAAAGTATTATTTGTTCTAACTAGTCATAGTGAATTAGGGAACACAGGAGAAAAAACAGGATTTTGGATTGAAGAATTTGCTGCTCCTTATTATGAGTTAGCAGATAAAGGAGTGATCATTGATATTGCATCGCCCCTAGGAGGACAGCCACCAATAGACCCAAAAAGTTCAGATCCATCCTCGGCTACTGAAGACACCAAAAGATTTGACAAAGATACTGAGCTACAAGCAAAACTAAGTAAAACACACAAACTAGCTGATGTTAAACAAGCTGATTATGATGCTGTTTTTTATCCTGGAGGTCATGGTCCATTATGGGATTTAGCTACTGATACATCTTCAAGTGCTTTAATTGTAGATTTTTACACGAATAACAAACCTGTTGCTTTTGTATGTCATTCACCAGCAGTATTGAAAAACGTAAAAGTAAATGGGGAATTTTTAGTTAAAGGTAAAAAAGTAACTGGATTTTCTAATACCGAAGAAGAAGCGGTTGGATTAACCAATGTTGTTCCATTTTTATTAGAAGATGCCTTGAAAGCTAACGGTGCTACATATTCAAAAATAGGAGATTGGCAGCCATATGCAGTAGAAGATGGTTTGTTGATTACGGGTCAAAACCCGGCTTCGTCTAAACTAGTTGCGGAAAAATTATTGAACCAATTGAATTCAAAAAAATAAGAAGATGTTAAATTTCGAATTATACAATCCTACCAATTTAGTTTTTGGAAAAGGACAAATTGAAAAATTATCCACCCTAGTGCCTCAAGGAGCAAAAATACTTTTGGCGTATGGCGGTGGAAGTATTTTCAAAAATGGAATTCATGAGCAGGTTATCAACAATCTAAAAGGTTTTGAAATCGTAGAATTTGCAGGAATTGAACCAAATCCTCATTTTGAAACATTAATGAAAGCAGTTGCGATTATCAAGGAACAAAACATAGATTTTATCCTTGCGGTAGGTGGAGGTTCTGTAATCGATGGAGTAAAATTCATTTCTGCAGCTGTAAACTTTGACGGAAACCCTATTGATATTCTTCAAAAACGAGTATTAACTAAAGATGTATCTAAAATTATTCCTTTTGGAACTATATTGACTTTACCGGCAACAGGAAGTGAAATGAATTCTGGCGGAGTTGTCACTATTCAATCTACGCAAGAAAAATTATCCTTTGGTGGTAGCGCCTTGTTTCCAAAGTTTTCTATCTGTGATCCAACGGTAATTGAGTCTTTGCCAAAAAGACAATTACAAAACGGAGTTGTAGATGCCTACACCCATGTTTTAGAACAATATTTAACCTATCCGCACGAAGGATACCTTCAAGATAGGATTGCCGAAAGTATTTTACAAACCTTGATTCAAGTTGGCCCTGATGTTGTTGAAAAGCCTACTGATTATGCTTTGGCTTCTAACTTTATGTGGAGTTGTACGATGGCGCTGAATGGATTAATCCAAAAAGGAGTTCCTTCGGATTGGGCTACACACATGATTGGACATGAATTAACGGCATTATACGGAATTGATCACGCCAGAACATTGGCAGTTGTAGGTCCAAATTTATACCGAGTGATGTTTGAAACCAAAAAAGGAAAATTGGCACAATACGGAAAACGTATTTTTAATTTAACTGGAACTGATGATGAAATCGCAAATGAAGCCATCAACAAAACTGTTGAATTTTTCCATACGATGGGAATGGACACTAAATTATCTGATTATACCAAAGATTTTGATAAAACAGCTGATTTTATTGTAAATCGTTTTGAAGAAAGAGGTTGGTTAGGATTAGGAGAAAAACAAAATATTACTTTAGAAAAAGTAAAATCTATTGTTGAAATGAGTTATTAATTCAAATAACTAGATTACCGATTGAAGCATTTTAAATAAAAAGGCGTTCTCATTTTATATGGGAACGCCTTTTAAAATTCTAAACTATAACTAACTAATTCAATCCGCATTATTCTGTTAAATATTTAAACAATAGATAACAATAACGAAATAGCAATATTTATATTGTGTTAAAAAATTAAAAAAATTAAAAAAAAAAATTTGTCGCCCACAATTGCAGTATTTCAAAAATATTTAAAATCAAAGTTCTTGTTCTAATTTTATTTGTATAATCAGTACTTTTTTAAGTACTTTTGATTAAATTCAATAAAAAATGGCCGAAAATATAAAATTCGCAGTAATTGGTGGTGGAAGTTGGGCGACAGCGATAGCAAAAATGTTATGCGTAAATCTTACCGAAATTTCATGGTACATGCGTAATGAAGCTGCTATAGAACACCTTAAAGCATACAAACACAATCCAAACTACTTGAGTTCAGTAGAATTCGATATCAATAAACTGAAACTGACCAGCGACATCAACGAAGCTGTTGCGTATGCAGATTACATCATTTTTGCTATTCCATCTGCTTTTTTAGATGGTGAATTAGAAAAATTAACAGTTTCATTAAAAGACAAAATCATTTTTTCAGCAATTAAAGGAATTGTACCAGAAACAAGCTTAATTGTGGGCGAACATTTCCATGTAAAATATGACATTCCTTATTATAATATAGGTGTAATTACCGGTCCTTGCCATGCTGAAGAAGTTGCAATGGAACGCCTTTCTTACCTTACTATTGCATGCGGAGATCCTGACAAAGCTAAAACCGTAGCTAAAAATTTATCTGGAAATTATATCAAAACTAAAATTACAGACGACATTATAGGAACGGAATACGCAGCGATGCTAAAGAACATTTATGCAATTGCAGCGGGAATGGCTCATGGTCTGGGTTATGGCGATAATTTCCAGTCCGTATTGATGAGTAATGGGATTCGTGAGATGAAAAAATTCATCAAAAAAGTCCACAAAATGAAACGTAACATCAATGATTCTGCCTACTTAGGCGATTTATTGGTTACCGGTTATTCTATATTCTCCAGAAATAGAATGTTTGGGAATATGATTGGTAAAGGCTACACCGTAAAATCAGCAATGATGGAAATGAGTATGGTTGCCGAAGGATATTATGCCGCAAAAAGCGCTTACAAACTTAATCAGGCGTATGGTGCCAAAACGCCAATTATAGATGCTGTTTACAGCATATTATACGAAGGTCAGGATGCTAAAGCCGTGTTTAAAAAATTGACCGATAAACTGGATTAATTTAATTACCAGATTTAATAATCATAACACAATCACTTCATGAGCGAAAGATGGAAATACCAGATTAAAACTGGCGGAATTTGGGGTGTATTTATGACGGTTTTCAATGTGTTATTTGACATAAAAGAAATCCCTTTTTCAGAACAGGTTGCTACCCCCAATTTTTATATTCGCGCAGCTGCTTATATCTTGGTAGGCATATTTGTTTTAGGTTATTTTACCTGGAAATCAAAAGTTAAACAACAAAGCCGCTAAATCATTTTTATGAGTAAAAAATGGAAATATCAACTTAAATACGGATTAATTTGGGGACTACTAGTTTCTTTTATAACTGCTGCTTTTGATTTATACAGTATGACTTTTAAAGAGGTGTATTTATCTGAAAAAAACACAATCCGTACCGCATTATTCGTTCTGGCCGGAATATTTGTGGTAAGTTATTTTAGTTGGAAGAAGAAAATAAAGAGTGAAACTAATATGGACTTATCTCACGATAACGCCGTCAACAAATAAAATAGGCACTTCTTCAACTTCTGTTTCGTTGATGGAATTGGCTTTGAAAATAAACTTTTTATCGTATAATTTGTCTCCAATAAAGAAAGTTAGCATGAACTCATTGTTGAGTGCCAAAACACTCTTTTCAATCATTTCAATTTTCACTACTGAAACCGCTGGTACTTCGACAAAAGCGTGACGCAAAAGCGATGTTTTCTTCATTTCGCCATCAATAGTTCCAAAAGCTTTGGAAACTACCATAACACTTTCGATTAAGTAATCGCTATCATTTACTAAATAAGCATACCACACTTTTTCCATGAAATCGTCACTCCATTCTTGAACTACAGCAAGAAATACGTTTTCTACTTCGGGGATTATGATGTCAGCTTTCATTTATTTGATTGTTGCTTGATGATTAACGATTTTTGATTGTAGATTTAAACTTCTAAAATGCTTCGCCAGTTCGCTTTCGCTCGTGTCAAAAATCGCTGATCAAAAATTTTAATTTTTATATACTTGATTTGAATTGCTCTAGGAAACGAACGTCATTTTCGTAGAACATACGGATATCGCCGATTTGATATAACAACATGGCAATTCTTTCGATTCCCATACCAAATGCAAAACCGTTGTATTCATCAGGGTTGATGCCACAGTTTTTCAAAACATTAGGATCTACCATTCCGCAACCCATGATTTCTAACCAACCGGTTCCCTTGGTGATTCTATAATCGGTTTCTGTTTTAAGGCCCCAATAAATATCAACCTCAGCACTAGGCTCAGTAAACGGGAAATAGGATGGACGTAAACGGATTTTTGATTTTCCGAACATCTCTTTGGTGAAATATAAAAGCGTTTGTTTTAAGTCGGCAAAAGAAACGTCTTTGTCAATATATAATCCTTCCACTTGGTGAAAAATACAGTGTGAACGGGACGAAACTGCCTCATTACGGAATACTCTTCCGGGAGAAATAGTTCGAATTGGCGGTTTGTTATTTTCCATATAACGCACCTGAACGGATGATGTATGCGTGCGCAACAAAATATCAGGATTTGTTTGAATAAAAAACGTGTCTTGCATGTCACGCGCCGGATGGTATTCCGGTAAGTTTAATGCAGTAAAATTATGCCAGTCATCTTCGATTTCCGGACCTTCAGAAACGTTGAAACCAATGTTTGAAAAGATATCAATAATTTGGTTTTTTACCAATGAAATAGGGTGGCGAGAACCAATAGTTATAGGTTCAGCCGAACGCGTCAAATCACCATAAAAACCTTTGATTTCTTCTTTACTTTCTAAAGCTTCCTGTATGGTTTTTACTTTGTCTTCGGCAGAAGTTTTAAGCAAATTGATTACCTGTCCGAATTCCTTTTTTTGGTCGTTAGGAACGTTTTTAAATTCAGCAAAAAAGTCTTTTAAAAGTCCTTTGCTTCCCAGAAATTTAATTCGGAATGTTTCTAATTCTGCTGCGTTTTGCGTTGAGAAAGCTTGTGCTTCGCCAATATATTCTTTTATCTTATCTATCATTTTCATCCAATAATTGAGAGTGCAAATTTAGGAAATTTGTTCCAAGTATACTCTTTAAAGTTTAAAGTTTCCATTCTAAATTGTTAGATTACTTTTCACCGCTGTTCTGCTTCTATAATAAGCCATAAAAGTTCATTTAAGCTAGGTGTTTTTTACTGAACACTACTCTATCAGTTCTCTTTCCAGAAAATAATTTACAATAGCTTCTTTCATTAAAACCGACTGTTCTCCAGCTTTAAGCGGTGGTAATTCCTCTTTTACTTTGTAATGTGGCCATCCATCTTCATCAAAAAATTCGAATTCATAAAAACCATAAGGCTCTAACAACCTGCAAATCGCGATGTGCATCAGGTTTAATTTTTCGTCTTTTTTGTATTCACTATGCACTTTCCCAAGCTCTTGTACGCCAATTAGATAAATAATAGCGTCGAGATCTAAATCCTCACCTTGAGAAAATTGATTGGAAAGTATATTTACAAGCTGTTCCCAGCGTTCTTTAAGTTGTGTGTCTCTTGACATTTCTTTAATTATGAGTGACAAATTATGAACTATGAGTCCAGAATCTATAAAATTATTTTGGGCAAAGATAAGAACTTGAAAATTGGCAATGGTAAAGAACAATTCTTTTATATTTGCACTTTTATTTTTCTTAATTAAGTGTCATGGGATTTTTGGATATTATTTTGGGTGTATTAATCGCTTTTGCTTTGTATAAAGGCTTTAGAAATGGTCTTTTTGTAGAATTAGCTTCTTTGGTTTCGCTATTGGCAGGAATTTATTTTGCCATAAAATTTTCGTCATTTATCAAAGAAATATTAGCTGAATTTGTCAAATGGAATCCCAATACAATTCAAGTAGTAGCCTTTGTATTGACATTTATCCTTGTAGTAATTGGAATATCCCTTTTGGGTAAATTCCTCACCGGAATAGCTGATTTTGCCTTTTTAGGATGGTTGAATAAGATTGGTGGTGGCTTCTTTCGGGTGCTAAAAACAATTTTGATAATAGGAATTGTTTTCAAGGTGTTCGAAAAAATAAACTACCATAATTTTTTAGCCAAAAAAGAAACCTTAGACAAGTCCATTTTTTATAATCCAATCCAAAAAATAGCAGGATTCATGTATCCTTCGATAGAAAATTGGTATGATAATTTGAAGAAAAAGTAATCAATATCAAATTAAAAACTATTATTTTACTTCCTTGATCGCGTTGCTTTCAATCCAGCCTTCAGTTCCATCTGTTAGTTGCACTTTTTTCCATTTTCCAATGATTTCCTCAACATACACTTTTGTTCCTTCGTGTAGCACAAATATTGGCTGACCGCCATTTCTGGGTTCGCTTTTTACATTGGCCATTTCCGCAAAAACAATCGCTGGTTTTTCAGTATCAAAATGACTTTTTTCAAAAATCGTAGACGAAATACTAATTAGAATTAGAAAAAAAAGCACAAACATTCCAAAAAAGAAAATCCTTTTTGAAAGTGTAATTTGTGAAAAATAATACCCAATAAAAAACAACAGGAACGCCGTTGCCAGTCCAACAGAAATCCATGCCCACGTATTGTAATGATAGATTCCCGTAAAATCCCGAATCAGCTTTGCAAAACCTACTTTTGGGATTACTTTAATTTCATCGATAGTTCGTTTTTGAGCGAATTTCAAGTTGTTAATTACATCGGTATTATTTGGATTTAACACCAATGCTTTTTCATAATTGTAAATAGAAGGCGCTACTTTATTCAATTTATAATACGCATTCCCTAAATTAAAATACAATTCAGAAGAGTGTTTGCTCTCTGTCAAAACACTTTCATAAGCCGCAACCGCTTCATTATATTTCCCTTTTTGATAATACTCGTTTCCTTTTTCAAAGCCACTTTGGGCAAAGAAAACTTGGGTTGAAAGTAATAATATATAAAGTATTTTTTTCATAAAAAAATTTAAACACGAAGGTCACAAAGAAGCCGCAAAGGTCACTATTTAAAGTGATCCATTAATAACTCTTCTCACTCCTTCTTTTAGTAATTTAACATTAAAATTAATTAGTAATCCTAATCTGCAATCTGACAATCTCAAATACGTTAATAATTGAGCCAAATGAACATCTGTCAAAGCTTCAACAGATTTTACCTCAACAATAAATTTATCCTCAATAATCATATCAATTCTGTACCCCACATCCAGTTTTACTTCTTCATAAATCAAAGGAAGCGCTTTCTGCTTTTCTACTTTTAAATTACTTTTTTTAAGTTCATAAAACAAGCACTCTTCATAAGCACTTTCCAATAGTCCGGGTCCTAAAACTTTATGTACTTTCAAAGCACTTTCAAATACAATTTTTGATATTTCGTTTTCAGTCATTTGTTTAAAAAAACTAGTGTACTCTGTGCCTTCTTTGTGCACTTTGTGGTTAAGCAAATTATTAAGCAATTTGTTTTTCTAAATCTGAAATAATCACTACCGCTTTATCAAAATCCTTTTGTATAGTAACACTTGATGATGGTGCATATCGCGCGATTTCACAGCTTTCCGTAAGTGCAATAAAATCAGTCACCGCATCAGGATTTGCATTTCTTGACAACAACAATTCTTGAATATTATCCTTACTCATTTCTGAAGTTTCAATATGCAACTTGGCTTTCAAGAAATTATGCATTGCTTTCTCCAGCGCAATGTAAAACAGTTCTTTGTTGTTGATTTGTTTCTTGGCTTCCGATAAATATTTCTTTGCCAATCTATTATTCATTCGAATTCTGTTTCCGGTAATATCACCATCAATAGCTTCTTTTTTCTTTTTAAATAATACGATTAAAGGCAGCATTAAAAATGGGAAAAAGAATAATCCATAAAACAAATTTGACCCAAAGAAGTCTTTCTTATTCATCGTCAAAAGATTACTTTTTAACTTTATGAATTTGAACTGCTCTACTTTGTCTATTTTATTCTTGTTTGCACCAGAAGCTACGGTCGCATCAGTAGGCGAAGGACCATCGAGAACATTAATCATTATCTCTGGAGAACTTAGCGTTTTATACGTTCCTGAACCCAAATCAAAATACGTGAATTTTAATGGTTTTATAGGGTAATTCCCTTTATACTGCGGAACAATGGTATAACTATCCGAAATTTTCCCAGTCATTCCTGAAAGAGGAGTGTTGATTTGTTCGCTATGAACTGCATCGTACATTTCGAGGGCATTTGGCGCTATCGGTTTTGGCAAACTGAATAATTTAAGATTCCCTTTCCCGGTTACACTAACTACTAAGTCCAGACTTTCTCCGTTTTTTAAATCGGTTTTCGTTGGTGTTACTTTGAAATCAAAATTTCCAACTGCGCCTGAAAAGTCTTCTGGTTTTCCTGCTTCGCGAAGTGGCTTAACATTTATAGTTTTCGCTCCTGCAGAAACTCTCTTCCTGCCTTCGGTGACAACCATTCGACCAAACATATCTCTACGATTCGACGGCAATTGAACATCAATATCTAATGACAACGGTTCAATAACCAGCTTTCCTGATTTTTGAGGATACAAAACTATTTTTTTAAGTACAATAAAACGGTATTTCTCCCCTTTAAACATACCTTCTTCAGCAACAAACTGTTTTATATCAATATTTTGACTCCAGAAATCATTGTATTTTGGCTTACTAACTTCGTTAGAATTTGTGACTCCAATATTATAACTGAAATACATTTTATAAACTACCGTAATGGGTTCGTTTACATATGGATTTGTTTTAGAAATATCAGCAACAAGATAAATATTATCATCTGCCGAAATACTGGTGTCATTAGGATCTCTAGGCTGTTCCGTTGCAGCGGTAACATTTATTTTTAAAGGTGATGTTTTATAAATTTGCCCGTTGTATTCGATTGCGGCTTGCTTGATAACCAACGTCCCTTTTTGATTTGGTAAAAGAAAATAAGAATATATTTTCTCAAATGAACTTCTTCCGTTTACCCAAGACTGACTTACTTGCTGGCTTGGACCGGCAATAATTCTAAATCCTTCAAAAGACGGTGGCACAAAATTATCCCCATCTACATTCATCATAAAATCGATACGAAGTCTCTCGTTTATACCCAGCGTTGCTTTACTTACTCTAGCCTCAAATTGCACTTGAGCACTAAGTAAATTGCACACCATTAAAACTAGTACTGCTATAAATCTTTTCATTTTCAAATTGTCTAATTGAACTACCAATCTTTCTCCGTCTTAACTGGTTTTCCTTGTACTTTTTTGGCATTTACTTTATCCTGTACCTTCTTTTCTTCTTTATTCACTGCATTCAAAAGATTCTCTAAACGTTCTTTAGAAATTCCTCCGGGAGCTGGTTTTGGCTCTCCATTTTCATTTGGCTTAGGATCTTTATTTTGTTTGTCTTTATCTCCCTTATCGTCTTTCTTATCTTTATCCTTATTGTCCTTTTTATCTTTTTCTCCGTCTTTCTTATCGTCCTTCTTGTCTTTATCGCTCTTTTTGTCGTCTTTTTTATTATCGTCCTTTGGAGGATTTTCTTTCAACATTTTTTTTGCCAAAGCATAATTATAACGTGTTTCTTCATCTGTCGGATCGTTTCTCAAGGCATTTTTGTAAGCTTCAACCGCTTGCGTATAATCCTTTTCATTCATGAAAACATTTCCTAAATTATGAAAAGCGCGATGTTTCTGCGGTCTTGTTTTTGAATTTTTTAAAGATTTAGCGTATGCAAATTTTGCTTCCGAAGATTGTTTTTGTTTATAAATAGTATTTCCAAGATTGAAAGGTGCAGTTGCTTTATTAGGAAATTTTGAATCCGAAATTCTATAATTAGCTTCGGCATCTACAAATTTATTTTCAGCATATTCCTCGTTCGCTTTAGGCAATATTCTATCTTTCTGTTGTGCGTTTGCAACAAAAGAAAAAAGCAATAACAGATATAAAATTATGTTTTTCATTGTGTTTTTAAATGTAAGTGTCAAAGTATACTTAGTGTTTTTGTTCCAATAATGGAGCGCAACTTTATACTTTAAACTTTTTTATTCTCGTTAAATAAATTCAATTTGTTTACCCAACTTGTTTTTCGTTCCAAAAGGAAAATATCCAGAAATAAGAAAACAAAAGCAAAACCTAAAAACCATTGAAATTGCGATTGAAAATCAGCCATTTCTGTTGCTTCAAATTCTGTTTTTTGAATATTATTCAATGCGTTCTTAATATATTCGAGCACTTCTTTAGTGTTGTTTCCGTTTACATAACCGCCTTTAGTCGCTTTAGCAATCGCTGTAAGGCTTTCTGGAACTCGTTTCGTTATAACAACCTCATTGTTATTATCTCTTTTAAAACCTTCGACAATTCCATTTCTTTTCAATGGAATTGTACCTCCTTTTTCAGTTCCAACACCAATTGTAATGATTTTAATCCCAAGCTTATTGGCTTCTTCCGCCGCTTCTTCTGCACCTTCGTTATGGTCTTCACCATCAGAAATCATAATCAACAGCTTACTCGTTTTTTTATCATCAAAATAAGTTGACGATAATTTGATTGCCTCGTTGAATGACGTTCCTACCGAAGAAACCATATCCGTATTCATGCTTTGCAAAAACATTTTTGCAACACTATAATCCGTAGTAATCGGCAATACCGGGAAAGCGCTTCCGGCATACGCCACAATTCCTATTCGGTCGCTTCCCAATTGATTGATAATTTGCGAAACAATTTGCTTGCTTTTATCCAAACGGTTTGGCGCTACATCTTCGGCCAGCATACTTTTGGACACATCCACTGCGAAAACAATGTCGATTCCTTCCCTTTTTACGGTTTCCATTTTGGTACCAATTTTTGGATTTACCAATCCAAGAATTAATCCGGTCAATGCCAAAAGCAATACTCCTAATTTCAAAACCGGTTTAAAAACAGAACTTTCCGGGCTCAGTCTTTTCACCATTTCTAAATCTCCAAATTCGCGCTGTTTTTTTCTTTTCCAATATAAATTGGCCAAAAAAACCAACACCAAAAGTGGCAGTATAAAAAGGAGGTATAAATATTTTTTTTCGTCTAATTCCATTTCTATTTTTAGATTTATGAACTTTAATCTTAGATTTTCAATCTAAATCAAAATTCTAAACTTGGTCATTTTATTCCAATATTCCAGTTCGTACTCCCTTCCCTTCGGGGAGGGGTGGGGGTGGGGATTTTATATAAAGCTTTTAAAAACTGTATTTCGCAATCCTAATTCAACCAATAATAAAAAACCGGCTAACCATACAAATGGCCTGAATTTTTCATCATAATCATAAAATTTCAATTCTTCGATTTCAGTGGTTTCTAACTTGTTTATTGTTGCATAAATTTCGGCTAATTTGCTGTTGCTCGTTGCTCTAAAATATTTTCCACCCGTATTATTAGCGATTTTTCTCATCATTTGCTCATCAATCTCCACTTTCATCATTTGGAAAAGAAATTTTCCATTTGGCGCAATAGCATAAGGGAACATCGCCATTCCGTTTGTCCCTATTCCTATTGTATATACTTTTATTCCGTATTGTTTTGCAATGTCAGAAGCTGTATCTGGTTCAATAAATCCGGCATTATTTACTCCGTCAGTCATCAAAATAACCACTTTACTCTTTGCTTTACTGTCTTTTAATCGGTTTACGGCAGTGGCCAATCCCATTCCTATTCCCGTTCCGTCCACTAAAACATTATCGTATTTTATACTTCTGATAGCATCCAGAATAACCGCTTTATCGCTGGTTACCGGTGTTTTTGTATACGCTTCCGAAGCATACACTACAAGCCCAATTCTATCGTTTGGTCTTTCTTCAACAAAGTCTGACGCCAGTTTTTTAAGTGCTTGCATTCGATCCGGTTTCAAATCTTTGGCAAGCATACTTCCAGAAACGTCAATTGCCATAACAATATCAATTCCTTTGGTCGTTTTTGTTTTATTACTTACATCAACTGTTCTTGGTCTTGCCATAGCAATAATCAAAGAGCACAAAGCCAGAATTCTAAGTACATTCAACATCGGCTTTAGCTTTGTCAAATATGACTTGGAACCTTTAAATCCTTGTAACGAACTTATTTTTAATGTGGCTGATTGATGGTTCTTTTTCCGTAACAACCACACAATTGCTACTGGAATCAGAAGAAACAACCAAAAAAACTCTGGGTTTAAAAAAGTTACTTTAGTCATTATTTACTTGCTTGTTTTAATTCGACAGAGTTCAAAACTCGTTCTGATATTTCATTTGCATAGGTATCTCCTTCTTCATGAAAAAGTAAAATCTGTTGTAATCCACCTTCCTGACTAAACAGTAATGCTTCATAATACATTTTTGCACTTGACTTATCATCTCCATTAATTTGCGAAAAAGTACCATAGGCTTTAATGCCTTTAACCCCTTCTTTGGTTTCAAATTCCTCTTGCTTCACAATCATATTTTGGGCGCCTTGAGCTTCCATTGATTGCAATATTCCATCCATAGATTTAGCCAAATCTATTTGTGTCTCCTGTTTAAATTTTAAAGTAGAAACCATCAGATAGAAAGGATCTAAGGCACTTCCATACGCAAAAGACTGCATTTCTTTGATCAAAGCCATTCCGTCTTTAGGAAGTGTTTTTGTCAAATCTACTCTCTTAAGTACTTTTGGTGTTTCAATGATAATTCCAGGATTTCCGTAATCACTTTTTACCCATTCTCCTTCCAATAATTCTTTGGTAGGATGACCAATGATATTGTCTTTTACATAACTAAATCCTTTGGTTACAATTAAAAAAGTTGTGGTCGCTGCCAATAAAAATACAATAGATGCTACGGCAGTAACAATACGTTTATTCCTTTGCTTTCGCAATTGAATTTGTATCTGTTTTTGTCTTTGCGCTTCATTCAACAACACATCTTCTTCAACTGGTACTTCTACAGGAATTGAATTGTCTAATGTCAGAATTGCTTTTTGAATCTTATTTCGGTCTTCGGTAATTTCAAAATCCAGTGGTTTTGACTTGGCAAATTTCACTAAATCGGCTTGTTTCAAAACACGTTCCAGATTTTCGATGATTTCCTGTGAAAGCGTCATTTTCTTTTTGACAGAAGCCGCTCTAAGTTCTTGAATCAGTTCCGAAGTCGTACTTTCCATTGCTGGAATTTCTATCGCTTCTTCGATATAATTTCTAGCGATATCCGTCAATTCGCTATAATAGGCTTTTACTTCCCCTTTTTGCCAAAGTTCTTTTTTCTCTAAAGTATCCAGCAAACTAGTCGCTTTCTCGATTGGCGTTTTATAAATTTCTTCCTGTAGTTTTTTTTCTTGGCGTTTTTTAATGAACCAATAAATAAACGCTCCAATACCAATAATCAAAGCAAAAATCAACAGGTATTTCCACCAGTCGCCTATTGGATTATCGGCTGGTGCAATGTCCTTAATGTCGAACATTTTTTGTTTCAAAGTATCCACTTGAACATTTGCCACTTCAACCAAAAGCGAATCCGTCATAAACGGCTTGCTGTCGATAAAAATCTTGATACTTGGGACAACATATCTACCGGAATCAAATTGGGTTAAACCGTATTTTTTGATTAATTCATAACGGCCATCCATTTTGACAGTATCAATAGGATACGACTGAATCACCTCTAAAGCACCAAAATTTTTTAGTTTTGGAAAAATCACTTTAGACGAAGTATCAACAGTAGTTTTTATGGACAGTTTAAATTCGGCACCAATTTTATTTTTAATCGTGTCAATACTTGTGACTACTTGCTTTTGTTGTGCAAAAACAGCCGTAGAAAGCAGCAATAGTAGTAGGTATAATTGTTTTTTCATCTTTTATTATTGAACCTCTTTCGATTTTTGACTGAGGATTAACGATTTTTGATTTCAGATTTGATCCCGAAACTTCGATTCGCTTTTCATCAAAAATCTAAATTTATTTCAGATTTGTTTTAGCTGTTTTAATACTTGATACGAAAATAGAAATTAGCTCATTAGCCTCAGTTTTTGCAATAGTTAGATTTGTTAAATCGGACGTTAAATTTGATTTTTCAATAATTTTTAAACAAACAAAGCTTTCTCTTAATTCTTTTAAACAAATGCCCATTTTATGAATAAAATCTTTACTGCTTTCTGCACTTTGTGCCTCTCCATAATTTAAAGCAGGAGAAGTTCCAGATCTAATTATTTGCCCAGCAAGATGATTCCCAGCATAGTTTTTTTCAAATTTGCTTGCAACGATTATTATTGTTGCAGCAAAATCTATCAATCTATTTTCTAATTCTTGCTTATTCACTTATTAAGTTTATATTTTTATTTTACCCGTTTAAAAATCTATTTCCCACTTCTACAAAATCTGAAATCAAAAATCGTTAATCAAAAATCTGAAATCATCATCTCGATTTAAAGTAACTAAGCAATTTCGTCACATAACTTTCATCAACTCTAGTGTTTACAACACCTGAACCTGATTTACTGAATGTTTCTTTAAAATAGTTTACTTTATCGTGGTACTGTTTTTCATAATTCATTCGCACTGCTTTCGAACCGGTATTTATCAATTCAATTGCTCCGGTTTCGGCGTCAAGCATAGAAACCATACCTAAATCCGGCATTTTTTCTTCTCGAATGTCGTACACGCGAATCCCAGTTATATCGTGTTTCTTGGATGCTATTTTTAATGTTTGCTCATAATCTTCCGACATGAAATCAGAAATTACAAACACAATCGCTTTCTTTTTTTGGGTTCCTGATAAAAATTTCAAGGCTTGAGCAATATCTGTTTTACGACTTTTAGGCTGAAATTCTATCAATTCCCGAATGATTCGAAGTACATGTGATCTTCCTTTTTTTGGCGGAATGTACAATTCGATTTCATCCGAAAACAAAATCAAACCTATTTTATCATTGTTTTGAGTGGCTGAAAAAGCCATCGTTGCAGCAATTTCAGTCACGATATCCTTCTTGAATTGATTTTTCGAACCAAAACTTTCTGAACCTGAAATATCAACCATTAACATCATGGTCAATTCGCGTTCTTCCTCAAAAACCTTTACGTGCGCTTCGTTGTACCGTGCAGTTACATTCCAATCAATCGCACGAATATCATCTCCGTACTGGTATTGACGCACTTCACTAAACGTCATTCCACGTCCTTTGAAAGACGTATGATACTCTCCCGAAAAGATGTGATCACTCAATCTTCGGGTTTTGATTTCTATTTTCCGTACTTTTTTTAAGAGGTCTTTTGTATCCATTTCTTTAGTAATTAGTAATTAGTGAATAGTGAATAGTAACCAACCAAGGCTAATTACTATTCACTTATTACTATTCACTTTTAGGGTACTTCTACTTCGTTTACAATTTTGTTAATGATGTCTACTGAAGTAATATTTTCTGCTTCTGCTTCGTAGGTAACTCCAATTCTGTGACGCAACACATCATGAACTACCGCACGAACATCTTCTGGAATTACATAGCCGCGACGTTTGATAAAAGCGTAGCATTTTGCGGCATTCGCCAAATTGATACTTCCACGTGGCGACGCTCCAAAACTGATTAATGGTTTCAAATCAGCTAATTTATATTTCTCTGGATAACGTGTGGCAAAAATGATATCAAGTATGTATTTTTCTATTTTTTCATCCATATAAACCTCACGAACTGCTTCTTGAGCGCGCAAAATTTGTTCTACTGAAACCACAGGATTTACTTTTTCATAACTTCCTTTTAGGTTTTGACGAATCACTAAACGCTCGTCTTCCATTTTTGGATAATCAATAACTGTTTTCAACATGAAACGATCGACTTGAGCTTCAGGTAATTGATATGTTCCTTCTTGTTCAATTGGATTTTGAGTAGCCAACACCAAGAATGGTCGGTCTAATTTGAAAGTAGTATCACCAATAGTCACTTGCTTTTCCTGCATGGCTTCCAGTAATGCCGATTGTACTTTGGCAGGAGCACGGTTAATCTCATCCGCAAGGACGAAATTAGCGAAAATTGGCCCTTTTTTTATCGAGAATTCATTTGACTTAATATTGTAAATCATTGTTCCCACAACATCGGCTGGCAATAAATCTGGTGTAAATTGTATTCTACTGAAAGATCCTTGAACGGCTTGCGAAAGAGTATTTATCGCTAATGTTTTTGCTAATCCGGGAACACCTTCCAATAAAATATGTCCTTGACCCAAAAGTCCAATTAACAAACGCTCTACCATGTGCTTTTGACCTACGATAACCTTGTTCATTTCCATTGTGAGAAGGTCTATAAAAGCACTCTCTCTTTCTATTTTTTCATTGATTGCTCTGATGTCTAAAGTCGCTGTATTTTCTTCCATTTTATTATTTTTAAAACCTTGAATTTAATGCCCTCGTTTTGATGGTGCAAATTGAATTTTTTTTTAGAAGTAAGATGTTAAAAAATGGTTAAAACTTCGACAAAAGCGCTAATTTTAAGGACTAATTATGATACAATTTTTATATTTTTAAGAACTTTGAAAAATATACCTTGAAATAGCAGATTAATGAATTTCAATAAAAAATAAAAACCATGAATAAAACAAAATTATCGCCTATTGTAGCGGGTGTCATGAATTGGGGAATATGGGATAAAAATCTCAATACCAAAGAAATGGAAAACATGATTAATGTCTGTTTAGAAAACAAAATTACTACTTTCGATCATGCCGATATATATGGTGATTATACCACCGAATCTGATTTTGGAAAAGCCTTTGCCTCGAGTAAAATTGCCAGAGAAAAAATGCAATTAATATCCAAATGTGGTATCCAAATGGTCACGGAAAACCGCGTCAACACTATAAAACATTATGAATATTCAAAGGATTACATAATCTGGTCTGTTGAAAACTCCTTAAAAAAACTACACACCGATTATTTAGATGTTCTTTTACTACACAGACCTAGCCCATTAATGCAAGCCGATGAAATTGCTGAAGCGGTTTTGAAACTAAAATCAGATGGGAAAATTATTGATTTTGGACTTTCTAATTTCACTGCTACACAAACCGAATTGATTCGTCAAAAAACAGAAGTTTTGTACAATCAAGTACAATTTTCGGCCACTAATTTCGAGCCTATGATTGATGGAAGTTTTGATTACATGCAAGCCAACAACATTCGACCGATGTCTTGGAATCCACTGGGATCCGTTTTTAGAAAAGATATTCCACAAACCAGACGATTGAAAAAATTACTGGCGACCTTGGTTTCAAAATACCATTTGGGCTCTGATACGATTTTGCTTTCCTGGATTTTAAAACATCCGGCGCAAGTTATTCCTATTGCAGGAACCGTAAATGTGGCCCGAATTCAATCATTGATGAAAGCCGTAGAATTAGAATTAGACAAAGAAGATTGGTTTGCCATTTGGACAGAAAGCATGGGGAATGATGTAGCCTAGGAATAGTGTTAAATACAGAAACTTTAGAATATAAAACAGAAAAAAAATCATGACTAAAACAGCGTTAGTGACCGGAGCAACCAGCGGAATTGGTAAAGCAACAGCACAAATATTAGCTAAAAACAACTATAAAATTATTCTTTGTGGACGCCGTGAGGACCGATTAATTGAACTCAAAAAAGAACTTTCAGTATTTACGGAAGTGTATACATTATCCTTTGATGTTCGAGACAAAAAAGCGGTTTTTGAAAGTATCAATTCCATCCCAGAAGCCTTTTCCTCGATTGATGTTTTGATTAATAATGCAGGAAATGCGCATGGTTTAGATCCCATTCAAAACGGAGATTTAGATGATTGGGACGCCATGATTGACATCAATGTCAAAGGACTTTTATATGTTTCGAAAGCTGTAATACCACAAATGATTGAACAAAAATCAGGTCATATTATCAACATTGGTTCCATCGCCGGAAAAGAAGTATATCCAAACGGAAACGTTTATTGTGCCTCCAAACATGCCGTTGACGCCTTGAACCAAGCCATGAGGATGGACTTGAATCCTTATGGGATACGTGTTGGCGCCATTCATCCGGGTGCCGTAGAAACGGAATTTAGCGAAGTGCGTTTCAAAGGTGATGCAGACAGAGCCGCCAATGTTTACAAAGGTTTTGAGCCATTACATCCAGAAGACATTGCTGATATTATTCACTTTGTAGTTTCCAGACCGTACCATGTAAATATTGCCGATTTGATGGTGTTGCCAACAGCACAAGCCGCAGCGACTATTTTAAAAAGAGATATTTAAATTGGATTTTTAGATTGTTGGATTTTTAGAAAGTCTAAGAATCCAACTGTCTAAAAAATATAACAATCAATACTGATGATCAACAAACGTATTCTTATCAAGAATCTGCTTGCTCACAATGATGAGAGTAGTTTTTATGATAAAAAGCGTCAGTTGAATTTACATACACGGGAAGGAAAAGCAAAATTTTTAAAACACATTTGCGCACTGTCTAACTCGAATCCTACAAACAATTCCTATATCGTCGTGGGTGTTGAAGACCAGGACAATACTATTGTGGGCGATGATTTTTTTGACGACAGTCGGATTCAGAATTTAGTGAATGCCTATCTGGAGAATCCTCCCAAAATTCAGTACGAAAATGTACCATTTCCAAATTTGCCAAAAGATAAAGTCATTGGACTGGTTACGGTCAAGCCAAAAAGCAAAACCTCCCATTTCAAAAAAGGAATTCATACGATTCCTGCCAACAGTATTTTTATACGGCGAGGCAGTAACACAATGCCGGTAGAAGGCGAAATTGAAAAGAATTACCAGAATACGGAAACCGTAATTGGCATCGAAAATAACTCCCGAAACAGCATCGAATACACACTCGATGGCGTGATTGACTTCATGAATTTTCGGCACAAGGATATGGCGCCAAAGTACAAAGTATTCAAAGAATTATTTGTGATATGCTGGGCAGGTATTGCCAAAAAATCTCGTGATAAAACGTATTTATCACGCGTAGATATCGAATTGATCAATGAACAAATCAAGCTATTTTATTCGGCTCAAGATGTGGTCGAAATCACTTTTGATGAAGATACTTTTACGATTATTGAATATGTTCCTTTGGGTTTAAACGACAAAACGAGCTATTATCCTTTAGAAAAACAAACGATTCATTTTCATGATAATGGCTATTACAAAATAGAAAGAGAGATGCTTTTTCATCCGCCGGAATTCAACAAAAAAATGTTATTCCATATTTACAATGCTAATATTGCTTTGCTGAAAAAACTTCAAAAAGGACTTTCATTGTCCGAGAGGGAGCACAAAGATTTAGAGAATTTACCTTCCACTTTTATGATTTGTTACCTCAACGGTTTTGAAGAAGCCAAGCAAAAACTGATTGATGCCAAAGTGCTTTTAAAACCTTTCATACCCATATATTTATCGTTTAAAGAAGCGTTGCGAATTTTGAGAAAAATGAAATATGATGTGCAGTAAGTACACTATTTCATTCCCTAAGAAAATCCATTATAAAGGTGTTAATTTCTCTTCTCTGCCTTTTATTTCCTCTGTCATTCATATCATTATGAATGGTATTCGGGAGTTTAATGATTTTTATCCCAAACTTTTTCTGCTCTGCAACAGTAGGCAAAACTCCCTCATCAGCAGACTGGCCGCTGGAACGAAGCGAGTAGATTTTAGGCTGAGAAGTTCTGGGTAATTCCATTCTGCGGTTGTCTAAAGAAATTATTTTATCTGCCAAATTTGGGTATTTATGAGCAAACAAAACTGTTATATCACCTCCATTAGAATGTCCAATTAAGTTTACATGTTTGAAATCTAATTCTGGTTTTATTTTTTTCAATTCATTCAGAACAAATAGGATATTCTCTGCTCCTCTTTCCCAATTTGATCGTCGCACAACTTGAGGAATTCCTGTCAAAGGCAACAAATCATCGGTTGGTAATTCATGCTGAATACTCACTACAAAATAGCCTTTGGATACTAATTTTTTTGTTAAGTATGAATACGATTTATTTGCGCCAGGTTTATTTTCTCCATATCCGTGACTCACAATTACCAGCTGTTGATTTCTGATTTTATTATTTACAATTGGCAAATAAAACGCTACCGGAATTAATCTGTTTCTGGAACTATCCAGCCAATTGGCGCTATCTGACTTGACCTCAAATTCTTGATTATCGACTTTGGTATTTGTTGCTTTTTTATTAGACGTACAACTTAACACCAGAAAACAAAACAATATTTGCAGGTATACTTTCATGTGAATTTTGAGCATTTATCTGATTGAAAAAATGGTTTTGAAAAAGAAAGTATTTATTTATAATTCTAAATCAAAGCTAATAATTCTTTTAAAACCTCACAGATCATTTTAGCCAAAAGTAACGTTAACGCAAGAAGTGCACTCATTTTCGAGAGATTTAATTTCTTGTAAAGTTAATCTTAAAAAACAAAAAAAACCATCACCAAAAACAGTGATATTTTGTTCATTGATTAAAACACCATTTCGAAGAAATTTCTATTGAAATTTAAATAAAAATTACAATCTTTAAAATACCGCTACTTTTAATTTATTAAAAAAAATAAGTTAAAAAAGCCTACTTAACCTCTCTTTTACTTAATTTTATGACTTGAAAATAGCATTAATTTTTAGCTGTTTTTATTCTAATAAAGAACATTCAGTACATGAGAAAACTTGTTATAGGCGATATCCACGGTGGTTTGCGAGCATTACACCAAATCATGGAGAGAGCCAACGTTACTAAAAACGACACCTTGATTTTTCTGGGAGATTATGTTGATGGTTGGAGCCAATCTCCTCAAGTACTCGATTTTATAATTGATTTGAAAACCAAACAGAACTGTGTGTGCATACGCGGGAATCATGATGATTTATTGCTGGAATGGCTAGACGAAAGTAAAGACAATCTGTTGTGGTATAAACATGGTGGTGAAGCGACTGTTTTGGCCTACGAATCCGTTAGCGCAGAAACGAAGCAAAAGCATATTGAATTCTTGAAATCATTAGAAAATTTTCATCTAGATGAGCAACGTCGTCTGTTTGTTCATGCTGGTTTTACTAATATGAACGGTGTCGATTTTGAATATTTTCCCGGGCTTTTTTATTGGGACAGAACCTTATGGGAAACGGCTTTGGCATTAGACCGCACTTTAAAAAAGGATGACCTTTTCTATCCAAAACGTTTTACTTTATACAATGAAATTTATATTGGCCATACGCCTGTCACCCGAATAGGCGAAACAACCCCGATTCAAAAAGCAAATGTTTGGAATGTGGATACCGGCGCAGCTTTCAAAGGTCCGTTAACGATTATGGATGTTGACACCAAGGAATTCTGGCAAAGTGAACCTCTGAACCAATTGTATTTTGATGAAAAGGGAAGAAATTAGATTTTATTGAACTACTTTTGCACCCACTTAAAAAAATAAAAGTATGAAAAAGATTACCACATTAGCATTGCTATTAACGGTTGGCTTGATCAATGCACAGGCTTTCAAAGGAAAAGGTGACGTTAAATTTGATGTTGGAGCCAACATTCAAAACGGAGGTTCTGGAATTCGTGTTTCTTCTGATTTTGGTCTTGGTGAAAACATGTCATTCGGATTTGTAACTTCTTATTTGTTATCCGTTTCTAATGATCTTTCAGGAGCCAAACCTGATTTTGGAGACAGAATAGATGCTAAGGCACGATTTAATGCAAACTTGGGAAATGTTTTTCAATTTGATCCAAAAATGGATGTTTACCCAGGATTGGATTTAGGTTTACGAAATTTTGGTGCGCATTTAGGATTCCGTTATTTCTTTACGGAAGGTTTTGGTATTTTCTCCGAAGCTGGAATTCCTATCGCCACTTATAAAACGGATGCCGTAGGTTTTGATAAATTGAACAACCAGTTTACGTTTAATATTGGGGCATCTTTCAATTTGTAGAACGATTTAAGCTTAACCACAAAGAGCATAACGATTTTTTCACAAAGTTCACGAAGAAATCTTTATTACTAAAAAAAGGCAATTTGAAATATTCAAATTGCCTTTTTTAGTTTGATATATTTTGTTGTTACAAATCAAATTTGATTCCTTGTGCCAATGCAGACTTGTAGTATAATTATTCTAAGAATATAAATTAAAGACTTGCTTTAACAAAGATTCGTTTTAGTACGCCATTTTTTTCAGTTCCTTGAACGATTAAATCAAACTGTTTATTTGTTTTATGGAATACACTACAGTGAATTAGTTTAATACGTCCAAGATACAAATCTTCTTTAAAGACTTTTACAGCTTTATTATCGTATTGATTATTCGGTTCTAATTCATATCTTAAACCATCTCCAACAGTAACCTTGTCTGAAGGTATTTGACTTTCTAATAAATTAGTTATTTCAGTAACAAAAGATAAATTTTCTACTGGGTTAAAATGAGCCAAAAATTCAAAATTATCTGTCGGCAATAGTCCTTGAGTAAAAGCTAACATATAATATTTATCTTCTCTTTTACTTAAATCAATATTCCAAAAATCATAAAAATCTTGTAAATCAGGTCTCTCACTACGCATTAATCTTTGACCAAAAATTTCAATTACATTTTCCGTATAAATCTTATCTTTACTTGTATCTGGAAAACCCTCATAATGTACAAAACCTAACTTCTTGGCTTCTTCAACCCCATCCTGATTATACTGAAAGCGGATTCCTTCTGAGGCACTTTTTTTAATAGTACCAACAGAAATTCTTCTACTGCCTTTACCTGGTCTCCAGATAAGGTGTATGTTTCCTATTGCTTTCATAAATATTTGATTAATTTTTCAATGCGCAAAGTTACCAATTTAAACATCAATTGTTTTCTAGTTTCCGATAATTTAAAGTTAATTAAATCCGTTGGAACATTTATATCAATTTTTTCAATTATATCTTCTATTGCATCGGAGTCATATTTCTCTTTAACTCTACCTATAAACCTTTTCGTTTCAGTTGGATAGTATTCTAACAATAATTCTATAAGTTCAAAATGCTTCCTTTTTTTAGCATTCCCTTCCCAATGAATCTCAGATTCACCCTTCCTAACATATGCTTCTATCATTTGAGAATCACCAAGCATTTTTAAAACTTTTTCATCTGTATGTTCTCTTCCTAAACAACAACCGCTATCATAAATAAATGCAAATTGATAATTATAAGTATACGTCAAATATTTAGAGTTCATATTAATATGAATCTTCACTTCTTCTTTAGAACTATTATTAGATAATTTTTTAATTTTGTTTTTAATTTTATCAAAAGCACTAGAAGTTTGTTCTTCGACAATATCTTCATCTTGTTCGTAAGTAGATAATACACTCCAATTCTCTTGATGTCTATCTGAATTCCCAATGATACTATCAAAAACAATAATCTCAATAATATTTTCAATGTAATTCCCTAATGAAAATTCATTTAGCGCTTTACAAATAAATTGAAAGGTGTAGTCTTTTTTATCTATTTCAGGATTATATTGAGGATTAAATCCAGTTAAATAAGAGACCCCTTCTGTCAATTTATTTTTAGCACCAAAAACCATGGATTTTGAAAGACATCCAATTTTTTGCTTGTGTTTACTATCATAAGCAATATTATAATCTAACATTGGAAAACCTAAAATTTGTCCAATTTTAGAAGAAATAATTTCAGACCAAAATTCCATTGGGAATTTAATTTCCCCAGTAAGTGTTTCTTTTGAACCTTTAAAAAAATATTCTTCATTTGTATCAGGATGCAAAGTGATATATTTACTTCTACTACCTCCGGTACTGTAATGAACATTCTTATGCCAACTTGAGATGTCTGTAAATGTTGCTTCTAAATCGGTCATAAATTATTTTTTTATCTAATTTATAAAAAAACGCTTTATCTAAATTAAGACAAAGCGTTTTTATAAAATTTATTTTACTCTAAAACTTACAAATCAAATTTGATTCCTTGTGCCAAGGGTAGACTTGTAGTGTAATTGATAGTATTCGTTTGTCTTCTCATATATACTTTCCAAGCGTCAGAACCTGATTCTCTTCCGCCTCCAGTTTCTTTTTCACCTCCAAAAGCACCTCCAATTTCGGCTCCAGAAGTTCCTATGTTTACGTTTGCAATTCCACAATCAGAACCTACTACTGATAAGAAAAGTTCTGCTTCACGCAAATTATTAGTCATAATAGCGGATGATAGTCCTTGCGCCACTCCGTTTTGAATTGCGATAGCATTCTCAACAGTTCCTGAATATTTCAATAAATATAAAACAGGCGCAAAAGTTTCATGTTGTACGATTTCGAAAGAATTCTCTGCTTCTGCAATTGCTGGTTTTACGTAGCAACCACTTTCAAATCCTTCACCAGAAAGTACGCCACCTTCCACGAGAATTTTCCCACCTTCGGCAACAACTTTTTCTAATGCTTTATTGTACATTTCCACAGCATGCTTATCAATTACAGGACCTACATGGTTATTTTCATCCAAAGGATTTCCAATACGTAATTGTTTGTAAGCTGATACAATTGCATCTTTAACTTTATCATAAATACTTTCGTGAATAATCAAACGACGTGTTGATGTACAACGTTGTCCTGCCGTTCCTACCGCACCAAAAACAGCACCAATGACCGTCATTTTGATATCAGCATCCGGAGTTACAATGATAGCATTGTTTCCGCCTAATTCTAATAATGATTTTCCAAGACGACCTGCAACTGCTTGCGCAACAATTTTCCCCATACGAGTAGAACCCGTTGCAGAAATCAATGGCACACGCTTATCGTTAGTCATCATTTCACCCACTTTATAATCTCCATTTATCAAACAGGAAATTCCTTCCGGAAGGTTATTTTCTTTGATTACTTCGGCAATAATATTTTGACAGGCAATTCCGCAAAGTGGTGTTTTTTCAGATGGTTTCCAAACACAAACATCGCCACAAATCCAGGCTAAAGCCGTATTCCAAGCCCAAACGGCAACTGGAAAATTGAAGGCAGAAATGATTCCTACAACTCCCATTGGGTGGTATTGCTCATACATTCTGTGACCCGGACGTTCGGAGTGCATTGTTAATCCGTGTAATTGACGCGATAATCCCACTGCAAAATCACAGATGTCTATCATTTCCTGAACTTCGCCATATCCTTCTTGTAATGATTTCCCCATTTCGTAGGAAACTAGTTTGCCTAAAGCTTCTTTGTTTTTACGTAATTTTTCACCAAACTGACGAACGATTTCACCTCGTTGTGGCGCAGGCATTACTTTGAAAGTTTTAAAAGCCTCTGTAGCGGTTTGCATTACTTTCTCATAATCAGCAGCCGTTGTTGTTTTTACAGTACCTATTAGCTGACCGTCAACTGGTGAATAACTTTCAAGAATTTCCCCATTTGAAAAATGGTTTATCCCGGTTGATGTTCCTTCATTTATGGCTTTTACACCCAATTGCGCCAATGCTTCCTTCATTCCGAATTGATCTGCTATTGTTATCATTGTAACTTTTTTATTAAAAATTGTTATATTTTTTTACAAATATATTGATTTAACGTGAAAAACTAAACTTTGCTACTTTTATTTTACTTTTTATAGCCTCGATAGTAGTGGCATCCCACGCTTTTTGGCGTGGATAGAACGGATAGCGGGATTAGCTCCTAAAACCACTATGAATTCGGAATTAAATTATTTTTTGGACACAAATCTCGGGTCGGTTTCCATTATTGTTCCGCATTTTTCGCAGGTTCTCAACTTTTCTGAATTATAAAAATGTTCAAAATGAGGTAGGAAATCATTCTCGATATTATGCAATTCAAAATAAACCTCGTGCAGCTTGTGATTGCAGTTATCACAAAACCACAATAAACCATCAGTATATCCTTTTCCTGCTCTTTTTCGTTCGATGACAAGCCCTATAGAACCCTCTGAACGCACTGGAGAATGCGGGATTTTGGCAGGATGAAGATACATATCACCGGCATGCAATTCCATTTCTTTGCGCACACCATCCTCTTGAATAATCACTTTGATGGAGCCTTCAAGTTGGTAAAACAATTCTTCTGTTTCATTGTAATGGTAGTCTTTTCGGGCGTTTGGACCCGCAACAATCATAACAATATAATCACCGGACTCTCTGTACAAATTTCTATTGCCAACAGGTGGTTTAAGAAGATGACGGTTTTCATTAATCCATTTATTAAGGTTGAAAGGTTTTGCTATTGCCATGATTTTTATTTTAATTGTAAAGTTATGAAATATTAAAACGTTATTTTTTTTCCTTAATCAAATAAATATAGACGGGAAAATGGTCGCTAAATCCTATTTCGGTGGTGGAATGGCGTAACGGATACCCTTTGTATTGTCCGCTGTTTTGTATCAAAAATGACTTGTTGTAAATTCCTGCTTTCCAATATCGAAAGCTCGAATAATCTGTTTGCAGTAAGGTTTCAGAAACCATTATTTGGTCAAAAACATCCCAAGCGTCTCGAAATGCGATGGTGCCAAATCCCTTTTTAGCCATTTCTTCGAATGGATTATAAATCCCAAACGGTAGCACATCAGACTTTTTTGCTTTGGCGCCAAGCCCAATTTTGACACTTTTATTATAAGGACCATCATTCAAATCACCCAACGTAATCACTTTTGCATTTGGATTGATTCGTTGTAACGAATCTATTATTTTTCGATTTAATGCGCCGGCTGCTTCTCGGAACGGACTTGATTTTTTCTCGCCACCAGAACGTGACGGCCAGTGATTGACTATAATATTGATTTCCTCTCCGTCCAGAAATCCCGTTACTAAAAGTTGATCTCGAGTGTAAACCCGATAATTCTTAGGACTAATTTGCAGGTCATCATCTGTTTTATCTTCAGAACTGGATTTGGAACTTTCATTCGTATTTCCGCTTACTTTATAAATATACAAAGGAATATTACTGTAGCTGGTGGGCTGAAATTTCTTTTTCTGATACAGGAGCGCCACATCTATTCCTCTTTTGTCAGGCGAATCAAAATGAATGACTCCGTAATCTTTCTCGATTAATTTGGGTTGTTTCACTAAATCTTCCAAAACGCCTCTATTTTCTATTTCGCATCCGCCAATAAATGTAGGTAAATCGGTATTTTCCGCAGAACCTATTTCAGATAAAACGCGGGCTAAGTTGCTTAATTTCTTTTCGTATTTATCATAGGTCCATCGCTGCAAACCTGTTGGCGTCCATTCTTCATCAAAAGTATCTGGATCATTTATGGTATCAAAAAGGTTTTCGAAATTATAAAACGCAACGGTATGAATAACGTATTTTTTCTGTTGAGCATTTGATTTTACCAACGGAAAAAATAAAAAAAGAATAGGAATCCAATACGTAATTCTCATAAGTATTATTTATTTCCAGTCGGTGAATTAGATTCCATTTTAGAAACTGGCTATTGTAAAAATAGTCATTTGAACCTGAACTTAAAATTATTTTCTAATTGTCTATCTTTGTTTTTATCATTTAAAGACCATACAACTAGAATTTTTTCAGAAAAGCATTAAAGCATGAACATAAACCAATTTACTTTTACATTACGCTGTCCTGTTTTATATCAATTTCTAATGCTTATTTTTGTTTTACAATCTTTCAACAGCCAAGCCCAACACAACATGATTACACCGCCAAGTTTACAAAAAGGAGATACAGTAGCTATTTTGGCAACAGCCAGAAAAAATACAGATGACAACTTGAAACCCGCTATTGCTTTATTGAAAAGTTGGGGTTTAGAAGTAGTCATTGGAAATACAATAGGTTTAGACAACGACCAATTAGCCGGAACCGACGAACAACGTGCCGCCGATTTTCAGCAGCAAATGGATAATCCAAACATCAAAGCAATCTGGTGTGTAAAAGGTGGATACGGAACCGTACGGATGATTGATTTATTGGATTTTACTGCATTCAAAAAAAATCCAAAATGGATTGTTGGTTTCAGTGATGTGACTGTTTTACACAATCATTTGAATACAATGGGTTACAAATCCATTCACGGAATCATGCCGATAACCGCTCCTAGAGCAACTCCTCAAGCCATAGAAACACTGCGAATTGCGTTATTTGGTGAAAAATTGTCGTACGAAATAGATCCTTTCCTGATGAACAGACCCGGAAAAGCTACCGGAGAATTAGTGGGCGGAAATTTATCGATTCTATACAGTTTATTTGGTTCACCATCTGCGATTGATTGTACTGATAAAATCTTATTTATCGAAGATTTAGACGAATATTTGTATCATATTGACCGCATGATGATGAATTTAAAGCGAAATGGTTGTCTGGAAAGCATCAAGGGAATTGTTGTGGGTTCCATGACAAAAATGAAGGATAATGATATTCCATGGGGGAAAAATGCAATTGAGATTATAGAGGATGTTACCAAAAAATACAATATTCCCGTCTTGTATAATTTCCCGGCCGGTCATATTCAAGATAATAGAGCATTGATTTTAGGAAATAAAGTAACTCTGAATGTCAATGAAAAATGCAATACCCTAGTTTTTGAATAAAGACAATTTGATATTTGATTACAGAAGTTTAAAAACTTGAAACCTTAAACTTAAAACAAAATTTTTCAATGGCGGAACACAACGAGCTCGGAAAACTTGGAGAAGAAATGGCGGTTGAATTTCTACTTAAAGACGGCTACACGATTTTGCAAACCAACTGGACGTTCCAAAAAGCCGAAATAGACATTATTGCCCAAAAAGGAAATACACTTGCCATAGTTGAAGTCAAAACCCGTTCCTCATTAGAATTTGGCTTGCCACAAGATTTTGTAAAACCAAAAAAAATCCAGCTTCTTGTGAAGGCTGTTGATGCGTTTGTCAACGAAAGAGATTTAGATATTGAAGTCCGTTTTGACATTATAGCTATCCATAAAGAAGGAAAATCTTTTGTAATTGAGCATCTTATCGATGCTTTTTATCACTTTTAAACGTTTTTTCTTGATGTTATATTTGTAACAAATTGTTTTTTATTTATATTTGCGTCATATTTACACACTAACTACGCGTAAAATAACAACCAACTAAAAAAAATTACATCATGAAAACTGTTTCTTCCATTGTAGAAAACTACATCAAAACAAAGCCTTTTTTGCTAAATGCACTATCATTAGGCATCATTAATCTGACCTCATTATCCCGAAACATAATGACCGAATTAGAAAGTGAATTTGGCAAGGAAGTAAAACAAGGTGCTGTTGTTATGGCTTTAAAAAGACTAACAGAAGAACTAGATTTCAGATTAAATCATAAGATTAACAAAGTCATCAAAAACATCGGAGAAATCACCGTTCGTTCGGCCTTGACGGATTATACTTTTGCTGCATCCGATACTGTTTTAAATAAACAAGCAGATTTAATTGCAGATATCAATACGTTACCGGATATTTTTTACACTTCATCCAGAGGAGTAAACGAAACCAACATTGTGGTTAGTAACAGCATCAATCACTTAGTAGACAAGCATTTTGCTACTGAAAAACTGATTCAAAAATTAGACAATCTGGCTTCGATTACGGTAAAATTACCTAAAGAAAACATTGTCGTTCCTGGGATTTACTATTTCATTTTTCAACGTTTGGCTTGGGAAGGAATTATCATAAACGAAGTAATTTCGACTTCTAATGAGTTCACCATTTTAGTGAGTGAAGAACAAGTTGATGTTGCTTTTAAAGTAATTAAGGATTTGAAGAATTAGATAAGTTTATGATTTAAATAAAAAAGGGATTAGTTTTTGAAAAACCAATCCCTTTCTTCGTTTAAACAATTAATAATTGAGTCTTAAACGGTGTAAGTTTACAATATTTATTTAAAAAAAATGTTAAATTGCAAAAAATACATTTTTTTATGAAAAAACTTCAAATTATTCTTTTTTTATTTCTTACTATACAAATGGTAGGCCAGTATACCTCAATTCCAGATGGTAATTTTGAGCAATATTTAATTAACTCAGGTGTTGACACTGGAGCAAAAGACGGAAAAGTTTTAACTTCAAATATTAATACGATTAAATCTTTATATATTGGAAGTCAAAATATAACTGACCTAACAGGTATTCAAGACTTTGTGAATTTAGAAATACTTCAATGTTATTTGAACAAACTCACTACTATCGATTTATCTAAAAATACTTCATTAAAAAAACTTTTTTGCAATTTAAATCAATTAACAAGTTTAGATCTTTCTAAAAATGTACTTCTGATAGAAGTAAACTGTGGTCAGAACAGAATATCAAGCCTTGATATTTCACAAAACGAAAATCTAACAATATTAAATTGCTCCGATAATCAAATTAAAACTTTAGACTTTTACAAAAATATTAAAATTACAGATATTGATTGTAGTAGTAACATTCTGACTGATTTAAATGTCACTAAAAATACGTTATTAAAAAATTTAACCACAACAAATAATAATTTAGCTTCCTTAGACGTTTCAAATAATATAAATCTCACTTTTTTTTCTTGCTATAACAACATTATAACAAATTTGAATGTTAACAACTGTATTTACTTAGACCAACTTAACTTTGGTTCAAATAAATTACAAAATATAGATCTTTCCCAGAATACCTTATTAACTTCTTTGGCGTGTTATGATAATTTGCTAAACAAATTAGATATTTCAAAAAATACAATGTTAAAAGTTTTGAATTGTGAATCCAACAAATTGACTACTCTCAATTTAAAAAATGGAAACAACAAAAATTTTCAAACACCCCCAACAAGCTTCAGAAATAACCTATATTTAACTTGCATTCAAGTTGATGATGCAACTTATTCAGAAACAAATTGGTTTAATCTAAAAGATTCGACTGCAAAATATAATGCTATTTGCCAAAATTTATCAACTGCAGATATTGCGATTGATAAATCAACAATTTACCCTAATCCAACCAAAGGACAACTATATATAAATAACTTGATTTTAGAAAAAATAACAGTTAACAACATGGAAGGAAAAACAGTAAAAATCATTTCGTTTAGTTATCCTTATGCTAATAATACTATTGATCTATCGGACCTTATAAAAGGAGTCTATATTCTTAAAATCAAGAGCAATGGAATCATTTCGAGTCAAAAAATTATTATAGAATAATTTCGACTTCAAATGAATATACCATACTAGTAATTGAAGACCAAGTGGATATGACTTTTAAAGTGATTAAGGATTTGAAAAATTAGAAAATTCCGTTATCAACAAAGCTTCCAGCCTTTTGAAGACTGAAAGCTTTGTTATAAAATAATATTCCGTTACTGTATTTCTAAACAGAAGTTTAAAATTACAAATTCGTTCCACCCGAAACTTCTAAACGTTGTCCATTTACCCATTTAGCATCATCGGTACATAAAAAGGCAACTACGCTTCCAATATCATCTGGCAAACCTACTCGTCCTAATGCCGTCAACGAAGCAATCATTTGATTTAATTGCTCATTATCCCGAACTGCACCTCCGCCAAAATCAGTTTCTATTGCGCCCGGAGCCACTATATTGACTCTGATTTTTCTTTCGCCCAATTCTTTCGCTTGGTATTTAGTCAAGGTTTCCATCGCGCCTTTCATACTCGCATAAGTTGAATATCCTAGAAATGAAAAACGGGTCAATCCTGACGAAATATTTACAATTCCACCACCATCGTTTAGTAGCTCCAAAGCTTTTTGAGTCAGAAAAAAGGGTCCTTTGAATTGAATATTAACCAAATCATCAAATTGAGTTGTACTTGTTGTCGCAAAACTTTCGTGAAGACCTACACCAGCATTGTTGATTAAAAAATCAATTTTTTCAGCACCAAAAGTGCTTTTTGAAGCGCTCGCTACATTTTGAAAAAACAAATCAAAACTACTTACATCGGCAACATTCAATTGAATGGCTGCTGCTTTTTGTCCCATTTTTTCGATTTCGGATACAACATCATCCGCTTCGTCTTTTTTGCTGTTGTACGTTAGGATTACATCAAGCCCTTTTTTGGCAAGACTTAAAGCCATGTCTTTTCCTAATCCGCGGCTTCCTCCGGTAACTAATGCTATTTTGCTGTTCTTGATTTCCATGTTTAAATAGTTTTAAATTAATACTGCAAAATTAATTCCGGTATAAAGCTTGTCAATTGTAAATATCAATCCAGAGTTTGCAAAATTCAAATCAAATTATTTAAACCCTAAAAGACATGGGCGTCAAAGTTGTTTGCTTTTTGAAAAAATTAGAAAAATGTGCCAACTCTTCAAAACCAAGCGAATAGGCGATTTCCGAAATGTTCCAATCGGTTTCTTTTAAAAGTATCTTAGCTTCATGAATCAATCGGTCACTAATTAATTCAGTTGTGGTTTTACCTGTGTTCGCTTTTAAAACTTTATTCAAATGGTTGACATGCACGGACAAACGAGTTGCAAAATCTTTGGCTGATTTCAATTCTAATCGTTGACGAGGTGATTCAATTGGGAATTGTCTTTCCAATAGTTCCACAAACAAGGAAGATACTCTTGCTGCCGAATTGTGTTTTGAATATAAGGCGGTTATAGGTTGCAATTTCTGTCCAAAGTGTATTAACTCTGCCACATAATTCCGGATTAAATCGTATTTATACACATAATCAGAATTGATTTCTTTATGTATCTTTTTGAATATCAAGTCAATTTCTATTGCATCCTCATCAGAGAGTTCAAAAATAGGATAGCCATCTGATTTAAAAATAGGAAGCTCGTCAAGTACAATTCCGCTTTTATCTTTTGTTAAAAACTCGCTCGTAAAAACACAAAAATTTCCCGACTGTTGTGTGTCTAGAGGAACATAATGATAGGGGATTTTTGGCGTAGCAAATAAAAGAGCATTCTTTTCAATGTCAATTATTTTATCTGCATATTCAGCTCTGTTTTTTCCTCGTATCAAGCTTATTTTATAATAGGCTCTCCGGTCATAAGGCATAAATGACTTATCCTTTAGCCTTTCATAAAGTTCTTTGATACTAAAAACATTGAAATGACCAATTTCTTTTTGAATACCTTTTGGCAATAATGTGCTCGAATCTGTAACAGAGTCTCCAGAGATTTCCTGGTAAAACTCATCTATTGATTTTAATTTCATTGAGAATGAATTTGTAAAAATCAAATATAAGAAATAAAAAAACCAATCATAATAAGATTGGTTTTTTTACAATTAGGATCATTTACAAATTAAGAATCCGTCAAGAAATACTTAACAGTAAAATCCTTTTTTATTCTCCTCCCAATAACTCCATCAATTCCAAAGCTGTTCTGGTATTCTTCACATTGTCAAAAGTCAACAAAAGCCGCAAACCAGCTGGTGTTTGCTTTTCTTTCATTTTGCATAAATTAGGATGTTTTTGAACAAACTGCAGTACTTTATGAAAACGATTCGATTGGTAATAATCTGATTGTTGATCCGAAATAAAATAACCAATCATCTTGCCTTGTTTCATTACTAATTTTTCGATTCCAATTCGGGTTGCAATCCATTTGATTCGAATACTATTCATTAATGCTTTGGCTCGGGGCGGCATTGGACCAAAACGGTCAATCAATTTATTTTGGAAAACAATCAATTCTTCTTCATTTTTGACTGCGCCTAATTCATTGTACAAACTCAATCGCTCCGAAACATTATTGATATACTCATCAGAAAACAACAACTCAAAATCAGTATCGATTTGTAGGTCTTTGACGTATTGTTTAGTTTCTAAATTGTTTTCCTCCGGATATAAATCCTTGAATTCATTTTCCTTTAATTCATCAATGGCTTCGTTCATGATTTTTTGATACGTATCAAAACCAATTTCGTTGATGAAACCACTTTGCTCACCGCCTAATAAATCTCCCGCTCCACGAATCTCTAAATCTTTCATCGCAATATTAAATCCGCTACCCAATTCGCTGAATTGTTCCAAAGCCTGAATTCGTTTTCTGGCATCATCGGTCATCGCAGAATATGGCGGACAAATAAAATAGCAAAACGCTTTCTTGTTGCTACGCCCTACTCTACCGCGCATTTGATGCAAATCAGACAATCCAAAATTATTCGCGTTATTGATGAAAATCGTATTCGCATTAGGAACGTCTAAACCGCTTTCGATAATGGTTGTTGCCACCAAAACATCAAATTCTCCGTTCATGAAAGCCAACATCAATTCCTCGAGTTTTTTTCCATCCATCTGGCCGTGACCAATTCCAACTCTTGCATTGGGTACCAAACGCTGAATCATTCCGGCTACTTCCTTGATGTTTTCTATTCGGTTATTGATAAAGAAAACCTGTCCGTTACGCTGGATTTCATACGAAATCGCATCCCGAATCAATTCTTCACTAAAACCAACTACATTCGTCTCAATAGGATAACGATTGGGCGGAGGCGTTGTAATCACTGATAAATCACGCGCAGCCATTAGTGAAAACTGCAAGGTTCTCGGAATTGGTGTTGCAGTTAAAGTTAACGTATCGACATTCGCAGCAATGGTTTTGAGTTTGTCTTTTACGTTCACCCCAAATTTTTGTTCCTCATCTACAATCAACAATCCAAGATCTTTGAAAACTACATTTTTATTGACTAATTGGTGTGTTCCAATCACAATATCAAGTTTTCCTTCGGCCAATTGTTTTAGTGTTTCCGCTTTTTGTTTAGCCGTTCTAAAACGGTTTAAATAACCCACAGAAACTGGCATATCTTTCAATCGTTCTGTAAAAGTTCTATAATGTTGGTAGGCCAAAATAGTTGTAGGAACTAAGATCGCCACTTGTTTGCTGTTATCCACAGCCTTGAAAGCCGCACGAATGGCGACTTCGGTTTTCCCGAAACCTACATCTCCACAAACCAAGCGATCCATCGGGCGGTCGCTTTCCATATCAGCTTTTACCTCAGCCGTTGATTTGGTTTGGTCCGGCGTATCTTCATAAATGAAAGAGCTTTCTAATTCGTTTTGCAAATAACTGTCGGGCGCAAACTGGAATCCTTTTTCAAGTCTTCTTTTGGCATACAACTGAATCAAATTGAATGCAATATGTTTAACTCGTGCCTTAGTTTTTTGTTTTAAAATCTTCCAAGCATTCGAACCCAATTTGTAAATTTTGGGTGGCGTTCCGTCTTTTCCGTTGTATTTTGAAATTTTGTGCAGCGAATGAATACTTACATAAACAATATCATTATCGGCATAAACGAGCTTGATAGCTTCCTGTGTTTTGCCTTCAACTTGTATTTTTTGCAAACCTCCAAACCGTCCGATACCGTGATCGATGTGTGTCACATAATCACCTACGGATAATGTCGTGAGTTCTTTTAAAGTAATATTCTGTTTTTTCGAATAGCCGTTTTTGATGCTAAATTTGTGGTAGCGTTCAAAAATTTGGTGGTCCGTGTAACAGGTTATTTGGTTTTCTTCGTCAATAAATCCCTGATACAAAGGCAAAACAACGGTATGGTATTGCTTGCGGATATTCTCAGAATTGGCTTCATCCAATGTTTCAAAAATATCATGAAAACGTTTGGCTTGGGCATCATTCGAACAAAACAAATAATTTTTGTAGCCGTTGAAATGATTCTCATTTAGATTATTCAGTAACAAATCAAATTGCTTGTTGAATGATGGTTGCGGCTGAATGTGAAATTCGAATTTTTTGTTGGTTCTAAAAATAGCTTTTGAACTCAATTCCACAATCGAAAAATCCAACGCTCTTTTTATAAATCCTGCTTGATTCAAAAACAATTGTTCCGGCGACGAGCGTTTTATCTCCTGCGATAATTTTGCGAAAGCTTCTTCGGCTTTACCAAATTGTTTGTCTAATTGTGCTAAAAAATCTTCAGTGTTCTGAATAAAAATTACTGTTTTTTCCGAAATATAATCCAAGAAACTTTCTCGGTTTTCCTGAAAAGCTTTGTTCTCGACATTTGGTATTATCGTAATCTTTTTTTGCGTTTCAATAGACAATTGCGTCGCAACATCAAACGTACGGATGCTCTCGACTTCATCTCCAAAAAACTCAATTCGGTACGGATTATCATTCGAAAACGAAAATACATCGACTATTCCTCCACGAACCGAAAATTCTCCAGGTTCCGTAATAAAATCGACTCTTTTGAATTCATATTCGAACAAAACTTCATTAATAAAATCAATAGAAATCTTGTCGCCAACAGCAACTTTCAGCGTGTTTTTGTCCAATTCTTTTCGGGTCACCACTTTCTCGAAAAGCGCTTCGGGATAGGTAACAATAATGGCCGGTTTCTTGCGGGAATTAATTCGGTTTAACACCTCGGCGCGAAGCAAAACATTGGCGTTATCCGTATCTTCGATTTCGTACGGGCGACGAAATGAACCGGGATAAAATAGCACATCTTGCTCCCCAATCATTTGTTCCAAATCGTTCAAATAATAAGCTGCTTCTTCTTTATTGTTTAAAATAACTAAAAAAGGAAGCTCGGACTTCTTGAAAACAGACCGAATTACAAATGAAAGTGCAGAACCCAAAAGTCCCGAAAGATGCATTTTGACTTGGTTATTCTCTAATAAACGAGCAACAATTTGCTGGGTTTTAGGCGAATTATCGTAGGTATGGTATAAGATTTTTTTACTCAACGCGTGGTATATTTGGATCGATGACTGGTGTATTTGGAATGGCTCTTGTAGTGTCCATCATTTTCAATAAATCAGATTCTCCCTCTTCAATGGGAATTTTACTTTTCTCCACAATTTTGTCCATTTGTCTTTGTAATGAAACTAATTCCAAGTTGATTTCCGACACTAATAAAGTGACTTTCTTATCTGGAATATTATCCAAATGAATGAATAAATCCAGCAATCTAACTTTAGTGATCAACGTGGAAATCCTGCTTTTTATTTGAGGTTTGTTGTAATCATAAGGAATATTGTCGTTCAAAGCCATCACTTTTTTAGAAAGCGCTGTTGATTTTTGCTGAAAAGCTCCAATACTTTTTTTAGGTTTTTGCACTAATTCAGCTAAAAATATACGCCATTCGTTCCAAGATGCAATGCTTTTTTCACCCGCTTCGGTTACTGGCTCATCATATAAAACCCAACCTTTCTGTATGTTTGCTAATATGACTTCTTTTTTTTGTATCTCTTTTTTGTTTTCCGCAATTCGTTTTTGATTGTCATCTTTACAAGAGAACAAAACAAAAACCAGAGAGAAGAAAACGGCTATTTTATATTTCATGTGCGTCAATTTATCATTTTTTAATGGATGAAAGTAATTCAAATACAGTTGTATTTTTTTAAAAAAAAAGCAATTATGACCCTTTAAAAATTTCCATTAATTTAGGTGCAAAGTTACAAAGTAAATTTACAATAATGAATTCCAGTATTGGAATAACAATCTAATATTCCTGAAGCTATTTTCGTGTTTAAAAAGTCATAAATTAAGAAATAAAACTTATTTTTAAATACTGTTTTAAGAAATTTATACCTTTTTTTATCAAAATTGTGTTATTTACGAAAACGTTATCTTTGTTTTTCAAAACAGACAAAAATGAGTACAAAAATATTGATTATTGGCGCTTGCGGCCAAATAGGAACGGAGCTTACCCAAAAGTTGCGGCAACTACACGGAACCGAAAATGTAATCGCTTCGGATATCCGAAAACTAAATATTGATGTGGTAAATTCCGGTCCATTTGAAGTCGTGAACGCTTTGGATTTTAATCAAATTGAACATTTGGTCGAAATCCACCAAATTGATGAAGTGTATTTGATGGCCGCATTATTATCAGCAACAGCCGAAAAAAACCCTGCATTTGCTTGGGACCTGAATATGAATTCGTTGTTTCATGTTTTGAATTTGGCGAAAGCCGGAAAAATAAAAAAAATATTCTGGCCCTCGAGTATTGCGGTTTTTGGACCAACAACTCCTAAAGAAAACACGCCACAATACACGATAATGGAGCCTTCAACGGTGTACGGAATCAGTAAACAAGCGGGCGAAAGATGGTGTGAATACTACCATAATATTTTTGGTGTAGATGTAAGAAGTATTCGTTATCCGGGTTTAATCAGCTGGTCATCGCCTCCTGGTGGCGGAACTACGGATTATGCAGTGGATATTTTTCACAAAGCACTTTCCGATAAAACATACGAATGTTTTATATCCTCAGAAACTAAAATGCCGATGATGTATATGGACGATGCCATTGCTGCGACCATCCAAATTATGCAAGCGCCGGTGGAACAAATAAAAATTCATTCTTCGTACAATCTAGCTGCCATGAGCTTTACGCCAACAGAGATTGCTGCCGAAATCAAGAAACATATTCCTGAATTTACCATCACTTATGAGCCGGATTTCCGTCAAAAAATAGCCGACAGCTGGCCTGCAAGTATTGATGATGCTGAAGCCAGAAAGGACTGGAACTGGAAACATGAATTTGATTTAACAACCATGACTACAGATATGCTAGAGCATTTGAGATAGACTCCTTAAAATTAAAAACTAAAAAAAGTCTAATTCTTACATTAGACTTTTTTTGGTTTTATTAGGATCAAGCTACAATTGATCTTGAAATTATATTTTCAAATCAACATCGCTCCTCCGTTTTTAAAAGGAAGAATATATCCAATCTACTTCATATTTGAACAGCGTATTTTTATGCGTTTTTTCTAATACATAAATTTGAAAGTATGGACTAAAATCAGTTACCGGATACAGTATTGGATTTTTTAACTTCATTTTTCTTTCCTCCATTTGCTTTTTTTCCTTGTAAAACTGATACGCTTTTTGTTGCAAATCTTCTGATTTATCTAAGGTGAATTTACACTTGTCAACTAAGCAAGTATCCTTTTTATTGATTTTAGAATCAAAAATAAAAGTCTCTCCTCTCATATAAAAATAAGTTTTGTTGTCAACTTTTTTTTAATATCTCCTGCAGAGCTATCAAAAAGGACATATCTCACAGGTTTCTTATACTTATTCCCACCTTTATAAAATTTGAAGAAATCACTTTCTTGGGATTGACCCATCATCGAAAATGATATGCAAAATAGCAATAAACAAATTATTTTTTTCATGATTAGTTGCAATTTGAAGGTTCGTTATATCAGCGCATTTGAAATCAATAAATTTAGAATAAAAATGCCGCGAAATTGCATTTTGTGTTTTTATTCGTTTGCTGTTTTTCATACTCAGAAACCCTATACTCCCATTCAAAATACAATTGGTTTAAAAAACACAAAAGAAATCATATTATAATTATGTAACATAATAGCTTTAAAAAATAAATACAGCGTGTTCATTATCATTACATTTGATAAAAACGGCAGCGCCATGAAACTAAAATCAAGTGAACCTTTTTGGTTGGTAAAAAACGGAATCATTAACTCCTATCCGTCATTAAGAGAAAACTTGGATACAGAAATTCTAATCGTAGGAGGCGGAATAACCGGCAGTCTTATAGCGCATCAATGTATTGCGGATGGTTACAAAACCGTGCTGATTGATCGCAGAGAAATAGGTCACGGAAGTACATCGGCTACGACATCCATGTTGCAATATGAGATTGATGTGCCGCTGTACCAACTTATAGATTTGATTGGCGAAAAAGCTGCTGTTGACAGTTATTGGGCGTGTTATAAATCAATTGATGATTTGAAAAAAATCGTACAACAAGTAAAATCTGATTGTGGTTTCAAGAAAAAAGAATCCCTTTATTTTGCCGCTTTAAAGAAAGATGTTGTCTGGTTAAAAAAAGAATTCGAGGCTCGCAAAAAAATTGGAATGCCTGTAAAATGGCTCGAAGCCGATGAAATTGATAAAAAGTTTCATATCAAGCATTCGCATGGTGGAATCTTATCAGAACAAGGCGGTAGCATAGATGCTTTCCAGTTAGCTCACGATATTCTAGCGTACAATCATAAAAAAGGGTTACAAGTTTTCGATAAAACCGATATCAAAAAAGTTACTTACAAACAAAATGGCGTCACCGTTCTAACAGAACATGGAACTACCATTACCGCTAAAAAGATAATCTACTGCAACGGTTTTGAAAGTACCGAAATCATCAAAGACAAATTTGTAAAATTACTTTCTACTTACGCCATTGTAGGAGAACGTTTTGAGGATGACCAATCATATCTTAACGACACGCTGTTTTGGAATACGGCAGAGCCTTACATGTATATGCGAACCACCGATGACCATCGATTACTCATTGGCGGAGAAGACGAAGATTTTGTAGATGCTGCAAAAAGAGATTCACTACTCAACGACAAGTCTGATAAATTAACCAAATATTTGAAGAAAATTTTACCTGATTATGATTTCAGAATGGATTTTGTTTGGGCGGGTACTTTTGGAGAGACTAAAGACGGCTTGCCTTACATTGGAAAACATCCTAATTTTCAAAGCGCTTATTTTGTTCTGGGCTTTGGCGGAAACGGCATCACATTTTCAGTCATTGGAATGGGACTCGTTTCTGAAATGTTGAAAAACAAGAAACATCCTTTATCAGAATATTTTAAATTCAGAAGATAATTTCCTAACACCAATACTTCATTAAACTGTATAAAAAATGCCCCAAATAGTGTCAAACTTTTTGGGGCATCTTCATTTCAGGGCTTTAAATTATTACTTTAATTCGTAAGTATTGTTTTCCTTCTTGATGTCAGCCACTAATCCACTTGGATCAATAGTTATCTTCTTGATGGAAGCTTTTGATTTAGCAATATTGAATTCAAACGTTGGGTACGCCCAAGCCCAATCATTCAAAACTGTTCTTTTTATAGCTGGATTTGGGTTTTCTTTTTCAAAACTCATCATGCGCAACGGGATGTAAAAACTTTCCATTGTTCCGTCTGTGTACTCCACTAATAAATCAATTGGCATTGGCATTCTACCTATTCTTCCTAAAGTAACCGTTGTTTTATCTGCATTTTCTTTTACATCATTGATTGCATAATCAATAGTATTGGTGGTTTGTGTCCAATCCGTCAAGTACCAATCTAGATTTGCTCCTGTAATTCTTTCGGCAGATCTTTTGATATCATTTGGTGTAGGATGTTTGAATTTGAAATCGCGATAATACTTTTTTAAAGTTTTCATTAGATTTTCTTTCCCTATCAAATACATTAATTGTGTTAGGAAAAGTTCCCCTTTGCTATACGAAGTAATACTATAGACTCTGTTTTCGTCAAAGCGGTCTGCATGGGTTCCTTGTGGTAATTCTTTACCTGAATTTACCATAGAAAAATAACCTGTATAGGCTCCCGTAAATGGGTTTTCTGCTTTTTTGTCGGCAATTTCATTCAGTCCAAAATCTTCAAGGAACGATGTAAATCCTTCATCCATCCATCCGTGTTTTGATTCATTGGAAGCCAACACATGCTGAAACCAAGAGTGCGCCATTTCATGTGCGGTTACTCCAAGCAATCCATCAAAACTTCCTTGTCCTAAAATCAACGTACACATGGCATATTCCATTCCGCCATCACCACCTTGAATTACGGAGTATTGTTTGTACGGATAATCTCCAACTGTTTTATTGTAAATTTCCATCAGCTGAACCGTTTTTGGCTGTAAATCTTTCCAGTTTTGTACAAATTTTGGATTGTTTTTGTATAAAAAGTGAATATCAACCCCATTTGGGCCTTTGGCAATATCATGAATGTAGTTCTTATCAGCAGCCCAAGTAAAATCATGGACCATTGGCGCATTAAAATGCCATGTCAATGTTTTTGTTTTCTTTGGAACAGACACAACAACACCTTGGTCTTGATAACCGTGACCAATTTCGTTTTTGTTTTGTAAATAACCGGTACCACCTAAAACATAATCTTTATCAATAGTAATATTTACGTCAAAATTCCCCCAAACGCCATGAAACTCTCTAGCGATATACGGATCAGCATGCCAACCTTCAAAATCAAATTCGGCAAGTTTTGGATACCATTGTGCCATTGACAATTCAACTCCTTCGCCATTATTTCTACCGGAACGACGAATCTGAATAGGAACCTGACCATCAAAATCTAAAGTAAATGTAGTTTTTGAATTGGGTAATATTGGCTTAGCCAAAGTCACTTCAAGAATAGTCCCAATCTCTTTTGCATTAGCAACTGCTCCGTCTTGTTTGAAATTAGAAATTCGTAAGTAACCAATTTCATTTGGTTTCAAACTTTTAATGCGACTTTCTTTGACTTCTTTATCACCAACTTTTACTTTGGTAACCATTCTGCCATCCGGATCTTTGATACTTTGGATTCTTGCATCCATTTCGCTTCCGGGCTGAAAAGCATTATTGAATAGATGATAATATACTTTTCTCAAAGTATCAGGAGAGTTATTGGTATAAACCAATTCCTGTTTTCCTTTGTATTGGTATGTTTTTACATCCATGGAAACATCCATTTTGTAATCGACATGCTGTTGCCAATATGAAGTGTTTTGGGCAAAAACAGTTCCGAAACTCAAAGTGACAAAAGAGAATAAAAGTAGTTTTTTCATATTTGATTTAAATAAAAATGGAAGGACAAATTGTCCTTCCATATAATGAATTGTTTAAATATTATTTAGACATTTTCTCTGCCATCAGCAAAGCGTTGTACGCGTTTACTATTTTTCCTGATTTAGAAAGAGTAGTAAAAGAACGTGTATCATTTGCTTTTCCGCCTACAACAACATCTGTTGAAATGGCAACTCCTGAATCCATCAAAATATGCTTCACTTGTTGAGCAGATAATTTTGGATAATATGAACGAATTAATGCAGCAACTCCGGCAGCATTTGGCGCAGCCATTGAAGTTCCTTGTAAATATTTATAAGTATTGTTTGGAGTTGTTGCGTAGATTTTTACACCAGGAGCAAAAACGTCAACATTAATTTTTCCAATATTAGAAAAACGAGCCACAACTTTATTTCCATATTCAAAATTCAAAGCACCAATTGTGATTAAATTATCAGCAAACTCTGTTACTTTATCTTCAGAATCATTAGGGAAATTTTCAGCAAAGTCAATGTCTTTTGCATCATTACCCGCTGCGTGAACGATTAATACATCTTTTTTCTCAGCATATTTTATCGCATCATAAACCCATTGCTTGTGTGGAGAGAAGCTTTTTCCAAAACTTCCGTTGATTACTTTGGCACCATTATCAACAGCGTAACGAATTCCAAGTGCAATATCTTTATCGTACTCATCACCGTCTGGTACGGCACGAACAGTAAGGATCTGAACGTTGTTTGCAACACCATCCCCACCTAATACGTTATTTCTACTTTGAGCAACAATTCCGGCAACGTGCGTTCCATGAAGAATTTCGTTCTTGTCTGGTCCCATCACATTATTGTTTCCGTATTTTTTATCAGTGATATCATTTGGATTATCTCCTACCGCTTTACGGTAATCTGTTTTCAGATTGTCTCCGTTTATAAGTGCAACCTGATCGTCTAATTGTTCTTGAACAGCAATTTTTAAATCTGCTATTGGCAATCCATAAGAAAGCATTTGTTGCATAGCCGCTTTACTTTTTTGTAGTGCCGGTTCTTGTGAAACAATTGCATTTACCTCTTCTATCGTGTAGACTGATTTGCCAAAATGTTTTACTAGTACAGCATCACCTGCAGTAATACTTTCTAACATTTGCTCTGAACGTGTTTTCCCAGCAGCAGCTTCAGCCACTTTTTTATCATTCAACGCTTTTGCCTCTTGATAAGTAGCATCATCTACTAAAGTTTTGTCTTTTATGATTCTTTCATATTCCAGATTTTCTTTAGTACTATCTCCCAGAAAATTCCATCCGTGAATATCATCGATATATCCGTTTTTGTCATCGTCAATTCCGTTTCCGACGATTTCTTTTGTATTGGTCCAAAGTACCGATTTCAAATCTTCGTGTTCGATATCTACACCAGAATCTACAATTCCAACAATAACTGGAACGCCTTTTTTGCCTTTCAATAATACAGCATACGCCTTGTCAACACTCATTCCAGGAATAGTATCAGTTACGATATCCAGATGGCTCCATCTTTTCAAGTCATTTTCAGCAATTGGGACCTTTTTTTTAATGTTTAAAGGTGCGCTAATAGCAACTAGTTCAGCATTAGACGTATTTGAAACTTGTTTTGAAGCGCCACATCCTACTAATGCTAAAAGTGCAAAAGCAGAAATGTAAATGGGTTTGATGGTATTCATTGAAAATGTTTTTGTTTATTTTTAAATATTTGTCTAAAATAATTTTTTTTGTTACAAAACGAGTTATGATTAACACTATGTTAAGATTTGTTCGCAAGTAAATCGCTCTTTCAACCGAACGCCTTTTTCGGTTTTTTGTACGGTTATTATTTCATTATGCGCATCGTGTTCCAAGAATAAATAATAATTATTATCAGCGGCAGCATTCATGAATTTTTCTTTTTCCGGCATAGTCAGTAAAGGTCTGGTATCATACCCCATTACATACGGAATAGGAATGTGTCCGGCTGTTGCCAATAAATCAGCACAAAAAACGATGATCTTATCCTTATATTGAATGTGCGGAATCATTTGCTTCTCGGTATGTCCATCAGCAAAGAAAATACCAAAACCCAATTCCGATTTTTCTAAAAAATCGCCTTCCGGTCTTTGGATGAAATTCAGCTGCCCGCTTTCCTGCATCGGTAAAATGTTTTCGGATAGAAAGGATGCTTTCTCTCTGGCATTTGGCTTTGTCGCCCATTCCCAATGATTTTCGTTAGACCAAAATTTAGCGTTTTTAAACGCAGGTTCGTATCCTGTTTTGTCAGCGTTCCATTGTACGCTTCCACCACAATGGTCAAAATGCAAATGCGTCATAAAAACATCGGTAATATCCTCGCGCTGAAAACCATATTTAGCCAACGATTTATCCATGGAATGTGTTCCCCAAAGCGAATAATACCCAAAAAACTTCTCTGATTGCTTGTTTCCCATTCCGGTATCAATCAAAATCAATCGGTTGCCATCTTCAATCAATAAACAGCGCGCCGCAATATCAATCAGGTTATTTTCATCGGCAGGATTGGTTCTGCTCCAAATAGTTTTTGGCACCACGCCAAACATTGCGCCACCATCTAATTTAAAATTGCCTGTTTCTATGGGATATAATTTCATGATTTTTCTTTTTTCGAGACGAAACAAAGTTAAGAAATTCAAACGCTTTTACTGGTCGCAAATAGCTTTTTTCTATTTTTGCATTAGTTATAATAATGTTATCAATTATGGAAAAAGCTTTTTATACACTATCTTTGTGTTTAATTTAGACAAAATCAATATAAGCTATGATAAAAGTTTCTGACACAGCAAGAAAAAAAATCATCGATTTAATGCAAGATGATGGTTTTGACGCTGCAATCGACTACGTAAGAGTAGGTGTAAAAAGCGGCGGATGTTCTGGATTGTCTTATGATTTAAAATTTGATAAAACAAAAAGCGAAGACGATAAAATTTTTATAGACAACGATATCACTATCGCTGTTGAAAAAAAATCTTTTCTGTACTTAGCCGGAACAATATTAGAATTCTCAGGAGGAATAAATGGTAAAGGATTTGTTTTCAACAATCCAAATGCCAATAGAACTTGTGGTTGCGGAGAGAGTTTCTCTCTATAACAAAATAAAAAAAGATTTAAACCATTGAGAAATTAAGGCAATTAAGCCTTAATAAACCTTAATTTCTTAATGGTTTTAAAAAATAAAATTATGTCAAAATACACAGAAGACGATTTAAAAATCGAACTCGAAAATAAAGAATACGAATACGGATTTTATACCGAATTAGAATCAGAAACGTTTCCTATTGGGTTAAATGAAGATATCGTTAGAGCTATTTCACACAAAAAAGGAGAACCTCAATGGATGACCGATTGGCGTCTTGAGGCTTTTCGTGCTTGGGAGCAAATGACAGAGCCAGAATGGGCAAATGTACATTATATCAAACCTGATTTTCAAGCCATCTCCTATTATTCAGCTCCAAAAGCGGTAGATCCTAATAAAACTTTGGACGATGTAGATCCGGAACTTTTAGAAATGTATAAAAAGTTAGGTATCTCTGTTGATGAGCAAAAAATGATGAATAATGTGGCAATGGATATCGTTGTGGATTCAGTTTCAGTAGCCACTACATTCAAGAAAACATTAGGCGAAAAAGGAATTATCTTCATGAGTATTTCTGAAGCCATTAAGGAGCATCCAGAATTAGTTCGTAAATATTTAGGAACAGTTGTACCGCAAAAAGACAACTTTTATGCGGCTTTGAATTCAGCAGTTTTCTCTGATGGTTCTTTCTGTTATATTCCAAAAGGCGTTCGTTGCCCAATGGAACTTTCAACTTATTTCAGAATCAATCAAGCAGGAACAGGACAATTCGAAAGAACATTATTAGTTGCTGACGAAGGTAGTTATGTTTCTTACCTTGAAGGTTGTACGGCTCCAAGTCGTGATGAAAATCAATTACACGCTGCTGTAGTGGAACTAATCGCTTTGGACGATGCCGAAATCAAATATTCAACCGTACAAAACTGGTATCCTGGAAACAAAGAAGGAAAAGGTGGTGTTTTTAATTTTGTGACCAAAAGAGGAATCTGCGAGAAAAACGCAAAAATTTCTTGGACACAAGTGGAGACTGGTTCTGCTATAACTTGGAAATATCCTTCCGTTATTTTAAAAGGAGATAATTCAACAGGAGAATTTTATTCAATTGCTGTTACCAATAATTTCCAACAAGCCGATACTGGAACAAAAATGATCCATTTAGGTAAAAACACTAAATCGACTATTATTTCTAAAGGAATTTCTGCTGGAAGATCACAAAACAGTTACCGTGGTTTGGTCCGAATTTCACCAAATGCAGATAACGCCAGAAACTTTTCACAATGTGACTCGTTGTTAATGGGGAATAATTGTGGCGCACATACTTTTCCTTATATCGAAAGTAAAAATCCATCGGCAAAAATAGAACATGAGGCTACGACAAGTAAAATTGGCGAAGACCAAGTTTTCTATTGCAACCAACGTGGAATCCCAACTGAAAAAGCAATCGCTTTAATCGTAAATGGTTTCAGTAAAGATGTATTGAATAAATTGCCAATGGAATTTGCAGTAGAAGCACAAAAATTATTAGAAATTTCGTTAGAAGGAAGTGTAGGGTAATCTCTGATTACAAAACAAAACTTAATGAATCTTAATACCTTAATGGTTTAAAAATAGAAACATGTTATCAATAAAAAATTTACACGCCTCGATAGGTGACAAAGAAATATTAAAAGGAATTAATCTTGAAGTAAAAGCAGGAGAAATTCATGCGATTATGGGACCAAACGGTGCTGGAAAAAGCACCCTTGCGTCTATCATTGCTGGGAACGAAAACTACGAAGTAACCGAAGGTGAAATATCTTTAGACGGAGAAGACCTTTCTGAATTAGCACCAGAAGAAAGAGCACACAAAGGTGTTTTTCTTTCGTTCCAATACCCAGTGGAGATTCCAGGGGTTTCAGTAACGAACTTCATGAGAACTGCCATCAACGAAACGCGTAAAGCAAACGGTCAGGAAGAAATGCCTGCAAACGAAATGCTGAAAGTGATTCGTGAAAAATCAGAATTATTAGAAATTGACCGTAAATTTCTTTCTCGTTCTCTAAACGAAGGTTTTTCTGGTGGAGAGAAAAAACGTAACGAAATTTTCCAAATGGCAATGTTGGAACCAAAATTGGCTATTCTTGATGAAACCGATTCTGGACTTGATATTGATGCCTTACGTATTGTTGCAAATGGTGTTAACAAACTAAAAAGTGACAAAAATGCAATCGTAGTGATTACGCACTACCAAAGATTGTTAGACTATATCGTTCCTGATTTTGTTCACGTGTTGTACAACGGAAAAATTGTAAAATCCGGTGGAAAAGAACTAGCACACGAACTAGAAGAAAAAGGATACGACTGGATTAAACAAGAACAAGAAGCTTAAAATTAAAACAGTCTAAGGTCATAAAGTCAAAAGAAAAAAGTAATGGGGAAATTTAATTCTTTCGAAGAAATTAATTCTTGGCAAAAAGCAAGAATTTTTAATAAAAGAATTTACCTAATTACTGAAAATACAAATTTCAAGAAAGACTTTGATTTCATTAGACAGATTAGACGAGCTTCAATTTCTATATGATCAAATATCGCTGAAGGTTTTGAGAGAAATACTTACAAAGAGTTTGTTTACTTTTTATACGTTGCAAAAGCTTCCGCAGGGGAAGTTCGTTCTCAATTATATTTAGCATTTGATTTGGATTATATTACTAAAGAAGAATTTGAAAAACTTTTAGAATCAGTAACAGAAATATCAAAATTGTTAAGTGGTTTTATTAAATATTTATCAAAAGGCTAAATTTTGAAAGTCTAAAATTCGAAAGTTTCCACGCATTCGAGTTTAAGGCATTTGACTTTAAGACTTTAAGACTTAAATTAAAATGGAATTGAAAGAAAAATTACTATCGTCTTTTATGGCTTTTGAAGAGCGTGTAGATGTTCACTCTGAACTTCATGACGTGAGAACGGCGGCCATAAAAAACTTTGAAGATAAAGGTTTCCCAACTAAAAAAGACGAAGCTTGGAAATACACTTCGCTAAATGCCATCTTAAAAAATGACTTTACCGTTTTTCCAAAACAAGAAAATGCTGTTGAATTCAACCACGTAAAAAAATATTTTTTACACGAAATAGACACCTATAAAGTAGTGTTTATTGATGGTGTTTTCAGTTCACATTTGTCGGCAACCACACATGAAGGAATTGATGTTTGCTTATTGTCATCTGCATTAAACAAACCCAAGTACAAAGAAATAATTGATACCTATTTCAATAAAATTGTCAACAAGAAAGAAAGCTTGACCTCTCTAAATACGGCTTTCGCCAATGAGGGAGCGTACATCAACATTCCAAAAAATAAAGTAGCTGACAAACCTATTGAGATTATGTATTTCTCTACAGGTAATGAAGCAGCACTACTAGTTCAACCCAGAAACCTTGTTATTGCAGGTGAAAATTCACATGTACAAATTATTGAACGACACCAGAGTTTAAATGAAAATCCTGTTTTAACGAATTCCGTTACCGAGATCTTTGCTCAAAAAAGTGCTGTAGTAGATTATTACAAAATTCAAAACGATAATAGTGCCGCTAACTTGATTGACAATACGTATGTTTCTCAACAAGAAACGAGCAGTGTAGCGGTTAATACCTTTAGTTTTGGTGGAAACCTCACCAGAAACAACCTTAATTTTTACCACTTTGGAGAAAGAATTGTGAGTTACTTAAACGGAATTACAATCATTGGCGATAAGCAACACGTAGATCATTACACACTTGTGCAACATGCTACGCCTAACTGCGAAAGCCATCAGGATTACAAAGGCATATTCTCTGATCGTTCAACGGGCGTTTTCAACGGGAAAATTTTCGTAGAAAGAGAAGCTCAAAAAACAAATGCGTTCCAAAAAAGCAACAACATTCTATTGAGTGATAAAGCTACAATTAATGCAAAACCGCAATTAGAGATTTTTGCCGATGATGTAAAATGCTCTCACGGTTGCACCATTGGTCAACTTGATGAAACAGCAATGTTCTACATGCAACAACGCGGAATCCCTAAGAAAGAAGCCAAAGCATTATTGATGTATGCATTCTCTAATGCGGTTATCGAAAGCATAAAAATACCGGAACTTAAAAAACGAATTACCACCATCATCGCAAATAAATTAGGTGTGAAATTGGGATTTGATTTGTAATTTTTAAACATAGGGTTCACTTAAGATTTACGCAAAGGGCGCAAGGTTTTTACTAAACTTTGTGCCTTTTGCGGTTAATTTTTAGTCTCTAACTGCAATAATAAACATTATAATTCCTATAAAAAGCAATACAAGACCTCCAAAAAAACAAAATGCATTTATTATTGAGTAACCTAAATTCGTAGAATAACCTAAACCTATTAAAAACCAACCTCCAATTATCATTAAAACTGATTGTAAAACTTTATTCTTTATCATAAAAATTATTTCTTCACACTTTCAATTATCCCTTTCAACATTCCGTTAAAATCAAATTCAGGATCTTCTTTCAATCCCATTCTTACAACTACTAAATCAAGTGATGGAATTATCACCACCATTTGACCTTGAAAACCGCTGCAGTAATACATATCTCTCGGAACATCACGGAATGATCCGCCGGCATTAAGCCAAAAATGTCCGCCATATCTTCCCTCAGATCTATTAGTAGGAGTTGAAGTGTATTTCTCCCAACTTTCGTTGAAAATTTGTTCTCCATTCCAGTTTCCTTTGTGCAAATACAATAACCCAAATTTTGACCAATCTCTGGTTGTAGCCCAACCGTAGGAGGAACCGACATAATTTCCAGCCATATCTGTTTCGATAACCATAGAATTCATTCCTATTTTATCAATCAAAGCGGAATACCAAAAATCTAGATATTCCTGATGCGTTTTGAACTGCTTGCGCAAAATCCCTGAAAGTAAATTTGTCGTTCCAGAAGAATAATTCCAACGCATATTGGGTTTATATTCCGCCGGTTTTTCTAATTGCGAGCGAGTCATATCTGGGGCCTGAAAAAGCATTTTGGAAACATCAGAAATGGTAGTGTAATCCTCTACCCATTGTAAACCGGAATTCATGTGCAGCAAGTCACTTGTTGTGATCAATTTTCGTTTGTCATTTGCCCATTCTGGAATTGGAGCAGGATCGTCAATATCAAATTTTCTTTGTTTCTCCAAAATTCCAAACATAGCACTAGTAATGCTTTTGGTCATGGACCAGCCTAATATTCTACTGTTTTTAGTAAATCCCGTATCGTATTTTTCGGCAATGATTTTGTCTTTATAAATTACTAATAAAGAACGCGTTCTCTTTTTCAATTCTCCTTTCACGTCAAAAGCATTGGCTACAGCCGCATTCAATTTAGTATAATCAACGTTGCTAAAAACTGTGTCTTTAGGTTCGTTATTTCCATACGGAAAAGGTAAATTGTTCTTCAATTTTGTTCTTTTAGGAACCAAATACGGTTTTGACACATCAAAATCATCATTGATTAAAGTCACTCCCAAACCTTCACGGTAAATTGCTTTTCTTTCTTTTAAACCATAAACCGAAGCCACAGCAAACTTTCCGGCATCTTCAATATTATTTTTGGCCAAATCAATCATGTCGATATTATTGTCGCCTTTCTCAATCATTTCCTGCGAACGATTATCAATAAAATGCCCCGAAGCGATACTTTTGGCTGAAAAGCCAGAAATTAAATCCAGTTTTGGATAAGTAGTGAACCCAACATAAAAGATTCCGATAAAAGAAATAAAACCAACGAACTTGAAGAATTTTTTCATAGAGAATTAATTTGAAGCAATTTAATAAAAAAGAACTACATTTTTGAAACACTTAGTAATTCTAAAAAATGATTTTTTATGCGAATAACTATTTTTTCAAAACGATTAAAAAATTAAGTTTCGTTAAGAACTAATACTTAATTTTTCTTAATTTCCTAATGGTTAAATTTATAAAGAGAAATTGTTTCATGAAATCTACCGATTTAACAAAAAGTAAGATTTGATGTCGTATTATATTTTTCTAAATCATGAATAGTAATAACTTTTATTAACAAGTGTTTTGTCAAAAATTAATTCCAATTTCACTACTTTTGTATTTAGAAAAATTCTAAATAATGAAAGGCTAATTTCAACTTAGTCTGTCAAAAAAAATGTAGAATACTGGCAATCTATTTGACCAATAAAACATTAAAAACAAGCCGAAAAAATGTTAGACATTAATAAAATTAGAGCCGACTTCCCTATTCTTTCACAAAAAGTAAACGGAAAACCATTGGTTTATTTCGACAATGGAGCCACTTCGCAAAAACCACAAGTGGTGATTGATGCGATTTCAAAATACTATCAGGAAATCAACGCTAATATTCACCGCGGCGTTCACACGTTAAGTCAATTAGCAACTGATGCATACGAGATTTCACGCGGTAAACTTCAAAATCACATCAATGCAAAATTTGCCCATGAAGTTCTTTTCACTTCGGGTACAACGCATGGAATCAATTTAGTTACTAATGGATTTGCTTCGATTTTGAAACCAGGCGATGAGGTTTTAGTTTCGGCATTAGAACACCACAGCAATATTGTGCCTTGGCAAATGTTGTGCGAAAAATCGGGAGCAACTTTGCGCGTGATTCCAATGAATGAAAATGGCGAATTAATCATGTCTGAATATGACAAATTACTTTCGGATAAAACGAAGATTGTAACCGTAAATCACATTTCGAATGCTCTTGGAACGGTCAATCCAATTAAATATATGATTGACAAAGCACATGAAGTTGGCGCGGCGATTTTGATTGACGGAGCGCAAGCTGTTCCACATTTGAAACCAGATGTTCAGGAATTAGATTGTGATTTTTATGTTTTTTCAGGACATAAAATATGTGGGCCAACGGGAACCGGAATTTTATACGGAAAAGAAGCTTGGTTAAATAAATTACCACCGTATCAAGGTGGAGGCGAAATGATTAAGGAAGTGACTTTCGAGAAAACTACTTATGCGGAGTTGCCTCATAAATTTGAGGCCGGAACACCAAATATTGCTGGAGGAATCGTTCTGGGAACTGCTGTTGATTATATGAATGAAGTTGGTTTTGAAAACATTCAACAGCAAGAAAAAGAATTACTGGAATACGGAACGAAACGATTATTGGAAATTGAAGGTTTAAAGATTTTTGGCACCGCCAAAGAAAAAACTTCCGTAATTTCGTTTAACATTGAAGGAATTCATCCGTACGATATTGGCACCATAATTGACAAATTAGGAATAGCAGTACGAACAGGCCATCACTGCGCCCAGCCCATTATGAATTTCTTTAATATTCCGGGAACTATACGAGCATCATTTGCTTTTTATAATACCAAAGAAGAAATTGATGTTATGGTTGAAGCTATTAAAAAAGCCCAACGCATGTTGTCCTAAAAATTTAAAAATATCAATACATGAAAATTCTATCCTTATTATTTCTGACTATTTTTCTGGGCAACGGTTGCGATAGCGCCAAGAGTCAAGATATTGAAACCGCTGTTATTGAATACACGGCCAACACAAGAGGTTTTTATCAAAAAATAACAGTGAAAAATCAGATGCTGACGGTTTCAAAAGACAGAGACGGAAATGATAAACCGGTACCAACAAAAATATCAGATGCGGACTGGAAAGAGTTAGTGGATTGTTTTAAAAAGGTGGAATTGGATAGTTTATCCAAATTAAAAGCGCAAACCGAAAAACGTTTTCATGACGGTGCAGCGATCGCGAATTTGAAAATCAACTTCAAGGATAAAGCTTATGAAACGGATAGTTTTGATCATGGTTTTCCGCCAAATGAAATTAAGAAATTAGTGAATACAATAACTTTATTAGTTAAAGAATAAAACTGAAAATAAATTCAGCATAGTATGAAAATTAAAGAAATACAAGAAGAAATTGTTGACGAATTCTCCATGTTTGACGACTGGATGGAGCGTTATGAATACATCATCGAATTAGGGAAAAAACTTCCTTTAATCAAAGAAGAATTCAAAACTGAAAACAATCTGATTAAAGGCTGCCAGTCGAAAGTGTGGTTGCAAGGGGAACAAACGGATGACAAAATTATTTTCACTGCCGATAGCGATGCCATTTTGACCAAAGGAATTATTGCGATATTAATTCGTACTTTTTCGAATCAAAAGGCCTCTGATATTCTGGACGCCAACATGAATTTTATTGATGAAATAGGTTTAAAAGAGCATTTATCGCCAACTCGCGCCAATGGATTAGTATCCATGATAAAAAACATAAAAATGTATGCTTTAGCATTCAATGCACAGAATTGACTTCAAACTAATTCGTTTAATCATATAAGACATTTAAGGTCATATAAGTCAGAATAAAAAACTGAAAATTTATGACCAAAACATCTTTAAAAGATTTAATTTATCAGGTTAATGGTTGTGCTATAGAAGTACATAAACATCTTGGTCCCGGTCTTTTAGAAAGTGTTTATCATACCTGTTTAAAAAAAGAATTGACAATTAGAGGTTTTGAATTTCAAACTGAACTTACAATTCCTGTTTATTATAAAGGTTTAGAACTTGAAACAGGATTAAGATGTGACTTATTGGTTGAAAAAAGTTTAGTAGTTGAACTTATAGCAGTCGAAAAAGTTTTACCAATACATGAAGCCCAAATTTTAACCTATATGAACCTTTTAGAAATTCCTATAGGATTAATGATAAATTTCAATGTAACGCATATTTTTAAAGAAGGACAAAAAACATATGTCAACGAAAGATATAGATATCTAGATGAATAAAAAACAAAAATAGCAGACTTTAAATATGATTTAATCAAGCTAAATAATAAAAAAAAGTACAAATATAATATTCAAAACAAAAACCTTAAATGACCTTCAATGTCTTATATGGTTAAAATACTCAAACAATGGAACAAGAAATAGACACAAATGAATTAGGAGAATCAATCGTAAAAATATTAAAAACTATTTACGATCCAGAGATTCCTGTAGATATTTACGAATTAGGATTGATTTATGACGTAATGGTCAATACTGATTACGAAGTAAAAATCCTGATGACACTTACCTCTCCAAACTGCCCGGTTGCAGAAAGCTTACCAAGAGAAGTGGAAGAAAAAGTAAAATCGATTGCAAATGTAAAAGATGCCGAAGTAGAAATTACTTTTGATCCGCCTTGGAGCAAAGATTTAATGAGCGAAGAAGCAAAATTAGAATTGGGAATGCTTTAAATTAGTCCTAATGTCAAAAGTCATAAAGTCTCAAAGTAGTTGACCTTATGACTTTCGACGTTCGACTTTAAGACTTCAAAATGGAAGAAATAATAAATAAAGTTGCTAATAGTGTTTTGGAAGTTTTCGATCTCGAAGATTATTATCCAAAGGGGATTCGTACGCAAATCGATATTTCGCAATGGCTGTTGGAAGGTTTTTTATTGAAAGAAAAAGACTTTAGAGAGGAATTGAAAAATCATGATTGGTCACAATACCAAGATCAATATGTAGCAATTCATTGCAGTACCGATGCTATCGTTCCGGCTTGGGCTTCTATTTTGGTGGCCATTCAATTAGCGCCATTTGCGAAGAAAATCATCAATGGAACTTTAGAAGATTTAGACGCTTCACTATACGAAGAATTATTGCCTAAAATTGACTATTCGGTTTATGAAAATAAGCCTGTTATCATAAAAGGATGCTCCAAAAAACCGGTTCCGATGCGGGCTTATGTATTAGCAGCGCACTACTTGCAGCCTTTTGCTCGAAGTATTATGTATGGTGAAGCTTGTTCTGCCGTTCCGTTATACAAAGTGACTAAATAAGGTTTTTATCGATGAAATTTGCTTTTTGACAATTTTTTTTTTCAATTTAGATACGAAATTTACCTTTGCATCTAAATCTAAAAATAATGAGAAAAATACTATTTAGTTTATTATTCGTTTCCACACTTAGTGTTGCACAAGTAAATGAAAAAGAAAATTTAAAGAAAACAGAAGCTGCTGCTTCAAAACTAGGTGAAGAAAAACCCGACGGTTGGGCAAAAGTTGGAACATTCTCTTTAATAGGAAATCAATCTACTTTTAATAACTGGCTAGCAGGTGGTCAAAGTAATATTGCAGCTAATTTGTTAGTGAACTATGATTTCAATTATAAAAAAGGAACTATTAACTGGGATAATAAAGTTATTGTAGGCTATGGTTTAGCAAAAATTAAAAATGCTGATACTCAAAAAACAGATGATAGATTACTATATAATTCATTACTAGGAAAGAAAGCATCCCGTTATTGGTATTATTCTGCTTTTTTTAATTTTAACACTCAAATGGATACTGGTTTAGATCCAGCGACACAAACCTATAAAATTTCTCACTTCTTTTCTCCAGCTTACTTTCAACTAGGACCTGGTATGATGTGGAAAAAAAGGGATACATTTAAATTTAATATTGCTCCCGCAACATCAAGACTTATTGTTGTTCATAGTCATTTTACAACAGCGGCAGCATTAGCTTTATCAGGTAAAACAACATCATTTGGGGTAGAGCAAGGCGAGAATTCAAGATACGAATTTGGAGCTGCTTTAAGCGGATATTATAAATTCAATGTTATGAAGAATGTTTCTGTAGAAAATAGTGCTAATTTATACTCTAATTACTTAGATACACCTAGAAATGTTGATATTGATTATCAAGTTAATGTGGTTATGACAATCAATAAATACTTATCGACTAATTTTACTTTTCAAACCATTTATGATGACAATGCGTTCCAAGGTTTTCAAACCCGTCAAAACATAGGTTTAGGCGTAAACTACGGTTTCTAAAAAAATACATTTTTATAAAAAAAGACCTTTAGAAAATTTCTAAAGGTCTTTTTTTTGTTCTGTAGTGGATTGAAATAATTCTATTTCAGCGATTGGCGGTGTAAACGCTATAAATTGTTTCTTAATTTAGGTAGTTACACGTCGCGGACGAACACCAAATAACGTGGACAAATGAGCGCTAGTTGGGGGTGTTGACGGCAGGTACTCCGGTTCCGTTCAACACGGGGTTCATTGTTCGGCTTGCAGCCGCAACGAACCCCTAGCTGTTATGTGTAGTTATTATTTAAACTGAAAGTCGTCAAAATGGATAATTGGCATAACATCTTCCATTGTAGAAATACAAATTCCGTCAATTTCTTGGTCTTTCATTTCAGCTTCATTTTCGTATTTGAAATAAATAAAGTATGTGAAATGTAAATACTTTATTGGTCGGAAATCTGCATAACGAGCAGTAATTGCAGTATACATCCAACTTGCATAACTCTCGCTTTTAAAATTTTCTGAATTTTTAATTATATTTTCTGTTATTGTTGCTTCTCCAAAAAATTTGTCTTCTTCTTCAAACGAATATCGACATTTAATTGGATGTTTTTTATCTGGTTTACAAATTAAAGAAATAGATATTACATTTTCATCTTCTAATTCTGTTGTAAATAGAACAACCGCATTTGAAAATTTGTATTTATATACCCAAAATTCAAATTTATTATTATCATTCCACTCTTGTTCAATATCATCTTTAATTTTCACTAATGGTTGACCTAAATCTTCAATTATTTTACTAATTGTTACTTCTCCAGGAACATAGTTATGTAAAAAGTCTTTATGAAGATTTTTTCTTTCTCCTATTCCAATAACGTTTGCTGAAATCTTCTCTTCTATACCTGAAAAATATGTGACTAAAGAAGTTATTATAGCGACTATACAAATAATTATTGTTATTAATGGTTCAATTTCTTTTGTATTTACATACCATAATGATGCTAAAATTAATACAATAAATTCCGACGCTATTGTCAAGTAATTTTTTAAAAAATTTATCATTTTTAATTTAGGTTATTTATTTCGTAGGATTTTTTTATAATTACACATAACTAGTTTATACCCGCTACAAAATAGCGCATATACATCTCATTTTGGATGGATAGGCGTTACTACATAGCGTATTACCTTCAAATATACAATTTAATAATTATCTTACAAATCATCAATTGGACTTTTTATTTTTTAATTATCGTTATCGTTACTCCGCATGAAGGATGGCAGCGGAAATCCTTTTATGTAGTCCCGAATCTTCGGGACTACATAAAAGATTATAGCGAACAGCCTGACGCAGCTGTAACGCAGAGGAAGCTGGGACATGCCCAAAAAAATCCCTCTTGAAAATATCAAAAGGGATTGGTGTATTTTATGTTTTAGAGAAAATTATTCGGTGTCTTCTTCGTCTTTGTCTTCTTTTTCCACCGCGTCTTTATAATCAGGATATAAGAACTTATTGTACGGAAAACGGGTGATGTGAATTTGTCTTACGGCTTCGTAAACGCGTTCTCTGAATTCCTCAAAATTTTCTTTCTCGGTAGCCGAAATAAACAACGCATTTTGCTCTCCTACTCGACTCATCCATGTCGCTTTCCATTCTTCCAGCGTGTAATGTCTTGGCGTTTTTTCGGTCATTAAATCATCCTCATCAATAGTCAAATGCTTGTAGGCATCGATTTTGTTGAAAACCATAATTACCGGTTTGTCATTTGCCTTGATGTCCAATAACGTTTGGTTTACGGATGCAATGTGATCTTCAAATTCCGGATGCGAAATATCAACAACGTGCAATAACAGATCCGCTTCGCGAACCTCATCCAGCGTACTTTTGAAAGAATCAACCAGTTGTGTTGGCAATTTTCTGATAAACCCTACGGTATCCGAAAGCAGGAAAGGCAGGTTTTTGATGACTACTTTTCTAACGGTCGTATCCAAAGTTGCAAAAAGTTTGTTCTCTACAAAAACGTCACTTTTCCCAACGGCATTCATCAAGGTCGATTTCCCAACATTAGTATACCCAACCAAAGCCACGCGTACCATGGAACCGCGATTGCCTCTTTGCGTTCCCATTTGTTTGTCGATTGCTTTGATTTTATCTTTCAATAAAGCGATTCGGTCACGAACAATACGTCTGTCTGTCTCAATCTCTGTTTCTCCAGGTCCACGCATTCCAATTCCCCCTTTTTGACGTTCAAGGTGTGTCCACAGTCCTGATAATCGAGGCAACATATAGATACATTGTGCTAATTCTACCTGCGTTCTTGCATACGAAGTTTCGGCACGTTGCGCAAAAATATCCAGGATAAGGTGCGTTCTATCCAGAATTTTACATTCTGTTATGATTTTAGATATATTTTTTTGCTGTGAAGGCGATAATTCATCATCAAATACCAAAGTAGATATATCATTTTCTTTTACAAAAAGATGAATCTCTTCAATTTTTCCAGTTCCTACAAAAGTCTTGGGATTAGGGCGTTCCATTTTTTGCGAAAAACGTTTTACAACTTGGCCTCCTGCAGTAAAAGTCAAAAACTCCAATTCGTCAAGATATTCGTTTAGTTTCTCTTCACTTTGGTTTTGAGTCACAATACCAACGATAGCCGTTTTTTCGAAATTTATTACTTCTTTTTCTAACATATTTTTGAATAAGTTACAAATTTAATGATTTGTAAGGGACTTATTGAGTTCTGGGTTTATAAAAAAATCATAACGTGTGAATAATGATAGTATTTTGGTCAAGACGGAAATAAGATGAAAAAAAAATTGCCTCGGGTTAATCTTTACTTTTTTAAAAAATCAGTCAAAATTTGGGTAATTGATGGCTAAAAAATTTATCACCCGAAATCAGCGAATTTGCCGTTATTTTGAAAACTGTTGCTTTTGCACGAACGACTTTAGGAGTTCAACTGGATTTTTAATTATTTTTACACCAATATAATCCCATTTGAATGAATCGCTTTTTGACATTCCTCATTGCATTCTTGTTCCCCGTTTTTCTTTTTGCCCAAAATAATTCTGAGGAATTATTAGAGGAATTGGATCAAACGGTAGCTGATTATGCTCTTTATTCCAATAAAAAAGAGATTCAAATCAACAAACTCAATGAACTGCTGCTTTCTACTACTACCGATATTCAAAAATATGCTGTTTACGGAAAGTTGTATGCGGAATATAAATCGTATCAATCGGATTCCGCTTTAATTTATGCTCGAAAGAGTTTTCAAATAGCCGAAAAACTAGATGACATTGAAAAGCTAAATCATGCCCTATTAAATCTAGCTTCCATCATGGGAACATTAGGAATGTACAAGGAAGCAACCGACATTCTTAATCGAATCAACATCACTACCTCACCCGAATTAAAAGGTTATTATTTTACCGTAAATAGCGTCGTTTATGGCTATATGTCTGATTATGCGGCTTCGCTTCAGGAAAAAAAGAACTATATTGTTTTAACAAAAAAGTACCGTGATTCCTCCTTAAATTGCTACAAACCACAATCAAGTGCTTATATTATGGCAAAGTCCAGTACGCTTCTTGATGCCGGAAAACACAAAGAAACACTGGATTTATTACTGAACTATTTCCCGAAAATTGCTCACAACAGTGATGATCGAGCAGTTATTGCCTACATTATTTCGCAGGCTTATCGCCAAAAAAAGGATGCTGAGCAAGAGAAAAAATGGTTGACTATTTCGGCTATTTCCGATTTGCAGTTGGCCAAGAAAGAATATATTTCGTTGCGTTCGTTGGCTTTTCTAATGTATGAAAACGGGGATATTGATCGCGCTTACAAATACATAAAACGCTCGCTGGAAGACGCTCTTTTTTGTAATGCACGCCTACGAACCTACGAAATATCGAAGATGCTCCCCATTATCAACGAGGCGTATCAAAAACAAAATGAAACCAATCGATTTCAGTTGGTATTGTTTTTAATAAGTGCCAGTATATTATCCGTGTTCTTGTTGGCGGTGCTTTTTTTACTTTTTAAGCAAATGAAAAAATTGTCGAAAGCGAAACAAGATTTAAGTTTAGCCAACAGCAAGCTTTCGGAACTGAATACAGAATTAAATACTTTCAATGAAAAATTGAATGAGACGAATTATACGCTGACCGAAGCCAATCTTTTGAAAGAAATATACATTGGCCGTTACATGGATCAGTGTTCAGACTACATCGGTAAATTAGACGAATACCGCCGAAAATTGAATGTCATGGCAACGACAGGAAAAATGAACGACCTTATCAGTGCCGTAAAATCGAAACAATTTGTCGAAAATGAGCTTAAGGAATTCTATACTAATTTCGACAAAACATTCTTGCAACTCTTTCCTAATTTCATAGCAGAATTCAGCGCTTTGTTAATTGATGACGAAGCAACACAATTGAAGGAAGGCGAACTCTTGAATACGGAACTAAGAATCTTTGCACTAATCCGTTTGGGCATCAAGGACAGCGCAAAAATTTCGACTTTTCTTCGGTATTCGGTATCCACAATTTACAATTACCGTTCCCAACTCAAAAACAAAGCAGCAGGTCCACGAGAAGATTTTGAAGCTAGCGTAATGCGGATTGGAACCAATTTAAAATAGAAAAATGCTGTTTTTCTAGAAGGTGTTCGGGAATAATACAATCTCAAAGACCACTTTTTTAGTATAAATCCACCACTTTTTTTAAATACTAAATTCACATAATAAACAGTTATTCAGTATCTTGCATTTAAAAATAAGAAACGCAATCTACTTTTTTATGATGACAAAAATATGTAGTGTGTAAAGCGTTTACTTTTACCTTTTCGAAAAATGGAAAACTTTGAATTTTTCAATAAATCTATTTCGTGAAAATCACAATCTATTACTAAACCTGAAAAATTAATTTATCAAATTCTATTTAAAAAATGAAGCAATTTCTTTTCACAGCCCTAATGTGGCTCGCGTTTTTTAACCCTGCGCAATCGCAGCAGTTAAAATCACCAAATGGAAAATTTGTAATGGAGTTCTCCTTACAAAATGACGGAACTCCGAGTTACAGTTTGAATTATAAAAATAAAGCAGTTGTAAAACCAAGTAAATTGGGTCTAGAGTTAAAAAATGATAAAAAATCGTTGCTAAATGACTTTACTGTTATTGATACAAAGACAGCCACTTTTGATGAAAACTGGAAACCCGTTTGGGGAGAAGTAGCCTCCATTCGCAACCATTATAACGAATTGGCAGTAACCTTAAACCAAAAAGAAACCGACAGACAAATTGTGATTCGTTTCCGTTTGTTTGACGATGGTCTTGGATTTCGTTATGAATTTCCTTCGCAAAAAAACCTTACTTATTTTGTAATCAAGGAAGAAAGAACACAGTTTGCCATGACAGGCGATCATACCGCGTTTTGGATTCCTGGCGATTATGACACCCAAGAATACGATTATACGACCTCAAAATTATCAGAAATCAGAGGATTGGCTGAAAAAGCAAAAACGGCAAATGTATCACAAACTTCTTTTTCTTTGACAGGAGTTCAAACTTCGCTAATGCTAAAAACAGCGGATGGATTGTATATCAATTTACACGAAGCGGCATTAATTGACTATTCATGCATGCATTTGAATCTGGATGATAAAACCATGGTTTTCGAATCTTGGTTAACACCTGATGCAAAAGGAGACAAAGGATACATGCAGGCTCCAAATCATTCGCCTTGGCGTACCATAATTGCTAGTGATGATGCTAGAGAAATTCTAGCTTCAAAAATGACGTTGAACTTAAATGACCCTAATAAAATTGAAGATACATCGTGGATAAAACCCGTTAAATACGTAGGTGTTTGGTGGGAAATGATTACTGGAAAAAGTTCTTGGGCGTATACGGATGAATTTCCTACGGTACAACTTGGTGTTACTGATTTTTCAAAAGCGAAGCCTAATGGAAAACACGGTGCAAATAACGCCAATGTGAAAAAATATATTGATTTTGCAGCGAAACATGGTTTTGATGCCGTTTTAGTCGAAGGCTGGAATGAAGGTTGGGAAGACTGGTTTGGTCACTCCAAAGATTATGTTTTTGATTTTCTGACTCCTTACCCTGATTTTGATGTCAAAGGATTACATGAATATGCCAAATCAAAAGGCGTTAAAATGATGATGCACCATGAAACTTCTGGTTCGGTACGTAACTACGAGCGTCACATGGATAAAGCATACCAATTCATGAAAGACAATGGATATGATGCTGTAAAAAGTGGTTATGTAGGTTCTATCATTGAAAACGGTGGAAATCATTATAACCAATTTATGAATAACCACTATCAATATGCAATAGAAAAAGCAGCTGATTATAAAATTATGTTGAATGCCCACGAGGCAGTTCGCCCAACAGGGATTGCAAGAACATACCCTAACTTAATAGGTAACGAAGCGGCAAGAGGAACAGAATATCAATCTTTTGGAGGTTCTAAACCAAATCACGTAACGGTGTTGCCTTTTACACGTTTAGTGGGTGGACCGATGGATTATACGCCTGGAATTTTTGAAATGGATTTGAGTAAAATGAACAAGGACAACAACTCCCATGTAAATAGCACTCTTGCAAATCAATTGGCTTTGTATGTAACCATGTACAGCCCGTTGCAAATGGCAGCTGATACTCCAGAAAATTATGATCGTTTTCCAGATGCGTTCCAGTTTATCAAAGATGTAGCAATAGATTGGTCTGACAGTAAATACCTAGAAGCAGAACCTGGTCAATATGTTACCGTTGCGCGTAAAGCAAAAGTAACGAACAACTGGTTTATCGGTAATGTCAATGGAGAAACTTCTCGTACCTCAACACTCAAATTTGATTTCTTGGAAAAAGGAAAAAAATATGAGGCAACGATTTATGCTGATGCAAAAGATGCACATTATAAAACCAATCCGCAAGCCTATACGATTCGTAAAATGAAAGTAACGAACCAATCGAAACTATCACAACTCAGTGCTCCGGGTGGAGGTTATGCGATAAGCATAGTTGAAATCAAAAAGTAACTAACTATAAAAGGCTATATTAGACTGCCTTTTTATTTTGGTATTATAAAATCCTGCAAGGTTTCAAAAACCTTGTAGGTATCATTTTTATTAGATTTATATACCTACAAGGTCAAAAAAACCTTGCAGGAAAACCAGTTTATCTCAAATTAATGAGATTCAAATAATTCTAAAATAATAATCAAATTCAGATAAAAAATAACTAACTACAAAAGGCTATCCGAAAAGATAGCCTTTTTTGATTTTATAATAGCGTAGAACTAATTTACTTTAATCAGTTTGACATCGAAAATAAGAACAGAGCCTCCTGGAATTGGCCCGCTTCCATCGCTTCCATACCCTAAATGAGAGGGAATTAAAAGAATACCGTTACCGCCTTCTTTAAAATAAGGAATCCCTTCTGTCCAGCCTTTTATTACTTGGTTTAAACCAAAAGTAAGGCCTCCCGGTTTACCTCCGTCAAATACTGATCCATCAGTAAAATACCCTTTATATTCTACTGTTACATTAGATGAAGCTGTTGGTTGAACCCCAGTTCCCGCTTCATTAACTACGTAATACAACCCTGAATCAGTTTTTGTGGCAGTCAATTTATTTTTGGCAATGTAATCCACGATTTCTTTTTCGTTTTGAACAGTATAATCAACAGATTTAGATGATTCGTTATCCGATAAACAAGAAACAAATAGTAAAGAAACTAATGCTAATAAAGTAGATTTCATAATTTAATTTAAAAGTTAAGGCTGCAAATATAGCAATTCAAGTAAAGCCTTTTATAAAAATCATTTGTCACCAAAAACCTGAACATCATCTACTTGAAAAGCACCATCCAAAGCCAAATTTTTGCCAGAACCGGTATATTTAAAAGCAATATTAATTTTACCTTTGTATGAGGATAAATCTACGGCACCACTTCCTACAAATTGATACCAAGGCGTGGCTTGTTTGGGTAAATTAACCACTAACGGAGTCCAAGTTGCGGTAGTAACATTCAACCCGTCAAAATTACTGGAGACATACACTTCGAGAGAATTTAACTGGGAATCAACATCTAAGTGATGCTGAGCCGTTCTAAAAGTCAAGACTTCTTTTGTGTGAACCTCCATATCTATTTTTGGCGAAATCAACCAAGCCACATTCGAAACGACTTTGGTTCCTGTGATATTAAATTCGGCATAACCGTTTCCGGAATAAACAGTGCCTTTCCAGAAAAGCGTTCCTTTTTGGGCCATATTCGCCCAGCCGGAAAGATTTAATTTAACATTGTTTTCTACGGTTTCAAAATCTTGAGAGAAAAAAGGAGTTGCTCTTGGTCCGGTCATTACTACATCTTTTTCGGAACGCGCCAATAATTGGTAATCACTTCCGTATTTCGTCAAAATCCCTCTTACTTTTCCACTTCCATTAGGGACTAATTTAGTTGCAAAATCAGAAAAACTGCTTGTTCTAAAATACACTTGATTCCCTAGTTTATCCACCAAACTCCAATTTGTCGCACCGCCAACATTATTCGTTTCTTCAAAATAATGACGGCCTATTGAAGCAGCTGAAAACTGAACATCAGACAACTCAACCAACGTATTCAAATTAGAGTCGTTCAGTAATTCTGACATAGTCAGAGACCGAACCAAAAGCTCTTCCTTTACATTCGTACAAGACGCATTCAGCACTTTTTTATACTCATTTTGAGAAAGTCGCCCTACTCCGCCTTCATTATAGGAATTCACAAAAATGGTTCCGATACGCATTCCACCAAACGAAATATCCGTGTATTGGTCTTTCAATTTTATGTATACTTTATTGCCCAATCTATAGTCAATATACAAGTTTGTAGCATCCACAGGAACGCTAAATCCTATGGCTGGTGTTGTGGCTGTTGCCAAAGTCTGAAAGGAAATTGACTTGAAAAAATTCCCCGATTCATCACTGGAAACCACATACGCCTCGATAATGTCATCGTATTTATACTGGGTTACAATCGCATTTGCAACCGCATGAACTTCGCTTACCATTGTATTAGGAATTAAATCCGGCTGCGTACAAATGAGTTTTGGAGCGGCAACCTCATCTGTCACGCAACTGCTGAAAGTGATTGTCAACAGTAAAAATAGAACCGATTTGTAAAATGTTGATTTCATATGCTTTAATTTAAAGATTGATATAAAGATTCACGAAATACGTTCTTCCGTATCCGTAGAAATATTTTGGTCCAAAAGAAGGCGTACCACTGGAAACATCCTGATTGATTTGTCTGAAATTAGCATTTCGGGCTTGTTCATAACCGCCTGTTTTATAAGTTACATCAAGCACGTTATTGATGCTGGCAAAAATTCCAACATTCTTTCCATAAATGCGCCATGATTTTCCACCAACGAGATTGAACAACATCGTTGGGTCAAATTCTTCTTGTTTTAATAGTGTTGCTGCGCGTTCCTCGGTTGCCTCCGGAAAATTAAAACCGCTTGCGGGATTTTTATAAAATATTTCGGTTCTGGAAATAGGTGAGATATCAATGTAACTATTGGTGAGGTAATTTACATTGGCACTAATCCACCAATATTTTGGATCTCGATATTCAATTCCCAATGAATACGCTCGCTGTGGCATTCCCGCCTGTTTGTAATTTTTGAGTGAGGCTGTTCCAAAATCAAAAACCGGACTGGTGTTTTCCAATGAAGCTTCGGCATCGTTTGTCAACGTCACATGTGGATTACTGTCATACGTATATTCCCCAAAAGCTGCTGAAAAAGTAGTTTTAAACGTTTGGCTTAATTGGTATTCCAAACTGAATTCTGCACCCATATTCTTCTTGTTCAATTGCGTTAACGTCTGACTCACAAAAGCATCGGTATTTAAATAACCAGCGCCATCATCAAAAATCCCTTCGGCATAAAAGAAGGAAATTTGAGTCGCATTTTTAATTAGGGAATAATAGGCTGTCAGTCGGGCTTTTAGTTTTGGAGAACGATAGACATAACTGGCATCCAAACTGCTGATGTTCTCACTTTCGAGTCCGTCAACAATTGAATTATTCAATCGGGAATTTGCAAAAGTATTTCTCAGAGAAGGTGCTTTGGTCAAATGCGCCGCATTGAAAGTCACCAACTGTTTGCCAGAAATTTTCAAATTGAATCCGGCTTTGAAGCCAAAGTTTTCAAACGCTACCTTCTCACTTTTCCCAAAGGAATTGGTTTCATAGATTCCATTTTTATACAAACCTTCTCTTTGATAATTGGCAGTTGAAAAATTCTGAGCCAGATAAAAATCCACTTTGTTATAGGTGAATTTAAATTGGGTAAATGCTTCTAATGTATTGGCAAAATAATTATAATTATATCCGTATGTATCGCCAACGACTACTTGACGGTCTGGATTATTCAAATCAGACTGGGATTGATTTCCACTGTAAAAAGCGTCGATATCTTCAAAATAGGAACCACCAAGTAAATCCAAAAGCTTTTGAGAATTATGTGATTTTAGTTTTTTGAAAGATGCTCCAGCATTCATGAAAATATTTTCTGAGAGTTGCGCACTCAAATTTGTTGTAGCAACCGCCATTTGGTCTTCCACTAGATCTTCATATAAAACATACTTACTTTTTGTGGGTTCGTAACCGGTAATTGTTCCATTAGCATCCAAAACTGGATTTTGATTGGCTTGATATAATGCTGTCCAATCAATTTGAGGATTCGCTAAAAATTCTGCTTTGCTTTTGGCTGCATTTTCATAATCCGGTGTAAATGCTCCCGAAAATTCCCCGTTATCCGGCGCATAAAGCGAACTGTAATAGCTGGGCATCTTTCTGTAATACGTTGGGTCCGGACTATTCGCATTTTGATAATCGATGTTGCTGTTGGCAATTTTCCCAAATTGATACATCACACTCGAATTCAGGTTGGTTTTATCATTGATTTTAAAATAGTGATTCAGCATTATCGTGGGTTCTTCAATGGTTTTGATGCGGGCATTTCTTTTTTCACCGTCTTGAAAACCCCAATACGAATTGTATTTTACGTTTGTCAATTGCGTAACTTCGGCAGTATTTGGAGAGTTTTTGGCTCTGGAATTCGGCGTGTAAAGCGCGGTTAGATTCAACGAATGCTTCTCATTTAATTTTTCTTCGAGGCTTATAAAAAAGGAATTCGCATCATAATTTGTCCCTTCAAAATACCCTTCCTGCGCCCAGCGCTTTCCTGCCGAAACTACAAAAGCCCAACCGCGGGAATTCATGCCAGAAGCATGCGTTGCCATGGTACGCCAACTGTAATTAGTATTGGTTGATGAAAAGGAGATTCGGGAACCGGGTCTGTAAATAGAAGCCCGCGTGTTGATTTCCTGCGTTCCTAAAATCCCGCCAAAAGTATAATCCGAAGGGGCAGTTCCCAGGGTGAATTCCTGATTGCGGAGCGCGTCATTCAATCCGCCCCATTCTCCCCATTGCGGTCTTCCATCATAAATTTTGTTCATGGAAACGCCATTAATCATCATCGTGGAATGTTCGCTGTCTAATCCCCGAACTCTAAAACGAGCTTGTCCCCAGTTGAAAGCAGCGGATTGCAGAAAAGCATCGCGGGAGGATTGCAGGAGTCCAGAAGTACTTTCGGAACTGCTGTTGTCCTCGCCAAAATCGCTTTCGATAAGTGTGATGATGCTGTTTTGCTGTTCCGTGGATTGGTCTTCTTCTAAAGTTATGGTTCCTAAATCCAGCATTTTTTCTTCGGTAATTTCGACAGGATACAAGCCATCTTTGAAGCCCTGACTGTGAATAAGTAGCAAAATATTTCCTGTGGGAACCGTATCAAAACTAAAATTACCATCGGCTTTAGTGAGTTGCATTAAAGTCGTATTTTGAATACTAACGACAACAAAACCTAATGGGTTTTGGGTTTTAGAATCCACGACTTTTCCTAAAAATCCTGTTTTGTTTTGTGCTGTAATACAACCTAGTTGAATGATAAAAAAGAAAACAAAGTAAAATTTATTCATAGATACAACGGATGATGGTTTATATTTTTTGAAAACTGGACATCCAATAAGAAGTTCAACCGTTACAATAGAATATAACGGTTGAACTAAATAAAAGGCAAACGTTATCCTAAATGGAATAACATTAAATAATTAAAAGTGAATTTTGGAAAAGTGGTATATAACCTAATTAAAATACTGCTGAAAAAGTGGTATTTGAGGTTCAGCATTAAATGGAATTTCTGCTTGAAAGAATTATAATGTTAAATATATTAAAAAAAATAGTAGCAGATAAATTTTTGATGAAAATATTTTTAATGAATCCGTTTTGGGGAAAGTTCTTAGAAAATCAGAACGATTTCAGTAGCCCCGATGGCAGCAAGTATCCCACGCTTTTGGGCGTGGATACTGCGAACAGCGGGAGAAAATGTTTTTATGGAAACGAAATGAAGTGCTCCTAAAAATTTATAGTTACTTGATTGCTTTGATTCTGGATACCATAAGGGCGATAAGAAGCCCAAAAACGCCAATGAAAGCGAATGAAAATCTAAGGCTTGACAGCTCCGCTATGTAACCTATGATGGGCGGACCCATAAGAAAACCCAGAAAACTGACGCTGGAAACCGTGGTTAAGGCCACGCTTGGCGATACATTTGGGGTTTTTCCGGCCACACTGTACACTGTAGGAACTATGGTAGAAACTCCCAATCCAACAAACATAAACGCGATGGTTGCGGGAATGACAAATGGGAAGAATACTGCTGTAAAAAGTCCGGCTGATATCATGATTCCGCTGATTTGCAAGACGGTTTTTCGACCAAATTTACGAATCAGACCGTCACCCAAGAAACGTCCGCCGGCCATCATAATCATAAAGGAAGTGTACCCCAGAATCACTAATGGTCCGGGCGCTTTGATGACATCTTTGAAATAAACACCGCTCCAGTCGAACATGACGCCTTCGCTGGCCATGCAACAAAACCCGATTATCCCCAACCAAATCAGCGCACTATCCGGTTTTGAGAACAATTTTTTCTTCTTGGGTTGGATAGTTTCTTTGGCTTTTATTAAAAACTTATAATTGAAAGCCATCATCAAAAATACGATTCCGGCCACAATGAGAAAGTGAATGTACGGTGTTAACTCAAAAGCCAGCATTGCAAGTCCTACTAATGCTCCCATGAATCCGGCAAAACTCCACATCCCGTGAAAGGAGGACATAATGGTTTTTTTGAAAAGCACTTCGGTGTAAACGCCTTGTGTGTTTACAGCGATATTAGATAGATTTCCAAAAATTCCAAACACAAATAATCCCAACGACAATTGCCAAGCCGCTACAGCCAAACCTAAATTTGTCATGCTAAAAACATATAATGAAAGGGCAAATATCAAGATTTTGTGACTGCCAAAACGGGTGACTAATTTTCCAGAAAAAGGCATTACTACTAGTTGTCCTAATGGCAAAGCGAATAAAATACTTCCTAAATCGCCTTCGCTCAAATCCAATGCGGTTTTAATATCCGGGATTCGGCTAGCCCAGGTCGCAAAACATAATCCCATCCCAAAGTAGAACATGGAAACCGCCCAACGGATTCTGTTCAGATAAGAAACCTTAGCTTCTGTGTATGTTTTTTTCAGTTTGGCTTTCGTTTTTGACCTTCCTAAAAAGTTTAAATCTATCAAAGTGATTTATTTTAGCATTAAGAGATCAAAATTACAAAAAGCAATCATTGGTTGTGTCAAAACAACACATTTGAGGAAAAATACAACGTTATTGTTTATAAAAATGATTACCGAGAATTCGCTAATTTTTAAAAAGCATAGTAATTAGCGAATTCGCAGTAGATTTTATAGGTCAATTGCTTTTTTATGAGCACTGCTTTTGATTGCGGCTTCAATAATTTGCATCACATGAACACCATCTTGTGCCGTCACCGGTTCTATTGCATCCTGTGTAATTGAATTATACACACCATCAAAAAAGTCATAATAATTCCCCTGAAGTGTTGGGATATATTCTTTTATAATTTCACCATTAATTTCCGTGTGTAAAAGCCCCTTTTTATCTGAAGATTCAGTTCCCCAAGCATCCAAGTTGGGTTTTTTTCCTAGTTTTAATTCGTCTTCCTGCACATCGCCACGCGCTTTCAGGAACGAGCCTTTCTTACCTTGAACAACAAAGGCTGGATTCGCTTCCCGAACAAAAAATCCTGCTTTGAGTCGGACACGGAAATGAGAATAATACAGTAAAATATCAATATAATCATCTACCAAAGAATGCTCTCGTGTGATGCGAATATCCGCAAAAACAGATTGAGGCAAACCAAATAAACATAATGCCTGATCGATCAAATGCGGCCCTAAATCCTTTAGAATTCCAGCACCGGAATTAACGGTTTCTTTGTGTTGTTTCGGACTTAAAATAGGATTGTAGCGGTCGAAATGGAATTCGGCTTCCACAATTTCACCAAGGCTATTATCTGAAATGATTTTTTGTACGGTTTTGAAATCACTGTCCCATCTTCTATTTTGGAAAACAGACAGTTTCAATCCTTTTTCTTTGGCGATAGCCGCTAATTCCTGTGCTTGGACAACAGTTGTGGTAAAAGCTTTCTCGACCAAAGCATGTTTTCCAGCCAACAGCACTTTTTTGGCGAATTCATAATGTGTATCTACGGGCGTATTGACTACCACTAAATCAACATCATCTTCCAACAAATCTTCTAGCGTGGCGTAACTTTTTACCGCAGGAAAATCTTGATGAATTAATTTTTTACTTCGTTCCCAAGAACCTAGTAGTTCAAATCCAGGATGAAAATTTAAAAAAGGAGCATGAAATACTTTTCCGGACATTCCGTAGGAAAGCAAAGCAGTTTTTATTTTTTGCATAGTATTGTTTTATAAAATACGAATTTATACTTTTTAATCTTAGGACTTATATTCAAATTATAATCACTTAACGAATATAAGTTCATCGAAAAGATGGGTTTTGTTATTTAATTTTAGCCCTTTCGTATTGTTTAGGCCATTGAATATCTGCCTGAAGTTCCTCGGCAAATTTTAATCCTAAATTTGGGTTTCTAAGGGATTCTCTGGCAAATAAAACCAAATCTGCTTTTCCAGAAGCAACAATTTCCTCGGCTTGAGTGGCTTCGGTGATTAAACCAACTGCGCCTGTAGGGATTCCAGTTTCATTTTTTATGCTTTCTGCAAAAGGAACTTGGTAGTTTGGTCCCAACGGAATTTGCTGGTGTGAGACTAATCCTCCCGAAGAAACATCAATTAAATCCACACCTTTTTCTTTTAATATTTTCGAAAGTTGCACTGATTCTTCAACATTCCATCCGCCTTCTGCCCAGTCTGTTGCCGAAATTCTAACAAATAAGGGTAAGTTCTCCGGCCATTCTGATTGAACAGATTCGACTACTTCAAGTGTCAAACGGATTCGGTTTTCGAAACTTCCACCGTATGCATCAGTTCTAAAATTGGATAATGGTGAAAGAAATTGATGCAACAAATACCCATGTGCGGCATGAATTTCCATTACCTGAAAACCTGCTTGAACGGCTCTTTTTGTGGCTGATTTGAAGTCGGAAACTACTTTTACAATTCCTGCTTCATCTAATGCAACGGGTGAGTTTTCAGTATGATGATACGCAACTGCACTTGGCGCCACGGTATCCCAGCCGCCTTGTGTTGCGTCTAGTTTTCGGCCTCCATTCCAAGGTGATGCGGAACTTGCTTTTCTTCCGGCATGCGCCAATTGGATTCCGGGAACCGATTTCTGACTGATGATAAATTGATTAATCTGCTGCATTTTTTCGATTTGCTCGTCGTTCCAAAGTCCTAAATCTTCTGGTGAAATTCGGCCTTCGGGAGAAACTGAAGTCGCTTCCTGAATGATTAATCCTGCTCCGCCACTGGCGCGACTTCCAAGATGTACAAGATGCCAATCATTGGCAAAGCCATCCTGGGCAGAATATTGGCACATTGGTGAAATGGCAATTCTATTTTTGAGCGTGATGCTTTTTATTGTGAGAGGAGAAAATAATTTTGAAGACATATCTTTATTTTAAAAGTGAAAGAAACAAGAAATACTCATTTCAAAAAAGTAAAGTTAAGATTCACAACTCAAACTTAGAATTCAATTTACATTAATTAACAAATTTTTAAAATGGTATGGAACAATTATTGTAAAATAAACAAATAGAAAACCTTACTTTTGTGAGTTAAAAATTTAAATTAATAAGAGGATTAGATTGCTTCGTTCCTCGCAATGACAAATAAATGGACATAGTTATCAAGCTTTCTCAATTTTTATTGAGCTTATCATTACTTATTATACTTCACGAATTAGGACATTTTATTCCTGCTAAACTGTTTAAAACCAGAGTCGAAAAATTCTACTTATTTTTTGATGTTAAATATTCCCTTATCAAAAAGAAAATTGGCGAAACTGAATACGGTATTGGTTGGTTGCCTTTGGGCGGATATGTAAAAATTTCCGGAATGATTGACGAAAGCATGGACAAAGAACAAATGGCTTTACCTCCGCAACCATGGGAATTTCGTTCTAAACCGGCATGGCAACGTTTGATTATTATGTTGGGCGGTGTTACCGTGAATTTCATTTTGGCTTTTATCATTTACATAGGAATGGCATTTGCGTATGGCGATACTTATATTGCTAATGAAGATTTGAAAGATGGTCTTTTGATTGAGAATCCAGCTATGAATGAAGTAGGTTTTCAAACCGGAGACAAAATCATTGCTATTGATGGTGAAAAAATCATCAAGTTTGACAATGAGATAAATATCAAAATCATCATGGCCAAAGACGTCTTGATTGAAAGAAATGGAATAGAGCAAACTATAAAAATACCGGTTGATTTTGTGGATCAATTGTCTAAGTTAGAAAAAGGCACTTTAGTCTCGATTAGAAAACCATTTGCCATAACTTCAATTTCTGAAGGATCTTTGAATACTAATTTACAGCCAAAAGATATTATTTTATCTTTAAATGGAGTACCAACCAAGTATTATGATGAAGTGACTTCAGTTTTAGAAAAAAATAAAAACAAAACTATTTCGGCTGTTGTTTTAAGAGATGAAAAACAAGTTCCGTTACAAGTTATTGTTTCTAAAGATGCAAAATTAGGAATTGGTATCGGAAACTTAGGAATGGAATCATTAAAGAAACTAGGTTATTATAAAATCAGCAAACAGGAATTTAGTTTCATAGAATCTATTCCGGTTGGGATTACTAAAGGAAAAGATCAATTACTAGGATATGGAAAACAATTGAAAATGATTTTTAGTCCAAGCACTGGTGCTTACAAACAAGTAGGTGGTTTTAAAGCGATATTTGATATTTTTCCTAATACTTGGAGCTGGGAAGTTTTCTGGAACATCACCGCTTTGTTATCGATTATGCTTGGTGTAATGAACTTATTGCCTATTCCAGCACTTGATGGTGGACACGTGATGTTTTTATTATATGAAATCATCAGCGGTAAAAAACCTAGTGATAAATTCTTAGAGAATGCGCAAATGGTTGGTTTCGTATTACTTATAACACTGTTACTATTTGCTAACGGAAACGACATTTACAAGTCAATTGTAGGGAAGTAAAAAAAAATAAAAAAAGTTCGTTTTTTATTTGCAAAAACCAAATGATAGCCTATCTTTGCACCGCTTTACAAGTGAAACAGACTTCACCAATAAGCAACCAAAAACGTTCATTCAGTATCAGAATAAAAATATACAGTTTCCTTCTTAGCTCAGTTGGTTAGAGCATCTGACTGTTAATCAGAGGGTCCTTGGTTCGAGCCCAAGAGAGGGAGCTTTTTAAAAAGACTTTACAGCAATGTAAGGTCTTTTTTGTTTTAAAGCGGGAGTGAAATCAGTACCTCACGGTGATTCAGTAGAGAAAAGAGAATTTTTGATTTCTGCCAACTTGCCAACTTATTTTGCAAAAAAAGGCAACATATTAGGCATCATCTCTTTTTCTAAAAGGCATCACTTTTTTTATCGTAACCAATTGCATGTCTGACTAAAACAAAAAGTTATGACAACAGACAATTTCAAAATTCTATTTATTGAAGGAAAGAATAGAAAAAACAAGAAGAATCAATCTCCATTATTTTGCAGAATAACCCTAAATGGAAACAGAAAACAGCTTAGTACAGGCATTAATATTGAGTCCGAGCATTGGGATACCAAGAACCAAGTAATTCTAAAATCCCATAAATCTGCAATTTTATACAATTCTCAATTGGACAAAATAAAATCTAAGATCAATAGCATCTACATGATTTTAAGATTACAGGAAAGCCCTTTTTCTATTAGGACATACATGACAAATATTTAGGGAAAGAAATAAAGAAAAGTGAATTTATTCTATCCTATTACAAACAGTATCTCTCCAAAATCGAAAAACTAGTAGGACTAGAAATCAAAGACAATACCTATAACAAGTTCGTTTATGTAGGCAACCATTTAGAAGCTTTCCTAAATGGAAATACAAGAAAACAGATTACCCACTAAAAGAACTAAGTCTACAGTTTCTAAGTGATTTTGACTACTATTTAAAAACAGAAAAGAAGCAAGAACAAATTACTATCAACAAAACCATTCAAAGACTAAGAACGCCAATAAAACAGGCTATTTCAGAAGGCTATTTGGATAGAGATCCGTTTATACTTCACAAGTCCAAAACAGTCCGTAAAACGGTTATATTCCTTACTACAGAAGAACTCAAAACCCTTGAAGAAGCAGTACTACAACAAAAGAGATTAAGCACCATTCAAGACTTATTTGTTTTTTGTTGCTACACAGGACTAGCCTATAATGAAATGGCAAATCTTGAAAAGCAGAACATCCAAATAGGTTTTGATGACATTAACTGGATTCAGATGAAACGTGAAAAAACACAACGTCAAATCTCCATTCCAATTCTGCCAAAAGCACAAGAAATCATTGAGAAATACTCAACCGATAGTAACCGCATATTCCCTCCAATAAGTAATCAAAAATTCAATTCTTATCTCAAGGAAATTTCAGGTATAACAGGTATTAAAAAAAGATTGACGCACCACATTGCCAGGAAAACATTTGCTTCTACTGTCTTACTTTACAATGATATTCCGATGGAGATTGTATCAGAACTACTAGGTCATTCAAACATGATTATTACACAGGGAAGTTACGGGAAGGTAGTGCAGAAGAAAGTGAGTGAGGAAATGAAAAAATTAATAGTGCGAATTCACTGTAAATAGCCATAAATGAATATGTTAGGAAATAATATAGTAGCTATGACTAAAATATTGAAAAAATTACTGCTCTCAATGTGGAAACCCGTAAACTTACGGAGTTTTAATGGTATAACATTGCTCAATTATTAAAATTAAAAAAATATTTATGAAAAAAATTATTTTAAAATCGGCAATGGCTATTATACTTGCATTATCAGTTGTTAGTTGTAGTGCCGTACATTCAGGAGCAATGGAGAATTCTGCATCATTAAGTTCTGCGAATTTTTCTTATGCTAAACAAAACATTCAAGGGAAATCTCAGGCAACTTATATTCTAGGGATTGGTGGCCTAGCAAAAGAGACTTTGGTTAATGAAGCAAAACAAAAAATGCTAGCTGAAAACCCATTAAAAGATAATCAAACTCTAGCAAACTTAACTGTAAATTTTAAAAAATCCCTTTACTTAGGTTTAATATACAGCACAGTTAAATGTACTGTTACTGCTGATATTGTTGAATTTAAATAAAAAAGCTTAATCATTGATTAAAAACATAAGCCTGACAGCAATGTCAGGCTTTTTTTATATTCAAAAATTATCGGGGGCTTCCCGATTTTTCCACAATTGAAATCTTAAAAAATTTGTTTAACGCAATTATGGATAGGATTTTCTATTTTACCATTTCCGTAACAATCTTTTTTGCTTCATTTGAATTACCCCAGCTTGCAATTTCATGCAAAACAGGCATCAAACTTTTCCCTGAATTAGATAAGGTATATTCGACTCTTTGAGGACTTTCTTTAAACTCTTTTCTTTCGATTAAACCCAATGTTTCTAATTCTTTTAATTCATTAGAAAGTACCTTATTTGAAATAGCAGGCATTAATTGGTTTAGTTTCCCGAACCGCAAAGAACTTTCGCCAATACAATTCAATATTATAGGCTTCCATTTACCGCCAAAAATGGACATGGCTCTTGTTACAGGACAATCATAAGGGTTTTCTATATATCTCATATAATTTCTAGTAACCTATGGGTTACTGGTATTTAATTCATTGGTTACAAATATACACTAATGGTTGTAAATTTGTAAAAAACTATAAAAACAAGAAACATGAAAAAGATTGTATTATTTCTGACCGTATTTTTATCTATAAGTAATTTAAATGCACAAACATCAACAACAGATATTGTTAAAGATTGGGAAAGAGCCAAAGCCTATACTAAAGAATATCTAGATGCAATGCCTGAAAGTGGCTATTCCTTTAAGCCAACAAAAGAAATGCGTTCTTTCTCAGGTCAAGTTTTACACTTGAGCGATGCCATATATGGTTTTGTGGGTTCAGCAACCGATGAGAAACCTCCAGTAGGTTTTGGGGATTTAGAAAAATCTGGTGATGAAATCAAAGCAAGTGTTACCGCCAAAGTAATGGCTACCTATGATTTTGCTATTAATGCCATTAAAAAATATCCTAATGCAAAACTTTCAGAGCCTATTAAATTGTTTGGTCAATTTGATATGAACAGAACCCAGGTTTTAAACAAGTGTTTTGAACATCAAACTCATCATAGGGCACAAACTACTGTTTATTTAAGATTAGTAGGCGCTACACCTCCAGCTGAAAAATTGTTTTAATTTATTTATAAAACAAAAAAAGAATTAGCGTTTTAGCATCTGTAATTTTCTGATAAAGAGTATTTGGTCAAAAACTGTTGTGTCATTTTATGAAAAGATAAAACGAACAAATAAATACCATTTGCTATGGAAATAATCCACTGGCTGGCATTCTGTACAACAAAAAGATGCCAAATTAATTATTAATTTTAACGCCACTTGGGCTAGTATAATTCCGTTTATAAACGAAAACTAAATCCGTTCAAAATGAAAAAAGCACTTATATTGAGTCTCCTTATTTTACAAATCACGGGACTATTTGCTCAAAAATTTACTTGGAAGCATAAAGAATTTGAAACGGTGAATACCAAAGTAGCAATAGTGAATATGGAAGGTGTCCAAGTCTTGAAAGTGGAGCGTGACTTAGTTGCCTCCCCTTTTAACGAAAAAAATATTGACGCCTCAACTGACGGTCCTACTTACGTTAAATTAACGAATGTTGACATCGAGAACGGAACGATTGAAGTTAAAATGTTAAGCCGAATCATGGAAAATTCTCCTTTTACTGCTGCACGGGGGTTTATAGGAGTAGCGTATCGGATAGATAACGAAAATAAAAATTTTGATGCTATCTACCTTCGTCCAAGTAATGGCAGATCCGATGATCAATTGAGGCGCAACCACACCATTCAGTATTTTTCTTATCCGGGAAATACCTTTGGCCACTTGAGAAAAGAAGCGAACGGTTTATATGAAACCTATGCCGATATTGGTTTAAACGAATGGATTGATGTGCGTATTGAATTTCAGGATGAAAAGGCGGTTTTATATATTAATAACCAAAAATCACCTAGCTTTATCGTTAAAAAAATGCTGGGAACTTCTAAAAAAGGTAGTATTGCGCTTTGGGTTGAAATAGGAACAATAGGTTATTTTAAAGATTTAAAAGTGACGAAGAAATGATTGATTCATGAGTAAGATAATTTTTGGATAAAAACCTGACCGCAATTTCGGGCTTTCTATGCCAATCTATCCCAACAAATAAAAGGTGTTATTTTTCTTTTTCTATTTATTAAATTTCGATATTTACCTATTAAAATAAATAAATGATGATCCGTAGAAGATTTATTGGTTCCGCAGCTTTATTTGGAGTTGCAAGTATTATGGGCTTTGCAGTTCGTCCAAAGAAAAAATTCTTGTTGCACCATGTATTTTTTTGGCTAAAGAACCCTCAATCAGAGGCGGATAAACAGCAATTGATTTCTGGTTTGAAAACTTTGGCGGCAATTCCAACGATTCGAAAAATTCATGTGGGCGTTTTAGCATCGACCGAGAAACGGGAAGTTGTAGACACCTCTTGGGATGTTTCAGAGCTGATGTTTTTTGATGATGAGGCAGGACAAAAAATATATCAGGACCACCCTATTCATCAGGATTTTATAAAGAACTGTTCTCATTTATGGGAAAAAGTAGTGGTTTATGATGCTATAGATGTATAAATATTGAAGGTGTTGGCTATTGCCAACACAAGAAAAACAGAACTAAAAAGGGTTTCAAGAAATAAATCTTGAAACCCTTTTTTATGCGCACTACTTTAGGTAACTACGGAATTAATCGATCCCTACGAAGCTGTTCAAACAAATCGTAAAAGGAATCCTCCGTTGTTTGAAAAACAGGAAATCCGAGTTTACGACTTTTAGACATATCAGTCATCACTTCTATGGGACGTCCTAAGTCAAGATCCGTATGCCAAGGAGAAGCCAGCTTGTTTAAATCAGACTCTTCAAGCGCATATTGAACAGCAATGTTTTTCCAAACCGGAGCTTCTTGTATCATTTGTTCCTCAAGTGGATGAATCGTGCCATCATACCCTATTGCTTCAATCCCGAATGATGCCGCTATTTTTTTCCAAAGCCATTTCCAACGAAAAAAATCTCCATTTACTACATTGAATGCTTCGTTACGAGCCGCTTCTGTAGTGGAAGCCCATATTAAATGTTCTGCCAATACTCTGGCATCCGTAACATCCGAAAGTCCATTCCATTGTGCTGCTGAACCAGGCCACTGAAATGGTTTGCCTGTTTCTTTACAAATGCTGGCATACACGGCGAGCGTGGTACCTAGATTCATTAAGTTGCCTACTGCTTTTCCTATAACCGTATGCGGGCGGTGGATGCTCCAAGTAAATCCATCTCGCGCTGCAGCGGCATACACTTCATCTTCTTGGGCATAATAAAAATTCTCTAAATCAAGACGAGGCTGCTCTTCCCTAAGTGGTGTTTCAGGCAAAAATCCTTCTTTGGCGTAAGCCTCAAAAGACCCAAGATAATGTTTCAGTCCTGTAACAAGTGCGACGTGTTGCACTGATTTTTTAGCAGATAATGCTTCGAGAAGATTTCTGACCATCAAGCTGTTTACTCGTATGTTTTCGGCTTCAGAATCCTGACGCATCCAAGTTGTAATGTAAATGTGAGTGGGAGAAATGTCTTTTAAAGCTGTTTTTAAATTCTCCAAATCCAAAAGATCTGCAGCAACTGGATGAAGATTTTCTATATCTTTTCGTGGGTTTCTGGCTAAACCAAAAGTCGTCCAGCCTTTAGCAATAAGTTTTTCTGCGAGATTACTTCCTGTGATTCCAGTTGCTCCAACAACTAGTGCTATATTTTCCATATTTCTGTTTTAAAAATTTATCAAGTACAAAATTCTAAAACATTCCATGGATTATAAAGGACATACGTCACAGATAATTTGTGACCTATATCACATCAATGCGATAAACGACTCAAAGTTTCTCTTGAAATACCCAGATAGGATGCTATTAAAGTTTTGGGAATGCGGTGAATCAAATCCGGATATAATTGGATAAATTGCATGTACCGTTCTTCTGAATTTTTGCTCATCAACGATAGTATTCGGTTTTGAAGCGCAATATTACCGGCGGTCATTTTTTGCAAAAAGAAGAATTCCATTTTTTGTAATTTGGCACACAATTTTTCTCTATTGTCAAGAGTGATGTAATAGGTTTGCGCGTCTTCTAAACAGTCAATATTGAGTGTGGCATTCTGGTTATTATAAAAACCTTGGTTATCCGTTATCCACCAGTCTTCCATGGCAAATTGCAGAATATGACTCTTACCCGATTTGTCGATATAAAAAGATTTCAACAGTCCTTTTACAACAAAATGAACATACGGAACAGGATTTCCCTGCTGTACAATAAATTGATGTTTTTTATATTTACCTACGGAAAAGTGAGACAGCACCAATTGAAATTCATCATCGTTTAATGGTACTATTTTCTCAATTTGTCTTCTTAAAATTTCTTCCATACCTTCTTTTGTTATTACCTGGATAAAATTACAATTAAAAAGAGACGATTAGGATCTATTACCAATCTTGAATACATAAATATAAACCCTTAAGGCTAATACAAAGAAAAATAACCCTGAATTTTAGTGTCAATATGGCATCTCAATTCTATTTTTGAAATATGAACAAACGCTCTATCTCCAAATTATTTCGATTATTTTAGATTAGTACAGCTGCGAATCACGTGCTTTGAGTAGCATCCATTTTTTATCGCTATTTAATTTAAAAGTGCCAATGTGTTCCTTGTTCCATTCATTAGGTCCTATCAACGAAAGAAAATTTACGCCTTCAGTATCTCTGTACAAATGATAGATTTCCCCAATAACGGGTTCAAATGAAAATTTAGCGCTGTATACTAATTCGTTCCATTCGTATTCCTGCATCAGTTTTTCATATTGCAGTTTCAGTTCATTAAATTTATTGCCTAGCTCTTTATTCACATTATCAATTCCTCTGCTTTTCCAGGAAACCACGTCATCAACTCTAATCACCGGTGCTCCAACTCCAGTTGCGTAGGGCAGAACATTTGCATTATATCCTGCTTCGACTGTGTAAACAACATTATCTGGTTTTTTATTTTCCATTTACTTTTTCTTTTATTTTAAGATAATTAATTAACCTGAGTAATTAATACCAACTGGTTTCATGTATAATTTTTTAAAGATGAATTCGAAATATTTATTCGTTCAAAAGTATTCTTTGATTCCCAAATTTTGCTCAAAACAAAAGCCGACTCACAAATTTTAAAAAACGATTATTTTGTTTAAATATAATGTCGCAAAGTTAAACAAAAAAACATAAATACTCAACACAATTTGAACCTTAAAAGACAATAATTAATTTCGTTTTTGCATCATATTGATGGGTCCAAAAAATATTTTTTCAATGTTTTTAAATAACACAATTGTTTTCTACATTTGGAAACTACAAAACGCTATTAGACTGATAAATAAACCATCATAAAATCAAAAAACCTTCTTCTTTCGTCTTTATTGTTACTGCCTGTATCATTGAATGCGCAATCCAAATAGAATCCGTTTTGTTTAAAAATATATGTTTCAAAGTATTTTTTGTGCTTTTTATGATTTCATTGCGTATAATTGACACGTTGTTCATATGTTTGCAATCTATTTTAAAGAAAAACCACAACAATTCCATTTTATGAATAAAACTTTACTTGTAATTATTACCACTCTTTTTTGCACCTTTGCTCATGCTCAATCTGCCAGTTTTGAGGCAAGTACTGGGGGATTCTCTTTTATCCCTGCTTTTACTTCTGAAGATCCGCATTTAATAATTAATGCTGGAACAAATGAAAACAAAAAGCTTTCGTTTCACCTATTATCCACGATACGATTAAGCAATCTAATTCCTAGAAGCGTCGTTTTTATCTCCCGATACAAAGTAATTGACAAAAAATTAAAAGTAAACATAGGAGTTCATTTACCTGCATTGCAAATTAGTGAAGATTATCTTGTGGATACATTCTTTGCCCAAGAATTAATCACGAGTTATGAATTGTCCAAAAAAGTTTCGATAGGTACTTTCTATTTGCATGGCAATGGGAGGAACAATGATTTTGAAGCTAATTTTTTAGCTTTTAACACTACTGTAAACAAAGGCAATTTTAGTTTTGTATCTCAATTATACGGTTTGGATTTAGATAATACGTATGGTGTTTCTGAAACGATTACGTATAAAATAAATAAAAATATTGCTGCCAGAGGATTTGTGAATAAGACAATATCTGATGGAAAATTCAATTGGACTTTAGGACTTAGGTATAACTTGTAAATCAAAAGTATTTTCAAAAACGGACCACATCAGAGTTTTTGTTCTCCTAAATCAAATCCGTAATAAGCAATGCCTAAATTATTGTTTTACTAAACCATTGTGTTTCAGCGAGACATTATTTGTTATATTTGAAATAGCTATTGCATTTTTTTTTCATCAAAATTTACTATTTCTATGAAACTAAACCACTTTTCCAATTGGTGCATTATTTTAGTGTCCTCAATAAGTTTACTGTCTTATGCTCAAAAAAAAAAGAGTCACAATACATTAACTGACGAACAGAAGCAAGAAGGTTGGTCGTTGCTTTTTGACGGAACTACTACAGCGGGTTGGCACATTTATAATCAGGGAAATATTAAGTCCGCTTGGGCGGTTATTGATGGGGAGTTAATTTGTGATCCCAATACCCAAAACGTCCAACGCGGCGACCTCGTTTCGGATAAGATGTATGATAATTATGATTTTACTTTTGAATGGAAAATCACCAAAGGAGGAAATAGCGGTGTATTCATCAATGTTCAAGAAGCCGAAGATTTCCCAACAGCCTGGACAACTGGTCCTGAATACCAACTATTGGATAATGCAAATGCCTCAAGCCATAATTTGAAAGATGGAAAGCGCTTATCCGGTTGTATTTATAGTTTGTCTCCATTAAAAAATAAAGTACAGTCAAAAAAATTTGGCGAATGGAATACTTCTCGAATCCTTCAACAAAATGGCCAAATTACATTTTGGTTAAATGGTGTTTTAACCGGCGAAGAAGTCATAAATAGTGACCATTGGAAAGAATTGGTTGCGGCAAGTAATTTAGGGAAATTCCCCTCTTTTGGAAAAGCAATTAGTGGTAGAATCTCATTTCAGGATTGGGCAAAGGGAGTTTCTTTGAGAAATATTAAGATAAAAGAGTTGAATTAAGCATTCATAATTATAGAAAATAATACGTAAAAGACTATCGGTACTGATGGTCTTTTTTGTTTTTGTCTCATAATCAAAATACCTTTTACTTATTATAACCATCGTAAAACCTATATTTTGAGTTAGTTATAGCTGTATTTTAACAATCTTTTTTTATATCATTGTGTTGATGTGACACATTATTTATTATATTTGAAATCGTTTTCGTAAATTTAACGGAAACATAAAAGGGTGTCGATTACAATTTTGCCTTTTAAAAACAAGATTACAAAATATAAACCACTATAATTTAGCTATTTAATTACCAAAAACAAGAACCAAGATATGAAAAAAAGAATTGTATTACCTGCGTTACTTTTACTTGTTGGAACGCAAACGTATGCCCAAAAAAAATGGACAGAAACGCCTAAAGACTCCCATAACATTGTTCAAAACCAAGGTGGTCAAACATTAGGATATTCTCCAAAATCAGGAATTAAAATCATACAAGTTAACGGTTTGGCTTTTAAAGACCTCAACAAAAATGGGATGTTAGATATTTATGAAGACTGGAGAAAACCGGTGGCGGAACGCACCAAAGATCTTGCCTCTAAAATGTCGGTAGAACAAATGGCCGGATTAATGTTATATAGTAGGCATCAGGCTATTCCTGCAGCCGAAGCAGGAATGTTCACCGGTACCTATAATGAAAAACCATTTTCTAAAAGTGGTGTAAAATCATCTGATTTATCTGACCAACAAATTGCATTTTTAACTAAAGACAATTTACGTCATGTACTGATGACATCTGTTGAAAGTCCAGTAGTTGCTGCAATATGGAATAATAATATACAAGCTTTAGTCGAAGGTATTGGAATGGGAATTCCGTCTAACAACAGTTCTGACCCAAGAAACGGAGCCAATAAAGATGCTGAATACAATGCGGGTTCCGGCGGCGCTATCTCACAATGGCCGGAAGAATTAGGTCTAGCAGCTACTTTTGATGCTGCTATCACGGAACAATTTGGCGCAATTGCTGCCAAAGAATACAGAGCTATGGGAATCACCACAGCATTATCTCCGCAAATTGATTTGGCAACAGAACCAAGGTGGAATCGTTTTGTAGGTACTTTTGGCGAAGACCCAAAGCTGGCGACTGCTATGGCAAGAGCGTATGTAGATGGATTTCAAACGTCACTAAAATCGATTAAAGCTTATGAAGGATGGGGAAATCAAAGTGTCAATGCGATGATTAAGCACTGGCCAAGTGGTGGTCCGGAAGAAGGAGGTCGTGATGGACATTTTGCTTATGGAAAATTTGCCGTGTATCCGGGAAATAATTTCGAAACCCATTTAAAACCGTTTACCGAAGGTGCTTTTCAATTAAAAGGAGCTACTAAAAAAGCCTCAGCAGTGATGCCATATTACACGATTTCGTATGGTCAGGATAAAAAATACGGCGAGAATGTGGGTAACGGATTCAGTAAATACATTATTACAGATTTGTTAAGAGACAAATACGGGTATGATGGAGTGGTTTGTACCGATTGGTTGATTACTGCAGATGAAGGCGCTAAGCCAGATATCTTTTCAGGAAAATCTTGGGGTGTCGAAAAATTAAGTGTAGCCGAAAGACATTATAAAGTTCTGATGGCCGGAGTGGATCAATTTGGTGGTAATAACGACATTAATCCAGTGCTGGAAGCATACCAAATGGGTATAAAAGAACACGGAGAATCATTTATGCGCAAGCGTTTTGAGCAATCAGCAGTTCGTTTGCTTTTGAATATTTTCAGAGTGGGATTGTTTGAAAACTCCTATTTAGATCCTAATGAAACCAAAGCTATTGTGGGAAAACCAGAGTTTATGAAAGCTGGATATGATGCGCAATTGAAGTCGGTTGTAATGATTAAAAACCAAAATAAAACGTTGCCAATTGCAAAAGGCAAGACGGTTTATATTCCAAAGAGAGTTACTCCGGCAGGAATCAACTTTTTTGGACAACCATCACCAGAAAAAATTGAATATCCGGTTAATTTAGAATTGATTAAAAAATATTACACGGTAACGGATGAGCCTGCTAAGGCGGATTTTGCAATTGTATTTATCAAAAGTCCGATAAGTGGCGGATACAGCAGAGCCGATAGAGAAGCTGGTGGAAATGGATATGTGCCCATTAGTTTGCAATTAAAAGACTATACCGCAGTTGATGCCAGAGCACAAAGTATTGCTGCCGGAGATCCTGTGATTGACCCAACGATTACCAACCGTTCGTATTTGAATAAAACGTCAAAATCAAATTCGTACCCAGATTTAAACACAATTCTGGAAACGAAGAAAGCGATGAATGGAAAACCGGTATTGGTGTCTGTGAATATTTCTAATCCAATGGTTTTTGGAGAATTTGAAAAAGAGGTTGATGCCATCGTGGGAGAATTTGGCGTACAAGTAGAAGCATTGTTGGATATTGTTTCGGGTAAAACAGAACCTTCCGGATTACTTCCTTTGCAAATGCCATTGAATATGACTGTCGTTGAAAAGCAAATGGAAGACGTTCCTCACGACATGATTCCCTACAGGGATGCTGATGGAAATGTGTATGATTTTGGTTTTGGATTGAACTGGAAAGGGATCATCAAAGACGCCAGAACTGCCAAATACAGCGTTAAGAAATAAGTAAATTACATTTAAACCACCTAGATTTTTAGGTGGTTTTTTTATACCCAATTCAAAATTTTGATTTGAAATCTGATAATCAAAACAGAACTCCAATCGCATTGTTTTGTTAATTATACGCAAAATTAGAGACTTATTTGTCTTTTTAAATCCTCTTTTAGTACCTTTAAAAAAAGATTTTTTTTTAAAAGTTAAACATTAAAATCATGAAAAAAACAGTAACAGTCGCTTTATTGATTCTTTCAGTTCTCTCTTTCAGTTGCGAAGCACAAGTAAAGCCAAATGATATTTCTATTAAAGACGAAGTGAAAAGTTATACTATTGAAACAGTAGCTTCAGATATTGCAATTCCGTGGGGAATGACTTGGTTGCCAGACGGAACACTATTAGTTACTGAAAAAAGCGGTATTTTATATCACGTCAAAAATGGAACAAAAACCGAAATCAAAAATGTTCCCAAAGTATACTCTCGTGGACAAGGCGGATTGTTAGATATCGTTTTACATCCCGATTATGCTAAAAATGGGTGGATTTATATGACTTTTGCTTCCGATGAAGGTGAAGGAACTGGCGGCCACACAAAACTCATTCGAGCAAAATTATTGGACGAAAGTCTGACACAAATCGAATCGCTTTACAAAGCCACTCCAAATACTACAAAGGGACAGCATTTTGGATCCCGAATAGTATTTGACAACGATGGCTATTTGTATTTCTCCGTTGGTGAACGTGGGGAACATTTTGTAAATCCGCAAGATATTAAACGCGATGGCGGGAAAATATACCGATTAAATGATGATGGAAGTATTCCTAAAGACAATCCGTTTGTAGGTCAGGACGGAGCAAAAGAAGCGATTTATACCTTAGGGAATCGCAATCCGCAAGGAATGGCAAAAAATCCCGTAACAGGAGCAATTTGGGCACATGAACACGGTCCTCAAGGTGGCGATGAAATCAACATCATAAAAAAAGGAGTCAATTACGGATGGCCAGTTGTTACTTATGGTATCGATTATGACGGAACAACCATTAGTAAAGAAAACGAAAAACCAGGCATTGAAAAACCCATTTATTATTGGTTGCCTTCTATCGCTCCAAGCGGAATGACTTTTGTGACCGGTGATAAATATCCAGACTGGAAAGGACATTTGTTGGTTGGTTCTTTAAAATTCCAATATCTTGAATTGCTAAAATTGAAAGACAATGAAGTTATAGGCAGACAAAAAATTGCTACTGATATTGGTCGCGTACGTAATGTGGTGCAAGGTCCGGATGGCTATATTTATATGGGCGTTGAAGGAAAAGGAATACTCAAAATTATACCGAACTAAATGATGTTGATAACGAAATTATTTTTAGGTTTTGGAGTATTTGTATTGGGAAGCTTCTCTTTCGTAAACCCATTTTCCCAAGACAACTATATTGACTTGAAAAAAGAAACCGCTGTTGTTTCAAAACTTCAGTCACCCGGAAAGGAAATCTATGCTGATTTTTGCATGCAATGTCATGGTGCAAATGGCAAAGGAGACACTAAGAACTTCCCTCCTCTTGACGGTTCTGACTGGTTAAAAATCAAGAGAAATCAAAGCATCGCTGCGGTAAAATTTGGACAAAGTGGCGAAATTGTTGTCAATAAAATAAAGTACAATAGCAGCATGCCGGCAATGGGACTTACGGATCAGGAAGTTGCTGATGTGATGAATTACATCATGACTTCTTGGAGTAATAAACAAACGAAAGTTGTAACCGAGAAAGAAGTCGCAGCCATCAAAAAATAAAATAAAGGCTTAGGATTTCCATCTAAAAAACATACGCTACTGAAAAACCACCATAAAAATTGACGGGATTTCCCGGATAAAAATAGCGTGGAGCAGCAGTGCCAAAACCAACTGCATTAGGCAAAATATTAGCAGCATATTTGGTATCTAAAACGTTATTAATTCCAGCATTTAGCTCTGTTTTCAAGATTTTAAGAATCGTAAAAACATAGGACGTTTTAATATCTAACAACGAATACCGTGTACTGTATTTTGTATTGGAATCATTTAACGGAATTTTACCCATGGTTCGGAAAGAAGTGTTGACACTAAACCCATTTTTTGTGCTTAAATCCACCCCAAAATTAAATTGCTTTTCGGGAACGCCCGTAAGTTGGTTTCCCGAATAATCAGCATCACCATCCAAGAATTCTTTGAATTTGAAGTTATTAACCGCTCCTGAAAAATAGGGTGAAATTTGAAATTGGGTTAGTTCCAAAAGTTTGTAATTAACCAAGAATTCCAATCCCGTATGGGAACTGCTGCCTGCATTAATCCCTACAAATTGGTCATTGTCGGTGCGTCGTGCCACTAATAAATTTTCAATTTGTGTGGTATAAAACGTTACTTCCGTGTATACTTTATTTTTAAGCCAGTTTCCTTTGAAACCCAATTCATAATTCCAACCTATTTCTGGTTTCAAATTGGTATTTATTTGACCTTCAGGAGTCAATGTTTCTGCAACTGAAGGAACCGAAAATCCTTTGCTGATAGACGTAAATATATTTTTTCCATTGCTTACTTTATAGGACAAACCAACTCTTGGCGACCAAACATTTCCAAAAGTAAATGGCATCCTTTGACCACCAGAATTATTTTCGAAAACATCTTCTAGCCAATATTTAGTTGTGTTTAATGCCAGACCGCTTTCCAGATGCAACTTTTCTGAAATCCAAAGTTCCATTTGTAAAAAGTAGTTGGTGTACTTTCTATTTTGTTTGATGGCGCTGAATTCCTCCCCTTGAATACTTCCCTGACCCGGCTGCGATTGGTACAAGTTTCGATACAAGGTATAGTCGTATTTTTCCGTTAATAATTCGGTGCCAAAACTCATTTCAAAGGGCAACGAAAATAATTGGTTTTTAAAATTCACATTGGAGCGAAAACCTGCGGCACTTGTATTTTCATCCAAAATATCAAACGGTCTGGGCTCGTAAGCGTCTTTAAAATTAGAAAAAACACTGGTTTGTATGGACCATTTTTTAGAAAATTGATGATTATATCCTAATCCGAACATGAATTTATCATACGACTCAAAACCTTGTGCGGCTGCCCAAGTAGCGGCTGCCTTCTCCGGATTATTTTTTAAAACCGTCTCATTTATAGAACTTGGAATATAGGCTTTCAATCGGGTGAACGTTCCTAAAAATGATAAATCACCTTTGGAATCAATTTTTTGTTTGCCGTGCAGGTTAAATGATTTTCTGTTATAGGAACTATTGGCTCTAAACCCATCGCTTTCTAAATCTGTATAACTTGTGAATACATTCGTTTTGGAATCGCTGTATCCTGCCGAAAGTCGTTGTAGCAACAACCCAAAACTCCCAAAAGTGACTGTTGATTTTCCTAACGATTCTAGCAATGAAGTTTCTCTCGAAAACAGCTGCATCACGCCACCCAAACCGGATCCAAAACTGGTGGAATTTGGTCCTTTTATGATTTCTATTTTTTCGATTGCTGCTAAATCAATGTCATCAATCGTAGTTTCACCTTCACCCGAAGTTAATGGTATCCCGTCAAAATACGCTTTTATTTTATTGGTTCCGTATTGAGATCGCGCACCAATGCCACGAATTGTAATCCTATTAGTATTCAAAGCGCCTTGTTGCATGGTCACACCGGGAATTTTGTTTAGAACCGAAGTCAATATAATTCCGTCACTTTTATTAATGTCGGCGGTAGTAATCACTGAAACGGATGCCGCAACATTTTGAAGCACATTTTTGATTGGTGATCCTTTCAGCGTGATTTCTGAAAGAGCTATAGTGTCTTTTTTTATTTGTCCAAAAATAGCAGTCGCACAACATATAAAAAAAAGAAAAGTAAGGGAAATTTTGAACAATTATTTGGTATTTAGATGAATAAAAACTTTTATAAAGTTAGCTTTTTCTTTGTATTTCCCAAAAGCTATTCTAAAATTATGATAAAGTAAACTTCCATTTCATTAAAATCAAAAGCGAAGTAATTAACTGCTGTACATTCCGTTTGAATATTAAATTGAAAGAAGTTTAAAGTTCGAATTATGCATAATTTAAAAAAAAATAAAATCCGTGAATTATATAAAAAATAGCCCCTTGAAACACAATTCTAAATGATTTCTCGCTTCTAAAATACTTTATCTTTACATTAAAAAATTAGAATTAATTTATGAAAAAATCAGCTATTACATTACTTGCACTTCCATTACTGCTAATGAATATTTCTTGTGAGAAAGGAAAAGCGGCAGATGGTACATCCGGTACAGAAAAATCAGATACTGTAAAAACGGTTACTGAACAAAAAACGCCAACACTGACGATAGATACTGTTGATTTTAACAAAAGAATGATTGCTTTAAGCAATGACACAACCGGAAGATGGCCCGTAAAAGCGCCTTATCCTTTGCCGGGAGCGTTATTACCATACAATCGAATTATTGCGTATTACGGAAATTTATACTCTACACGAATGGGAATATTAGGTGAAATCCCTAGAAAAGAAATGTTAGCAAAATTGCAAGGCGAAGTAGCCAAATGGCAGGCAGCTGATTCTACTGTAAAAGCAATTCCTGCTTTGCATTACATTGCTGTCACGGCTCAAGGTGCTCCGGGAAAAAATAATATGCACCGCTTGCGAATGCCTTTTAAACAAATTGACACGGTTATCAGTTGGGCAAAACCCATTAATGCATTAGTGTTTTTAGATATTCAAGTAGGTCACAGTTCGGTGAAAGCTGAAGTGGCGGAATTAGAAAAATATCTTTCTATGCCAAATGTACACCTTGGAATTGACCCTGAATTTTCGATGAAAAACGGAGAACGACCAGGTTCTAAAATCGGGCATTTTACGGCAGCAGATATTAATGATGCCATTACTATTTTGGCAGATATTGTCCGCAAAAACAAACTGACTCCAAAAGTGTTAGTAATCCACCGTTTTACACAAGGAATGGTAAAAAATTATAAAGAAATCAAAACTGTTCCTGAGGTACAAATAGTAATGGATATGGATGGTTTTGGGAGTAAAGTATTAAAAAAAGACTCTTACGTAAGTTATATTTATAGAGAACCAGTGCAATTTGCCGGTTTTAAATTGTTTTATAAAAATGACAATAAAAACGACTGGAAAATGTACAGTCCTGAAGAATTAGTAAAATTTACTCCAAAACCGATTTATATTCAGTACCAATAATTTACCCTTGAATTCATGAAAAATATTTTTTATTCCGTTTTCGTTGGACTATTTTTAATGGTAAGCTGTAAGTCTGAACCAGGTAAAATAGTTCCGGAAGTTCCGCTTGTTGCTGCTCCAGCAAAAGTTGTTGCGCCAAAAAAAGTAGCTGCTGATGCCGCTGCCATTCTTTCGAAAAAAGAAGTTCCCATTTTATGTTATCATAATATTAAAGAATTGAAAGCGGGCGATGGTGAAATGACAAAAACATATACGGTTTCACCTGCAAATTTTGCTCAGCAAATGAAAGCCTTATCTGATGCCGGTTATCATAGTATTTTACCCAATCAATTACACGACTATCTCGTATATGATGTACCGTTACCATCAAATCCAGTAATGATTACCTTTGACGATACGCGGGAAGAACAATTCAGTATTGGCGCAGCCGAGATGAAAAAATACGGTTTCAAAGGCGTGTTTTTTATTATGACTGTTTCTATTAATCGTCCCGGATATATGAGCAAAGAACAAATTAAAAACTTATCTGACGATGGGCATGTGGTAGGCGCGCATACTTGGGATCATCACATGGTTACAAAATATGCTGGGGACGACTGGAATACGCAATTAGTAAAACCAAAAACAAAACTGGAGGAAATCATAGGAAAACCGGTAACGGATTTTGCGTATCCGTTTGGTTTATGGAATACGGCTGCAATTCCTGAAATTAAGAAAAGTGGTTATGAAATGGCGTATATCTTGTCAACCAAAAGAGATTCTGTAGATCCATTATATACCATTAGGCGTATTATTGTTTCTGGAAATTGGTCTACTGAAGGGATGATGAAATCTATTAATTCCTCATTCAATAAGTCAGAGTAATACTGTGTCAAGTTCTCGTGTAATAACGATCGACTAAAAATTTGCGATGCTAAATTGAAAAAAAAGCAACAGATTAAATTGAGTTTCAAAGATTAAATTCTAAGAATCGGTTTAATCTATAGCAAAAAATTTTAGAAGCTAAAGAGAGATGTCGTTAAGGATTTTTTAAAACTGATTATTGAATTACTAATGGCCTACTTCTTTTTTTGAAATTTTTCGAAAATAAATATTGGTTGATCATAGTTAATTGGTACATCAGTAGTAAAAAAAACTAGTCCCAATACACTACTCTGTACTCCTGTACCTAATAGTAATTTGTCCTCTTTCATTAACAGAGCGATTGGCTTACTTAAACCTAAACCTCCGTACGATTTGTAATAATAAGCACCTAACAAAGTATCACCAACTATTTTACCTCTTACATATCCTGAGTCTTTCATTGTTTTATGTCCATAAAATATTTCATATTTTCCAATAAAATAATTATCCCCTGTTGTAAGTGATAAGTAGGCTGTATCTCGTCCATTAATTGCTCTAAAAGAATGTTGTTTTTCTTCCACTTTTCTATTGTTACAAGCAATCATAAATGTAATTAGCAGTAACATAATTAACAGATTCATTAGCTTCACAATCTTTTTTTTGGAATTTTTTATATTGAGTATATCCTTTGCATTTTTCATGTTAAGATTTCTTATTTGATCTAGTCTATTTACAAATTACACTTAGTTTTTTTTAAAAACTGGCTGTTGAAGTGTTCGTCAAACGATTGTTCTAAAAAGTACAAACTATTCTAAAAATGTCTGAGCTCCTAAAAATAAATATTAATTTTATATAAATCAGGTTTACAGTTATAAACAACTTAAAAAAAGCACTATTACATTCCAAAGAATACGATAGTGCTTTTTCATTTATAATGTAACTTTTGTTATCTCGGAGACAACCAACCCTCAGGGTTATTATACGTTGTATTCTGGAGAATTAGGAATTTAATGATTGTTTTTCCTGTTTCCCCATTAGTTCTTACTTTCCCTAAAGTTTGCTTTATACTTACTTTATCACCTTTGCTTACATTTACTGAACTTAAATTCTGGTACACTGTGAAGTAATCTCCGTGTTGTATCATTACCGCTTTGTTTACGGGTGACAATACAATAACACTGGTTACTTCCCCACCAAAAACAGCTCTGGCACTTGCGCCTTTATCTGTGGTAATTTCCACACCGCTATTGTGTACGGTTATCGTATTAAATAAAGGATGCGTTTGGTTTCCATATCCTAGTGATACATATCCTTTTTCAACTGGATAAGGCAATCTTCCTCTGTTGGCTCTAAAATTATCTGCAATAATTTTTGATTCAGGCGTCAACTCAATTTTGGACGATGATACGGCAGCTTTTGAAACAGGCGCACTTGGATTGGCTTTCGCTTTTTCTAAGGCCGCTTTTCTATTGGCTGCAGCAATTGCTTCCCGAATTAATTTATTGATTTGTCTGTCAATCGTTCTGTATTCCTGCTGTTTTTTCTTGATTTCTTGGGCTATCTTCTTTTTGTCTTTTTGGATAACGTTTACTAACTTCAATTGCTCTTTTTTCTCTTTTTCTAGTGATAAGCGCTCTTTTTCATTTTCAGCAATCAGTTTTTGTTTTGCAGTTTTTTGTACATTCAGTTTTTGATTGAAATCAGTAAGCTTATTAGATTTCGTTTTTATTTCTTCACCCTGCATTTTGCGGTAACCAGTATATTGTTTCATATACTGCGCTCTTTTGTACGCCTGTAAAAAGTTTTCAGATGACAATAAAAACATCGCTCTACTTTCCGATGAACGACTTTTATACGATTTGACAATCATTTCGGCATAATCCTCCTTAAGTTCTGCCAATTCTTTCTTCAATTTATTAATCTGAACTTGATTAATATACATGTCATTACTCAGCAATTTGGTTTGCTTTTCAGTCGTGTTTATTAATTTTTCTTTAAGCTTTATTTTAGTGCTTTGAATAACCACCACGTTAACAGCAGATTTTTCTTTTTTCTTTACAGATTGTAATAACTTCTCATTTTCTCTAATTTCTTTTTGAATTTGAGCTTTACGTTCTTCTAATTTTTCTTGTTGTGATTCCTGACTCCACAGTAATGAAGTCACACAGATAAAAATTAGGCTTAGGAGAAATTTTGGCATATCGAAAAAATATTTTTGCTAATTTACTTAATTATAATTCTTTTGTACCCATTTGGAACACTATAAGGAAAAGAAAGTTCTTCATTGAAAGTTACCGAGTTGTATTCCAGATTAATTTCGGTGTTTCCTTTCTTCTGAAACGTATTGATTAAAACGCTTGTAGGCAATATCGACTCGTTATATACTTTATTGTCAGCGTATGCTACTTTGATCATTCGTTCTTCCGCTGTTTGGGTAATTTCTTGTTTTTGAACTAAAAATTTATCGGTATCAAAAAAGAATGATTTTTTCGTGTTTTTATTCGATGTATCATCTAATCGATACGTTTGTTCAAATAACGTTTCTAAATATTTTCCTTTGGTCAAATCATCAATGGCTTGACCTAATAACATGTTCTGAATTTTATTGTAATCTAAATCCGTTCCGAGCCATTGGCTTAAGCTACTGAAATCACCTTCAAAATATTTTCCATTTATCTTTTCATAATAGCTCACTGTTTTAGGAGTGATCAATGCTTTTGCCATTGTAATCCCCAGGAAACGAATACTTACCAAGATCTGTTCATCTTTTTTGATTTTGATTTCAGCGGTAACATTTTGCGTTTGTTTGTCATCGGCATAGCGGGCGCTTGACTTAATATATAATGTAGAAAATTCATTTTTATTGTTGTAATGATTTTCTATGATTTTTTTGGCCGACATTTTTTCTGCTGCTGCAATTGGCTCATTACTCGCTTCAATTGCAATAGCTTTCGATTTACAAGACACCATGAAAAGAGCTATTAATACTACTATTGCTATTTTTTTCATTATTTTTTTTCTTTTAATAATTGATTGGCTTTAGAAAAATACATTTCTTTTTTCTTGAAATCTCCTAAACCGTTGTACGCTTCTCCCAACTGAATGTTGAAATTTATTTCTAATGCTTTGTCCTCTACTAAATAATCCAAGCCCATTTCCAGCATATCCTTAGCTTTTTTAAATTGTTGCAATTGATTATTTGCCATACCTGAATAGTAATAAAACTGGGGCTGTGTAGGGAAAGTATCCACCATTGCCGACGCTTTTTTGGCCACTAATTCAAATTGCTTTGTTTCTGTATACGTTTGAAGCAAAAGCAAATTGGTTTCGATATCATCTCCTGAACCGTTTTTTAATGCTTGTTCATAATACTTAATCGCTTTTGCCCATTGCTTTTTCGCATGGAAAAACTTTCCTATTTCCTTAGCTACATTAACTTCTTTGTCATTATCGAAATATGAAATCGCTTTTTCTAAATCAGTTGTGTATTGAGGATTTTTATCTGCAAAAATCAAAAACTCATTCAGTATTCTGTGCTTTATTTTAGCATCAATTTTAGTACTGGCCAAAACCACATTCATCGCGTTTATTGCTTTTGGTGCGTCATTACTATCCAAATAATTTTTGAATAGCGTTACTTGGGCCCATTCAGAATTTGGCAAGGCTTTTTCCAGTTTTTTGACAATTTCAAAAGCTTTTTCTTCCTCATTATTTTTAGAATATAAAACTATCAAGCTTATATAATTAGACTCTTCTTTTGGGTTCTTTTCAATTTGCTCTAACAAATTTGAAGCTTCCATATTTTGAAATTTCCCTTCCGATAAAATCTGGCTTTTGTACATATCCCGTCTGTCCGTTTTTCCAAATGTTTCGTTTAACTCGTTAATTAAATCCAACGCTTTGTCAAACTGTTTTGTCCTCATATAAAGCGATGTCAGGTCTTCTTTATATTTTTCGTCAAATTCTATCAATTCATTGATCACCACTATTGCCTGGTTATAATCGCTCGTTTCATAACTCACATCATACATTCCTACCCAGAACCATTTGTTTTTGGGATCAATTTGTGTGGCTTTTTCAAATGAAGAATAGGCATTTTTATATTCCTTTAATGCTAAATAGTTTTTTCCTAATTCATAATAAACAGCTGCATCATTTGGTTTAATCTTAACACATTTATCTAAAGCTACAACCGCCTTGTCATAATTTTCGATTCCTTTTTGAAGCAATGATTCATAAAAAAATTCCTGAAACTGATCTGTATCGAGTTTAATTTCTTCGGGTTCTGTTTGTGCCAATAGCAAAGCTGAATTGCATTGCAAAACCAGAAATAAAAGTATTAAAGCGCTTTTTTTCATTCTATTTTTTAATCCTAAATCCTAATTATACGTACAAGAATCGAACCATTTTATTCTAAAACCGAATAGTCTCCAATACTGATGCTTGTAAAGTTACCATCAAAACTGGCATGATTCCCAATCATTGCATTATCTAAATTCGCGTTTTTTATATGTGAGTGCGTTTGTACCAAGCTGTTTTTAATACTGCTGTTTATTACATGACATCCTTTTCCTAAAGAAACATTAGGTCCAACTGTTGCATTTATCAACACTACATCTTCCCCGATATAACATGGCGGAATAATTGTGGAGTTTTCTAACTTGACGTCAAAATCTACCAAATGTGTCCCGTCACTATGCAAGAAACCTAACATTCTGGAATTTGTTTCTACAGTAACTTCTTTGTTGCCACAATCCATCCATTCATCCACTTTACCAGGAACAAATTTCAAGCCTTTGGCCATCATTTGCTTGATTCCATCGTTAATTTGATATTCTCCGCCGTGAATAATATTATTGTCTAATACTAATTGCAATTCATTTTTTAAAACCGCTACATCTTTAAAATAGTAAATTCCAATAACAGCTAGATCCGAAACAAATTCCTTAGGTTTCTCCACCAGTTCGACTATTTCATTCGCTTCGTTTAAGTTGATTACACCAAAAGCTTCTGGTTGATCAACTTGTTTTACCCAAATAACACTATCGGCATTTTGATCTAAATCGAAATCGGCACGAATTAAAGTATCGGCATAAGCAATAACTGCTGGTCCGCTCAAAGAATCTTTGGCACACATAATGGCGTGACCGGTTCCCAGCGCTTCATTTTGATAATAAATAGTTCCTTTAGCGCCTAATTTTTTTGCAATAGCAAGTAGTTCCTCTTCAACTTTTTTGCCAAAACTCTCGTGAATAATAAATGCTACTTCTTCAATGTCTTGATTCAATACGCCAGCAATGTCTTCGACCAAACGGTGAACGATTGGTTTTCCAGCGATAGGAATTAATGGTTTAGGAATAGTTAATGTATGTGGGCGAAGACGTGAACCACGACCGGCCATTGGGACAATTATTTTCATATCAGCCCCCTAACCCCCTAAAGGGGAACTACTACTAGGGGTGAGTAGGATTTTAATTTATATTAGATTCTATTTGAATATTTTTTCCTTAACCCTTCGGGGGTTAGGGGGCTTTACTTCACTCCTGTACTTCCAAAACCACCTTCGCCTCTGGATGTTTCTGTTAGTTCCTGAACTTCAATCCACTCGGCACGTTCATGTTTTGCAATGATAAGTTGTGCAATACGCTCTCCGTTTTCGATAACGAAATCTTCATTGGATAAATTTACTAAAATCACACCTATTTCGCCACGATAATCTGCATCTACTGTTCCTGGAGAATTGAGCACAGTAATTCCTTTTTTGGCCGCCAGACCACTTCTTGGACGCACTTGTGCTTCGTAACCTATTGGTAATTCTATGAAAAGACCTGTTTTTACAATGGTTCTTTCCAGTGGTTTTAGGGTTATTGATTCTGTTAAGTTCGCTCTTAAGTCCATTCCTGCCGAGGCTATAGTTTCATAGTTTGGCAAGGCGTGTTGTGATTTGTTGATTATGTTTATTGTCATATTTTTTTGTTTTGAAGGCATTGTAGGGACAAGTCGCGACTTATCCCTACTATATTCTAATTCTTTTTTCGATTCAAAATTTTGGTTAATAATTCTTTCTCGTTGTGGTATATAAAATACATAAACAACAATAATAACGTGATTCCTACGTAATAATTCTCTCTAAAACCATAAAATGAAACTGCCGAAAATCCTATAGATATCAACAGATACATGGCTATTTTATTGGTATCATATGGAATAGGATAATATTTATTTCCGAAATAGTAGGAAATAAACATCATACTCCCATAGGCCGCAATCGTAGCAATTGCTGAGCCGTAATAGCTCATTGTTGGGATTAGCAAGTAATTTAACGCTAGTGTAATTATAGCGCCAATAATGGAAATATAAGCGCCAATATGGGTTTTGTCTATCAGTTTGTACCAAACGGAAAGATTGGTATAAATCCCCAAGAAAAAGTTAGCCAAAATGATTAACGGCACCACTTTCATAGCTTCCCAATACGACTCATCCTGAATCATGATGTATTTTAAAACATCGGCAAAAACGATTACGGACAGTAAAATAAAAGAGCCAAAAATGACAAAATACTTAGTAATCGTGGCGTAGGTTTGAGGAGCATCCTCCTTATCAGCATGGCTAAAAAAGAAAGGTTCGATACCTAATGTGTAGGCCGTACGGTACAAAACCATAAACAAACCAAGTTTATAACACGCAGAATATACCCCCACTTCAGCTTCTGCAATATTAGCAGGCAGTAATTTCCCCAATAAAATTTTATCAAACTGTTCGTTGATGGCAAATGCGATTCCGGCTACCATAATAGGCAAACCATATTTCATCATTCGTTTCCAAAGCTTGAAATCAAAATGCCATTTCAGCAAAAGGTAACTAGGGGAAAGTATCAGGAATGTAACTAAACTCGCAACGATATTAGACACAAAAATATAGCCTATTTGAAAATCTTCTAAGTAAAAAGAACTTAAAAAACTATCCGGATTTGATTCTGCAATTGCCGGTAAATAACTCAAAAAGAAAAGGTTTAACACCAGATTTACTACAACATTTCCAATTTTGATTATAGCATATTTTATGGGTTGCTGATTGACCCTTAATTTAGAAAAAGGAACAATCACTAAGGCATCCAGAACTAAAATCCAGATGGTATACGTAATATACTGAGCGTCAATTCCAGACCAAATGGCTAATTTATTCCTGAATAATAAGGCTATAAATAAAAACGAAATAGAAGTCCAAAAAAGAGAAACAGATGTTGTTTCCACAACCGATTTCTTATCGGTTTCTTTATTATAAAACCTGAAGAAAGCCGTCTCAAATCCATACGCGAGAATTACATTAAAAAAGATCATCCAGGCAAAAATGATGGAAACCTTCCCATATTCGGCTTTTGGGAGCAGATCCGTGTATAATGGAACCAGTATAAAACTGAACATTCTTGGTATAACCGTAGCCAATCCATAAATGGCAGTTTGTTTAAAAAGATTTTTATATAATCCCAAAATGATATGTCTATTACTATTTATAAAAACAAAAATAACGAATTCTTTGGTTTAATCATCTGAAGTGAATATTTGTTTTGGAACAGAAATACCTACGACTAGAAGTGATTCATTTTTACCAAAATTATCTTAATGGCTTTTCTATGAGATTTGTTATTTTAAAAAACTGGGTTTCATCGTCCTTCTTGTATTCCAAAACTGCTTCGTTAGGTTTTAAATCAAATTTAGTTTTTTGAATTACCGGCGCTTTATTGCCATATTCTTTAGCAGGATTTTTATCCATAATCAAATCTTCTTTTTTATTGCTTTGCAAAAAAGTAGATTCAAAGTCTTTTGGAGTGATTTCTTGAACCGCAGATTCTTGATTTTGAAAATAGATTTTCTCCAGTTTGATGTTTGCTGCAAGCGGTTTTTTGAATTCAATATAAAAATGTGTTCCACCGCTATCGATACCATCTTTCATTTTCTGATAAAACGCAGATTGTATTTCTTGAGGAAATTCTGTTTGAAATTCTTTTTTCATAGCACAAAAAGTCAGGCTGATTGCAATGATAAATAAGAGAACAATTGTTTTATATCCTTTCATACTTTTCTATTTAACTTAATCCATCCTCGTTTAAAATTTTAAGGAAATGAAATCCTTTAGGCACGTATCCTTGGTTGTAATAAAAACGGTGTGCAGTATAATTTCCCGTAAAAGCGTCTAAAACAATCATAGTACATCCGAGTTCTTTGGCTTTGGCATCGACATAATCCGTTAGCATTTTGCCAATTCCTTTTTTACGATGTTCTGGATGTACAATAAAATTATCAATTTCTAAATACTTGCCTGACCAGAGTTTAGTTCCAGACCACAATCCGGAGAGACCAACACACACATCACCCTCAAAAACAGCGATTTGCTTGTAGTTGTGTGGGATCATATCATCAAGATAGGTATTGTATTTCTCTAAACTGAAATTAGTATATAAATATTGCATTACTGGGTATTGCGCCAGCATTTCTTGTTTAGTGGTAAGTTCTTTGAGTTGTAATTTCATTCTTTCCTGTTGTTGTTTCAGACCATAAAATTAATAAAAAAACCGACTAATGTCGGTTATTGATTCATCATTACTTTTTAATTAACGTTTATTAAAGCGGTAAATGTCTAAACTCCATCATCTTATAATAACGATGTAAATGATCATAAATCACCAACTCATACATTCGTTGCTTTGATGAGTATTGTCGGTTTATCATAATATGAATGTGGCTCGTTAAAAAATCGGATAAAGGGATTTGTAATTTTCCTTTTACGGAATCAATCAGATCTTTGCATTTGTGGTGCTTTGCTTTTATAATATTGAAAATTTCAGGATAATCATCTATTGCTATTCCTAGTATAAACTGCTGCATTTCTAGGAACAATTCTCTATACTGTTTATCTAATTCTTTTTTAAGGCTTTTATCCGCATCAAACTCTTTTTTAAAAGCCAGTTGTAATTCATCCATTAAAAATAATTTATCCAAATTACTTAATCCAAAAGAATTCAAAAACATGTCAATGGCAGTAAAGCTAAATAAAAGTTGTATTTCATGTCTTTCAAATGAGGACTTTACCGCTAAATAACGTACTATCATTTCGCTATCATGCCAAAACAGTGTTTCTGAATCAATCATCGTTTTTTCACCATATCGTTCCATTTCTCTTTGATAAGTATCCGTTTGTACTTTCCAAATACTACTTTCTTTAAGCAACTTATTTAAAACGGGATATATTCTTGCTATTACGGTTGATGCATTCTCAGGTGTCTTACAGTGAAAACGAATTCTTAGGTGTTCGTCAGGATCTTTATACCTAATAAAAAACCATTTGTCAATTATTCTTTTCTCTATTAAATCTAAAATAACCGGATATAATTTTTCAAGCAACACAAGATCTGCTGTTTTTACTCCAGTGTATATTTTATAATACAACCATTCACTTCCTATGCAAAAATCCCTTTTCATACTTTACAATTTGTCTTTAAAAAAGGATAGTATGAACTGATTAGTAAAATTTCTACCATTGGTGTTTTTTACCACAGATTCCTCTGTAAATAGAAATTCTTCTAAAGTGATTTTAGCATGATTTACAACTGATCTTAAAAATAATTGAATCCCGATTTCTTTTTCAAAATCAAGTAATAATGTATTGTCAAAATAGGCCCAATTTACAAAACGAGAAATGTTTCGTTGTTTTCTCCAAATCGAAAAAGCTTCAAATAATTGATTGTCATCTATTTTATAAAAAGACATAATTTCAGTTTTACTTACGATCCATTTTGATTTCGAAAGTAGTACTCCGTTATAATCAACCCTTGGAAAAAAATCATAATGCGTTTCTAAAATACCCCAACTGAAACTATAAATAGGCTTTATATCTTGCGATTGTAAATCACATAAAAAATGATAAATAGGCAGCGATTTATTAGAATAATTATGGGCATTTGACAAACAAGGAATGACTTCTTTATTGTGCTTCTTAGATCTCAAAATAATTTTGTTGTTGCGTATCGAAATCATTAAATCATTTAAATCAATCATGTAGTCTTGAGTTACTGCCGAAGTAGCCAAATAGGCAATTTCAAATGCTCTTAAAACTGGTCTTCTCAATATATTACCGGTTCTTGATTCCGGAATATGAACTATTTCAGCCAAAATTTTATCAGAATGATAGGCTACCTCTTTTGCTACAATTTCATCGGTTAAATTGTAAACTGCATCGTTTCCATTGCAAAAACGCCCTAATAATTTTGCTGCGCTAACATCTCCTGAAGATTCTATTGAAAGCATTTCTTTTTCTTGATGTAATGCAATTTCAATCATTACCGAAAAGGTAGCCGGTGCATTATTCCAAGTAGAATCAAAATCCGGAAAATCATTCTCAGAAAGCGAAACTACTTTTTCATTTTTAAAAATACATTCCCGTAGTTTTTTTTCCATTATAAAATCACAAGAGGTCCATGATTGACTGACTGATTCTTGAGCTTTACTTTTAAAAGAAAACTGCTCCAAAATCTCATGCGTATCATTCATTTCAGAATTTTGAAGATACCCAATTCCCGTTTCAGTATCCAAAACAGTTGCCAAAGTCATTTCTCTTGATTCATACCTTTTAGTGAATGCTTTTATAAAACTCGTATGGTTTTCAGACTTTTTTTGCTTTTGAATTCCGTTTAAAAAACGAACCGCTTGCAAAACTTTTTTTTGAGAACTAGAACTCAAAGTATTTAAGGAAGCGGTCGTATTTAAATCAGTTTGAAAAAGATATTTTTCATCATACTCGACACCTATTTTCTGAATTAAATCCTTTATAGCTTCATAGTTTTTTTCAGAAAGAACAAGCGTTTGGTCTAATACTAAAAGTTGCTTTTTTATACTTTGCAAAAGTGTAGTCTCTTCTTTTAAATTCGGAATTTTATTAATTATTGAAAAAACACGCCTCCATTCATTACTACCTGTAACTGTTGCATCGAATTCACTCACCAGAAACTGAAAATCGATAAGCTGATTAATATATTCTAAAGCTTCTGCTGTTTCAGATGCATCATCTGCAAGAAGAAAAACCATTTCATCAACAGTCATCCCAGATTTTGCTTGTAACAATAAATCTTTCAATAGTGTCGATTTTCGGAGTGCGGAAATACTATGCGCTCTTTTTGTTTTTACATAGTTGTATTCAACATATCGGTAAAAATCCCCAAGAGCGTATATGGAATTATTTGGATAATATTTAAGATAGGATCTAACTTCTTTTCGTTTAGCAAATTGGTGTAATAGTGCCACCCAAAATTGCATGTCAAATTGTGTGAAACGGCTGAAATTTTCAGGGGAATTAAGTATAATGTTGGTTTCAGAAGCTATTTTGCCCACTGTACAACCAGCAAATAACCCGAAAGGCGTGCAACGAGCTGATATTCGCGCAATATATTTCAATAAACTAAGATGTAAACTATCCTTTTTTTTATGGGATAAACTGAAAGGATTAGCTTTCCACTTGTCTAATGCAATTAATAGTTCCGGTGAAGCCATACGAATGGCTTCTCTAACATAAGGGTTTTCAAACTGCAACAATAAGGTTTCTTCAGAATACTTTTCCAATACATCCCAATAGAAAGACAATGGAAATAAAGGGGTCCTTAAAACATAGTGTGAGAAAGGACGAACTTGATAGTGGTTCATTATCGTTTCTTTTTGCTCACTTTTTTAGCGAGTTCCATCGCATCATAGACATTCAAAACTTTCCCTGATTTGGATAGTTCCGAAAATTTCACTTTTTTACCTTCGCCACCAGGAACCAAAACCTCAATATCATAATCAGTACCCGATTCTAAAATAATTTGTTTTACCTCTGTCACCGTAAGATTAGGATAATACGACCAAATCAAAGCGGCTGTTCCTGATACCATTGGCGCAGCTAATGAGGTTCCTGAGTCTGATTTGTATGAATTACTTGCCGATGTGGTATAAATTTTATCCCCTGGAGCAAACAAATCAACATTATTTTTGCCATAATTGGAATAATCAGATACAAAGGTGCTATCTAATTTATGAGTTGAAGATCCTATTGTTATAAAATTACCGCATATCTCTTTTAATCCGCCAAGTGATATATCTCTGGGGAAAGATTCATTTTTATCTACATTTAGACTTTCATTTCCTGCACTTCGAACAAGTAATACATTGTGTTCTTCAGCATATTTAAATGCTTCAAACACCCAATCTTCATGCATAGAGAACTCCTTTCCAAAAGACATATTAATTACTTTTGCACCATTATCGACAGCATACCGGATTGCCATTGTTATGTCTTTATCATGTTCATCACCAGATGGAGAAATATTCAAAGGCATAATTTTTACATTTTGTAATATTCCTTTTATTCCTTTTTCGTTCATTCTATTAGCTGCAATAATTCCAGATACCATCGTGTTATGATCTTGAATTATTCTGACCCCTTTTATTGTGTTACTGACATTGTTATTACCGTATCCTATTTCTAGAATAGTTGGATTATCACCTATAAGTAGCCTTTCATTATAACTCAAGTTCAAACTTTTGTTAACAACGGAATCTAGTTGTACCTCCAAATCTTTTATGTCCTCAAGCGTTTTATGATTTACTTCTAAATTAGCCATCATACAATCGATTAAAGCTCCTAGATCTTGGTCATTATCATCCCGTCTTTGTTTATACGTTTTGCTATTTATTTTATACTTATTATACATACTATCCAATTGATGATAGGTATAATCCTCTTTAGGGAAAAAATATTTTAAAGTGTCTTTTACTTTTGGATAAACCGCGATGTTATATTTTAAAGATTTTAACCAGTTTTTATAATATTTATTCCTTTCTTCTAGCGTTTTTACTGCTCTTTGGTATTGTCTGTATTTGTACAGATATTGAGTATCGATTTGAGATTCTGTTTTATCTTTGAACAATGATCCCCAGTTATTTACAATGCGAACATATTCAAAGCTATTCCATACTACATATCCACCACTATTAGTACCTGTAAAACTCCAACCATTAATATCGTCTATATAACCATTATGATCATCATCAATCCCATTATTTGCAATTTCTTCTAGGTTTGTCCAGATTTGTCCTAGTAAATCTTCGTGTTTCAAATCGATTTGAGTATCAATTACCGCAATTATGATTTCCCTGTCTTTAGGTTTCTTGTTATTCTGTTTATACCATTTGTCCAACGATATTCCTGGTATACTATCTTGTTGATAATCTTTTTGATGCCATGTTTTCATATCTAAAGAACTCAATTCCTTAATTGGAACTGATTTTAGGGGAGAAGTAGTAACTTCGTTCGTAGATTTGCAACTTGATAAAATAAAAAACAATAAAACTAAATAATAATTCAACTTTATTGTTTTGAAATCATATTCGACTATCAACATGTATAGATTTTTTAGATTAAGTAAATTAAAGGTATTAACAATTTCTTGTGGAAAGTTTACCTCCTAATTGTCCAGTATTGATTGGATCATCTTTAACTAATTCATATCCTCCATTAATTAAATTTAAATTATCCAACTTTGCTACTTTCATTTTTTCTAAATTAAACTTAGATACTTTTACTTTTTGTTTGTCTGTTTTCATTTTATAGATTTTAAATGTTATTTGAACAAATTTATAACGTCTTAATTATTTTTTGGAAAAAAATAAAAGTTAGTTATCGAAATTCCGTGAATTTCGATATTGTATAAAAACACATATTACTGTAATACAGTAACTTCACCTTATTTTGAATTTTCCAGCTCTTTTATGAAATATGTAGGCTTAATCTTGTGTTTTTTATAAAAAGCTGATGAGAATGACTCCGCACTATTGAATCCAAACTCATTGGCCAAAGCTTGCACCGTAAAATTACGTAGTTTTTGTTGTACTTGTAATTGAGTGACGGCATACTCGACTCTAAGATCATTAATGTAGTTAACAAATGTTTTTCCTTTGTTTTCATTAATTACTTTAGACAAATATTTAGTATTCGTATTCAATTTCACGGCTGCTTTTTGAATTGTGATTGTTTTTTCTAAAAAAGCTTTATCTTTTTCAAATAAAGCTAACTTTTCAAGCAATTGCTTTACAATTTCTGAGGGAATCCGTGATTGTTCTTCAGCAACAATCTCTTCTACAACTATTTTTGTATCCTCATTTTTTGGATTGTTAGTACGCTCAATCGGTGTTGGAAACACAATAGCATCAAATCGTTTTCGGTATTGTTTTTTTAAATAATACTGATAGCCTCCAAAACCACCAATGGCAATTACTAATAGAACCAAAACCAATATACCAACATAAGAAGTAGTTTGTTTTTTTTTCAAAGACTGAATCAGATTTTCTTTTTCAGTAAACAAATGAGGAGTATCATATTCTTTTAATAAAACCTTATTTAAATGTTTGTAGTTTCTTTGCAACACACTATCAATACCCATAAACGTTGTAATGTATTGTAGCTGTTTTTCTTTATCATCTATCTGTTTGTAATAATCAATCAAATAAGAATACCCACTGATAAACTCAGGTGTAATTCTTTTTTTAATTTTATACATCGAATCCACTTTTATAAAATTTCGAACTGCTTTTGATTTATTCCCTAAACCAGCATAAGCTTTGCCTAGATAATAATAAGAAGCTAAAACATTTATTTCATTTTTTATTTTAATTAATTCTGGGAGTACTTTATAAATACTATCCAGAGCTACAGAATAATTCTTTTTATCAATTTGATTGGCGCCCTCATTTAAAGAAAATAATAGTTGGTAGACCTTTTTTTTTGTAATTGAAGCTTCTTTATACCCTAAAGTATTATAAAAAGTAGTAGAATCTGATTTTTTTAAAGCCTTATAACAATCCGCCAATCCAAAGATTATGTTTTGATAATCCCATGAATAATATTCCCCTCGATAATCTTTAGTACGATAATAGTTAAAACATTCTTGGTACAATTTTAAAGCTTCGCCGACCTCTCCCAATTCCTCAGATTTTGTAATGGCTATATAATTTCTTACTACATAGTAATAATCAATATTTGTTTTAAAAGCAGCTTGTTCAGCCAAATTAAAATTACGTAAAGCTTCATCGAACTTTCTCTGTTTTAATAATAAATCTGCTTTTTCGCAATAAGCAGCTGCTGGAAAAAATTTATTACTATTGTTTTTAGAATATTTTATGACACTATCTAAATACTGTATTGCTTTCTGAGGCTTGTTAGTATAATACAAAATAGCTACTAAATAATAACCTCTGGCTTTTCGGATCGATTTATTATCCTTTTGAGCTTTCTCGAGATACACATTTGCCCAAGATAATTGTTTTTGATAATTACCTTCGTCTTTAAAATAATTATTATCTATGCTATCATAAGATAAAGAAGAATGTTTAGTAATAGTAGATTGCGACCATAAAAAAAGAGAAAATAATACTAAAAAAAACGTTTTAATCGGTTGTAGGTAAGTCATTGTAGTAAGGTTTTTACAAAAATACAGTAACTCATCCAAAAGGATACGAAAAAATAGCTATTTTGATAAATATATAAATTGTTGTTTATCAATTATTTAAAAAAATATTTTATCTAAATTCCTGAATTTCGACAAGGAATTCACGGAATTCCGATAACAACAGTTTGCATAGAACCTCTTTCTTACTCTAGTTTTGGCCTCAGAAAAGGGACAAGGTTTCTTAGTAAGACGTTACTGTAAAAATCAAATCATTTTCTAAATTATAATCAGGCCGATTGTAAGGGAATAATACAGCTGTTGTGTAACCCTATAAAAAAAAGCATGGGATTTGATAAAGCTAATTTGTAATCCTTAAAAAACAAAGCATAAGGGAATAATTCAGCTGTTATGTAACCCTTTTAAAAATTCAGAGCACGAGGTTTTAGGTAAAGCTATTTGTTCCTCAAAAAACAAAGCATAAGGGAATAATTCAGCTGTATTGCAACCCTTTTAAAAAAACAGAGTAAAGAGTTTTAAAGCTGTAGTCTCTAAAAAAACTAGCACAAAAGTTCTCGAGAAACTTTTTATTAAAATGAAATGTTTAATTTTAAAAACTTAAAAAATGAATTTAGATAATTTAAATTTAGTGGAGCTAAATGCTCAAGAAGGGCAGGAAGTAGATGGTGGATTCATCCCATTATTATATGTTGGATACATGATGGGGGCAATGTTAGCTAGCTCAGCGGTTGCAGTTGGAATTGCAATAAAACATGATTTACAACCGATGTGGAAATAATTTCAAAAAAATAATAAACCTAAATTTCAAAAAAATGACAAATTGTGTAGAATTAACAGATTTGAGTAACGACGAATTAATGGTTGTAGAGGGTGGGGTTCTTCCTTTACTAGCAATACCTGTTTTAATTAAGGGTATCGGACTAGGATTTGCGGCTGCAGCTGCTGTATATGGTATGATTGCATTAGGAAATCAAATGGACTAGTTATGAAAAAAATTAATATAGAAAAAATATTTCATGGTATATGCAATGGGTTTTTATTAACTTCAGTTATCTATATTTGTATATTTTTATTAAGATTTTTTTGACACAAAAATTTCGATTTTTTACTTACATTCTAAATATTTAAATTGATCTCTAAATTAACTTCATGAATATAAAAATTCATGAAGTTAATTTTTTCTTAACAAGAAAAAATTGAAAATATCTTTTACAGTTTATAGCACAATTCAATCAAATTATATCTTATTGGGTAGTATTATTAGGCACATTTTTTTACTCTTGCACAAAATAAAAGCCAATTGATTATTTAAATTAATGTAGCTGTTTTATTGCTATTTTTCTTATAGCTTACCATTACACTTTATTATGAACATCACTCAAGACCCCATAAACACCCTCGAAAATCTTATTGCCAAAAACAAAACCAAGAGTATTTCTATTTACTTGGTATTGATTATGACTATACTTATTTTTCTGGCACTATTGCCTGTTATTAAAATCGATATCAGTAGCCAGAGTCGAGGCATAGTACGCAGTACCACGGATAATGTTCCGGTAACCAGCTTGGTGAATGGAAAAGTGACATTTGTCCATCTCAAAAACAATAGTATCGTGCAAAAAGGCGATACATTGGTGCAACTGACCCAGGAAAACCTGGATACGGAGAAAGCCACCAATCAGGAGGTTTCTTCAACTGTTCAAGATCAAGTTCATGATTTGTCTCTTGTAGTTTTGGGCAGAAGCAATACGCTACAATTGTCAAAAAATGACAATCACGCCTAAATCACTAATTTTTATACGTTTTTTACTAAAATGTTAATCCATTGTTTTTCAATTAATTAAAAATTACTAAATAAGAAATCCAGAAAATAAGTATCGGAATTCACGGAATTCCGATAACAACAGTTTGCGTAGAACCGCTTCTTACTCTAGTTTTGGCATCAGAAAAGTGAGATAGTTTTTTTTAGTAAGACGTTACTGTAAAAACGGAATCATTTTCTAAATTATAATCTGGCCGATTGTGAGGGAATAATACAGCTGTTTTGTAACCCTATAAAAAACAAAGCAAACGGAATTTACAGCTGCCGGAATAAAGACTGTACCATGAATAAAAAGAAAGTTCTCGAGAAACTCCTTTTGTTAGAAAAAAAAATGTTTAATTTTAAAAAATAGAGATTATGAATTTAAATAATTTGAATTTATTGGAGCTGAATGCTCAGGAAGTACAAGAAGTTGAAGGGGGAGGAAAAGGAAAATGGATTGAAAAAATTCTTAATGCCGCAGGTGTATACGATGCTATTGATGATTTTATGGCTGGTTGGAATTCCGTACCTAGTGGTAGTCAAGGTACTTGGTAATTAGAAAATTTAATTAAAAAAAACTTTAGTAAAATTATGAATAAGAATGATGTAGTATTTGTTTTAAGGCATTCATTTTTAATGATATCAACAATCTTATTAATAGAATTGCTAAAAAATATTTTTAATTATAATGAATCTTCTGTAAGTATTATTGAAGAAGAATTCAAAAAAAACTTTTTTTTCACTACTATTGGGGTGTTAATATTTGCACCAATAATTGAAGAATTAATCTTTAGGGTACCTTTAAAAAAAAACAGTTTAGTTTGGTACAGTGTTGTATTTATTAGTATTTATATTTTTTCGTCTAATTTATTGATAATAAAGATTTTGTGCTTGATTTATGTATTGAGTATAATTTTATATCAGTATTATGATAAATCAAAATTAATTCTTTATCTAATTATGATTTTATCTACAATATCATTCGTGGCTATCCACATTGATAATTATGATATTACTGCAATTGAACATTTTACTGTTTACAATTACATAGTCCTATTTTTACCTCAATTTTTTTTATCAGTAGTGCTCATCAAAGTTAGAATGCAAAAAAATGTATTAAGCGCAGTACTAACTCATAGTTTATATAACTCCGTCATGTTGCTTCTTGCATTATTATTTAACCTTTAATAATTAAATTATGAATTTATTAGAAAATATTACCGTAGAATTAGATTTTAATCAAATGATAGAAATCTCTGGAGGGGATGGTTTTTTTAATACTTTAGGGGCAGCAGCTCATAGAACTTGGAATTCTTTTGATGCATGGGCTGATTCCGTTAGAAGTACTCATGAACAGTATGGATATATTAAATAAAAATTATCCCAATTGAATTCAAAAAAGTAAGTTGCTTGAAAAAGCGACTTACTTTTGTACAATAAATTTAATTTAAATACTTGATTTTCTGAAATAACCAATAAATACATTATTCTGAATCGTATTTCAAGTTAAAAATTTTAAAATTACAATAGAAAATGAACTTCAGTTCAGACCCCATAAACACACTTGAAAATCTTATCGCCAAAAACAAAACCAAAAGTATTTCTATTTACTTGGTGCTGATTATCGCTATACTTATTTTTCTGACACTATTACCTGTTATCAAAATAGATATCAGCAGCCAAAGTCGTGGCATAGTACGTAGTACTACAGATAATGTTCCGGTAACCAGCTTGGTCAATGGTAAAGTGACATTTGTCAATCTCAAGAACAATAGTATCGTGCAAAAAGGCGATACACTGGTACAACTTACACAAGAAAACTTGGATACGGAGAAAGCCACTAATCAGGAGGTTTCATCAACTGTTCATGATCAAGTTCATGATTTGTCGCTGGTAGTTTTGGGCAAAAGCAATACGCTGAAAACACCTGCAATACAACAAGAGTGGTATAGCTATGCGAGCAAACAAAGTGAATTACAAAGTAAAATTGCCCAAGCCAAAATAGGCTATGACCGCAACAAGCAATTGTATGACAAAGGTGTGATTGCCAGAGCAGAATTCGAAAAATACAGTTTCGATTATACGTATGCCCAACAAGCACTTTCCGGATTCGAGAAAAACCAGCGCAGTGTGTGGCAAAACAAAAAAAGAGAACTCGAAGAGCAACTCAAAAACCTAAACGGAACGCTCCAAAAAATAACCGTTGAATCCAAGAATTACGTTATTACTGCCCCTTTATCGGGCACTATAGAAAACTTCTCGGGGATTCAAACCGGTTCTTTCCTAAATGCCTCTCAACCTATTGCCACTATTTCAGCAGTAGATCAATTGATTGTAGAAAGTACCGTTTCACCTAACGATATTGGAATGATCCAGAAAAACCAAAAAGTAAAATTCCAATTGGATGCTTTCAATTACAATCAATGGGGATTACTGGAAGGAAAAGTGATCGATATTGACCGTAATATTACTATTCAAGGGGAACAAGCTTTTTTTAAAGTACGATGCGCTCTGAATTCTACCGCAATGCAATTGCAATCCGGTTACAAAACCCAAATTACAAAAGGAATGACACTCACTACGCGGTACATCATTACAAGAAGAAGCTTATTTGATTTATTGTTTGATAAAGTAGATGATTGGCTCAACCCGAAACAATTAGAAATTAGGAGTTAGAAATTAGTAATTGGCGAAATTGCTAATTTCTAATTGCTAATTTTTAATTACCTAAACTTTCTTTTAATTTTTTTGTTATGGCCACCAATAGTTTTATTATTTCAAGACAATCATTAGACAAGGAATCAAATTCTATTTTTGTAATGTATTCCGTTTCAAACAATAGTTCAATCCAATATTGGGTTTCGTTTGCTTCCTTTAAAGCGATGTACAATTTGTTCAGAAAATCTTTTCTGCTTTGGGCAAATTCACTTTCTTTAATTAAAGCACCAATTGCTGTTCCGCTTCGAAGCATTTGTTTAGACAAAACAAATTCTTTTTTCTCTGTTTGTAAATACTTAAAAGTATTGATGATTCTAATTGCAAATTTTTTTGACTTTACATGGATAAAATTATCGTTTTTCATAAAGAAATTAATTTATAGAAAATCAAAATTACTAATTTCTAACTACTAATTTCTAATTATATAATGGCCTCGATAAAAATAAAACAACATGATATCAAAGATTGTGGTGCTGCTTGTCTCGCTTCTATTGGCAATCATTACAAAGTTAATCTGCCAATAGCGCGAATTCGTCAATATGCCAATACCGATAAACGAGGTACCAATGTGCTGGGGATAATTGAAGCTGCCGAAAAAATGGGGTTTTCTGCCAAGGGAGTAAAAGGAGGCATGGATGCTATTGATAAAATTCCACTGCCTGCTATCGCTCACGTTGTAGTAAAAGAACAATTGCATCATTATATTGTGGTATATGCTGTTAGCAAGACTAAAATTGAAGCAATGGATCCTGCCTATGGCAAAATGGAAACCTATACGTATGAAGAATTTCAAAAAATCTGGACTGGTGTATTGATTCTTTTTGCACCGAATGATGATTTCAAGGAATACAGCGAAAAAGTTACTCCATTAAAACGCTTTTGGAATCTGGTACAGCCGCATAAAACCATTTTAATTCAGGCTTTAGTGGGTGCTATACTTTTTACCGTTTTAGGATTGGCCATGTCCATTTATATTCAAAAAATTACCGATTATGTTTTGGTGGAAGGCAACAGAAATTTATTGAATCTGCTGAGTGTTTCCATGATTATTATCATCATATTGCAAGCCTACATTGGTTCTAAAAAGAGTGTTTTTGTCATGAAAACGGGGCAATTAATTGATGCCAAATTAATTTTGGGATACTATAAACATTTGCTCCATTTGCCACAACGTTTTTTTGACACGATGCAAGTGGGCGAAATCACATCACGGATTGGCGATGCCGTAAAAATTAGATCCTTCATCAATGAAGTGGCAATTGATATGATTGTCAATATCTTCATTGTAATTTTTTCCTTCACGCTGATGTTTACGTATTATTGGAAATTAGCGCTGGTAATTTTGTTGGTGATTCCTTTTTATGGAGCTATTTATTTTATTTTAAATAAGTTTAATAAAAAAGTGGAACGCGTTATCATGGAAAATGCTGCCGAGTTACAAACGCAATTGGTGGAAAGTGTCACGCATATCAGAACCGTAAAAGAATTTGGAATCGAAGAATTTTCAAATCTAAAGACAGAAAATAAATTTGTAAAACTATTGTTTACTACCTACAAATCAGGTTTAAACAGTGTTTTTTCGGGGACCTCTACCCAATTTCTAGCTTCCGTTTTTACCGTTATTCTAATGTGGATTGGTTCGGGTTACGTGATTGACAGAGCCATTACTCCAGGGGAATTGTTTTCATTTTATGCTTTGATTGGATATTTTACTTCGCCTGTTGCTTCGTTGATTGGGATGAACAAAACGGCGCAAAATGCACTGATAGCAGCCGACAGACTTTTTGAGATAATGGATTTAGAACGAGAAGAAACAGAAAATAAAGTCGAATTGCAACGAGAAAATATGGGAGATATAAAATTCGAAAATGTAACTTTTCGTTATGGCTCTCGAACAGAAGTTTTCAAAAATTTTAATGCTGTTTTCAAGAAAAATGAAACCACAGCTATCGTTGGCGAAAGCGGAAGCGGTAAAACAACACTGATTTCATTATTACAAAACTTATATCCCATAAAAGAAGGAAAAATTTATATTGGAGAGTATGATTCTCAATTCATACATTATCAAAGCCTACGAAATTGTATCGGCGTCATTCCGCAACAGCTCAATCTTTTTTCGGGAAATATTATCGAAAACATTGCTTTAGGTGATTCATTTCCTAATATTCAACGCATTTTAGATCTATCCAAACAATTGGGAATTACAGAATTTGTTGAAAAATTACCCAATGGTTTTGAAACTCAAATTGGTGAGAATGGTGCCATGCTTTCCGGAGGACAAAAACAACGTATTGCCATAGCAAGAGCGTTGTACAAAAAACCTGAAGTTTTATTAATGGATGAAGCCACTTCTTCATTAGACACTAATTCGGAGCGCACTGTAAAAGTAGTGATCGACAACTTTAAATCTCAAGGAAAAACAGTTATCGTCATTGCCCATCGTTTGAGCACCATAGCTAACGCAGATACTATTTTGGTAATGGAAAATGGAACTATAGTAGAGTCAGGAAACCATAATGCATTATTAGAACAAAAAGGAAAGTATTATGATTTATGGAGTAAACAAGGATTACAGTAGTTAAAAAAAATCCCTTAACAACAATTTATTTAAAACAAAAAAAGAGCCAACATCTGTTGGCTCTTAGAATATATTTTGAATCAATAATGTATTACCCATTCAATGCTTCAGCGCCACCAACAATCTCTAAGATTTCATTAGTAATAGAAGCTTGACGTGCTTTATTATAAGTCAACTTCAATTGATTTCTCAATTCCGTTGCGTTATCAGTTGCTTTGTGCATTGCAGTCATACGCGCTCCGTGCTCTGAAGCAAATGAATCACGAATTCCTTTATACAATTGTGTTTTTAATGATTTTGGAATCAAAGTCAACACAATTTCTTCTTTTGAAGGTTCAAAGATATAATCTCCAGTCGAAACTGTAAGATCTGATTTAATTGGTGCTAATGGCAAAAATTGTTCTGTTTGAACGATTTGTGTCGCAGCATTTTTAAATTGGTTGTAAATCAACTCAATTTTATCGTATTCACCAGAAACGAATTTCTCCGTTAACAGGTCAGCAATTTTAGCTACATTATCAAAAGTCAAATCGTCAAAAACAGTACTTTGATTATCTACTACTGACAATGTTTTGCTCAAAACATCATTTCCTTTTTTACCAATAGCAAAAATATCAACTTGTTTTCCAGCATAAAACTCGGAACGGCTTTTTGCTTCTTTGATAACATTTGTATTAAATGCACCACATAAACCTCTATTTGAAGTTATCGCTACCACTAAAACTTTTTTAATCTCACGTTGTGTTGTAAATTCTCCACCTGCATCACCTTCAAGGGTAGCAGAAAGATTTTGCAATAATTCCGTTAATTTTTCGGCATAAGGGCGCATTGCTGTGATTGCATCTTGTGCTTTCTTTAGCTTTGCTGCAGAAACCATTTTCATTGCCGATGTAATTTGCATCGTAGATGAAACGGAAGTAATTCTATTACGGATTTCCTTTAAATTTGCCATTTTATTTATAGTGAAGAGTGATTCGTGAAAAGTGAATAGCCAAAACTACTCACTTTTCACTTTTCACTAAATTAGTTATATTTTGCTGATAATTCTTTTGCTACAGTTTCGATTACATCTGTAATTTCGTCTGTTAATTTTCCTGCTTTCAACGCATCAAGAGTAGCTCTGTGTTTGTTGTTCAAGAATTCCAAGAAATCTTTCTCAAATTCTCTTACTTTGTTCACAGGAACATTTCTCAATAAGTTTTTAGAACCAGCATAGATAATCGCAACTTGATCTTCAACTGTATAAGGATCGTTCAAACCTTGTTTCAAGATTTCAACGTTTCTTTTTCCTTTTTCAATTACATTTAAAGTAACTGCATCTAAATCAGAACCAAATTTAGCAAACGCTTCCAATTCACGGAATTGTGCTTGATCCAGTTTCAAAGTACCTGCTACTTTTTTCATTGATTTAATTTGTGCATTTCCTCCAACACGAGATACCGAGATACCTACGTTAATCGCTGGACGAACCCCAGAGTTAAACAAATCTCCATCAAGGAAAATTTGACCATCTGTAATCGAAATTACGTTTGTTGGGATGTATGCAGAAACGTCACCAGCTTGAGTTTCAATAATAGGTAAAGCAGTTAATGAACCACCACCTTTTACAATTGACTTCAATGAATCTGGTAAATCGTTCATGTCTTTAGCAATTCCATCATCTGCAATTACTTTACAAGCACGCTCTAATAATCTACTGTGTAAGTAGAAAACGTCTCCAGGATATGCTTCACGTCCCGGTGGTCTTCTTAATAAAAGAGAAACCTCACGGTAAGCAACAGCTTGTTTAGATAAATCATCATAAACAATTAAAGCCGGACGACCTGAATCTCTAAAATATTCTCCAATTGCAGCACCCGCGAAAGGAGCATAAACTTGCATTGGAGCTGGATCAGAAGCATTAGCAGCAACAATAATGGTATACGCCATTGCTCCTTTTTCTTCTAACATTTTAGCAATTCCTGCTACAGTTGACGCTTTTTGTCCAATTGCAACATATATACAGAATACTGGTTTCCCAGCATCATAAAATTCTTTTTGATTTAAGATAGTATCGATACAAACAGTTGATTTACCTGTTTGACGGTCACCAATAACTAACTCACGTTGTCCACGACCTACTGGAATCATAGCATCTACTGCTTTAATACCTGTTTGTAATGGCTCAGTAACTGGTTGACGGAAGATAACTCCAGGAGCTTTTCTTTCCAAAGGCATCTCGTATAAATCTCCACCGATTGGTCCTTTTCCATCAATTGGAAAACCAAGAGTGTTTACTACACGACCTACCATTTGTTCTCCTACTTTAAGAGAAGCAATACGTTGTGTTCTTTTAGCAGTTGAACCTTCTTTGATTCCTGTTGATGGTCCTAAAAGTACCACACCCACATTGTCTTCTTCAAGATTCAAAACAATAGCTTCTAATCCATTGTCAAATTCAACTAACTCTCCATATTGAACATTAGAAAGCCCGTAAACACGAGCAATACCATCTCCAACTTGAAGTACTGTTCCTACTTCTTCTAGTGTAGCACCAGATTCAAAACCTTCTACTTGCTTTCTTAATATTGCTGAAATTTCAGCAGGTTTGATTTCCGCCATCTTAATTTATAATTTAGACACTTAAATGTGCAATAAAACTAATTACTTAACTCTCTTTTTAATACTTGTAATCTGTTGGCTACTGAAGCATTGTATTGCTTGTCGCCTATTCTTAGAATAAATCCTCCAATGATTGAAGCATCTACTATATTTTCTATAGTGATTTTTTTATCTGAAAGGGTTGCAATTTTAGCCAAAACTTGTGCTTCTAATCCTGCATCCATAGGAATTGCTGTAGTAACCTGAGCTACTTCAATACCATTCATAATATCAGATAATTTACTGTACTCTATTGCAATTGCTTCTAGAATTTCGAATCTTTTGTTTTCAAATAACAAATGAAACAACCCTTGAGTTACGCCATTGATACCTGCAAAAACTTCTAACAGTGCTTTCTCTTTCACTTCCACTTTCATGGTTGGATTTTGAATAAAAGTACTCAATTCCAAATTACCATTAATTGTCGAAGCAATGAATTTCATGTCGCTATTTACAACTTCGGCAACACCTTTTGAGTTTGCTAAGTCTAGAATTGCTTTTGCATAACGAATTGCTGCTCTTGTACTTGCCATAATTGTTAGTTTAACTTTACGTCACCTAACATTTTCTCAACTAATTTAGTTTGAGCTTCTTTGTTAGATAATTCGTCTTTCAATATTTTTTCTGCGATACTCAATGATAAAGTTGAAACTTGTAATTTCAATTCTGCCATAGCTGCATTTTTTTCGCTTTCAATTGCTGCTTTCGCTTGCTCAATCATTTTCAATCCTTGAGCTTGCGCTTCATTTTTAGCATCAGCAACCATTTTCTCTTTCATTTCACGAGCATCTTTAAGCATGTTGTCACGCTCTAATCTTGCTTCTTGTAAAATACGTTGGTTGTCAGCTTGAAGATTTTGCATTTCTTTTCTAGCATTTTCAGCAGAAAGTAATGCATTTTTAATTCCTTCTTCTCTATCATTAACTGCATCAAGAATTGGTTTCCAAGCGAATTTTTTTAATAAGAGTATTAATCCAACAAATATTGCTATTTGCCAAATAAACAAACCAAACGAAAAATCATTTATTAACTTATCCATTATATCTAATTATAAATTTTAAAGTATGAATTGCTTTTAATCGCAATTTGTAATGTTTTAATTTTAAAAACAATAGTTACAACCAACCGTTGTAACTATTGTTTTTTAAGTTTTAATTACGATGCGAATAACGCAGCGAAACCAATACCTTCAATAAGTGCAGCTGCGATAAGCATAGCTGTTTGGATTTTTCCAGAAGCTTCTGGTTGACGAGCGATAGCGTCCATTGCTGAACCACCAATTCTACCAATACCTAAACCTGCTCCGATAACAATCAATCCTGCTCCTACAATAGTTGGAATTTCCATAATATATATATTAAAAATTAAACATTCAATTTGATTTAAGATTGAAGATTAACGATTTTAGATTTCAGAATGGCGCAAATCTGCATTCAAAAATCTTAATTCAAAAATCTGCAATCTAATGAGCTTCGTCGTGATGATGCTCTTCGTTTCCTGCTCCAAAATAAAGTGCAGATAACATGGTAAAAATATACGCTTGTAAAAACGCAACTAATATTTCAAGGATAGAAAGTGCAAATGCCAATCCGAATGACAAAGTACTTCCAATCCAGCTTTTAAAGATAAACATTAAACCAATAATACTCATCAATACAACGTGTCCTGCTAAAATGTTAGCGTACAAACGTATCATTAATGAAAATGGTTTGATGATTGTTCCCAATAATTCAATTGGAGCCAAAATAAATTTCATTGGAGTTGGCACACCTGGCATCCAGAAAATGTGTCCCCAGTAATTTTTATTAGCCGTAAAAGTTGTAATTAAATACGTCAACAAAGCTAGTGATGCTGTAATAGCAATATTTCCAGTTACGTTAAATCCTAGCGGAGTTAATCCTAATATATTTAAAAAGAAAATAAAGAAAAATATAGTCAATAAATAACTCATGTATTTTTTATATCCTTTTTCTCCAATGTTTGGAATGGCAATTTCATCTCTTACATAAAGCACAAGTGGCTCAAAGAAACGACCAGCTCCTGAAGCTATACCGCCATTTTTAGCATACGATTTTGCTAAACTTGTAAACAATACAAACATTAAGATTGCTATTCCTAAAATACCAACAACGCTTTTAGTGATTGATAAATCTAAAGGTCTAACATTTGTAGGGTGACCGTGCTCTTCTGTTAAAGTTCCAGAAGCATCCGTTTTGTATATTTTTTCGTGGTGTAATACGTAGAAGTTTCCATTGTGTTCAGCAACTTCTTCACCATGATGAAATTTTGAAGAAGAAAATACTTGCAAACCATTATCCCAAAGAATAATTGGCAATGAAAAACCATAATGCGCGCCTGTTTCTTCATTTGCTGAAAAGGTAAAATCATGCGCATCCAAAAGGTGATGATTAATAAATGCCTTAATTTTAGATTTTACATCTGTTGGTTCAGCATGAGCTCCTTCGGCTGCCTCATGGGCAACTTCTGTTTTCACTTTTACAGTATCCTGTTCAGGATTTGCAAAACTAATTAAAGGAAGACACGCTACTAAAGTCGCTAATATAAATCTAAGTGGTTTGTTTGAAATCACCATAACAGTTAATTATCTTAATTTATTACGTTTCTGAAATTTGGTGCAAATGTACATCTTTTATTAATATTCAAAAGAATATAAAAAATTATTTTTGATGGATTTGTTCCTTGAATAACATATTTATTGCTTTTCGTTTAATATACGTATTGTTAGTATGGTTTCAATTGCTAAAAAGAGAATAAACATCATAAAAAAATTCTTTTTCTCTATTGCATTGTTTTGAGCTGTAACCTGCAATATAGGCTTTAAAATCAGATAACAAACAATCATTTTAATACTGGTACTCAAAAGAAATGACATCCCCACATTATCAAAACTGCGTTCTTTGACTTTTAACAGAACTACAAATACCATAATAGACAAAACCAGAAATAACATATAGAGGGTTTCTATCGAATAATAAAAAGTCGCATCATTTATATCTAATAGATAAAAAGCAACTCGATGAACCACATAAGCCAATCCCGCAAGTGCCAATAAAGGCAGAAGCGGTTTGTAATTTTTTAAATTCATTGTATTTATTTTTTGCCGCAACGGCACTAAGGCGCAAAGTTATTTTAATTTATTCGACCATCCGGACGCTTACAGCTCGTTTTTATTCCTTTTCCCTCTTGAAAAATTACTGCATTTTATTGATTTCGTTTACCTGTCGTATCACATTATACAAAGCCAGTGCAACGCCTACCATTACTAAAATTTTACTGTAATATACTTTTGGATGCGGATGATTTTCGTCTAACCAGTCTCCCAGATAGGAAAACAGAAAGATGATGGCCCCCATTTGAATCGGAATGTTAATCAGCGCAAGCCATTTATTCGCTCTTTTTTTGTTGGGATTGTTGTCCATCGTTCTGGATTAGATTTTTTACATTAGTCTTCATTGTACAAGAAGCGCTAAAATCAGCTCCCGGCTCCACCGATAATTTTCCAGTGGTAACTTCTCCATGAATACTCGCTTTTGATTTTACATTCAGCACTTCGGTTACTTGAATTTTTCCGTCAAATTTCCCTTCAATATCTGCATTTTTACACACAATATCTCCGGTAACGCTTCCAGCTGGGCCAATTACAATTTTCCCTCCAGACTGAAAATTACCTATCAAGTTTCCGTCTAATCTAAAATCAGCGTGCGAAATAATATCGCCTTTTATAGTAGTTCCTTCAACAATTCTATTGGTTTTACCCAAAAGATCGGTGTATGATTTTTGCTTTTTATCAAACATATTTATTGATTTTTTGGTGCTAAATAAGTGTCCATATTTTTCTTGATTTGAATCACTTTGTAGTTCTCACCCGAAACCACAATAGCAGGATCGACCAATTTATATTTTACATTATCCTTCAATACAAATACAATGTCTTTAGCATAAAGTTCTGATTTTATTCCGTGAATGGTGATGAAATTTTCTTTTTCAGTATAAATATCATAGGAATAATATAGTTTTTGAGGGCTTTCTGCAGCAACTAACATTTTGATTTTTTCGGCTATTGCTTTTGTATTTTCATCCTCTTGTGAACCTACTCGATATAAAATTTTCCAATTATATGAGTCCGTTGTACTCAACTCCATTTTCTCTAAAAACGGAATCTGACTCGTCAGGATTTCTTGTGCATTTTTGCCTTCTTCACTGTTCGGATAATTATCCGCTACTCCTTGTAATGCATTTTTGTAAGCAGTTAGTCCTTTTAGTTTTCCAATGGTATTTGCTTTAAGCAGTTCGAATTTTGATACAATTTCATCTCCCGAAAACTGATTAATCAAAGTGTCTGAGTTCTCTAAAACCGCTACAAATTGTTCTTGTTGGTATAATTTATACCATTTAGTATAGGCACTTTCCGGTGTTTCATTTACTGAAGCCACATTGGAGCTTGTGTTGTTCATAATTTGCGCATAACGAGAATCAGGATATTGAGCCGATATTCTTTTTCTCATCGCTTCTGCTTTGCTTGCATCCGTAATTTGGTGTAGTTTATACAAATTATACATCGATGGCAGTACTAGTTTCTCCTCTGGATTATTGTTTAATAATTGTTCCAGTTTAGCGATGGCCAAATTATTTTCTTTGAATTTTTCTTTATAAATAATCCCTAATTGGTAATACGCAAAATTACGCTCTTTACCTATGCTGTCTATCTCCGTTTGTGCTATGGGAAGTTGTTTCAAATAAAAATCAGTAGTGTATTGCTCCACGATTTTCTCCGCTGTGACTCCTTTCTCAAGGGTTTCTTTTTCATCACTTAAAGGATCTACCGATGTTGGGTTTCCAGTACTGGATGAAATTCTCCAATTGCCATTTGGAGTTCTGTCGCCCCACGTTTTTTTGAATTCTATTTTTCCAAAAGCTACGGTTGTAGGATTATAAAAATAGAAAATACTTCCTGCTTGTTGTGAGGAAACATTGGGAATAGCTGGCGGCATAAACGTTGATTTTTTGGCCGGTTTTCCAGGTTCCTGATTAGAAGCCGGATCAATAGAACTAGTTGTACTATTTCGTTCTATATTTTCTAGTTTTTCTTTTCGTTTTTCATCTAAAACTCTCTTGATTTCATCTTGCTCTTTTAATTTGACGATGTATTTTTCGAAATAAGCTATTTTATCACTCTCATTCAATGCAACCACATTCAAAATACTGTCATTTCTTTTGGCAAGAGCCTCATACAAAATCACTTCATCTAGATTAGTTCTAATTTTTTTTATTTTATTATGCTCTCTCGTTTTGTCATTGAGTTTTACCAATGTACTGTCATAATATTTTGCAGCAGCAGGATATTCCGCATTTCTAAAATACATATTTCCTAAATTTCGGTAATTTGAAGCTACTAAATAGGAATCTTTTGAATCTGTTCTTAAGGATAAATTGTAAAAATCCAACGCTTTCTTCTGGTCGTTTTTCTGATCATAAAAAACTGCCATCTGATGAAAAATTAAATCTTTATAGGGGCGGTTTTCTCTGTCTTTTGCCAGTTTATCAAAAGTTTTTGTAAAAGAATTGGAATCACCGTTTTGATAATCAAACAATTCTGCTTTTTTAGCATGCGCCTGAATGACAAATTTTCTATCCGCTTTTCGGTTCATGTCAATCACTGATTGATACGAAGTCACGGCACTATCCTTATATCCTAATTGCTGGTACAATTGTCCCAAAACAAAACGATATCGCGCTCTTTCCTGATTTACCTTGGTAAACGCTATGGCTAATTTTAGTTTAGCAACCGCACTATCTTTTTCTTCTAAATTTAAAAAAGACTCTGATAGAAGCGCATTTGCATCCGCAAAAACTTGTTTTTTTACTTCGTGATCTTCTAATAATTTACTTATATTTTTTATGACCAAAGCATCATTTCCTAAGCGCATGTTTGTTTTTTCACGCCAAATTTTAGCTTCATAAATCTTGCTGCTGTTGGGATATTTATATAAAATATAATTAAATGCGTCAAGTGCGGGAACAAATCGTTGGTCGTAATAACGGGCTTTTCCAAGCATAAGATACGCTTCGTCAATTTGAGTGTTTTTCTCTCTACCGCCAATATTCATGGAATGCTTTTGAATGGCTTTAGTCGCTTTAGCTTCTGCCAATTCAAAATTCGTATTTTTAGGTTTTGTTGTGGAAGTGAAGTCTTCTACAATTTGCATTTTTTCTATTGGCAGACGTTTCCAGAAATCGTCATCACTGTTGGATTTTATTTCCTTAACTCCTTTGTCTAAACCTACTTGACCGTTGTACAAAATATTATACTTTGTACTCAAGGCGTGGGAATTTCTGGCCATAAAAGTGTCTTTCTTAGTAGAACAGGCCACTAAAAAACCGAAAAATAAGAGGAAAAATAACTGTTTGAATCTATTGACTTTCAATGGAAAACGTTTTTATCAATTAACTTTTAAAAATGCATTTTAGTATACTGACTTGTAAAAATACGTTTCTTTTTGATATCGTGAAAATTATCGGGGTTTATTTGAGTCTCTTGTGCGCGTGAGGGATGTAACGGAAATCCTTTTTTATTCTTTTTTTTAAGAATAAAAAAGATTGAGAGTGAAAGCCCGACCCGGATTTTTTTTCCGGGTCACGCCCAAATTAAACTTTATGGATTTGAAGACTAAAAAAAAACCGCAAACTCGCTAATTACATAGACTCATTAGACTATATAATTAGCGAATTTGCGGTTGAGTTATTTTATGTTTAAACTGCAAAAAACAGCTCTAACTCCTTTAAGGTTTCCTCAGAAGTTTGAATGTCTTTAACTACTTCGCCTTTGTGCAACGCGACAATCCTGTCACTTACCTCAACGGTGTGCAACAAATCGTGGCTGGAAACTAGTACTGTAACATCCGGATTATCAGCTAAATCCTTGATTATTTTTTTTAATCTAAATTGTGTGGTTGGATCTAAATTAGCAAACGGTTCGTCAAGAATAATTACTTCCGGATTCCCGATTAAGGTGGCGATGATGCCCACTTTTTTCTGGTTTCCTTTGGATAAATCGCGTAAATATTTCTTGTTTTTAAGGATTTCTCCGTTGAAAAATTCTTCGTGCTTGGCCAATAAAGCATCGACATCGGCTTTATTTTGTCCGCGTAAATCGCCTATGAAATAAAAATATTCTTCGGGCGTTAAGTAGCCAATCAGGAAGCTTTCGTCCAAGAAAGAAGCCGTGAATGGTTTCCAGTTTTCGCTGGTGTTTACTTGTACCTCGTTGTTGACAATATTCCCTGTTGAAGGCTGGATTAAATCCAATAAAAGGCTGAAAAAAGTGGTTTTTCCGGCTCCGTTATTCCCCACTAATCCAAAGCTTTCGCCTTTTTTTATTTCTAAAGTATCTATTTTTAATACGGTTGTTCCGTTGTATGTTTTCGAAAGGTTGTTTACTTGTATCATTTTTGAAAAAGTTTATTCGGTTATTTGTTGATTTCGTTAATCGCTTGATTATCCTTTTTGTTTGTATGCAGCAATGGTCGCGTATTTCTCTGATTTATAGATTTTTTCAATCAAGAAAAATGCTTTCTCTTTGAAGGCAAATCCAATTACTCCTACCCCTGCTACTAGCGCTAAGCCTATGTTTGGGTTTCCAAATTTTGAACCCAACCAATACAGTAAAACCGGCAATCCTAATTGCGGAATTGAGATGAGCATGGTTTTTACGTTGAATGCTTTTTTGTCACCAAAAGCGCCTTTACCGGAACTCAAATCGATTGGTGTTTTAGTGTATGCACCACCCAGTAAAACCAAATGAGAATTGACTCCGATATTATAAATTGCACCTACAACAATGGTTAAATATACCTGAACTCCAAAATAGAGATAGAACGACGCAATGGTTGTGGTAACTATTGTAGCGATTACCATGAGCCACCATTTAGAACTCAAATAGCCTTTGTACGGAATGTTTTGGGTCATCATTAATGGATAATAAGCACTATCCCAGCTGGGTACAAATTGTCCGAAAGTGATAAGAAATCCACCAGAAACGAAAATCCCCGCAAAAATGTGCATTGTAGGATTGTTGTAAACTGCAATAGCATTGGTAAAGAAAAGAAAACCATAAAAAAGAAACATGACACTCAATCCAACAGTAGTTTTAGATCGTTTGTTTCTTTTGATTAATTTAATGTCATTTTTCAAAAAGGTTCCGATGGTTCCAAATTGGTTTAACCAAGTCAGCTCCTCTGTTTTGGCTTCATCGTGTTTGTTAGACAATCCCGCATCCAGATATAAATTCTTTTTGAAATACTGGAACGTGACATAATATAAAGCAATTAAAGCCACTACTGGAATGGCAAAAGTCCAATATGTATTGAAAATAGCATCAAAAAATGGCGCTGTATATTCTGTGATATTGAACAGTCCATAATACTGTAATCCTCCTAAAACGGCTGCTAATGCTAAGAAAATAGCAAATAAATTGTCTTTATTACTCAGTAGAATATTTAAAAAATTATTGATGTACAACAATGAAAACAACGCAGTATACCAAAGTACTACAGAGACAGGATCATAACCTTCGATAATTAAAACAACACTAAACGGAATCAGGAAAAAACCATGCACCAAATTAAAGAAGGACAAAACCGTCTTCCCTAAAGAGAAATGAACAATTGTGGATTTTTTTATGGGGAAAATCAACATCGGGCGAATGTTCATCACCGGGATTTTTTGCAACAGCAATCGGACGATTAAATCCATCAATACATAATAAATCATGAATTGATTCACGGTAACAATTGGGTCCAGATTCATTTTCTTTAGAATATAAAAGGCCCCGACTCCTAATGCCAAGAAAATTAAAATGAAATAAACGGCGACAAAACCCATCAGGATTTTCAAAGCCAGATTAGTTGCGAAGGAAGCCGACCTAAAAAATGCTTTCCATTCGAGATAAAGAAATTTTTGAATCATAGTTTGGTTCTTTTGGTTTTGTAATATGTAGTCAAAATAAGAAAACGTTACAAATTTTCTAATTTATATTCTGGGTAGGTTTGTTCTAGATAGGTTTGTGCTTTGGAAGGGATGACTCTGAATAAAATATAATTTAAAATTACAAAAAGCACTATCATAAAACTCAAGGTGAAAATCCAATACTCATTTAATAAATACCTTTCTGCACGACTGATTATTTGAATAAAAAAATAAAAGGAACCGAAAAAGCGCCTGAGGAAACACCATATTGGTTGATGATTTCTTCAAACAACCATTTCTTTTTATTGGTCTCTTTTTGTATCTTTTTGATTTTCTTATTCTTGTAAAATTCATGAAAAATAAATCCAAAATAAATAATACAAATACCTATTAAAATATAATCGTTGTAAATGCTTCTTTTCAGAATATTAAAAAGTAAAAAGGTCATTACTATCGTTAATAAAATTTTCGGCACTTTAAAAAAAGTTTTAAAATGTTGAAACACTAACCGATTGTATTTTTTCCCTAGAGCAGTTTGCCGACTTTCTACCACATCCATAAACCCAAAAACGCCAAATTTCTTGAATTCTTTGTTTAAAACTTCGTCAAAAGTTAGTTTAGGATTTTGTTCCCATTCAGTTTCAATGGCGTTTGCCAAATGATCGACTAATTCCGTTTGCAAATCGTAATATTCTACATAATGCTGGCGGGTAAAAAGGTAGAGTTGATCTATTTGTTGAGGGGTTAGTTTCATAAGTATTTAATTCAATTGGTATTGTTTTTTGATTTTCGCTACAATTTTAGTGTTAATATTTAAACCCGTGATACTAAATAAAACGCCTACAACCCAAAAACAAATAAATGGTATCACTAGTAGATGATTCCGTTGGATTTCCTCCTTAAATATTTCAGACAAGTTTGTTCCAAATTGAGGAAACACTATCACACTGATATAAAAATTCTGACCGTTAATTGCTAAAAAACGTTTCCCATTTATTTTTTGATTTTTAATCCAACTGTAAATAAATGGAATCGATAATGCCATAAGTAACATATTTAACCGAACAATAAATTCATGCGGCTTATCGAAGTAAAAAGATACTTGATAAGCTAGAAATCCCAACAGAATGCTTCCAAAAATTTTAGGGAACTTCAGATACTCAGTTATCATTTTTCGTTGAATTCGATTGTATTCTTTTCGAAGAATCTCGATTCTTTCTTTTTCTATGGCTTTAAAACCGTTGCGACCAAAATGATTTTCAGCATACTGTTTTACTTGATGAAAAGTAAGTTCCGGATCTTTCTCCCAAATTTCCTCCATACTATTTACCAAGTGATCCGTCAATTCTACTTGTAATTCATACCATTTGATATCAAAAGATTTGACATAATCAGATACATATTCTATTTGTTCGGTGGTTAGTTTCATGGTTTGGTAAATGATAATTTTTTTTCAAATTGAAAATGTTTGTAAAAAAGTTTTAAATTCCCAAAAATTAAAAACAAATAAGCTAAAGTTACAATCAAGGAACCGACTTTTATTTCTATATTTTTATTTGTAGGAAGGATAGGAAAAAAACCAAACCCAATGAGCAAACCGTAGAGCAGAATCAAATAAAAATTTTTCTTAAACCAGAATAAATATGTTGTTTTTGCTTTAGAATTTAAAACAAATAATCTTGCGCTTGTAATCAATAATGCACCTAGTACGGATGTCGTTTGTAAAACAAAAACAATGCTCGATAGAATCGAAGCGCTCTGAAATTTGTTCTTAATCAATAAAATTAAAACCGTAAGCATACAGACAGTAATTCCTGCAACAAAAAGTTCTTTTTTCTTGTCATCGGCAAATTTATCTGAAATAATCTTTGGGGCTAAAAACCCATAACCAAGCAATAAATTATGCGAAGTTGGTTTTAATTGTAGCTTCCATTTATCAAACACCTCTTTTAAAATAATCTCAAAAGGTTTCGCTTCACTCATGGCTTCCGCCTCAATTTCTGAAGCAATATGATCAATCAATTCTATTTTAATATCGTCATAAACAACGCCGTTCAAAACCAAAGTTTCTTCTATTTGAGCAATTTGTTGGTTGGTTAGTTTCATTTTCACAAAATTAAAATTCTAAACTAGGCTTTGGGTTCACTAAACTCTGCATGTTTCGAATGAAATCTTCGAGTTCTGTGAGTCGGTTTACGGTTTCTTTCTGACCGCTTTCCGTGAGTTTGTAATATTTTCGCATGCGGTTATCCACCTTTTCAATTTCTACATCCAGCAAACCTTCGGCTTCCAGCTTGTGCAAAGCCGGGTACAAAGCGCCTTCGGTGATGTTGAGTTCGCCTTGTGTAATCGCTTTTACTTTCTGGGTGATTTCATAGCCGTACATCTTGCCGTTTTCCTCCAGCAATTTCATGATAATTGTATTCAGACTTCCTTTATATAATTGTGAATTTTTCATTTTGTTGTCATTGCGAGTAGCCTGCACAGAGCGAAGTCGAAGTGAAGCAATCTCATTTTGAAAAACAAATATACATAAGATTCTTATACATAATAGTTTTAGGTATTAAAATTTTCAAATATTTTGAATTCAAAAAACCTATTCTGTTTACTATATTTGCAAAAAAAATATCATGTCATCCTTTCTGAAATTAATCATAAAAAAAGTAAAACGCGAAACCAAAGACGCTGTTTCCATACTCTTTAACGTGCCTGAGGAATTAAAAGTGAATTATGCTTTTGTTGCCGGTCAATATATCAATCTAAAATTAACCTTGGACGGTGAAGAAATCCGTCGTGCGTATTCTATATGCTCAGCTCCTGACAGTGGAGAATTACGCATTGCAGTAAAAGCAGTGAAAAACGGTGCTTTCTCTCAATTTGCTAACACAAAACTCAAAGCTGGAGATGTTCTTGAAGTAGGAAAACCAGAAGGGAAATTCACTTTTGAACCACAAGCGGACCGACAAAAAAACTACGCAGCTTTTGCTGCCGGAAGCGGAATCACACCTATGATGTCTATCTTAAAATCAGTGTTGAAAAACGAACCGAAAAGTTCTTTTGTGTTGATTTACGGAAACAAAACGCCAGAAGAAACCATCTTTCACCAAGAATTACACAATTTGCAATTGCAATATGTGGGTCGCCTTTTTGTACATTATGTTTACAGTCAAGCCAAAGTAGAACATGCTTTATTTGGGCGAATTGAGAAATCGACAGTGAATTTTGTTTTGAATAACAAACACAAGGAATTGGAATTTGACAAGTTCTATTTATGTGGACCGGAAGAAATGATCAATATCGTTTCCGGAGTTTTGAAGGAACATAATGTAAAAGAATCTAATATTAAATTCGAATTATTTTCTTCTTCTACCAAAGAAAATAAAATAGAGCAATCATTAGGCGGCCATTCTAAAATCACCATTATGGTGGATGACGAGGAAACGACTTTCGAAATGTCACAAAAACAAACCGTTCTTGATGCCGCTTTAAAGCAAGGCATTGATGCTCCGTATTCTTGCCAAGGTGGAATTTGCAGCAGCTGTCTAGCTCGGGTAACATCTGGAACTGCCGAGATGACTAAAAACTCCATCCTAACCGATAAAGAAATCGCAGATGGTTTGATACTTACGTGTCAAGCGCATCCCACCTCTGAAACACTTTATGTTGATTATGATGATGTTTAGGAAATAGTATAAATGATACTGAAAACTTCTCTGAAAAGGGAAGTTTTTTTGTTTTAAGAAGGTTTTGGTTTGTACTATATTAGCAGAATAATAGTACAGTGAAATTTACGCTGTTTTTGAATCCTATGAGGTAACACCTCATATATATTTACTTTGATAATCTTTTACAAAAAATATGAAAATTAAAAAAATTGAAATTGAACAACTGTTAACTAAAAATTTAATACTTAAACCTTTTACAATTCCATTTTGTCAAAACATTTTAAATAATGATTTTAGTGATTTAGAAAAATGGAGCTATCAAAAAGGGAAAAGTTGGCCAGACATGGATGTTTTAGAAACCTTGCCAAAAATTATTAATAATTTAACCAAAATAGGGTATCCAACCGGTTTTGAATCTTGGATGATAATCAAGAAAGATACAAAGGAAATAATTGGAGATTTAGGATTTAAAGGATTTAACAATAAAGAAGAAAATATTGATATAGGATATGGCATAATTAAAGAGGAAAGACGAAAAGGTTTTGCAGAAGAAGCCGTACGAGAAATAATAAAATGGGCTTTCTCAAACGAAATAATAAAAGAAATCACTGCAAATTGTTTAACCGAAAATAGTAGTTCGATAAATCTCCTCAATAAATTTAATTTTACACAAATAAGAATAGAAAATGATATGATATATTGGAATTTAATTAACAATAATGATAAAAAAACTAACTAAAATTACCTCTAAGGACAGTTTTACTTTATTTGATTTTAAGCTTAATTTGAAGTTATCTTATCCTTGAATATCGAGTAATCAATAAAATTCAGTATCTCCTTTTCCTAAGCTGCAAGAAACTGGGAAATATTAAGTTTTCAGGTGAAATATTTCAAATATTACTAAATTTTGTTGTTAGAAAAGCAATTAAAACTATTACATAATTAAGTTGCATCACACCTTAAATTTCTTAATGGTTCAAATAAAATTTTTTATTTTTAAAACTATTGTATCTGGCAAAATAGTTCGCATGGCACCTTCATAACCATTCACTTTTTTATTGCCATAAACTGAAGTGGGTAGTTTTGGAAACTGATTCCTATCCGAAACCAACGCATTTTCTAAAGGCTGATTAAAGGGAGAAAATCCCGCATATGGATGCGTAGCGCCCCAAAGCGTAATGACTTTAACGCCCAACATAGCCGCAATATGAGCATTCCCTGAATCCATGGAAAGCATCACATTTAGATTACCGATGAGTTGCAATTCCTGTTGGAATTTAATTTTGCCCGCCATATTGATGACGTTTTCTTTATTAACAGAAAACGAATCCAGAATTTCGATTTCCTTTTTCCCACCGCCAAAAAGTAAAATTTTATATTCTAAATTTTTCGATAATTGATTAATGACTTCCTGCATTAAATCCAGCGGATACACTTTGGAATCGTATTGTGCAAAAGGAGCAATCCCAATCAGTTTTTGATTTTCAGCTCCAATTAACGCTAGGATTTCCGTACTCAAAACTGCTTTTTTAGCAAAAACTGTCCCGACACTTCGGGATGATAAATCAACTATAAAACCAAGTTGTTCAAAAACCTTTACGTGTCTTTCAAACATAGTGGGCAGTTGCTTGAACACTTTGTTTTCGGGTTGCGTCAAGGCTTTTTTTTCTGCTCTTCCTTTATCCACCGATGCTGTTTTTTTTCCGCTTAAAGCAAAAAGGTTTCGAATGATTTTAGAGCGCAACACATTGTGTAAATCGGCAAAAGCATCAATATTTAAACCTTTTAAATCTTGGAACAAAAGCAACAACCCCAGAAATCCTTTGTGTCGTTCTTTTTCATCAAAAGCAAAAAAAGAAAGATTGGGAATTCCTTCAAAAAAAGGTTTGAAAAACGGTCTGGAAATAACCGTGATTTTAACTTGTGGATACTGGCTTACAAAAGCCCGTAAAACAGGAACCGTCATGGCGACATCTCCCATTGCGGAAAGTCTCATGACGGCTATATGTTTAATAGTGGTTGACAATAAATTATTGTTTAAAAACCATTAAGGTATTAAGGTTCATTAAGTTTCTCTTAATTTTCTTAATACCTTAATGGTTCAAAATATCTTTTTTACTTCTTGTTTTGGTACAAAACAGGATTCAAATCATCATCGTTGTACATTTTCATTTGCTTGTACACTTTCATGAATTTATCTCCATTTTCGATGTCTGTCAACAAATCATCAATGGCCAAAGACAAGTCTGTTCTTTGTTCCAATAAAATATTCAATTTTGCCTGACATTTATCTCTGTGCTCTTGTGAAGCTTCGGCACGAGTAGCTTCTTCTTGCATGTGATAAATTTTCAATGCTAAAATAGACAATCGGTCAAAAGCCCAAGCCGGACTTTCTGAGTTAATTTTTGCATGGTCTTTTACCTTTACAGAACTGTATTTTTGAAGAAAATAACTGTCAATATATTCCACCATATCCGTGCGTTCCTGATTAGAAGCATCGATTCTTCTTTTCAATGTCAAAGCAGCAACAGGGTCAATATTTGGGTCGCGAATAATATCCTCAAAATGCCATTGAACGGTATCAATCCAGTTTTTATGATACAACAAATGTTCAAATTTATCTTTTGGGAAAGGGTTATTAATCGATTGGTCAACATTGTCAAACTGATGATAATCTTTAATACTTTGTTCGAATACGGAGTACGCTAATTTTGAAAACATATCTTTATATTTTAAAGGACAAAGATACTTTTTTATACTTTTATAGATTATAAAACTATTTATAAGTTTAACAGCAAAAAATAAAAACATGCAAATTCACTATTTATCAGAAGACAATAGCATCCTAAATCATTTTTTGGGGCAAATACGAAATGTAAATGTTCACAATGACAGCATGCGTTTCCGAAGAAATATTGAACGTATTGGCGAAATAATGGCGTATGAATTAAGTAAAAATTTACAGTACAAAACTGTCGAAATCCAAACGCCATTAGGTATAAAAGCAACCTCTGAAATTAAGGATAAATTGGTATTATGTTCCATTTTACGTGCTGGATTACCCTTGCATTTAGGTTTTCTGAATTATTTTGACAATGCCGAAAATGGTTTCATTTCCGCCTTTAGACACCATCCTAATAATGATGATTACTTTGACATTTTAGTTCAATACCAAGCTATTGCTGCTATAAATGAAAAAAATCTACTATTAGTTGATCCTATGCTTGCTACCGGTCAATCTATTGTTGCTGTTTTCAACAAATTAATGGAAAGAGGTACACCTAAAGAGATTCACATTGCCGTTGTTATTGCCGCACCAGAAGGAATCGACTATCTTGAAAAACATTTGCCGGCAAACTGTCATCTTTGGGTTGCTTCTTTAGACGAAAAGCTAAATGAGCATAGTTACATAGTTCCAGGATTGGGAGATGCAGGAGATTTAGCATACGGTGAAAAATTATAATTGGGAGAAAAACGCAAAAAGAGTACAGGCAGTCAGCACATACATCACTAATTCCTGATTTAATTTTTCTTGAGGAATTTCAATGTGACTGGTTGCCATTATGGCCAATGGCGCAAATGTAAATAGCAACAAATCATTACTTTTGTTGGCCGAAATTAGAAAAATCACTACTCCAATAAAGAAAGACGCGATGACTTTTTTGAAGGAAGTATGTAACAATTGTGGTCTATTTGATAATGTGGCAAACATGGAAACCAAGAAAAACAAAGCTACAGTCGCGTAAATTGACAAAGCTCCGTTTTGATAATTATTCGTGAAATAGTTAATTTCAAAATTGATTTGTACACTTTTAAGGATGTATTCAAGAACATTCAAATTGAAAACTGTTGCATAAATCATAAATAGAATTCCAACAATAAAAAAAGCGATAAAAGGTAATATCCAGTTTCTATAATCTCTGGAAACATGAAAAATTATGGATATAAAAACCAAAACTATAAAAATTATACTCCAAAAATGAAATAATGCCGCTAAAAAAACCCATAAAGAGGCATCAAATATTTTTTCTTTTGAGGCTTTCAGGGATTGCAATGAAATCAATCGGCGAAGCGCCAAAAGAATGAAGAAATTAGATAATATGAGGTTTAAATTATCTAGTGCTGAAGGGAAAAAAAGTAAAAACAAAAAGTAAAAAAAAATCGTGTACGTACTGTCTTTACTCAATCCATTTTTCTTAGCAACAAAATCTGTAATAAAAACAGATGCTAATAAAACACAAAACAACATTCCCTTTTTTGAAATTAATAAAAAGGAATTTATCCAAAATAAATCTTGAAATTCATAGATAGAAAAGAAAACCAGCATTAAAATTACGACCAATGAAAAATTTAATGGTGTAGATTTTCTAAAAACACTTGTTATCATAAGGATATTTTATACTTTTGTGTTTGTAAATATAATACTTGTTTAAAAAAGTAAACCCTGCAAGTTCAAAAAGATTCTTCTAAATAAGAACTTTTAACACCCAGAGTTCCTCAAAACAATTAATAAATTAATTTTATACATTATGAAAGCATTTTTCGAAGGAATACAATACTTATTTGTAAATATTTTATTTGCTCCTCTAGACTTTTTACGCTCATTAGAGCTATCATCTTGGTTTGCTGCTAATACAATCAATTGGATTTTCATGATTATTTGCGCTTCGGCAATGGTATACTGGATCAAACAATTGAAAATTTTTGAAGACGCTGGAACTGAGAAGCAAGATACTACCGCTCACTCTTTCTTAAAATAAGAATTAAAAAAAAGTGAACGATAATTGGAAACTATTTTAAGTCGTTTCCAATATCTTTTCTAAAATACATCTTATCAAAATGTAGTTTATCTATGTTTTGGTAAGATTTTTTTATGGCCTCTTCGAAATTATTTCCATAAGAAGTTACGGTTAAAACCCTTCCGCCATTAGAAACAACATTTCCATTTTCTAATTTTGTTCCTGCGTGAAAAACAATCGAATCCTCAATAGTTTCTAATCCTGAAATTACTTTTCCTTTTTCAAAATCTTCTGGATATCCCCCAGAAACTACCATAATTGTAGTCGCACTTCTTTCGTCAATTTCCAGATTGATTTCGTCCAGTTTTTCATTGGCTACAGCCAAAAATAATTCCACTAAATCCGTTTTTAATCTTGGGATAACCACTTCGGTTTCCGGATCACCCATTCTCACATTGTATTCAATTACGATTGGCTCGTTTTTCACATTAATCAATCCAATGAAAACAAATCCTTTGTACGGAATTCCATCTTTCTGGAAACCATCAATAGTTGGTTTTACGATGCGTGTTTCTATTTTTTCCATCAAAACAGCATCAACATAAGGAACTGGAGAAACTGCTCCCATTCCGCCTGTATTTAAACCTGTATCGCCTTCACCAATACGTTTGTAATCTTTAGCCGTTGGCAATATTTTATAATTTTTTCCATCAGTAAGAACAAAACAGCTTAATTCTATTCCGTCCAGGAATTCTTCGATAACCACTTTAGAACTCGCATCACCAAATTTTTGGTGTACTAACATGTTTCTTAATTCTTCTTTGGCTTCTGCCAAATCTTGAATAATCAAAACCCCTTTTCCAGCTGCTAAACCATCGGCTTTCAAAACATACGGAGGTTGCAATGTTTCCAAAAATTCACAGCCTTTTTCGACCGTTTCAGCAGTGAAACTATCGTAAGCAGCGGTTGGAATGTTATGTTTGATTAGAAATTCTTTTGCAAATTCTTTACTTCCTTCCAGTTGCGCACCAATTTTTGAGGGACCGATAACAGGAATATGACTTAATGCGGCATCGTTTAGAAAGAAATCATAAATCCCTTTTACTAAAGGATCTTCTGGTCCTACGACAACCATTTCTACTTTTTCCTGGATAACAAACGTTTTTACAGCCTCAAAATCAGTTGGACTGATAGCAACATTAGTAGCTATAGAAGCAGTTCCAGCATTTCCTGGTGCTACAAAAAGTGTATCACAAAGCGGACTTTGAATCATTTTCCATGCAAAAGCATGTTCTCTTCCGCCCGAACCCAGTAGTAAAATTGTCATGTGTAGTTGTGTTTAGTTGTGTTTAGTTGTGGTGCAAAAATAATTGCTTTTGAACTTAAAAAATAATTAATTTTCAAAAAGTTGTTGGTTCTCCGTCATTAGTTGTTGGTAAATATTATTTTTGGTGAAATATCCCTTTAAAATGTTTCGACTATTCGACTTATCGTTGCATATAAATGGCTTCCAAATGAAGGAAGCTAAAGCCGAATTGCGTAAAATTGTGGCACTTTCTGAAAAAGAAAATGAAGTTTTCGTTGAAAACAAAAAAATGGAAATTGTCCATTTTCATTTGCAAAATAATGCTTTTTATAAAGATTTAGTAGGAATGACAACTTTTACAAACTGGGAAGAGTTACCCGTTTTGAATAAAAAAAATTTACAAAAACCTTTAATGGAAAGGCTTTCGGAAGGCTATTCCGCTAAAAACAGCTACATCAATAAAACGTCTGGTTCTAGCGGTACTCCGTTTATTTTTGCCAAAGACAAATATTGTCATGCCTTGACTTGGGCTTCAAACATGTACCGTTTTGGTTGGTATGGGATTGATTTTAATACTTCCTATCAAGCGCGTTTTTATGGTATTCCGATGGATTTTATCGGAAACAAAAAGGAACGTTTCAAGGATTTTTTGAGCCATCGATTTCGCTTCTCCATTTTTGATTTATCGGATGAAATTTTAGAAGGGTTTTTGAATCATTTTAGAACTAAAAAATTTGATTACATCAATGGTTATACGAGTTCCATTGTTTTATTTGCTAAATTTTTACAAAAGAGAAATATCGTATTAACTACAGTTTGTCCCACTTTGAAAGTATGCATGGTAACTTCTGAAATGCTTTTTGAAGAAGACAAACTCCTTTTAGAAAAACAATTTGGTATTCCTATTGTTAATGAATACGGTGCTTCGGAATTAGATTTGATTGCTTTTCAAAATAAGGCAGGAGAATGGCAAGTCAATTCAGAAACGTTGTTTGTAGAGATTTTGGATGATAATAATAAAGTGGTTCCAAATGGTACTTCTGGGCGTATCGTCATAACTTCTTTGTTCAATAAAGCGCATCCATTTATACGCTATGACATTGGCGATATTGGAATTCTGGATGAAAAAAGCACGTTACAAAAACCGATTCTCAGAAAATTAATAGGCCGAAACAATGATGTTGCCATTTTACCTAGCGGGAAAAAATCACCTGGACTGACCTTTTATTATGTGACAAAAAGCATCATCGAAGACGATGGAAACGTAAAAGAATTTGTGATAAAACAAACCAAAATAGATACTTTTGAAATTGAATATGTGAGCGAAACCGAATTAAATTTGGCACAAATTGAAAAAATTGAAAATGCGATTGCTTTGTATTTGGAACCAAATTTAAAATTTAGTTTTCTTAGAAAAAAATCTTTAGAAAGAAGCAACAGAGGCAAATTGAAGCAGTTTAAATCTATGCTTTGATTTTCTTACTGTAGCCTGGTTTTATGATTAGTTGAGTGAATAAAAATCCTGTCATACAAAGTGTCGAAAGAACTGTATTATATCCATGAAACTTCCTGTAAACGGCAAAATTGTGTTTTAGAAGCTCATATTTAGAAGCCGAAATTGAGTTTTCTCTAATTCTATATAAAGCTAAACTTTCCGCAACAGGTTGAGCGGTTTTTAATTTCTTGAGAATAATAAGCCAGTGTATCCAATCTTGGCGTTTTCGAAAAGAAGAAATGGTGATTTTTCCAAAGTAGTTTACATCGTAGATTCCCGTTAGATTCCCGATATAATTACAAAAAAATAACTGACGATAAGAGAGATTCCTTGGTGATTCTATTCTTCTATTCAGCGATTCTCCTGCTTCATTAATGCATTCGTAAAAGGAAAAAGTAAACGGTAAATTATGTTTTTTGAGAAAATCAATTTGTAGTTCTAACTTAAGCGGCTTCCACAAATCATCTGCGTCTAAAAAGGCTATATATTTTCCAGTTGCTTTAGCCAAAGCAAAATTTCTGGCAATTCCAGTTCCAGAATTTGTCTCAAGTTGAAAAAGTTGAATTCTATTATCCTGACTGGAAATCTCTTTTATTATTGAAACCGTTTTATCAGAAGAACAATCATCTACGATAATCATTTCCCAGTTTAGGTAGCTTTGATTCTGAACGGACAAGATTGTGTTTGCGATAAATTTTTCGCAGTTAAAGGATGGTGTTATTATGGATACAAGAGGTTTTTCCATTCTAATAAGCTTTTTCTTCTCCTTTAAAAATATTGATAACCGTTTGGAAAATTATTTTTAAATCTAAAATTAAGGACCAATTCTCAATATAAAAAACATCAAATTTTATTCTGTTAATCATATCGGCTTCTGTCTCAATTTCGCCACGGAAACCACTCACCTGAGCTAATCCAGTAATTCCTGGTTTAACATAATGGCGTACCATATATTTTTTAACTTTATTTCCATAGACTTTATTTTGAGCCCAAAGATGTGGACGCGGCCCCACAACTGACATGTCACCCAGTAAAACGTTTAGAAATTGAGGCATTTCGTCTAAACTTGTTTTTCTCATAAACTTCCCTATTTTAGTAACACGCGGGTCGTTTTTCGAGGCTTCTTTTTCTGTTGTTTTATTGATTTTCATAGAACGAAATTTATAACAGAAAAATTCATTTTCATCAATTCCAGGTCTTCCTTGTTTGAAAAAAACCGGACCTCTGGATTCTAACTTTATTAAAATTGCTAATAATGGAATGAGCCAGGATAAGAGAACTATAATAATTATACTGGAGAAAACAATGTCAAAAACCCTTTTAAATACCATTGTAGCAGGTTCATGAAGCATGGTTTTTTTTAAAGATAGTACTGGGAAAAATTCGTAATAGTCAATTTTCAAATTTTTAGAAAAAATCTCTTTTGTATCCGGTATAAATTTTATCGTTTTATTGTTTTCATCAGCAAAATCAATTAAATCTTTCAAATGCTCATTGGAAATTTCGTTTAGTGAGCAATAAATTTCATCTACACAGTTTTGAATTACAAAAGGTTTTAAATCTGCTAATTTTCCTTTAATATTTTGATTTGTTTTGCTATCTGAAAAATAACCTAAAAAACGATAGCCATAATCTTTTCTGGCTTCGAAAAGATTTTTTAATTCTATTGCCTCAGGAGTATATCCAATAATGACAGCGCTTCTATAATTACTTCCAGTTATTATTCTGTATTCTTTTAAATAGTAAAATAATAAAAATTTTGAAATAGTAATTAGTAACATTACAAAGGAGATAAACATGGCAATCACCATTGCGTTAAAAACAACTTGCTTTGAAAACGGAAAAAAAGCTATAGTTATTAAAAGAAACAGAACTCCTTGTTTAACTAGTTTTGATATTATTTCAAGCGGAGTTGTAAAGCGGTATATTCCGTAGAATCTTATGAAAAACGCAATTATACTCCATCCAATTAGCTGGTAAATAATAAATTGCTCAATCTTAAAATTGAGGTCTTTGAAAAAGAAAAAACCAAGAATCATAATAACGATTAGATCTATTGAGATACTAATGGGTCTAATGTACTTTGAATATCTTCCTGTTTGAGATGCACTCATAATTAACGAATATAACCTATTTGGTTTTTTATCGGTTTTAAAAAATTTCCTGTTACTATTGAATTGAAATAGTTGCAGGTAATACCTGTCATTTCTGATAGTTTTACTTTCGTTTGCTAACATATCATTTGTTTTTACTTTTGGTAGCAAGTGAAAATTATAAAATGCAACGAACAAAAAAATGGATAGAATTCACTTTATTGGATTTACCGTTCGCTTGATTTTTTAACCTATTGAAATAGCTACGCAAAATTTAGTGCAGTAAATATGTTACTATTTTTTTATTTTCAGTTACATTCAAAGTATATTAAAACTATACAATACAAACATTAAATAAATTCATTTACTTAATATAACTGGAAAAATCTTTATGCTCCTCTTTAGAAAGCTCCTCTTTAGATAAGGATTTAAAATAATCATAAGTAATTTTCATTCCCTCGGCGCGACCTATTTTAGCTTCCCATCCAAGCAGTTCTTTTGCCTTAGTAATATCAGGCTGACGTTGTAAAGGATCATTTATTGGCAAAGGATGGTATACTACTTTTTGATTGGTACCTGTCAGTTTTATAATTTCTTCTGCAAAATCTTTGATAGTGATTTCATCAGGGTTTCCAATATTTACCGGATACACATAATCAGAATGTAATAATCTAAAAATACCTTCTACCTGATCATCTACATAGCAAAACGAACGGGTTTGCATTCCGTCTCCAAAAATAGTTAAGTCTTCCCCACGAATTGCCTGACCTATAAAAGCGGGAATTACTCGGCCATCATTAAGACGCATTCTTGGTCCATACGTATTGAAAATTCTAACAATTCTTGTTTCTACACCATGAAACGTATGGTACGCCATAGTTATAGATTCCTGAAAACGTTTTGCTTCGTCATAAACTCCTCTTGGACCTATGGTGTTTACGTTTCCATAATACTCTTCCGTTTGTGGATGAACCAATGGATCTCCGTAGACTTCAGAAGTAGATGCAATAAGGATTCTAGCCTTTTTAACACGTGCCAAACCTAAAAGATTATGCGTTCCTAGTGAACCCACTTTTAAGGTTTGTATCGGGATTTTCAAATAATCTATTGGACTTGCAGGCGATGCAAAATGAAGAATATAATCTAGTTGACCCGGAACATGAACAAATTTTGTAATATCATGATGATAAAATTCAAAATTCTCTAGTTTGAACAAATGTTCTATATTTTTTAAATCTCCTGTAATGAGATTATCCATTCCAATAACAAAATAACCTTCTTTAATAAAACGGTCACAAAGATGTGATCCTAAAAATCCAGCTGCTCCGGTGATGAGTATTCTTTTCATAAACGTTGTTTGTTTAGACAAAATAAGACTATTTATGCGACTTTTTATATTTTAAATTTGATTGTTTTAGGTAAATAGTTTCCAGATTCACAATTTTTTTTAAAATATTATACTCTTGTTCAAAGGATTTTTTTGTGTTTTTTGAAAACACTGACTGTGTTTCCTCTTCGTTCCATAATTTAATACATTTTGCCGTAAAATCTGCGGTATTATTTTCTTCCACTAGATACCCATTAAAATCATTGGTTATCAAATCTCTATTCCCATCACAATCTGAAACTATGCAAGGCGTTCCCAATGCCATGCTTTCGATAATAGAATAAGGCAATCCTTCATATCGTGCAGTTGAAATATAAAATTTGGCGTCATTAATTATATTAAAAACATCCGTTCTTTTCGTCCAATTCAAAAGGGTGATGTCAGTTGACATGTCTAACTCCTTTATAAGGTTTTTAACGGAATCTAAATTATCCGAAACTGGTCCTACTCCCATTAAAACTAAATGAATATTGGTCGTTTTCTTTATTTCGTATAAAACCCTTATCATGAATTCAATATTTTTCTGATAAGACGGACGACCGACGGTGCAAATATAATTATCAGGCCAGCTTTTTTTTATCGATAGTGAATCGATTGCATTAATAGGTCTTATTGCATTATTAAAAAGCAACACGTTTTCTTTTTTAAATCCTACTTCTTCGATTGCTCGTTTCATTTCACACTTTGAAGAAGCTAAAAGAGTGCTTTTTCCTTTGGATAATAATTTTTCAATTAACAGAAAAGCTGATCTTTTCAAGTTATTATCTGTACTTAAATAGGAAAATGCCTGTGGAGTATATACAACTGGAATTCCTGTTAAAATTGCAACTATTCTTCCAATTACGCCTCCTTTTGCACTGTGGCTGTGAATTAAATCCGGGTTTTCCTTTTTTATAATTCGGTACGTTTTTACTATCGAGATAAGATCATTTACAACCGCTATTTCTCTGGATATAGGCAATTTATATTCCTTAACAAGTACTTTATTTTTATCATAAAAGCACTCTTTTGTATCAACAATTCCGTGAATTACGATGTTTTCGAATTGTGACGGATTGCTGTTTTCAAGAATTAGCCGTAAGGAAACATCAACACCTCCTATGGAATGAAGAATATGGGCAATTTTAATTTTTTTCATCTCTATATTTTGCGGTTATAGAAAATACGATTGCGGTCAAATAACAACCAAATTGCCTGTGCAATACATTTTCCATTAAAAAAAATAACGTTAAAGAAACAACAATTGAAAAAAAGTAAAAATTTCCTTTAGCATTTTTCATCATAGAAAACACAAAAAATAAAAACAGTCCCAATCCTAAAAAACCACCAATTAGAAAAAAATCAATAAATTGGTTATGAGAATTATATTTTATAGCTAAAAACCATGCTTTTTTACTTTCATTTGCAATAGAATCAGCATAGCATTGAACATATTGTTCCTGCATCCAATTGAAGCTTTTACTTCCAAAAATTAAATTAAAATCAGAGGAACGAATTATCTCTGATGCACAACTCCAAATTACAACTCTTGGCTCATAATCTTGCATCGTTTGAAAACTGTCGGCAATAAAAAATCTATTTGACAAATTTTTATAACTCAACAAAGCGGTAAATACAGCCATAAAACAAACTGTAATAATGACTGCTTTTTTTACAGCGGATAAACCTGAATAGAATAAAAGATAAATTAAAGCGACTCCAATTAATGTTATTAAAGACAATCTGGCCGCAATAAAAAAGATAAAAATTCCAAAAAACAAACCCAAAGCTAATAGTGCTTTTTTAAATTTCGGATATTCTTTTGCCATGAATAAACATAAAATTAATGCAACAAGACATATAAATCCCATGTAAGGCCTTTCTATTATCAAAATTCTATTTACGTCTTCTCCAGTACTGAAAGGAAGTGTTTTATTGTGTAAATAATAAATGAAGGTATGAATTAAAGCAATACTGACAGCGATAAAAACCGATGCTATAAAACCCCAAATTATTTTATTTCTTGGAACGGGAATAAATACTATTGGAAGTACAATTACCATTAAAAATCGACTGAATACATTTACTTCGTTACCAATTGAGGATTGGAAAACTGCCTTAATCAGCAGGTACAGCAAAAGTAATCCAAAGGGGAAAAAATAGTGCTTTTTTGGAAAAACTACTTCTTTCTGATAAAGCAATACGGCATAAAACAACAGAGCAACCCCTAAAATAATATTGGGTATTGATTTTGAAAAAGACAATGCCAATAATAGTAAGAGAATAATGTTGTTGTAACTTTCTTTCTTTAAAAATATGCTCATTCTTTTAACCTTTTTATTTTTTGAATGATTGAATGGGGTAAAATATACAAAATCAGGTTTCTTATAATTCCATAAACAGGCCAAAAACCAAAATAAAAATTATCCTTAATAACCTTTATTCTGCTCCAGACCTGTACTTTCCTCTTCGAAAAGGAAATCCCTAATGGATTAATTTCATATTGCAGCAGAAATTCCGGCAGATTAGCCGTTTCGAATTTTTTTACAATTTTAAAGAAAAAAGCATAATCTTCAGCTGCTTTATAATTTGTGGGATACTTCCCCACAATAGCTATAATTTCTTCTGAAAACATAACCGTTGGATGAAGAAACATAGCGTTAATAAACATTTTGTTCTTTATATCTTGGTTCATTTCCGGAAATAAAGTCTTGTATAAAAAGTTGCCCTTTGGGTCCACCGCAATAGCATTCGAACCCACTAATTTTATTTCAGGATTTTCAATTAGAAATTTTTGTTGTATTTCAAACCTTTTACCAATGCAAGTATCGCCACAATCCAATCGAGCAATAAATTGATATTGATTTGTTTTTACAATATAATCCAAGCCATGATTCAGCGCAGACTCAACACCTTCATTGTTTTCTAAATAAATATAAGTGATTTTTCCTGTTGATTTGAAAGCCGCATTTGTAGCTGTTTCGTTAATACTTTCATTGATGCTCCCATCGTCCACAACAACAATGTCAACTGTTTCTGAAGCCTCTATTGATGCCACAGATGCCATTAATCCAAGCGGATTATTATAGTGCGGAATTAATAGAACGACCTTATTCATTTATCATTATTTTTTCTTGAGACAATCGTATCAAAATAGCTAGGGAAAGCCAAATGCCATAAATTCTAAAAGTATCAATCTGCAACCAATTAATAAATAGACCTGACAGAGAAATTAATAGTATATAAGACAGTATTTGCTTCTCTCCAGTACTGTTTTTTATAAATCTTTTTGTTTGCTTTATAGAATAATAAATCAATACCAATAGAATCAAAAAACCAATTATACCCGTTTCTGCCAACAATCTGGTATAAAGATTATATCCCGGAGGGAATGATTTTACATTCTTATTCTTATACATCAAATCAAACTCATAATTATCTTTTGTAGCCCAAGTTGGATAATGTGTTCTGCTATGATACGTCTGTTGTCCAAAACCAACCCCAATAATAGGATTTTCCTTGAAAACTTGTAAGGAAGCATATTGCAACCCAAACCGGGACTGATTAGATTTATTGCTTTTTAAATTTCCAATAAAATTTAATGAAACTACTTTTTCTGAAATAGCTTTTACTGTTTTTTCTCCATTGAAAATAAGCAACATCGAAAATAGAATCAAAAACCCGTAAAAGGATTTTACAAAATAACTTCTAATTTTTCTGTTTTTGTAGACAATCGTTACAAAAATAATAAATTGGAAAAGAACAACCATTAAACCTGTTCTTGATCCTGAAAAAAAGGTAAGCACTAAAACCAAAATGGCTGGTAGAAATTTCCAACTCTTTTTTTCAGTCAGAATATAACTAAACATCCAACCGGTAATTGTGATTAAGTAAATTGCAAAAAAAGGTGGTTCATAAGCAATGGAAGAAATACGTCCTTTATCATGAATTAAGACTTCCAAAAAAGGAAAATAATCAAATAATTTTAAAATCGGATAAAAGAATCCCAACCCAAAATAAGAGACTAAAATTTCCAAAAAACCATAAACAGAAGCCACAATTAAAGACCAGAAAAACACTTTCCTTATTTTAAAAAGTAGGCCTTTCAGTTCCATTTTTCGGAGAACATTATAGTAAAAAAGGAAGAATATAATACTCGAAAGTAATAAGGCAAAATATTGTCTGATAAATCTATTTATTCCTCCTGTGTGCTTAAAATAATTAGATTCTACCGTTTGAATATTTAATATTGTAGTAATAAAACACCAAAACAGAAAAAGTAACACGATTTGAAAAATTGGGTTTTTTAAAGGAACCATAATTTTTTTAGCAAAACCAGATTCAATAATTAATAGTAAAAATCCCAACAAAAAGAAAACTGCACCAGCCTCACTTTTAAACTCTCCAAGTATTGGCAGACCTTCATATTCGTTAAACGAAAAAAAGAAAAGGCCTAGAAAAAAAAGGGTTGTATATGATTTTCTGAGCAATTTTTTGTTTTTAGGTGTTTTGTATTCTTGGATTATTTAAAAACCGAATGGTTTCTGAAATTTTGGGATGGTAAAACGTTTTAATTGATAAAACTAATAAATTTAAACCAACAATCGACTTGTTTTTTATAATTTTCAAAACCAGAAATTCGAATTTCCCTTTATTATTCAATATTTCATTGCTGTATTGATTTGACAAAGAAAAGACTGTTGGGTGAAAAACCATGTTTTTAATATAGCTTGATTTTTTGTCGAAAGTAGTTTCTGCTGTGGCGCATTTAAATACTAAATAACATACTCTATGGATGAAACGAATGGCTTTTAGCTTTTCTAATTCTTGATAAGTGATGGAAAGATTATATTCCTTTTTATAATCAAAATGGAATTTTTGCAGCGCCTTGTCAAAATAATCATTTTCAATTGTTTTCTTAGATTCGCCTGTAACTACCTCTCTATAAAAATAACCACTGTAGTCTATGAAAATCACTTTAGAAGCCTTATTAAATGCTTGAATATTAAACATATTGTCTTCTTCAATAACCCTTATTTTTGGGAATCGAATTTGCTGCTGAAACACTAAACTGCGTTTGTAAATTTTATTCCAAACGGCAAATAAATCTTCCTCGCGCAATAAACTTGGAATAATATTTTTCTGGATAAACTCCCCATCATATATTTTTTCTACAGGGAAAACGGCTTGCTTAATGATATACTTACCATCTCTGCCTAAAATGGTTTTAGAAACTACAATGTCGAAATCGTTGTTTATGGCGTTGTTGTATAACGTTTCAAACATAGTTTCCTTTACTGAGTCATCATTATCAACAAACCCAATATAAGTGCCTGTTGAGGCCTCAATTCCTGTATTTCTGGCGCCGCTAATGCCTTTATTTTCTTGATTAATCAGGATAATCCTATTGTCTTTTTTCTGAAATTGTTCTATAATTTGTTGGCTGGAATCCGAGGAGCCGTCGTTGACAAAAATAAACTCACATTCCTGTAATGTTTGACTTATCAAGGATTGAATACAATCCCCTAAAAATCCTTCTGCATTGTATACAGGAATAATGACGCTTACTTTAATTTGTGTCATGGCTCATTTTATTAGCTGAATTTATCCGTTTCTATTTTTGCATAAAACCACATTCCTACTACTATAAAAATTTGTGTTACAGTAAGTGCAATGGCCGTTCCAAGTGCTTCATAAAAGTAGGTTAATCCTAAATTTATACAGATATTTAAAACGGTTGCCCATAAAATGACACGAAAATATAAATTATCCTTCCCTAAATTTAATAAAATTTGTTTACCGAACATCGTATCCAGAAATGAAGCAAGTGGAATAATTATCAATATTTTAAATAAAATGATCGCTGGATTCATCGCTTGTCCATAAACTAACGTTATAATTTCCTTAGCAAAAAAGAATCCTAAGAACATTATAATCGAAAAAAATAGTGCGCCAATTCTTGTTATCTTATTTATTTTATTAATCGTATGTGTTTTATTTGAAATCATTTCATTTGCCAAAAAAGGAAATAAGGCATTGGAAATAGGATTTTGAAAATTTCCAATTGCTCTGGCTAATTTTTCTGCAGCGCTAAAGTAACCAACTGCTTGATTGCCTACAAAAATCCCTAATATCAATGTATTGGTATTGGTAAACAAAGAAATTTTTAATTCGGACAAAAAAACATACTTCCCTTTAATTAATTGGTTTTTGATTCTTTGAAAGGATTGTAATTTTAATTGTAAATCAAAGTGTTTTTTCACAAAATAAAAAGATAGAATTCCAGCGGTTATAAAGCCCAAAGCATTGAAAATAGGGACTAAAAAATAATCCTCTCGTTGTTTAACAAAAACAAAAATTGCGATTGTGAAAATGATTTTTGTAAATAGATTCAGATAAGTAATATACCGCATCTTTTGCATTCCTTGGAAAAACCAAACTGGAAAAATAGCCTGTCCAAGAACAGATCCAAAAGAGAAAAAATAAATTTCCCAATGATTCCTGAATATTTCAAAACTAAAAACGATAATTGACATCAAAAGGAAACACAAAAAAAGCAAAAATAACTTTGTAGACATTACATCATTAAAGATATCTTGCTGCATTTTTTTGTCTTCAATTGCCACTGAAATATCTCTGGTAGCAATTGAGTTGAATCCAAAATCTGTAATAATCTGAAAATAAGTAATTAATGCCAATGAAAAAGACAGTAATCCAAAATTTTCTATCCCTAAAACTCTGACTAAATAAGGGAAAGTAATTAATGGTAAAAGTAAATTTAAACCTTGGAGTATAGCAAGGTAAACAAAATTAGAAACTAATATTTTGTGCTTTTTATCGTATAGAACTTTATTAAAAAAACTAAACATTATTTCATCTGTTTTTTATAAAAAGAAGGCTAAACCTTGTCAGGAATAGCCTTTGAAAATTTTGTTTATTATGGACTATAATTTAACCCCTCTAACTTTTTCTAACTCTACGTAAATTGCTGGTTTTGTATTAAAAATTGGGTCATATTGATCTCCTTTTAGAATAAAGGTCGCTGTTGAAGAAGCTTCATCAAATGTTATAAATTCATTCGGTGTAAAATATTTCAGTAAATCCTTTTGATCAACTCTGAATGTTCTTCCTTCAAAACTTAAAGTTATGGCGTTAATTTTTACCGGTTCTTGCTCTTTTTTCGAACTTATATCAAAACGAATATCATTTGGTAAAACTCCTTCAGGAATGCTGAATATTACGGTTTGTGACTCTTTTTTACCTTTTAAACCATAATAAACGGTATTTTTTTCGTCAAAATAATTAATTGAGGGGTCTTTATAAAAAAGGATTAATTCGTCATCTTTTTTTATCACCAACTCAACTGCAACATCAAATGTGTTGGCTTTTACTTCTTCAACCGGGGCAACCACACCTTTATTATCTTCTTTTTTACAAGAAACTAATGCTAACGTTAAGAAAAAACTTGCTACTATTAATTTTATTTTCATCTGTGTTTTTTTACAAAAATATATTTTATTTATTAAAGAGAAATCTGTTTTTATATATTTATCTGTTCTTGAATTATTTTTTACTTTATAATCGTTTACCCAAACAATTAACTGTTTTGTAGTGCTTTCAAAGATTGTTTTCTATAAAAAGCACCAAACAATCGAAAAAGAATAAAGCATAGGATAAACAAAATTGGCAGAACAAATTTTAATTTTCCGTTGATTGAACTCTTATTTTCAATATTTAGTGTTGAACTATTGTCTTTAACAATTTTATCTAATCCTATCAAACTAACTCTATTGGTTCCTTGTTCATTAATTAGAGCTTCTTTAGTCTTGATAATATCATTAAGCTGCGTGTTTTCATTATAATAAACCAGCTTATCACTTTTTGTAGCACCATTCATCCTAGTAGAAAAGCCGTTTAAAACTCCATTTATTTGTGAAATAATAGAGTCATTTTGAACTATCTTAATTTGAATATTGTTTATTACTCCTTTCTGAATTTTCTTGTAATAATCCGTTTCGTTCAAAAAGTTTAATAAAGGTTGAACTGTTTCTTTATCATTGGTTAATTTACCGGTGATCAATGACAACTTATGAAATGTATAATTTTTACTGGTCAATTTATCCTCGACGGTTTTTTTAATATCTCCATCTTCGGCCATCAACTTGATTAGTTCAAAATTTTCTGGTTTATTTTCAATAAATTTATAAACATCTTCTATTGGATTGATTTCTATTTTCTTAATTTCTTTAGGTTTTTGTATCCCGACCACTTCTTTCAAAAAAACAGTGTCCTCCTCTTGGATTTTTGATTCAATCAAGTCTATTCTTGAATATAAATAATCCGTGCTGCCAAAATTTGGAGTTACTGTAATTTGATGATTATAGCTTTTTTTTGTCACATCTAAATAAAACCCTACTCCAACTCCAATTACTAACAGAATTGAAATTACAATCGCATTTTTTACAAAAAACTGAATACAGTTAAATAAAAACGTATTAATATTTTGAAAAAAACTTCCTATTTTTTTAGAAATTTGCATCAAATCAATCTCTTGATCCTCTTGGTTATTGGGTTGGTTTTTGTTCATCCTATGTTTTTATTTTACGTTGAAAATTTGTTCCAATATTTTAATAGTAATCAAATATGTTGGCTTTACACCCGTAGTTCCAAGTCCGCCTGAGGCCAATGTACTTCCAGTTTCTAGCGGATTATCAGAGGCATAATACGCGTATCTCACCTTCACATCATGAGGAACACTTTTTCTAATTTTTGAAGCCGATTGAATTGCTTTTTGATAGTAAGAACCTTCCATTTCTAATCCAATAACTCCCCAAGTTGATTCGTAGAAAAATTTTAATAACTCTCTATTTTGTAATGAAGTTCCCAAAACAGTAACCATTGGTCCGGCAAAAACAGCAATATCATTTCCTTCAAACATTTCGGCAGTCAATTCATTTTCGAAAAAATAATTATCTGCTGTTCCCTCATTGATGTGAGCATTGGGAATCATAATGTCCCCTTTACCGCCTTCCAGAATTCCTGCTTTCCCCATGATAGAAACTGATTCTACATTAAGCAAAATCGCTTTTTTATACGGTTTCAATAACTCATCAATGGTTTCATACGCTTGTTCCCCAAAAGCGTAATCCATAACAATCAGCACTGGTTTTTTATCTCCGGTATTTGCCCTTGGAAACGATGTTTTAGACCAGTCAATTTTGGCAGTATCAAAAATCTGTACATCTATATTTGTTCCTGAAGTATCCGGCAACGAAATCATTCCTTGTTTCAACGCTACTGCCGAAACTTGATTTCGAACTTCATTAGCTCCAGACTTACTCAATTCTTCATAAATAAAGAAATCAGACCTGTCTTTAAACTTCGTTTTTAAAACATCGGTGGCAAAAATAGAATTCATCACACTGTGCATGTTCGCACTAATCACATGAATTGGTCGGTCTAAAAGTTGGTTTTCTTTTAAAACCTCCTTGATATTTGTAGCCCAAATTTCGCCGTGAATATGATGTCCCAAACGTTCTCTTAAAATAGGACTAAACGTTATTGTTCTCTTGTTATCGTCAACTATTTCTTCAATGGCTAGTTTTCCTAACCAAAAAATAACATGCAAAAATCGATCTGGCGCCGTAGTTGAACCAAATGCATCATAAATATCCAACACTTCCTCAAATGTTCTTCCCAGAATATTTGCAGCATGTGAAATGGCTTTTTCTTTTTCTACCAGAGTCAGTTTTTTCTTTTGAGAGACGGCTTGTTCCAGTTTGAACCAATCGCGGGAAACTTCGCCGGCATCATCCAGTAAAACTCTGTTTCTAATTTTGTGAGACTCAATGAAAATAAACGTCAAATGCGTCAAAATATCATAAATATCGGAGCGTCCGCGGGTAATTTCCACGTTCATTTGTTCCTCATCTATACGGTAACAATTGCGTCTTCTTTTTGGAGGAACAATCGCTTGAAAATGAGATTTTGAATACCCTTCTTCCGAAGTTAAATTGATAAATCTACATTCTTCAATTCCTACCGGAAGACGCTCTATAACATACAAAAGTCCATTTAATTCTACTTTTTCATCTGCAATATTTCCATATATTTCTGGTCTTAATGCCAATAATGCTTCTCTCAATGTATCTCCGGAAACTCCCATTGGCTTATAAAATCCTCTATTGAAAAGATGGCGCATGGTGATGTACATCTTTTCAATTGCCGCCGATGATTCTTGCGCTCTGGAGCGTGATATATTTTTAGTCTCTTTCATTTTCTACTTATTTTCTAACCTTCAAAGGTAGTTTTTTTATTTTCTAATTCGTTAAAGTAAGATTAATTGCAGGTTCAATAACTTTATTTTTATAAATATTTTCAGTAACTGATTTTTTTCTTTGAATCCATTTCCCTCCACTATATTCAAACGTATTTTCTAGTTCTACTGCATTGCAAACAATATTGGGAGCGTATGCTACTTGTTCTCTTATTTTTTTTGAATTGCTTTCTTTATATTTGAATTCAAACTTATTGCTTTCTATAATCATTGATTCGAAAGCTATAAAAATTCCGTTTTGGGGAATTAGCAAATTATAATTAGTTAAATCAATTTTATTTTCTCTTTTCCCTTTTTTAACATTTACAATAATATCTTCATTTAATAAATCTAAACCTGGGCCACCTTCTTTGTCTACTCCATAAATTCTTAATTTGAAATTGGCATTTTTTATTTCATTTTTCGTAAAAATAATAGTGTTTTTAATATATGGTGTTTTTGAAAAATCACTACTATAATTAAATCGTTTAGCAAAAATCAAAGGTTTAGCAACTGATAAATTTGACAAATTTTTATTTTTAGAGCCTCCAATCTCTATTTCTACTGTTCTTCTACTTTTAGAAATAACCACTTCATCCAACTGAAAAGTTATTCCTTTCAAGACTACTTTTTCTGCTTCCGAAACTTTAACTTTCTTGGTTTCAAAACCCAAAGCGGAGAAAATCAAAACCTTATTTTGATTTTCGACATGAATAGAAAACGAACCATTTTCCTCGGATGTCGTCCCGATATTTTCATTTTCCACCCAAATATTAACATAGGGAATGGATTGGTTTTTGTCATCAACTACATAACCTTTGATTTGAGCCGTAATTGAGAAACAAGTTAAAAATAATAATACCCAATATCTTTCTTCTTTCATCTATTCTCTTTTTAACAAATCCACTATATTTCTATCATTAGAGAGTCTCGGGATTTTATTTTGGCCACCCAGTTTACCTATCGATTTCATATAATTTTGGAAGCCATTTTTAGCCACTTTGGTGACAACCACTTTGCGCAACACTTTACCCACAATCAAATCATCATAATACATATTTTGTTTTCGCATCGCGTTGTCTATCGCTTCCGCAAAACACTTTAAATCTTCTGGTTCACCCGATGATTCGGTATCAAATTCGATGAACCATTCGTGATACGGCAATCCTTCTGCCGGCGTGATTTGTGGCGCCACCGTAAATTCATTGACGCGTATATCTGTTCCAATAATTGCTTCCTGCAACGCACTTTCCACTTCTTTACCAATGACATGTTCTCCAAAAGCCGAAATATAATGTTTGATTCTTCCCGATACTATAACTCTATAAGGTTTTAAACTCGTAAACTGAACGGTATCGCCTATATTATATCCCCAAAGTCCCGCATTGGTAGAAATGATTAAAACGTAATTTACGCCCAATTCTACTTCGCCAATCGTATAACGTCTTGGTCCCGTCCCGGCGGAATCAGTATAGAATTCGTCACTTTTTATAAATTCATAGAAAATTCCAGATTTCAAAAGCAGCAACATTCCTTTTTCTTTTTGCGAATCCTGATAGGCAAAAAATCCTTCCGAAGCAGGAAATAATTCAATACTATCGACTTTTCTTCCTATCAAATTCTCAAATTTAGCGCGATACGGTTCATAGTTCACACCGCCGTAAATAAACAAATTGAAGTTTTTGAAGATGTCTCCTACTGGCTTCCCTCCTTTTTGATGCAATTTCTCAAAATACATTTGAACCCAAGACGGAATTCCGGAAATAACCCTCATGTCTTTATTAAATGTTTCCTCGACAATTGCGTTTACTTTGGTTTCCCAATCTTCGATACAGTTGGTTTCCCAAGAAGGCATTCTATTTTTTTGAAGGTATTTTGGAACAAAATGAGCCACAATTCCAGACAATCGGCCTAATTTAACGCCGTTTTTTTCTTCTAACAATGGGCTTCCTTGTAAGAAAATCATTTTACCATCAACAAAATCAGCGTTTCCAGTTTCATGAATGTAATGTAGAATTGCATTTCGAGCCGCCTCAATATGAAAAGGCATGGATTCCTTAGTCAACGGAATGTATTTTGCCCCAGAAGTAGTTCCTGAAGTCTTGGCAAAATAAAGCGGCTTTCCTTTCCAAAGGATGTTTTCCTGACCTTTTACCACCTTATCAACATACGGTTTCAAAGCCTCATAATCTCTTACTGGAACTTGCTTTGCAAAATCCTGTTCGTTTTTTATTTGATCAAAATGATGGTCAATACCAAATTGTGTTTTCTTCGCATCTTTGATTAATTTTTGTAAAACTTTCTTTTGAGTTTCAACAGGATTATTGGCCCAAAGTTGTGTTTTCTTGTATATTTTTTGTGCAAATAATTTTGCAGCAGTAGATTTTATTGACATTTTTATTTTTGTTCTTTAAAAGATAAAAGTCGGTTTTTTTTACTCCGTTTTTGATTTTTTAGAAAGCGATTTTTTTTCCTCTTTCGTTACTTGCTCTCTCAATTCTAATTCTTTCTTTGATGCCGATAAATCCGCTTGAGAAAGCACTTCATCCGCAGCCGAAAGTATTGAATCTTTATTGAATTTTGCATATTCTAACTCTCCTATCAACACTCTTTGAATCGACTGAATGTATGCTTCATTTTTCTTTAAAGCACGAGACAAAGAATCTGATTTTAAAGCAAGTTCCATTGCTTCTTTCTTTAATTTTGAGGAAGAATATCCTGGTATAAATTCTCTTAATGGTGTAAAAGCAATAATAAAAGTAGTAATAAATATAATAATTATTGCTCCCAAAGTCGCTACAACAAAAACATTCATTAAAGTAAGTTTCAAAGAAAATGTCTCTTCAAAAGTATCTTCGTTAAGTATTATTAAACGTCGTTTATTGAATAAATTTTCTTTGAGTTTGCGCCGTTTTAGTCGTTTTTTTAACATACTTTTTTATTATTGAACAAATATAAACAATTATTGTGATTGATTGTATTCGCTTGTTTTTGTAGTGTTTTCCTAAGCTAAATTTATTTTTAATAAATTTTTAACGCTTTTGAAACCAAATAAATGAACCAAAATGAGTTTCCGTTAACTAATTCTATATACCTTTGCCTCTAAAGTTATTACAAATTTGCTCCGGCATAAATTATCGTATTATGAGTAGTATAGGTGTTACAGAAATCCTTGTTATATTGGCCATTGTTTTATTACTTTTTGGAGGTAAAAAAATTCCAGAATTAATGAAAGGTTTAGGAAGCGGAATTAAAGAATTCAAAAACGCTGCTAAAGACAGTCAACCAGCTGATAAAAAAGAAGAAGAAACAAAATAAAAAAAAGGCTTTTCAATTGAAAAGCCTTTTTTTTATTTTTAAAGTATCATACTCAACTGAATCCGTTTTCTATCCTCATCGACTTCAGTCACTTTTACTTGTACATGTTGATGCAATTTCACTACTTCATTCACATCGCTTACAAAACCCGCTTTGAGTTGGGAAATGTGAACCAAACCACTTTCTTTCACTCCAATATCCACAAAACAACCAAAATTGGTAATGTTATTCACTATTCCAGGTAAAACCATTCCCGTTTTTACATCTTTTATCGTTTTTACATTCGAGTCAAATTCAAATACTTTAGCTGATTTTCTTGGGTCTAACCCCGGTTTTTCGAGTTCTTTTATAATGTCTTTCAATCCCAATAAACCTATTTCTGGAGTACTGTAATTTTCTGGTTTTATTAAAGCTGTTTTTTCTTTATTGGCAATCAAATCATGCACCGTTAATTTCAAATCTTTTGCCATTTTTTCTACAATTCCGTATGCTTCTGGATGTACCGCCGAATTATCCAACGGATTTTTCGCATTCGAAATTCGGATAAAAGCAACCCCTTGCTGGTACGCTTTCTCGCCCAAACGCGGCACTTTTTTGAGTTGTTTTCGATCAGTAAAAGGACCGTTTTCGGAACGATATTGCACGATATTTTCAGCGAGCTTCTCTCCTATTCCACTCACATAACTCAACAAATGTTTACTTGCCGTGTTGATGTTCACCCCAACTGAATTTACGCAACGAATCACCGTACTGTCTAATTCTTCTTTAAGTTTGGTTTGGTCAACATCGTGTTGGTATTGGCCTACGCCAATGGCTTTTGGGTCAATTTTTACCAATTCAGCTAAAGGATCACTCAATCGTCTTCCGATAGAAACAGAACCTCGTACCGTGACATCATAATTAGGAAATTCATCTCTAGCTATTTTTGAAGCTGAATACACCGATGCTCCCGCCTCAGAAACTATAAAAACCTGCACCACTCTATCAAAAGCTATTTTCTTAATAAAGAATTCCGTTTCACGTGAAGCCGTTCCATTTCCTATGGAAATCGCATCTATTTTATACGAATTCACCATCGAACGGATTTTTTTCATCGCCATCGCTTCCTCTTTTTGAGGCGCATGTGGATAAATGGTTTCGTTGTATAACAAATCCCCTTTTTCGTCCAGACAAACAATTTTACAACCGCTTCTAAATCCAGGATCAATGGCCAAAATTCGTTTTTCTCCCAAAGGCGGCGCCAGTAATAATTGCCCCAGATTATTCGCAAAAACCTGAATAGAATTGGCATCAGCCTTAGCTTTTGCTTCTTGCAAGGCTTCATTTGAAATGGCTGGATTCAACAATCTTTTGTAACTGTCTTCAATTGCTAATTGAACATGTGGCGTAGTTTTATTTTGACCTTTTAAAACTAACGCATCAATAATATCATACGCTTCATCAATATCAACTGCTACTTTAAACTTGATAAAGCCTTCATTTTCGGCACGAAGCATCGCTAATAACCGATGGGACGGTGCTTTAGTCAATGGTTCAGACCAATCGAAATACTGATTGAATTTCTGCGCCGCTTCGTCGTCTTTCTTCGTTTTTACTACTTTGGTGGTAATGGTTGCTTTGCGTTCGTACAATCTTCGGAGTTGCTTTCGAACATAAATATTTTCATTAATCCATTCGGCAATAATGTCTCTTGCTCCTTGCAAAGCTGCTTCTTCATTGATGACATTTTCATTCAAATATTGTGTTGAAATGAAATCGACATCATCATTATTTTGCGCCATGATGATTTTTGCCAACGGTTCTAATCCGTTTTCACGGGCAACATCGGCTTTCGTTTTTTTCTTCTTTTTGAATGGCAGATAAAAATCTTCCAATTCTTGTAAATCGAAGCTCTGTTGGATTTTTTTTTCTAATTCTGGACTAAGCACATTTTGTTCCTGAATCGATTTTAAAATCGCTTCTTTGCGTTTTACAATAATCTCGTATTCTTTTTGAAGCTTTGCAATTTGTTCTATTTGTACTTCATCCAGATTTCCTGTTGTATCTTTTCGATACCTTGAAATAAAAGGAATCGTACAATCTTCCTGTAATAATTGAACAGTTTTTTCAATGTTTATTGCTGCAGTGGCAACTACTTTTGATATGAATTGTATGTTAGTCATTTTAAATTTAAGATTATAAAATCATGTTGCTAAAATAGTATCTTTGAGTCAAAACTCCTTATTTATGTCTTTTTTATTCTGGTATTTTCCACTTATTAATTTAGTTGCTTTTTCAATAATAGGAGTTGACAAACGGCTCGCCGTAAAGCAAAAAAGGCGCATTTCTGAACGTAATTTATTGCTTACGAGTCTAATCGGCGGAACAATTGGTTCCGGTTTAGCGATGCTTTTTTTTCGACACAAAACTTCTAAAATGTCTTTTTTATGGAAGTTTTTTTTAATTGGGATATTGCAGGTTTTTATTGTGTATTTCTATGTTATAAAATCTAAATAATTACTCTTGTTGATTACTTCAAAAGTAGCTTCCGGATAGGCTTTTGCGAAAGCAGCAGGAATTTTGACTTTTTTGGTTTCACTCCACTTAAACTCAAATCCAGCCAGTTCTTCGCCTTTTTCCTCAAGCCAGTCTAGTTCTTGCTGATCATAAGTCCGCCAGAAATAATTATTTGTTTTTATTTTTAGGTAATTTTGCTTTTTAACGCGTTCTACTGCCAAGTAATTTTCCCATAAATCGCCCACATCTGTTCTAGAATCCAATCGGTTGAAATTATTAATGATGCCGTTTCTAATGCCATTGTCATAAAAATACCAACGGCTGGATTTTACAATTTCTTTTCGAAGATTGCGACTGAACCCTTCTACTTTGAAGATAATAAACACTTTAGAAAGTAAATCTAAATAGTTAGCAACTGTGTTTTTAGACATTTGCAACTGATTTGCTAATTCCTGCAACGAAACTTCTTTTCCTAATTGATAGGCTATCAAACGCAGCAAATCATATATTTTATCGGCGTGTTTTATTCCTTCAAAAACTAAAATATCTTTCAGTAAATACGAATTGATGATTTCATACAAATACTCTTTTTTATCTTCCCAATCTGAATATTGAATCAGTTCCGGATAACTTCCAAAGAGTAATCTTTCCTCTAATTTTTCTGTAGTTTGTTTATAATTTTCGTACTGGGAATATTCCATTTGTGCCAATGGAAAAAGAAACAACGTGTTTTTTCGTCCTACTAATGGTTCACCAAGATTGTTGTTTAAATCAAATATTGAGGAACCTGTAGCAATGATTTTGATTCCATCAATAGCATCCACAATCAATTTTAGAATCAAACCAATATCAGGAATCGTTTGGGCTTCGTCTATAACCAGTAAATCAATATTGAGTAATAATCGCTTGTAATTCGCTACGGAACGTTCTTTGAGTAAATTAGCGTCATTGATATCTTCTCCGTTCAGTTGCAAATAACTTCCATCAGGAATAGTTTGAAGATAATTTTTTATTAGTTCGGTTTTTCCAACACGACGAGCACCTAGTAAAATCAATACTTTATTAGGAAGTACTTTTTTACCAAAATCTTGAAAAACTGCTCTTTTTAAATAATTTTCCATTCTATTTGATTTAGAAATCTAAACCAAATATAATCAAAAAATAGTAATTCAGTCAGTACGTTGACTAAATTAATGTAAATTCAGTCAACGTACTGACTGAATTAATGTAAATTCAGTCAATAAAAATTTCTAACAAGAAATTTTATCTACTCTATTTTGGTGTCTTCCACCTTCAAATTCGGTGTTTAAGAACGCTTCTACCATTTCTACTGCTTGTGGAATTGAAGTAAAACGAGCGGGAATACTAATAATATTCGCATCATTGTGTTGACGCGCCAAAACTGCAATTTCTTTCATCCAACATAAAGCAGCGCGAACTTTAGACTGTTTATTCACTGTCATAGAAATTCCGTTTCCGCTTCCGCAAATAACAATTCCAAAATCAGCTTTGCCCTCAGCAACATCAGTCGCAACCGGATGACCAAAATCAGGATAGTCCACACTGTCTGCTGAATCTGTTCCGTAATTAGTTACCTCATGTCCTTTTGCTTTAAGCATTTCAACAATTGCTTTTTTGTAATCTGGTCCTGCGTGATCGTTTCCTATGGAGATTTTCATCTTGTATGTATTAAGTTGTGTGGTGCAAATTTAAATAAAGAAATCTAGTTTTGTAGAATTTAAATTTCGCTTCTTTAATTGATTATTACAATTGATATAAGTCAGTAAAATATAAGTTAACAGGATATTTTATAACTATCAGATTGCTATCATATTAGCGGTTATCAACAATTCTAATAAATTTATAAATAGCTGTGAATCAATGTATATTTTATATTTAAAATGTTAAAAATTTACATTGTTAATAGCAAAACGCAATCACTTGATATTCAGTTAACTTTAAATTAACATAGAATGTTCATAACTTTAGATAGAATATTAGAAGTTTTTTATGGTTGTATCTAAAAAATAAGTAATCCAAAACCCGCATTAGAAATCCAAATTAAGTTCGTTGAATTTTTAGAATAGTTATCATTATTAAAAAGTAGTTTATCAACAAATTTTAGAAAAGTACTTATTTACAAAATCAATTCTTTTTAGATTATTAACCATTGTTAATTAAAATTAGAAAAGACTTTAAAACGAAGACTTTAGTATAAAATAACTATGTTGATAAGTCCGTATAACATCTTTTAACTTGGTTTCAATACATTTTAAAATAAATTTATTGCCACTATTAACACACTATAATAACAACCAAGAAAGAATTTAAATTTAATTTTTCTTTTTGTTTATTTAAATATATGTTGACAACTTTGAAAAAATTAAAATTTAAAAAATAGATTTTACTGTTCTAATTTCCTTTAAACGATTTTTAGATTGTTATTCAAGTCATCAAGAAATTCTTGCACTTTTTCAAAATCATTGATGTGAATTTTAAGTTTGATTCCACCGTAGGCAAAACTCCCAAATGGATCTAAGGAAACTAAGGTTTCGTTTTCAAAAAAATAATTAATTTTTTCTTGTTCTAATAAATGCTTCAGCACTACAATTTCATGTGAGTAATTAAAAATCGCAATTGTTTGAAAGTCTTCCATTTTAATTGTTTTTATAAAGATACAACTATTCTTTAAAGTTATATTTTCTTTAAAACTGTGCACTCTGTACTAATAACAGTTAAGTATTTTGTAATTTTAAACTTTTAAGAAAAGATATATGAGTAAAAGATTAAGAAAGCCGATAAAAAAAGAGAAAGACTACTCTGATAAAATAGTAAAAATATTATCGCAAAGTGCTAATAAAGCATTCAATTATAAACAAATAGGAGCAAAGCTGGAACTCGACGATACCCAAAGCAGAAATCAAATTATAAAAGATTTGAAGATTCTGGCTTCTCAAAATAAAATTATAGAATCTGAACCTGGAAAATATTTAGTAAAAGCAATAAGCAAAGACTATTACGAAGGTAAAATTGACATGACGGGACGTAAAACAGCTTATTTTGTTTGCCCAGATTTAGAAGAAGATGTTTTTATTCCTACCAATAATTTGAACCATGCTTTAGACAAAGATATTGTCAAAGTGTATGTTTACAATCGAAGAAAAGGTAAAAGACCTGAAGGTGAAGTTATTGAAGTCATTGAAAGAAATAAAACGGACTTTGTTGGTGTAATTGACATTCAAGCTAATTTTGCTTTTGTTTCTACTGCAAACCCAAAAATGTACACTGATATTTTTATTCCAAAGGATAAAATAGGTGAGGCAGAGCAAGGTGATGTAGTTTTGGTTCATATCGAAGATTGGCCAGCCAGAGCTGATAGTCCTTTTGGTTCCGTAATAAAAGTTTTAGGGAAACCAGGAGAACACGATACAGAAATCCATGCGATTTTGGCTGAATACGGTTTGCCATCAGAATTTCCTATTGAAGTGGAGACGTTTGCACAAAAAATAGATACTTCCATAGAGGAAAGTGAAATTGCCAAACGTCGCGATATACGTGACACGTTGACTTTTACGATAGATCCAAAAGATGCGAAGGATTTTGATGATGCACTTTCATTTAAAAAATTAGAAAACGGTAATTACGAAATTGGTATTCACATTGCCGATGTTTCGTATTATCTTCAGGAAGGAACAATCCTGGATGATGAAGCGTATCAAAGAGCAACTTCGGTTTATTTAGTAGATAGAGTAGTACCAATGTTACCCGAAGTATTATCAAATTTTGCTTGTTCCTTGCGTCCAAATGAAGAAAAATATACGTTTTCGGCCATATTTGAAATTACAGAAACTTCACAAGTGGTCAATCAATGGTTTGGTCGAACAGTTATTTATTCTGATCAGCGTTTTGCTTACGAGGAAGCGCAGTATATCATAGAAACGAAGGACGACACGATTCCAGAAGAAATTTCGATTACTGGAACTTCATATCAAGTTTCAGCAGAAATTGTTGCTGCAACTCTAAAAATGGATGAATTAGCCAAAATTCTTAGAAAACAAAGAATGGCCGATGGAGCGATTTCTTTTGATAAAGTTGAAGTAAAATTCAATTTAGATGAAGCCGGAGAGCCACAAGGTGTTTACTTTAAAGTTTCAAAAGATGCCAATCATCTGATTGAAGAATTCATGCTTTTGGCTAATAAAAAAGTAGCAGAATTCATTGGTAAACAAAAGAAAACATTCATTTATAGAATTCATGATGAACCAAATGAAGATAAACTTTTTGCAATGCAAGCTGTTATTGCTAAGTTTGGACATAAAATAGATTTTAAGCAAGGCTCTATTTCGCAGGCTTTAAATAAATTAATGGAAGATGTAAATGGTAAAAAGGAGCAAAACCTTATTGATACTCTAGCGATTAGGAGTATGAGTAAAGCCAAATATTCTACAGATAACATAGGACATTATGGTTTAGCTTTTGAGTATTATTCTCATTTTACCTCACCAATTCGTCGTTATCCAGATGTTATGGTGCACCGATTGTTGCAATATTATCTAGATGGAGGTAAATCAGTTGATGAAGAAACGTATGAAACGAAATGTTTGCATTCATCAACAATGGAAGGTTTAGCAACCAATGCGGAAAGGGATTCTATCAAATATATGCAAGTAAAATACATGCAGGATCATCAGGATCAAGAATTTTTAGGTGTAATTTCTGGTGTTACCGAATGGGGAATTTATGTAGAAATCATCGAAAACAAATGCGAAGGAATGTGTAGAATTCGAGATATAAAAGACGATTATTACACCTTTGACGAAAAACAATATGCACTAACTGGCGCAACTTCTGGTAAATTATTACAATTAGGAGATGAAATTTACGTTAAAGTAAAAAATGCCGATTTAGTTAAAAAACAACTGGATTTTAATTTTTTAAGAAGAATTGAAGAACCAATTAAATAAAAAAAATGAAATCAAAGATTCACAATAAGAGCGTTAATGAACTAGCAAAGCAATACCAAAAAAGAAATAGTGGTATAAAATTAGTGATAATTGCCTTTGTATTTTTAAGTCAAATTGCAAATGCACAAGTAACCAGAAACTTAGGAGATTTTGATGAAGTAAAAGTATTTGATAAAATCAATGTAAAATTAATTTCAGCTTCAGAAAACAAAATAGTTATCACTGGAGACCGAGCAGATGAAGTGGAAACTGTAAATAAAAATGGTGAATTAAAAATTAGAATGCCATTATCACAATTGTTATCAGGTGATGCTATTACAATAAAACTATATTTTAAAAATATTGAAAGTATCAGTGCCAGCGAGGGAAGCTATGTTTCAAGTGATACTGATTTCAAACAAACAATGTTAGATTTGAATGCAAAATCAGGAGCAGAGATTAACATTGAAATAAATGTTGATAAAGTGAATGTAAAAGCCAGTGCAGGTGGAATAATTGATGTTTCTGGTAAAGCTATAAATCAAGATGTTGTTATTACATCAGGTGGAATTCTAAAAGCAATTGATTTACATACTACACAAACTAAAATAAGCGTTGCTGCCGGAGGAAAATCTGAAATTCATGCAACTACATTAGTTGATGCAAAAGTGAAAGCAGGAGGCTCTATTTTTATCTACGGTAAACCAAAACAGATTAATAAGGAAGTTTTCATTGGCGGTACCATTTTAGAAAAAAATTAGTACTTTGGTTTAGATTTTATGGTAATAAATTTAAATTTTTAATGATAAACGATATTTTATCTGGTATTCCTTGGGGAATTTTCTTGAGTTTTATGATTGGCCCTGTTTTTTTTATTTTACTGGAAACAAGTATTATAAAAGGGTTCAGAGCTGCTTTAGTATTTGATTTAGGAGTAGTTTCAGGAGATATTGTTTTTATTGGAATTGCTTATTTAGGAAGTTACAGGTTGATTCAAAGTTTAAAAGATCAACCGGCACTTTTTATTTTTGGAGGTGTATTGATGCTGGTTTATGGTATAATTTCCTTCATACAATTAAAAAAAGAAGAAAAAATAAATACTGATATTATTGACAGGGAAATAGTCAAAAAAAACTATTTAAGTCTTTTTATAAAAGGGTTTTTGTTAAACATTATTAATATTGGTGTTCTTGGTTTTTGGTTGGCTATTATTATTTCAGTAGGACCAAAATTAGAAATGCAAACCTCCAGAATGATAACTTTTTTTACATCAGTTGTGGTTTCTTATTTACTTATTGATTGTATTAAAATATTATTAGCCAAGCAATTAAAAACAAAACTAACACCGGTAAACATTCTTAAAATTAAGAAAGGAATCAGTATTGTAATGATGGTTTTTGGGATGGTTTTAATAACTCAAGGTTGGTTCCCGGAAGAAAAAGCAATGGTTAAAAAAGCATTTGACAAAATAGATAATTAATAAAATTTTTATAAAATAGTAAAAGCCTTGACTCTAATTGATTTAGATTCAGGGCTTTTTTTAATTAAACATGTAAGTCATTTAAGTTTTTAGTTACTAAATTATCAATTAAAATTATTTTTAAACCATTAAGGAATTAAGTTTCATTAAGAATTAACACTTAATTTTTCTTAATTCCTTAATTTTTTTAATCAAACAAATTTGGTTCCCGGAAGAAAGAAAAATGGTTTTGACTCAAGGCATTTTATTTAACATTATAAGTTATTCAAGCATTATTTAAAACCATTAAGAAATTAAGTTTCATTAAGAATTAACACTTAATTTTTCTTAATTTCTTAATGGTTCATATTATAATCTTCTTTAATTTTTCTTAAAAATTAGACATAAAAAAAACCTCCAAATTACTTTGAAGGTTTTAGATTTTTCTGCGGATTCGAACTATATCTTTATTTAATTTTTCTTAAAAATTAGACATAAAAAAACCTCCAAATTACTTTGAAGGTTTTTGAGGCATCGTCCGGATTCGAACCGGAGTAGGAGCTTTTGCAGAGCCCAGCCTAGCCGCTCGGCCACGACGCCAATTATTTATTGGTGTGCAAATATAGTAAAAAAGTTAAAAAGGGAAAGCTAATAACTACAAAGTTTTAAAAATTCATAATTTGTAATTTGTAATTAACTTCTATATTCTTCCATTTCTATAGTAACTGCTTCAACATCACCACCAATAGGAGGATTGAGTTTAGAAACTGCAACAATAATTCTGGAAACCTCAGGAATTTCCTCAAAAATTCGAGTTATGATTCGGTGTGCAACATGCTCTAATAAGTCCGAACGAATCGCCATTTCTTCTACAACAATGCGATTTAAAAGCACGTAATCTACGGTATCTTTCAAATCATCTGAGATACTGGATTTTCTCAAATCAGTCTTAACTTCTAAATTTACTATATAGTCAGATCCTATTTTTCCTTCCTCGATTAAACAACCATGATAGGAGTAGGTTCTTATATTTTTAAGTTTTATGATTCCCATTATTTTATTTTATTTGTTTAAAGCGTAAAGTTTAAAGCGGAATTACTAACTTTTCATAGGTTTATATGGAAACAGTAAACATTAAACCTTAAACTTTTTTACCTTTGCTAAAATAAAACAAAAAAATGTCAACTGAAGAAAAATCACTCCATTTTATAGAACAAATCATAGAAGACAGTTTATCAAACGGTTTTCCCCAAGATAAATTACGTTTCCGTTTTCCACCAGAACCTAATGGGTATTTACACATTGGTCATGCCAAATCGATTTGCTTGAATTTTGGATTGGGATTAAAGTACAATGCGCCAGTTAACTTACGTTTTGACGATACAAATCCTGCTAAAGAAGAGCAGGAATATGTTGATGCAATAAAAGAAGATTTACATTGGTTGGGCTTCAATTGGGCCGAAGAACGATATGCATCTGATTACTTCCAACAATTATACGATTGGGCTGTAAAAATGATTAAAAACGGTAAAGCGTATATTGACAGTCAATCTTCAGAGGATATGGCTGCGCAAAAAGGAACGCCTACACAACCTGGAGTTGATGGACCTTACAGAAACCGTTCAGTTGAAGAAAATCTTACTTTATTCGAAGGAATGAAAAATGGAGATTTTGAGGAAGGAAGCCATGTTTTACGTGCCAAGATTGATATGACTTCGACTAATATGTTGATGCGTGATCCGTTAATGTATCGTGTTTTACACCGCCATCACCACAGAACAGGAAACGATTGGAAAATCTACCCAATGTATGATTTCGCACACGGAGAAAGTGATTATATAGAACAAATTTCACATTCTATCTGTACGTTAGAATTTGTCATGCACAGAGAATTATACAACTGGTTTTTGGACCAAATTTATGATGACTCAAAAGTAAAACCACATCAATATGAATTTGCGCGTTTGAACTTGAATTACACCGTAATGAGCAAGCGAAAACTGTTGCAATTGGTACAGGAAAATATAGTTAATGGTTGGGATGATCCAAGAATGCCAACGATTTCCGGATTAAGAAGAAGAGGCTATACAGCTAATTCTATTCGTAAGTTTTGTGATATTATTGGTGTTGCCAAAAGAGAAAATATAATCGATTTTTCACTTTTGGAATTTTGCTTGCGCGAAGATTTGAATAAAACGGCTCCAAGAGTTATGGCGGTTTTAGATCCAATAAAATTAGTCATCACGAATTATCCGGAAGATAAAGAAGAATGGCTGGAAGCAGAAAATAATCAAGAAGACGAAAGTGCAGGATTTAGAAAAGTTCCTTTTTCAAGAGAATTATACATTGAAAGAGAAGACTTTTTAGAAGATGCTCCAGCTAAGTTTTTCCGATTAAGTTTAGGCCGAGAAGTACGACTAAAAAATGCGTATATCATTAAAGGAGAAAGTGTTGTAAAAGATTCAGCAGGAACTATTACGGAGATTCATGTAACCTATGACGAAGATAGTAGAAGCGGAAGTGGGAGCGAAGCTAGTCAACGTAAAGTGGCCGGAACCTTGCATTGGGTTTCGATACAACAGGCGCTAGAAACAGAAGTTCGTCTCTACGATCGCTTGTTTATTGATGAAGCGCCAGACAGTCATAAAGAGAAAAATTTCTTGGAATTTATGAATCCTAGTTCGTTACAAATTGTAAAAGGATTTGTAGAACCAAGTTTAGCAACGGTTCAATCTGGAGAGAAATTCCAGTTTCAACGTTTGGGTTATTTCAATGTGGATAAAGATACAACCGAAGGTAAAATTGTCTTTAATAAAACCGTTGGATTGAAAGATGCTTGGGAAGAAAAAGGCAAAAAAGAGGAAAATTTATTGATGAACACTCAAAAAGAAATCAATAAATATGTAAAAGAAAAGGATGAAAACAATGCCAGTTTGATTTTAAATAACATTGTTGATAACATCAAAAGTATTGATAATTACAGTTTAATCATTCAGACTATTGTCAAAAATATCAAGAATGATAATAACTCGTTGTTGTTTTCAAATTTGATTTTACATCATTCAGATAAAGTGCAGGTAAAAGATATCGAAGAAGAAGCTTTGACAAAACTATACACGATGTCGTTAAAAAGTCAAATGGCAGCCGTTAGAATTTTAGCTGTTGAAAATTTGCAAAATGATTTGAATAATTTTAGTCTTTTCGAAACGCAACTTTCAGAATTAAAAATGAACGATAAAAACGAAAAAGTGTTACAATTATTAAACGATCTTAAAATATAAGGTTTGTTTTTTAAATAGATTTTATCAATCAAAAGCTCTCTTCTTAGAGGGCTTTTTTTATTATTGTAATTTCTTATAAAAATACTGTTTTTAATACTTTTTTTCAATTAAAAACAACGCACATAAATTGATTTTAAGACGATTTTTTAGAATAAACAACACTCAATACAAAATTCAAATAAACGTGAAACAGCTCGCTTTTATTTGCTTTTTGTCTTATAAAATCACACTTTAACGAGTTGTTAACGGGTAGTTGTTAATAAATCCGTATCTTTATGAAACAAACTTTTAAAATTAAGAATCATGTCGAATAATACGGGAAATACATTATTGGCTCTTTTGACAGGAGCAGCTATCGGAGCTGGAATCGGAATTTTATTTGCTCCGGATAAAGGTTCTAAAACAAGAGGAAAAATTAAAGATGGTTTTGATGATGTCAAATGTGAATTAAAAAATAAATTAGACAATGCATCTTTAGAATTGAAAGATAAATTCACAAGTGCAAAATTTGATTTAGAAGAAACTTATGAAGAACTGGTTTCAAATATGAGTCACAAGACCGAAGATGTAATTTCATTCTTAGAAGAAAAATTAGCGGAGCTAAAGAGGCAGAACGCAAAACTTCAAAAATAATTTTGATTTACCTATTGTATCAAATCCTAAAAACAAATCCATGGCCTTTGAAGAACTAAAAGAAAACACAGAAAACATTCAAGAACAAGCCAAAGCTTATTTAGAAAGTACTGTGGCGTATTATAAATTGTGGGGTTTCAAGGTTGCAATGAAATCAACAACGATGATCATAAAATTTTCATTGATTTTATTGTGTTTCAGTATGGTTTTATTGTTTTGTTCTGTTGCCGCTGCGTTAGCTATAGGTATCGCTTTAGATAGTTACGCTTTGGGATTTTTAATCGTTGGAGGAGTTTATCTTGTGATTACAGGAATTTTATTTTCTATAAAAGATAAAATCGTTGAAGGACCAATTTTAGAGAAATTTTCAGAAATATTTTTTAACGACTAACTTATGGAAACCAAAAAATATTCTTCGTATGCTCAAATTGAAAGGGAACTTGAAATTTTAAAGATTGAACAAGAAATCAGTTATCAGAAATTGGCTTATGGTTTTCAAAAAACAAAAGAAAGCATAACGCCAATGAATCTTGTAAGTGGAGTTGTTGGTTCTGGTTTATCTGCATTTTCAGGGTCATACGGAACAATCTTAAACATTGCATTACCGTACATAATCAAATGGATTAAAAAAATAAAAAGAGGCAATTAAGCCTCTTTTTTTATGAATTCTAGTAAATTATTCTTCTGTTTCCGGGCTTTCTGGAGCTTCTGGTTTTTCAGGAATTTCTATATTTTTTTCTCTTCTTGAAGTTCCTTTTTCACCTCTTTTTTTCATCAATTCACCCACTTGATTGGAAGCACTGAACGAAGCAATCATATTGTTCAGCATATCACTTCCAGCTTGTGGAGAATTAGGCAATAAAATCAGATTTGAATTTGCGTCAGCACCAATAGCCTGTAGTGTATCGTAATGTTGTGTCACTACAATCAATGCTGAAGCTTCCTGAGAATTTATCCCAACTCTGTTCAAAACATCTACACTTTCCACTAAACCTTTTGCAATTTCTCTTCTTTGGTTGGCAATACCTTGTCCTTGTAATCGTTTGCTTTCGGCTTCAGCTTCAGCTTTGGCTACAATTCTAATTCTTGATGCTTCAGCTTCAAATTCAGCTACCGTTTTTTCTCTATCAGCCGCATTAATTCTATTCATGGCATTTTTTACTTGAATATCCGGATCAATATCTGTTACCAAAGTATTGATAATTGTGTATCCGTAAGTAGTCATGGCTTCATTCAATTCTCTTTTTACAGCAATGGCAATATCATCTTTTCTTTCAAAAACATCATCCAATTTTAATTTAGGAACTTCAGCACGAACGACATCAAATACATAAGAAGTAATTTGATCGTGTGGATATTCCAGTTTATAAAAAGCATCATAAACGGTCTCTTTAATAACCATAAATTGAACTGAAACTTTAAGCTTAACAAAAACGTTGTCTTTAGTTTTTGTTTCAATGATAACGTCTAATTGTTGAATTTTTAGATTCACACGTCCTGCAATTCTATCTATCAAAGGAATTTTTAAATGCAAACCGGATTGTCTGATACTTAAAAATTTTCCAAATCGTTCTACAACAACAGCTGTTTGTTGTTTTACCGTAAAAAAAGAAGACAGTAAAATAAAGAACCCAAAGACTAGTAGGATAATTAATGCAATATTCATAATATTTTTTGTTTTTAGTTAAAAATTATCTCACAATTTACAAAAAAACTTTAGGTTTGTCTTTGTAAATTTCAATTATATGAGAAAGATATCGTTTACTTTATTTTTTGTTTTCATTTCCATAACAGCCTTTTCCCAATATAAATACAGGGATTCAAATAGGATAGGAATCAGTTTTGGAGTCAATCAATTTACCTTGAACACTGATAATTTCCAAACTAAACCTGAATTGGGTTGGAATGCCGGACTTTCTATGCGGGGAAATTTCTATAATAATTGGGACATGGTGTATAACATTCAATTTAGCGAGAATAATTTTTCTGTTGTAACAAACACTTTTACTTTGGCTAAAGAAGATGTTAACTATAAATTGGCGTCAGCTCAAGTGTCTTTACAAGTGAGTTATAAACTTGTTGAAAATCATTTGAGTATTGAGTTTGGACCCATTGTTCAAGTAAATGGAAAATTAAATATTGATAATACAGATGAAAATAATGTTATTTCTGGTACAACGTTGTTAGCCAAAGATATTAGAGAGATTTCTAATTTTAATTTTTATCCAACGGTTGGAATCACGTTTGGTGTTCGTCATTTCAGAGCCAATGTTTCCTATCAATATGGTGTCAATAACATGCTTGAAAACTTGAACAACAAGAATTTAGGAGTAAATTTCAAAGGGAATCCAGGAATACTAAACGGGAATTTGATTATTTATTTGTAATAAAAAAGCTCCCAACTTGGGAGCTTTTTTTATTTTTGATATATGCCATTATACTTATATAGATAGGAACTTAACCTATTATATTGTGCTTTACTACATTTTAATTTTAAATTACTTTTTAGAATATTAAAACCATAATTATCAATAATATTACCTAAAGAAGAATTTAAAAACGAAGATGTTAATTGCATATCATTTTCAATTTCTAAAGTTATAATATGTTTTTCTTTTAGTGATTTATCTAATACACAATAAAGCTTTATACCTTCAACGTTAGTTTCGGTGTTTGATACAATGTTTTTTACTGATATTTGAGTAGTGTTGTTCATAATTATGGTACAAATATAAATATAAAAATTATTAACAAAGTAAAAAAAATGTTAATAAGCTTAATTAGATCTCATAAACATCATTTTCTTGGTCAATTTCATCAAATTCTAATGTGCTAATTTCTACTTTGATTAAAGTTCCTGAAAAATTCAGATTTGTTTCTTTTAAATAATAATCATCATTAAATTCTTTTAATAAATATCCATTATTTGAATATATTGTCAATAGACCTTTAAAATTTTCAGTAAAATCTAAAACATTACTTAGACCAAAGCCTTTATTACGTAGTGTTGAGAAAGATGATACCCCCGTTTCTAATGAATTTTTTATTGCTTGAGAATCTGAAACCCTATCTATTCCTTTTTTATCATAATAGTTATTCAATGAATTTGCTATACCTACACCGAAATCACAAACAGAAAAGGATAATAATTTTTTTACAGGCGAGTATTGGGTAATTATATACCCATTAACTGGAGATTTAGAATGATCAAAAATATTGTTGAAAATTTCAGACATATTTGTTGCAATTGGTAGAAGATCTTTCCCTTTAAAAAATGTTCTTTCAAAATACTTCTTTGCATATTCTGAATAACTAGTTATCATTGTAGGAGATATATGCCATAAGCAAAGTGTATTTTTGTTATGTGTTTCTGTAAAATTATCTCTATTAAAACCATTACTCCAATATTTTTTAAATTTGATACCTCTTAAATGTTTGGTCAGTTTACCTCTTCCATTTATAAATTGAATTTTAATTTTTTCATTGTTAAATAGATCCATTAAACAACCTAATAAAACTAGATCATCAGTATCTAAATAAGTTAAATCATTAAAATCTACTATTAAAGTATCAATATCAGAATTTAGTTTAGATTTAGAATTATTAATAAAATTAAACCAAGCAATTGGATTACCATTATTAGGTGTTTTAATCGTTAGGTTGGCCATTTATTTAGAGTTATGATTTATTGCTTTTAATATTCTATGGGTTGTTTCTTGTTTACCAATTAGTTCAGATAATTCAAATAAGTCAATTCCTTTCATTTCTCCTACCAAAGAAATTCTAAAAGGAGGCATTATTTGTCCAAATCCTAAACCTTCTTCATTAATCCAATCTTTTACTTTAATTTCTATTTCACTGCTGATAAAATTTTCTATTCCGTTAATTATTGTTAATAAATTAGTCATTAAAAAAGAAGTGTTTTCTTTCCAATTTTTCTCCATAGCCTTTTCATCAAACGACTTAGGTTTTTCAAAAATATAATTACTCAATTCCCATAAATCACTTATGAACACGGCTCTATCTTTTGTCAATGTAACAATTTTCTCAACAAAAACAATTGATTTATTATACCCTTTTTCCGATAAAATCACATTAAATTTTTCCGCAATTTCATGATTATTTTTGACATGTAAATATTGTTGGTTAAACCACTTTGCTTTATCTGGATTAAATTTTCCTCCTGATCTAGTTACATGCTCTAGTGAAAATGCTTTAATTAACTCCTCTAGTGAATATATCTCTTTTTCTATTCCCAATCCCTCATTCCACCCCAGCATAACTAACATATTTAATAAAGCTTCTGGAAAATATCCATCTTCTCTAAAACCTCTTGAATCGTTCCATTTTAAAGGAAATACAGGGAATCCTCCTATATCACCATCTCTTTTTGATAATTTGCCTTTTCCATTTGGTTTCATAATCAATGGTAAATGTGCAAATTCTGGAGCTTCCCAACCAAATGCTCTGTACAATAAAACGTGTAAGGGCATTGATGGCAACCATTCTTCACCACGAATTACGTGAGATGTTTCCATTAAATGATCATCCACAATATTAGCCAAATGATACGTTGGCATCCCGTCACTTTTGAACAATACTTTATCGTCTAAAAGATTCGTTTCAAACTTTACATCACCACGAATGATGTCATGCAAATGAAGCGTTTCATTTACCGGGGTTTTAAAACGGATGACATAATGTTCGCCATCAGCAATTCTTTTAGCAGTTTCGTCTGCAGAAATAACTAACGAAGTGTCCAGTTTTTCTCTGTTAGTATGATTGTATATAAAGGTTTTTCCTTGTTCTTCTTCTAATTTTCGTGCTGCATCCAAAGCTTCTGCTGTATCAAAAGCATAATACGCATTCCCGGAATTAATTAATTCAGCTGCATATTGTTGGTACAAATCTTTTCTTTCGCTTTGACGGTATGGACCAAATTTTTCATTTTTACCAATAGTCTCATCTGGCGCAATTCCTAACCATTCTAGTGCTTCCATGATATATTCTTCAGCATCTGGAACAAAACGATTTTGGTCCGTATCTTCAATTCTCAGGAAGAAAACACCATTGTTTTTTTTGGCAAACAAATAATTGAATAATGCGGTACGAACTCCGCCAATATGTAAAGGTCCTGTTGGACTTGGTGCAAAACGCACCCGAACTTGTTTAGACATTGCTATAAATTTTTTGCGAAGATACAAATTCGATTTCTCTTGTTATTATCTGTAAATGAGATAATGTAAGATTAATGAGTTTGATGATTTTTAACATTTCTTTATTCATATAAATTATTACTTTTATTGGTTATAAAAAACAAAGCATAAATTTTGGAAAATCAGCAATTTATTTATCAAAAACTAGAAGCTTTCATCAGGAAGTTTTATACCAACGAATTGATACGGGGAACTATTTTCTTTATCGGTTTAGGATTGTTGTATTTTCTATTTACGCTTTTTGTCGAATATTTTCTTTGGCTCAAGCCAATGGGAAGAACCATTTTATTTTGGACTTTCGTTGGAGTAGAAGTGTATTTGTTGTTTCGTTTTATTTTGTTTCCAATTTTTAAATTATTCAAACTTCAAAAAGGAATCGATTACAATCAGGCTTCGGCAATTATTGGAAATCATTTTACAGAAGTGAGCGACAAGCTGACTAACTTTTTGCAATTATCAAATCCCAGTGAACATCAAATCAAATCGGAATTATTGGCCGCATCAATTGAACAAAAAGCGAATGCGTTGCAACCAATTCCTTTTGGGAATGCCATTAATTATAACCGAAACAGAAAGTATTTTCCTTTGGCTTTAATTCCAATATTATTGTTTACTTTCTTTTATGTCTCGGGTAACAGCAGCGTGATTTCTCAAAGTTTGAATAGAGTAGTACATTTCAATTCGGCTTTTCTGCCGCCGGCTCCTTTTAAATTTGTAGTTCTTAATTCGAATTTACAAACGGAGCAAGGAAAGGATTTTATTCTTCGAATAAAAACCGAAGGAAAAATTGTTCCTGAGAATGCGATGATTTTTATTGATGATGAAAGTTATTTTATGGAATCTACTAAAGCTGGAGAATTCCAATTTAAGATTGCGAAGCCTTCAGAAAACATTTTGTTCCACGTGGAGGGAAATGCTATTTCTTCTCCAGATTATGAATTGAAAGTGATAACCGTTCCATCGATTGCAAATTTTGAAATGCAGTTGAACTTTCCTTCGTATTTGAATAAAAAAGCTGAAACTATAAAAGGAACAGGAAATGCTGTTATTCCGGAAGGTACGCGTGTGACTTGGAAAATGAACACACAAGCCACAGAAAATGTAGCGTGGATGGATGGGATTTCCAAAGCTACTTTTTCGAAAACTGAAAATACCTTTGTTTTATCTAAAAATATAGTTCAAAATACAGATTATCAAATATTTACTTCAAATGAGAAGGTGAAAAATTATGAAAAACTCAATTATCAGCTTACAATTGTCAAAGATCAGTTCCCAACGATTAATGTAAATAACGCACCGGACAGTTTGAGGGTGGCTAAGAACTATGTTTTAGGTCAAATTTCTGATGATTATGGTTTGTCTAAACTTCAGATTGTCTATTACGAAAGAGAGAAACCACAAACTGCCAAACGTGGAACAATTGCTATTAAGAAAAGTGCTTTTGACCAATTCGTATTTTCGTTTCCAAGTAATCTTCCGGTGGACCAAGGCGTGTCTTATGATTATTATTTCGAAGTTTTTGATAACGATGCCATCCATAATTTTAAAAGTACAAAGTCTTCGGTTTTCTCTAATCGTGTTTCCACAAATGAAGAAAAGGAAGATCAAATTTTGCAACAGCAAAATGATAACATTAACAGTTTAGAGAAGTCTTTAAAAAATCAGGATAATCAAATTTCTGAAATGGAGAAGTTGCAAAAAACTGGAAAAGAAAAAGAAAATCTGGATTTCAAAGATCAGCAAAAAGTAAACGATTTCATCAAGCGTCAAATGAAACAGGATGAGATGATGAAAGAATTCATTAAAAAAATGAACGATAATTTGGAGCAATTCAAAACCGTTAAAAAGGATGAGTTGAAAGAAGAGCTTCAAAAACGAATGGACAAAGCCGAAAAGGAATTGGAAAAAAATCAGAAACTTTTAGAGGAACTGAAAGAACTTAACGATAAAATTTCGAATGAAGAGTTGTTGTCTAAGTTGGATAAATTCAAACTAAATAGTAAAAACCAAACTAAGAATTTAGAACAGTTGGTTGAATTGACAAAGAGGTTTTATGTAGAAAAAAAAGCACAACAATTAGGGGATAAACTGGACAAGCTTTCTGAAAAACAAGATAAACTATCCAATGACGAAAAAGAAAATAAACTGGACAAACAAGAAGGCATCAATACTGAGTTTGACAAATTACAAATAGATTTAAATGATTTAGAAAAAGAAAACAAGGAATTAAAATCACCTTTAGATTTGCCAAAAGACGATGCTAAAGAAAAAAGCATTGATGAAGATTTAAAGAAAGCATCTGAGGAATTGAAAAAAGACAAGAAAGATAAAGCCAAACCTAGTCAAAAAAGCGCTTCAAAAAAGATGAAAGAGATGGCGCAAAAAATGGAGCAAACTTTGGAGGAAGGGGAGATGGAACAGTTGCAGGAAGATGTTGCCATGTTAAGACAAATCTTGGACAACCTATTAGCATTTTCTTTGACACAAGAAGACTTGTTGAACCAGTTTAAAAAGCATAAATCAGGGTCTCCGGTTTTTAATAAAAACATTAAAATTCAACAGGATTTAAAACAACAGTTCAAGCATGTTGACGATAGTTTATTTGCGATGTCGTTGCGTAATCCTAAAATTGCCGAGGATATTACTAAAGAAATTGGCAATGTAGTTTACAACGTAGATAAGTCTTTGTCCAGTTTAACAGATGCTCAAGTTCCAAAAGGTTTGTCGCATCAACAATATACCATTTCTGCTGCTAACAAATTAGCAGATTTCCTAAGTGATTTGCTTAGCAATATGCAAATGCAAATGTCAGGAATGGGTTCTGGGAAACCAAAGCCAGGTCATGGTCAAGGAATGCAATTGCCTGACATCATTAAAAAACAACAAGGTCTTGGTGAGAAAATGAAAGATGGAATTAAAAAAGGGGAGAAACCTGGTGAAGGCCAAAAAGGACAAAATGGCAAACAAGCTAAACCTGGAGAATCGGATCAAGAAGGTGAGGGTGGTGAAGGTGATGCTCAAGCTATAATGGAAATTTATAAAGAGCAAAAACAATTGCGCGAAGCATTGCAAAACGAATTGAACAAACAAGGATTGGGGGGTAATGGACAAAGCGCTTTGGAACAGATGAAGCAAATTGAAAAGCAATTATTGAACAAAGGTTTTAAGAACGAAACACTTCAACAAATACTGAATATAAAACAGGAATTATTGAAATTGAATTCTGCCATACAACAACAAGGAGAGGAAAATAAGCGCCAATCTGAAACCAATAAAAAGGAGTTTAATAATCAATCTAATGCGCTGCCAGCTGCTTTATTAGATTATTTGAATAGCATAGAAATATTAAATAGACAATCCTTACCTTTGCGCTCGAATTTTAATCAAAAGGTTCAAGAATATTTTAATAAAAAATGATCAATTTTAATTACGAAACCGACTTTAATTTAGACAACGAAGAAGCCATTGAGGCTTGGTTGGGAAATGTTATTGTGTCGGAAAAGAAAAAAGTAGGAGAGATAAATTACATCTTTTGTGACGATGAGTATTTGCACAAAATCAATGTTGAATATCTTGATCACGATACATTAACAGATATTATCAGCTTTGATTATTCTATGGGTAATGAATTGCATGGTGATATTTTTGTTTCTGTCGAAAGAGTAAAAGATAATGCAACTGATTTTAATGTTTCCTTTGAGGAAGAATTAAAGCGAGTATTGGTTCACGGAATTTTACATTACTGCGGTTACAAGGACAAAGGTGAAGCCGAAGAGCTTTTAATGCGTTCTAAAGAAGATGAAAAAATCGCTATGTTTCACGTGGAACAATAGTGTCTTTCAATTTTTCAAATCAAAAGTGTTTCACTTGGAACATATAGAGTTGGTTTAAAAATAGGTTTGCAATGTTTCACGTGGAACAAAATATAGATTTCAAAAATCACAATCCTGAACAAGGATTAAATTATAAAAGAAGATGTTTCTAAGTGAATATGATGTAATCGTTGTGGGCGCAGGGCATGCAGGTTCAGAAGCTGCTGCCGCTGCCGCAAATCTGGGTTCAAAAACTTTATTGGTAACAATGAGTTTGCAGAATATTGCCCAAATGTCATGCAACCCAGCGATGGGCGGCATAGCCAAAGGACAAATTGTGCGTGAGATTGATGCGCTTGGAGGATACTCAGGAATTGTTTCTGACAGAACTGCAATCCAGTTCAAGATGCTGAACAAATCCAAAGGTCCTGCAATGTGGTCGCCGCGCGTTCAAAGTGATCGTATGCGTTTTGCTGAGGAGTGGAGAATGATGTTGGAAGGAACTCCAAATCTTGATTTCTATCAAGAAATGGTTAAAGGTTTGATTATTGAAAATGGAAAAATAAAAGGAATCCGAACTTCGCTTGGAGTAGAGATTCGTTCTAAGTCTGTTGTGTTGACCAATGGAACTTTCCTGAATGGTTTGATCCATATTGGTGAAAAACAATTTGGTGGAGGAAGAGCAGGCGAGAGTGCCGCGTATGGAATTACCGAAGATTTAGTTGCGGCTGGTTTTCAATCAGGACGAATGAAAACGGGAACGCCACCAAGAGTAGATGGACGTTCTTTGGATTATTCAAAAATGAACGAAGAAAAGGGCGATGCTAAACCGGATAAGTTTTCCTATTCGGATGTGACTTCACCGTTGGTTCATCAAAAGTCTTGTCATATGACATATACGTCTCTTGATGTTCATGATATTTTGAGAGAAGGTTTTGATCGTTCACCAATGTTCAACGGAAGAATAAAAAGTCTTGGACCAAGATATTGTCCATCGATCGAAGATAAAATTAATCGCTTTGCTGATAAAGAAAGACATCAGTTGTTTGTGGAGCCGGAAGGATGGAATACGTGTGAAGTTTATGTAAATGGTTTTTCTACATCGCTTCCTGAGGATATTCAATTTAAAGCGTTGAGTTCTGTTGCGGGATTTGAGAAAGTAAAATTCTTTCGTCCGGGTTATGCAATCGAATATGATTATTTCCCACCAACACAATTGAAACATACTTTGGAAACAAAGCTTGTTGAAGGACTATATTTCGCTGGACAAATAAATGGAACTACCGGATATGAAGAAGCGGCTTCTCAAGGATTGATGGCTGGAATTAATGCGCATTTAAAAGTGCATGAAAAAGCACCATTAATTTTAAAAAGAGATGAAGCGTATATCGGAGTTCTGATTGATGATTTAATTACAAAAGGAACAGAAGAGCCTTATCGAATGTTTACTTCTCGTGCAGAATACAGAACGTTGTTGCGTCAGGATAATGCCGATTTCAGATTAACACCAATGTCACATGAAATAGGTTTAGCTTCTGAAGCGCGTTTGCGCAGAATGGAACACAAATTAAATGAGTCAGAAAAAATGGTGGCTTTCTTCAAAGAAACGAGTGTTTCGATTGCTGAAGCAAATCCTATTTTAGAATCAAAAGATACGGCGTTGATTACGCAAGGAGATAAAATGTTTAAAGTATTCTCTCGTCCGCAAATTGATTTGGAAGATGTCATGAAATTTGAAAAGGTTGCAGCTTATGTTGCAGAAAATAATTTGGACCAAGAAATTTTGGAACAAGCCGAAATTCAAGTAAAGTATTCTGGTTACATAGAAAAAGAAAGAAATAATGCAGATAAACTGCTTCGTTTAGAAGATGTAAAAATCCCTGAGAATTTTGATTATGAAAAAATCAAATCAATGTCAATTGAAGCAAAACAGAAATTAAGCAAGATTCGTCCGGTAACTATTTCACAAGCATCAAGAATCAGTGGTGTATCACCAAGTGATGTTTCGGTGTTGTTGATTTACATGGGACGTTAGGGATTGTAGATTTTTGATTGCAGATTTATGAAAGATCTGAAATCAGAAATCGTTAATCCTTATTCTTAAATCAATTTGTTCCACGTGAAACTACGTTGTGAAGCCTTGCTATAACTGAAGAATCATAAAAATAAATAAGTCAGCCCTGAAAGCATCCGTTGGTGTTTTCAGGGTTTAGTTTAAAATTAAAATATAAAAGCACTATTAATTAATGGACATTTCAAACCAACAGCCTTTTTTAACCGTTAAAGATTATTCTGTTTCTCAGGAAATTTTCGATTTATATCATGATGATAAATTGGACATGCTGATTACGTCTCCGCAACCCAGTTTAGAAAATTTAGGAAAGTATTACGAAAGCGTTGATTATATTTCGCACACGGATAGTAAAAGGTCTTTATTTGAAAAAGCATATCATTTTGTAAAAACCATTGCGCTAAAAAACAAATTGAATTTAATCAATTCACTGCAACAAAATAAAGGAAGCATTTTAGACATTGGTGCCGGAACAGGAGATTTTTTATCTGTGGCGAAAGAAAATGGTTGGCATACGATAGGAGTAGAGCCAAGTGAAAAAGCAAAAGCGATTGCAAAAAAGAAAGGCGTTTCATTTGTTGGAGCAACCAGCGAATTAGAGAATCATTCTTTTGATGTGATTTCGATGTGGCATGTTTTGGAACACGTTCCAAATTTGGAAAACCAAATCAATGAATTGAAACGATTATTAAAACCAAATGGAACTTTAATTATTGCCGTTCCAAATTTTAAATCTTTCGATGCAAAACATTACGGAAAGTTTTGGGCTGCTTATGATGTGCCAATTCATTTTTGGCATTTTTCTAAAACAGCTATAAAAATGCTTTTCGAAAAAGAAGAAATGAAATTGGTAAAAATACTTCCTATGAAATTTGATTCTTTTTACGTGAGCTTACTTTCGGAAAAATACAAAACAGGCAAAATGAATTATATAAAAGCCTTTTTCATCGGTTTGCAGTCGAATTGGAAAGCGAAGAACAATTTCGAGTATTCTTCACACATTTACATCTTAAAAAACAACTAAAAATCATTTTAAGCGCATTTAAGGATAGTTTTTAATGAAATCGAGGGTGATTATAGGATTTTTAAATTAATTCCTTTAGTTGAAAGATATGAAGCTCGTTTTTAATAGTCGTAAATTATTCATTCATCAATCATAATAAGAAAATCTTATATCATAAAAAAGTAGCATTTTTTAAACTTTATGTCAATGCTGTCTATTTTTTTATATTTTTGTCAACAATACTTAAAAATTAGAAATTAACCAAAATGAAATCGAAGATTCAAGAATACCAAAAAATAAATATTAAAGACATGAGTAAAAAAGCATTATTAATTATCGCACTTTCAATTTCACTAGTTGCTTGTAACAAACCAGCCGAAGCAGCTAAAGAAGTAAAAACAGCTTACGTAGACACTTCTGAATTAATGAAAGAATATACAGAGGCAAAAGACCTTGAAGCAAAATATAAAACTAAAGCAGAAGAAAAAGGAAGACAGCTAGAAGCTGAAATTAATCGTTTCAAACAAGAAGCTGCAAATTTTCAAACTCAAGCACAAGCAAACGGTCAAGCGTGGGCACAGCAAAAAGGTGCTGAATTACAAAAGAAAGAACAACAATTAAGTTACGCACAACAAGCGTTGTCTCAGGAATTGCAAGTTGAAAGCGGAAAAGAAATGGATTCTTTAGTAAGCGGTGTGAAAAAATTCATCAAAGCGTACGGTAAAGAAAAAGGATATGCGTACATCTACGGAACAGGTGACGCAGCTTCAATTCTATACGCTGAAGACAAATTTGATATTACAAAAGAAATTATCAAAGCTTTGAACGACAAATATAAAGCACCTGCTAGGACAGAAGAAAAAGCAGCAGCTAAAAAATAATTTTTTATATTAATTCAAAAAATTGCCTTCGTCTACCCTTAGATTGAAGGCATTTTTTTTGAATCTATTTACTTCGTCAGTTCGCTTCGCTTGTGTCTCGCTATCTGCTGTAAGCGTAGTTAACTGAACTCCAACTAAATAAAAGCATACTAAGTAATCTCTCGTTTAGAAAGTGTTTTTTCTTACCCATAAAAGGAGCTTCCGTTGGTCGCTCTTTTCCGGCTAGAAAAAAATCACTTTCTAAATACCTAGGATTTCTCCCAATCCCGAAGTTTCGTGACGGGACTATCGTGGCTAAAAAATAGTCGAATTATAATCTTATGGCATTCGTTATTATAAAATTGTCCAATTGTCAGTTTGAGCGCAGTCGAGAACCATTATTACATCTCGACTACGCTCGATGTGACAAAAAAGAATTGGCCTTTAATGAACTAATCAATGGTATTAAAATGTTTCTAAAAATTAAAATAGTATTATTAATTTTCAATACTTTAGCTTTATATATACACGCCTAATGCAAACCATTTCAGAAGCCGCCGCTTACACCTTACGATTCATCAATCAAACCCATCGATCCGTTTTCCTTACCGGGAAAGCAGGAACGGGAAAAACGACCCTTTTACGAGAAATTATCCAAACCACGCACAAGAACACAGTTGTTGTGGCTCCAACAGGAATTGCCGCTTTAAATGCTGGCGGAGTTACGATTCACTCGATGTTTCAGTTGCCGTTTGGAGGATTTATTCCGGATAATTCATCGCCTCAATTTTCCGAAAGCACCAAATTTGAAACCAAAGCAACCCTGCGCAGGCATTTCAAAATGAGCGGATTGAAGAAATCAGTGATTCGCAATATGGAGTTGTTGATTATCGATGAAGTCAGTATGCTTCGTGCGGATTTGCTGGATGCTATGGATTATATGATGCAAACCGTCCGAAAAAAGAATACTGCTTTTGGTGGCGTTCAAGTCTTATATATTGGGGATTTATTGCAGTTGCCACCAGTAATTCGGGACGAAGAATGGCGTACGCTGAAAACCTATTACAAAGGAAAATTCTTTTTTCATTCGCACGTAGTACAGCAACATCCGCCTTTATACATTGAACTATCCAAGATTTTTCGTCAAACTGATGATACGTTTATTTCGGTTTTGAATAATCTTCGCAACAACCAGATTTCACAGCAAGACATTCAAACCCTAAACCAATACGTAAAACCTGATTTTGATTTAAAAGCAAACAAAGGATACATCACGTTAACCACCCACAACAACAAAGCCGATTCTATGAATGCGCAGGCTTTGGAAGATCTGGAAGGAAAGTTGGTGACGTACAAACCTGAAATAACGGGAGATTTTCCAGATAAGATTTTTCCCGTGGAACAACAATTGCAGTTGAAAGTAGGCGCGCAAATCATGTTTGTAAAAAACGATTTGTCGTTTGATAAGCACTATTTCAATGGAAAAATGGGTGTTATCAAATCGCTTTCGAGTCAGGAAATCCTGGTTCATTTTCCAGAAGAGAACAAAACCATAGAAGTTGAAAAATACGAATGGCAAAATATCCGCTACAAGGTAGACGAAACAACCAAGGAAATTGAAGAAGAGGTTTTAGGGACTTTTGTGCATTATCCTATCAAATTAGCATGGGCAATTACGGTTCATAAAAGCCAGGGATTGACATTTGATAAAGCTGCACTTGATGTTTCGCAAGTTTTTCTTCCTGGACAGGCGTACGTCGCATTATCGCGTTTGCGCTCGTTAGAAGGGCTTATTTTGCTTTCTCCGCTGCGTATGAATGGCATTTCAAACGATCAGGATGTGATGGATTATTCGTTAAACAAAGCTTCAGATTCGTTTTTAGAGAATGCCTTGCATTTTGAAACTAAAAATTTCATCCATAACTATCTGATAAACACATTCGATTGGAGTGATTTGGCTCAGGAATGGCGCAATCATAAATTCAGTTACAACGAAAAATCAGAAATATCAGAGAAATCCAAACATGCAGTTTGGGCTAGAAAACAGACTGAAGTCATCGAACAGCTTTTGGATCCATCCAAAAAATTCATATCACAATTGAATAAGCTTTTTGGTCAGGAAACTGTCGATTTGAATCATGTTTCGGAACGTATTCAAGCCGCTTTCAGTTATTTCTTGAAACCAATGGATGATTTGGTTTTTGAAATTCTTTGGAAAATAGAAGAAGTAAAACGCATCAAAAAAGTAAAAGCGTTTTATGATGAATTAATTGTATTGGAAGAATTGCAAACCAAGGCCGTTCTGCGCTTAATGAAGGCCAAATTATTGATAGAAACCGTTGTTGCAGGAGAAACCATTTCGAAAGAGAAATTGACGTCCTCAGAAATAAAAAAATACATCAGCCGTAAAACGGAAGCCATACAAAATCAGTTCAAAGAATTAAATATTACGTTGATTGAAGATGAAAAAGACGTGGAACGCTATACTTCGAAAAAATCAAAAACAGCAGCGCCTAAAAAATCAACGGTTCAGGAAACCTATGAATTATGGGTAGAAAAGAAATCAATTGAAGATATTGCGACAATCAGGGTGTTGACGAAACAAACGATTTACTCGCATTTTGTGAAGTTGATACAAACCAAAGCAGTATCCATTTCGGAAGTTTTACCTGAGGATAAAATGCAGGATTTAGCCACTGCTTTTACGGGATACAAAGAAGAATCACTGAATACTATGATGGAAAAACACGGCCATAAATTCTCTTGGGAAGAAGCGAGGATGTACAAAGCGAGTTTAAATTAAAAACAATAAAGTGTTAAAACTAAAAAACCCTATTCGGTAAGAATAAGGTTTTTGTTTTTATAGTGATTGAATCAATATCCAAGCCTCTGGATTGTGCTTTTCATTGATTTCTTTTTTTGCTTGTTCTGCTTCAGCAAATGTGGCGTAACTACCATATAAAACTGGAAAATAACCGTTTCTGTTAGGAGCAATTCGTTTGGCATCATATCCTAAACGAGTCAAAATTCGCAATGTTTTATCAGCATTTTTCTCTTCGCGGTACACTCCAGCCATAATGTGATATGGCATTTTCATTTCCTTGTCGGATTTTAAAGTAAGCGTAACGGCAGGAACTGGACTTTCAATGAAGAAAGTGGCTTGCTGAATTTTATTTTGAACTTGTTTTTGAACGGCAGTTTCAACAAGAATCGTTTCTGAGGCGATTTGGTTTTGATATATTGGATAACCAACGCTTCCTGCAAGTCCTAATCCTAATACAAAAATAGCAGCGTATTTTAAATATGGATTTGCTGTTCTGGTTTGTTCAGGAACCATTGTGATAGTTGCTTTTTCTTCAATTGCTTCTACTTCTTTTTCGAAGATTGCTCTTTTTACAAGTGGTGAAACAAAAGGAGCCAATCCAAAAGAACTGGTTAAATAATTCGTTTGATCGTAAGGTGTGAAAACAATGTTTTTATCCGCGTTCAAACGAAGATCACCTACATTTTTTATAGAAAAAAGTTCATTTTCTTCTAATGCTTTTTTCCAATTAAAAACTTCATATTGAATCGCGCTTACGGCATATTCATAAGACGTTTTCTCTGCTAAAGCGATATGACTGGCCAATAAACCATCATTGTTTTTCAAATTAGCATTAAAGGCGATCATTTTTTTGGGAGGAGAAAATGAATTTGTACTTTCGTTTAGTTTAGCCGATTGAATTTCGGTCAAAAAAGCTCCGAAACCAGGAATGGTTACACATTGATAACGGTATAAAAGCTGCGCGATGTATAGTTCGATTTTCATACTTACAAAGTTATACAACGAAAATAGTTATCAAAATTTTATTCACAATTTTTATTAACAATCCGCATAAAAATTTATACATTTCACTCTCAAATAATTAGCATGAAAGAGCAGGATTTATTTTATTTATTGGCATTGCAAAGAATAGAAGGCGTGGGCGACATAATGGCTAAAAAACTGCTGACTCATTTTGGAACTGCAGAAGCCGTTTTTAATACTAAGGCATCGCAACTTGCTGCTATTGATGGAGTAGGCTCTGTTTTGCTGAAAAATTTAAAGGATAAATCGGTTTTCGAAAAAGCAACTCAAGAACTGGAGTTTATAAAAACAAATGAAATCAATGCTGTTTATTTTCAGGACGAAGACTATCCGGAACGTTTGAAACATTGTATTGACGGACCACTTTTATTATTCACCTCTGGAAAAATCAATTTAAAAAACAGAAAAATAATCAGTATTGTAGGAACACGCCAAATTACCTCGTACGGAACTGAATTTTGCAGAAAATTGATAGAAGATTTAGCTCCGCTAGATCCTATAATCGTAAGTGGTTTTGCTTATGGAGTCGATATTGTTGCACATCAACTGGCAATCGAACATAATTTACAGACGATAGGAGTCGTAGCGCATGGTTTGAACCAAATTTACCCAAAAACCCATAAAAAATACGTTGCTAAAGTCGAGCAAAACGGTGGTTTTATGACCGAGTTTTGGAGTTCATCCAATCCCGATAAAGAAAATTTCGTTCGAAGAAACAGAATCGTTGCGGGAATGTCTGAAGCGACCATAGTAATTGAGTCAGCCGATAGAGGCGGTTCGTTGATTACGGCAAATATGGCAAATGATTACAACCGTGATGTTTTTGCAGTTCCGGGACGAGTTACGGATAAGTACAGCCAAGGTTGTAACAACCTGATAAAAACCCAAAAAGCAAATGTGTTGACAAGTGCTGCGGATTTGATTTATATTTTGAATTGGGATATCCAGAAGGAATCCAAACCCGTACAGAAACAACTCTTTGTTTCTCTCGATGATGACGAACAAAAAGTCTATGATTACCTCCTTAAAACTGGAAAAGAACTGATGGATATTATTGCTTTGCGCTGTGATTTTCCTATTTATAAAATTTCAGGAATGTTGTTGAATATGGAATTGAAAGGTGTGATAAGACCTTTGCCGGGGAAATTGTTTGAGGCGATATAAAATAATGACCCTTTCTAGTTGGAATAGGAAGGGTAATTATTTATTTTTAAACTAAATATCTTCAAAGCCTAATTTTTCTCTCACTCTCGATAGAAAGTTAGGTAGGATAATTTTATTTTTCTATCTGAAAAACGGGACCTACTTAATAGAAAAAAAAGATAGCATAAATAAAATATATGTTTTCATGATTAATAGTTTTATTCAATCTCAAAACCTGATTCAACATGAATATATTCAGTTTTTCTATGATTATTTTTAACTAAAAGAACTACATAGTCATTAAAATATTCCCAAAGCATATAATCATTTAATTTTTGTTTTTTGTTTTTATTATAAAACTTTGAAGAGCGTATAAATTTTTTAAGGGAGAGTATTTCTTTTGGATTTAGATTATTTATGACTCTAACTTCTTCAAAGAAAAAAGACCCATTGCTACCTCCACTACTATCATCTAGATAAAAATGATGTGGGATTTCAGCATGTGTATTTATATACTTATTATCATAATTAAAAAAAAGTGTGTCTTTTGATTTTTCTTGAGCCTTTAGAGAGTTAAGAAAAAAGAGCGATAATATAACTAAAATATGTGTTTTCATAAATTAAATAGTTTTATAATAATTAGTTAAGGGCAAGGAACAGTTCTGCTAAAACCATCAACTCTCTTAGCTAGTGCTTCTATTGCTGCTTTTTTTTCTGCGGGTAAATCGGCCCAGGCTTTAACATTATTTTTTCTTAGACCGCTCCAAGCCAGCGCTTCATAAAAAGCATCGCTTGGTGCTTCTCCATAGTTATTGATATATTTATTATAATCATCTATAAGAGCAGTTTTATGAAATCCTTTTAAAGCTTCTTTCATACTATTGAGATATAATCCTGCTATGGTACCGTGTTGATTTCCATATGCTTCAAACGTGTTTTTAAAATCCAATCTTTCTAGTCTATTAACTAAAAAGGTATTTCTATAAACGCGATTTGATTTTAACATATAAGTCATTTAAGCTTTCATGAAATAGTAATAAAACTATAAAAAACGTAAATGACTTATATGTTTTAAAAATAGATTGTTACACCTCAAATCCTAGTTTTTTTCTAACTCTTCCTAAAACACTATTGGCAACAGCCGAAGCTTTTTGAGCCCCAATCTTTAAAAGCGATTCAACTTCAGTAAGATTATTGATATAGTAATTGTATTTTTCTCTTTCGGTTTTGAAAGTTTCTGTAATCAAATCGAACAACGCTTGTTTGGCGTGCCCACAACCGTAACTTCCACCAACGTAATTGGCTTTCATAGCTGCGATTTGTTCTTCATTTACTGATACAATAAATAGTAAAAGCATGTCTAATATCAGGTTTTTATAGTTTTTTCAAATTCTTAAAAATAAACCCCATAAAAAAAGTCTTTTATAACTACCCATTTCCCCTCTTTTTTCTCTAAGATGTAAATACTTCTATTAGCTGTATCCCCAAAAATAAGATTATAAGAATAAAAATCTATCATTGCATATTTATTTTTTGCAGGGGTGAAATTGAGTATGCAAGGCTGCTGCATTTTTAATAGTATTCTCCATCCATAATTTCTTGAATTACAATCCACTTTCCTTTTTCTTTTTTCATCACAACAATAGAATTAGGAATAATGAATTGTTTTTTAGTGGTGGTTTCCGCTTTTGCAAACAGTACAAATTTTTTATTTTTATAAAAAATTGGTTCTGAAAATGAAAATACAATAGCTTCAGCCATTTTTTCATTCATGTATTCGTCATAAATATATGGTTTTGGAAAATTTTCTTCTTTTATAAATTTAATTTTAATATCAATAAAATCATTTTGCCTCCACAATCTGTTTTTTAACCAAATTTCATCGGTATTCTGATTTCTATATTTTTTATTCATTTTAGACCAATATTTTTCTTCGAATAATAATGTTTTTAAAACAATACTGTTTTCAATTGTATTAGCATTTATTGGCGTAATGGACCTTTTTTTAAAAAGATCTATTGTGTAGCTGTTGTTTATTTTATTTTCAATAACAATAACCACGACATTATTATCAAGTTTAGATTTTAAATATGTATTTATTGGAGATATGTTTTCTTTGACAGAGGAACAGCTTGAAATTAACAATATCACAATAAATAAACAGGCAAAAGTATTTTTCATAATAAATTTATTTAATTGCATGGTTTACATACAACAGTTTGTCGATTAACGGTAAAGTTAACACTTTCACTATTATACCTTCCTACTATACGGTTATACTCTGAGCTACCAACAGGGTATTTTTCTTTAAAGATAGGGGCTTCTTGTAATCCTCCCCAAGCCAAATCAGTATACACCTGAAAAGGTATAATTCCATTCGGATCATCAGATTTATTATATTCTTGCAATGCTGATGCTATTGCGTTTACGTAAGTATTGGCCATTTCATCATGGTGTGCAAGATCTTTAGATCCAGGATATCTATTATTAACAAATTTCTGGAAGAGTGTTGGAAAATCGTTAAAAATGGCTGGATTGTGCGTAGCTGTATAGTTATCTACTAAACTAAAAAAATAACAATGTATAATTTCATGTAATAAATTTGAAGCTCTAAATAATCCTGAAGCACTGGTATAATTAGAACTTATCTTAATGTTATAGCTATTTTTTCCAGAGGGATCTGGAGCTGATGTAGCTGGTCTAGATATATTTGAATCTGAAACAATATTCACGTTGTATACTTTACTGGTCCCTAGTTTTTTTAAAATTGCAGCAATATCATTATTTGTAGTATTTTTCAATTTATCTAAATCTCCTTTAGGGCATGGATCAAGCGAGTCTTTAATTTGATCTTCTATTACCTGCGATACATCATCAACAACATCTCTATAAGTACTTATTCATTTAACGATATCATAGGAATCACTATTTGTATCACAAGGATAAGGAGAGCTCAAATAGGAAGTAGTTGTACTAGTTTCTAAAGTGGTTTTAACAAATGTTAAGTGTGTGTAGTTTCCAACGGTTACTGAGGAATAATGGTCCGTATAGGCATTGGCGACCGTAAATACTATGTATGCTTCGTAACAGGCAGGTATTTTATTGCTTTTATTTTGTTTGAGGTTAAATAAATTTATTAAGCGGTTCTATTGTACTCTTACCGGATGTCTTTTTCGCAGTTCCGTTAAAAATAAGAAGCTGACCTATTAAATTTCCATTTAATTCATATACATTCAGCGTTCCTGTGAAATTTTTTAAGCTTTGTATGGAATTAGGAAATAAATCATGATTCAAATTTGAGTATGCTTCTATTAAATAAGAATTAACCTCAGTGCCATTTTTTATAGCTATCAATTCATATTTTAATTTGCTTTGAAATAAATTAGATTCTATTGTGCTTGGTTTTTTTTCATTGGCTTCAATTTCATATATTTCAAAATCCTCTTTCTCGATTTTAGAAAAAGCTTCCCAATTTATAACTAAATTATCAGGAATGTTTTTATTGGCAAATTTTTCGAGTTTTAAATCGTTTTTTAGTTGATTAGTAATAGAAGTTGTCGTGTTGTTTTCTAAATCATCCTTGGTACAAGAAAAGAGCATTAAAACAAAGAAAAGTCCTAAAAAATGGGGGGGGGTAAATAATTTTACTTTCATAGTATGGGTTTAAATTATTGCTGTTTTTTATTACAATCAGCGATGTCAAACTTAAACAAAAGGAGTTCTAAATGAAATACCCACTTTTAGCGATATTTAAGAAAAAACACACTTTCTAGTCTCTGAACTACAAAAGGTTAGCTATAAACGCGATTTGATTTTAACATATAAGTCATTTAAGCTTTCATGAAATAGTAATAAAACTATAAAAAACGTAAATGACTTATATGTTTTAAAAATAGATTGTTACACCTCAAATCCTAGTTTTTTTCTAACTCTTCCTAAAACACTATTGGCAACAGCCGAAGCTTTTTGAGCCCCAATCTTTAAAAGTGCATCAACTTCAGGAAGGTTATTCATGTAGTAATTGTATTTTTCTCTTTCGGTTTTGAAAGTCTCTGTAATCAATTCAAATAACGCTTGTTTGGCGTGACCATAACCGTAATTTCCGCCAAGGTAATTGGCTTTCATCGCTGCGATTTGTTCTTCATTTGCCAGCAAAGAATAAATAGCAAAAGCATTGCAGGTATCTGGATTTTTAGGTTCTTCCAGCGGCGTGCTATCCGTTTCAATACTCATCACCTGTTTGCGTAAGGCTTTGTCATCTAGAAAGATATTGATAATATTATTGGCTGATTTACTCATTTTTCCGCCATTGGTTCCAGGAATCAACATGCTGTCTTCTTGAATTTTAGCTTCAGGAAGAACAAATGTTTCGCCCATTTGGTGGTTGAAACGTGACGCTACATCACGAGTGATTTCAAGGTGTTGCAATTGGTCTTTTCCTACGGGAACAAACTCTGCGTCGTATAATAAAATATCGGCAGCCATCAGCATTGGATACGAAAATAAACCAGCGTTTACATCTTCGAGTCTATCGGCTTTGTCTTTGAAAGAATGTGCTAATGTCAAGCGTTGAAAAGGAAAAAAACAACTCAAATACCAAGATAATTCAGCTGTTTGAGGAACATCAGATTGTCTGTAGAAAACTACTTTGTCCACATTCAAACCACACGCCAACCAGGCAGCAGCAGTACTGTAGGTATTGGTTCGTAGGGTTTCGCCGTTTTTTATTTGTGTTATCGAATGTAAATCGGCAATGAAAAGAAACGATTCGTTTTCAGGTTTATTTGATAATGCTATTGCGGGAATGATTGCGCCAAGTAAGTTTCCTAAATGTGGTGTTCCGGTACTTTGAACGCCGGTAAGTATTTTTGCCATTATTTCTTTTTTCTTAACCGCAAAGTTCGCAAAGATTTTCGCAAAGTTTGCAACGATTGTAAAGTTTTTCTAATAGTTAGATTTCCAAAGCAAATTCTTTTATTATTATTCGCCTACGATTTCTTACTTTTGAACTTATGAGAGGATTAAAAATTATTTTTTGGGTTTTGTGGCGCGTATGGTTTTATATTTTGATGGCCATTCCCATATTGGTGATGTTTCCTTTTCTGGTATTGTCTATTTTGACAGAAAGCGGTTATCCTTATTTTTTTAAGATGGCTCGTATTTGGGCAAAATTTATTCTTTTCGGTATGGGATTCTATTATAAAATAGATAAAAACCAAGAAATGGAATACCAAAAAAGTTACATGATTGTTGCTAACCATACTTCTATGGCCGATATTATGCTGATGCTTGCACTGACTAGAAATCCGTTTGTTTTTGTGGGTAAAAAAGAACTCTCAAAAATTCCTTTGTTCGGGTTTTTCTATAAAAGAACCTGCATTTTAGTGGATAGAAGCTCTTCAAAAAGCAGAATGGAAGTTTTTAATCGTGCTCAAAAAAGAATAAATCAAGGATTGAGTATTTGTATTTTCCCCGAAGGCGGCGTTCCGGATGATGAATCGGTGCTGTTGGATACTTTCAAAGACGGTGCTTTCCGATTGGCGATAGAACACGAAATTCCTATTGTTCCCATTACTTTTGCCGATAATAAAAAAAGATTCTCCTATACTTTTTTCAGCGGAAGTCCGGGAATTATGCGTGTAAAAATGCATTCACATGTAGAGACTTTGGGGAAAACGGGTGTTGATCGCAAAGAAATTCGGGATGAAGTACGCGAAATAATATACAACCAACTTATAGCTTTCGATTCTGAACCAATTAAAAGCTATAACTAATACCGGAATACAAACCGATAAATAGCGGTTTAAAGTCGCCCGAGTTGTTTGAAAATGTATTCAATTGATATTTAACCATTGGTTCCACATTAATTTGGAATGATTTTATAATCTGGTATTTAAATCCTAACCCCACATTAGTACTGAAATGAACTTGATTTAGGTTTTTTGCTTCTCCTAATTTTACATTGGTTTCAGAGGAAACTAATGATATTTTATTCAGGCTGAGAAACAAAGTACTTACACCTCCAATAACGTTAATGCCAAATTTTTTATCCAAAACAGCATAGGAAACTTCTAAAGGGACTTCATAATATCCCATTTTTTGATTGATGGCACCTGTATTGGTTTTTTGTAGGTCTTTTTCGAAAGAGATTAAACCGCTCATAGCAGATTGGTTTTTAATCTCAATTAATGCATTTGAAGAATAATTAATATTTACCAGATTATTATTGGCCAAACCGGTTGAGTAGACTACGTTATTCGTGTTGTATCCTAACGAGAGCTTGTTAATTCCGCTTCGTAAGGCTACTTTTTTAGAAACAGCATAATTTACCCCAACACCAAAACTTAAGCTGTTATCGGCCGTTTTTTGATTTTCTGAAAATTGTGGGTCAATGGCTGAACCGCCTGAATTCGAATTCAGATATACAGCCGCGATATTTGGCGTAATTTGCCACTTGTTTTTTTGATTGAGAGCCACAGCCTCTTTTTCTTCTCCTTTTTTCTTTTTAAGGATTTCTTCTAATTCGTTTGGTTTATCAATACTATTTTCGGGCTCTTTTTTAGTTTCTATTGCTGCAATTTTAGCGTTTTCATTCTCTTTTAAGTTGCTTTTTTCCAGTGTTTGATTTTGTTGAATGTTTTCAAACGGATTATAGTTTTTTGTATTGTTTTTTTCAGCAGTAACAACCGTAGCGATTTGGTTGTCATTATTTGCTGATGTTTGTTTTAGCGGTGAATTATTTTTTTGGAAATAAACAACAGAACCGTTTTGATTCTTCTCTTTGTTCGAATTGATTTTAAATCTATCAGAAGATATAATTTCTTTTTCATCTGTTTTTCCTGTTTTAATTTTGTTAACTACGACCTGAGGAATTGTTTTCACTTCTAAAGGATTACGCTCTTTTTTTGTTTTATCAAGAGTAGAATCCTTCCCTTCAAACGAATTTTTTAAAACTTTCGTGTCTATAACGACACCATTTTTTATTTCAAATTTATTGTTTACAATGGTGTTCAATGCAAAAAAACCTAAAAGGAAAGCGGCGGCTATCCCAGAAGATTTCATCCAAAAAGGAATTACTTTTCGGTCCTCCTCTTTTTCTTTTAAAGAGTCCTGGATATTTATCCAAACTTGTTTACTGGGCTCTGATTCAAAATCTTTGAATCGCTCTTGAAACAATCGGTCTATATTTTTTTTATCGTTCATTTTGCCAATGAATTTATTTTAGTTTTTGTATGATGATCAATTTTTTCTTTCAAAATCCCTCTTGCTCGCGCCAAATTTGATTTTGTGGTTCCGGTACTGATTTTAAGCATCTCGGAAACTTCTTTATGAGAATATCCATCAAGTACATAGAGACTAAAAACTAATCTATACTGGTCTGGTAACTCTTGAATGATTTGCATTAGATACTCGATAGAAATATTTTCGTCTTCAATTTCGACTTCTTCCTCAGGAATATTGTCGTTTATGACTTCCATATATCTAACGCCTCTGAATTTTTGAAGGGCATTGTTAATTAATATTCTCTTTGCCCATCCTTCAAAAGAACCTTTAAAATTATACTGCTCAATTTTATCAAAAATGATCAAAAACCCATCCTGTAGATTGTCTTCGGCATCTGCATAATCAGTGGAGTATTTTAAACACACCCCAAAGAATTTTTTAGAAAACAATTGGTACAATTGCTCTTGTGCCTTGGGGCAGTTTTTTTTACATTGATTAATTATTTGATCTAATACCACAGTTTTTAAGGACATTAATTAATCACTGGAATTTCAACCTGTTCAAATATATTTTGACCATTGGCATCTTCACCTTTGTAAAATTTAAAAATATAGGAACCGGTATTGGTTACATAAAAATTGAAAGAAACCTCTGATGGTGCAGGAATTTGTTGTGTACACACTTGATTAGTATTCACGGCCGTTTGAATTCCTATGGTTCGTATATTTAAATTTTTATCATAATATATCCCTTGGAAAAAATGACATTCAGAAGGTCTTGTATACTTTAATTTTATCTCATAGGTGTTCCCTAATATAAATTTTTCGGGTAATGTATAGCTATCTACAGGTAGCACTTCAAAGCTGTAATTGGGTTGATCATCGTCAATACTACAGCCCGTCAGGGTCAACAAAAACAGGGTGAGTAAAACAATTTTTTTCATCTTTACTAATTTAAAAGTTAATACTATTCCGTCAGTTTAAAAGTTTTTATTGACGGTTTTCTTATTAGATGAAATTTTTTAAAAAGGTTGCGTTGTAAATTAAAAAAACCCGATATTCTCGGGTTTTTAGTTCTTTTATGCTTCAGCTAGTTCTTTTATTCTGGCTTTAATTTTTTCTTCAAGTTCATCCGCTAGTTCCGGATTGTCTTTTATTAAAGACTTAACAGCATCACGGCCTTGTCCTAATTTGGTTTCACCATAACTGAACCAAGATCCCGCTTTTTTGATGATTTCAAATTCTACAGCTAAATCTAAAATTTCCCCTGTTTTTGAAATTCCTTCACCATACATGATGTCAAATTCAGCGATTTTAAATGGCGGAGCAACTTTGTTTTTCACCACTTTTACTTTGGTTCTGTTTCCAAGGACATTATCGCCATCTTTAATTTGTGTGGAACGACGGATGTCTAAACGCACCGAAGCGTAAAACTTCAATGCATTTCCTCCAGTTGTAGTTTCTGGATTTCCAAACATTACACCGATTTTCTCTCTTAACTGGTTAATAAAGAAAACAGTACAATTTGTTTTACTGATGGTTCCTGTTAATTTACGCAATGCTTGAGACATCAAACGAGCGTGAAGCCCCATTTTAGAATCTCCCATTTCTCCTTCAATTTCACTTTTTGGAGTCAAAGCGGCAACCGAGTCAATTACTACAATGTCAATCGCTCCTGAACGAATTAAGTTCTCCGCAATTTCTAAAGCTTGTTCTCCGTTGTCTGGTTGCGAGATGATTAAGTTTTCGATATCTACACCTAACTTCTCTGCGTAATTTCTATCGAAAGCGTGTTCTGCATCAATAAAAGCAGCAATTCCACCCGCTTTTTGAGCTTCGGCAATAGCATGAAGTGTTAAGGTTGTTTTTCCAGAAGATTCCGGACCGTATATTTCAATGATTCTACCTCTTGGATACCCGCCAACGCCTAATGCTAAATCGATTCCTAAAGATCCTGATGAGATGGTTTCCACTTCTTCAATGGCTTTATCTCCCATTTTCATCACCGTTCCTTTTCCGTACGTTTTGTCAAGTTTGTCAAGCGTAAGTTGTAGCGCTTTTAATTTGGATTCTTTCTCTGTACTCATCTTCTCTTTTACCTTTTCTTTCATCTATTTGTATTATTTTATAATTCTAAGAAACTGACAGAATGAGTAATTATCCTGAAAATTTCATTTATATGCAAAGATTTATTTTCGTAAAAATACTTCTTTTTTTAATGTAAATTTTCTCTTTCAAGAATATTTTAAATCTAAATTTCAATAAAAATAAGTTGATTATACGTGTTACTGAAACAATGCCTTCAATTCAGTAGCTTCGTGAGGATTTAATTTTCCAGCTAAAACTAAACTGAGTTGTTTGCGTCGTAATGCGGCATCAAAACGTTGTTTTTCCAGCTCTGTTTCTGGAATTAATTGAGGTACTTCTACCGGTCTTCCGGTATCATCAACCGCTACAAAAGTATAAATTGCCTCATTGGCTTTGGTACGGTTTCCGGATTGTCGGTCTTCAACCCAAACGTCAATATATATTTCCATTGAACTTCTAAATGATCGGGAAACTTTGGCCTCTATAATAACCACGCTCCCAAGAGGGATAGCTTTATTGAAAGCCACGTGATTTACTGATGCGGTCACACCAATTCTTCTAGAATGCCTTCCTGCGGAGATACTGGCTGCGCGATCCATTCGGGCCAATAATTCACCACCAAAAAGATTATTCAAAGGGTTGGTCTCACTTGGTAAAACCAAATCAGTTAATATTGTCAGGGATTCTGAAGGATGTTTTGGAGTCATGTTTTTTATATAAAAGGGAATCGTTGTTTTTAAATAATAATTGGGTTTTAATTTAACCAATAAACCGCCAATATAGCTGGTATGAAATAGATAACAATTGTTCTGGCACCATCGTAATCCTTTGCCAATCGCTGTCCGAAAAGTAACATTAACAAGGTGATACAAGAGAAAACCGCTCCATAGAAACCGAAGATTCGGCCATTATTTATGAATAATTCGATGCAACCCACTACGCATAAAATACCAGAGATTAATTCTAATATTAAAATGTTGAGCAATGCTAACGGCACATGGTTTTTTAATGGTGTTTTAGAAAAATGACCTTTCAACCAGTCCACATTATCTTTCCAATAAAACAGTTTGTCGTAACCAGATTGCAGGAAAGTAATGGCCAGAAAAATTAAAATTAAAATCGAAGTAATGTTGTTCATTTTTTTATTTTTTGTGAATTAAACGGGTAAGTTTTATAGATAAATCGGTTAAAATAATTTTTGCGTTTCCGTTGCGCTCAATGTGATACATGGCATCCGAAAGTTCTTTGAAAATATCATTTATGTTGTTGCCATTTACGAAAGGGGCAAAATTCTCCAGTTTGAATTTTTCCACTGTTGGTTCCATATAAACCAAGCTTTCCGTTTGGTAATTGAGCAACATGGCCTGACGGAACATATCGATACAAAAATGTAAAAACTTCTTTTGGGTTTCTCTTCCTAAACTGGCAATTTGCTCGCTCCATTGAATCAAATCCTGAATGGCTGCTGCATTTCCTTTGGCTCTAAAAGCAGCACGAACCCAATCAACAAACCACTTTTCAAAAAAAACCGATTCGCTGTCCGGCTGTAATAGTTGCAATGCTTTGTTATAATTTCCCTGTGCTTGATGTGCTATTTTTAAAGCTTCTTTAGGCTCTGTATTTTCTCTTGAAACCAAAGCTTCAGCAATTACGGTTTCATTTAATCCGTTAAAATGTAGGACTTGACATCGGGAACGAATGGTTTGTATTATATCTTCTTCGTTTTCTGAAATCAGGATAAAAACGGTTCTGTCCGTAGGTTCTTCGAGTAATTTCAATAGTTTATTGGAAGCGGCAATATTCAATTTATCAGCCATCCAAATAATCATGACTTTGTAACCCCCTTCATAAGATTTTAATGCGAGAGATTTTAAGATTTCCTGGGCATCATCAACCCTAATTTCTCCTTGTTTGTTCTTAACGCCAAGAGTTAAATACCAGTCAAACAAACTTCCGTATGGATTTTGAGTCAAAAAGGCTCTCCATTCCGTTATAAAATCAATACTTTTTGGTTTGGTTTTTACATCTTCGGTACTTACAGTTGGGTAAATAAAATGCAAATCGGGATGCGAAGTTTTCTGGAATTTGATATTGCAGGCTTCGTTTGAACCCGAGTTTTCGGCGTTTTGATTGCTGCAAATAATGTATTGTGCATAAGCAATTGCCATGGGTAAAGTACCACTTCCTTCAGGGCCAACAAACAGTTGCGCATGTGGAATTCTTCCCAAATCAGCACTTCTTGTCAAATGACTTTTAATGTGTTCTTGTCCTAAAATTTCTGAAAATTGCATAAAGCAAAGATAGAAGAAAATGGTTTAGTCTAAAATTTTCGGATGTAAACTTTCACGTTAGAAAGTTTGTAAAATGATTCTTAAAAAGGGACTGAATTTCATAGTCAAATACCGTGTTTGTTTAAAGTAATTTGTAATTACCTCAATAATTAATGTTTTTACCGTAATAATTTGAATGCTTCCAATAAGAATCATAAATTTGATTGGTTAAGTGGTATTCATGAAAAATAACAGTTCCTTTTATGTGTTGCATTTTTGCTTGTGTCTAGCATTTATGTTGTTGCCGTATGCCTTTACTTCATCAGGAAGTGTTTTTAGTTTACCTAATTTAGTAAGTAATGGCCATGATAGAATTTATTTTCTGATCTATTTTATGTTGTTGCTGTTCTTTTATTTCAATTATTATTACCTGATTCCGAAAGTTTATTTTTCAAAAAAACTGATGTTTTATTTTAGCATCATTGTCTTGTTTTTATTATTCTTTCTGTGGGTTTCAACTTTTTTAGATCATCCGGAGCGTAATTTTCTAGATTTTGGACATGGAAATCCGCCGACAGGAGGAATGCTTCCGCCAAAACCAAAGGATTTAAGGACAATAGGAGGTCCACCAACGCAATATGGTCATACAGCATTAGTGTATTTAATAGGAGTTGTTTCCAGTTTATTATTGGCCATTAATATTCGGTTGCAAAAAGTCGAAAAGGACAAAATGAAATCAGAATTATCTTTTTTGAAAGCACAAATTAACCCTCATTTCTTATTTAATACCTTGAATAGTATTTATTCATTGGCCATAAAAAAAGATGATAAAACGGCTGATGCGGTAGTGCAATTATCGGAATTAATGCGGTATATCATAACAAATGCTAACGATGATGTGATTGCTTTGGACAAAGAAATTAATTACATCAATAATTTTGTTCAGCTTCAAAAAACGCGTTTGGGCAACACTGTAAAAGTTGATTATTTTGTAGAGGGGAATGCTTATGGCAAATGCATCACGCCACTTATTTTAATTTCATTTATCGAAAATGCATTCAAGCACGGAGTGAATCCAAATCAGAATTCTGATATTGGTATTCGAATTTCAATTGTTGGAGATTTTTTAACTTTATTTGTTTCTAATTATAAAGTGCAATCCATTCAATCAGATAGCGGGATTGGACTGCAAAACACAATCGAGAGATTGTCACTTTTATATCCCAATAATCATGTGCTAAAAATTGATGACAATCCCGATGATTATGAAGTAACCTTAACGATAAAAGTAGGATGATAAAAGCAATTGCTCTTGATGATGAACCGCCAGCATTGGATGTTTTACAAAGTTTTTGTGATAAAATCGAGTACGTTAATTTGCAAAAAACATTTACTAAATCAGATGAAGCATTCAAATATTTGAAAAAATACCCAGTCGATTTATTGTTTTTGGATATTAATATGCCATCCATTTCAGGTATAGATTTCTTTAAAAAATTACCGCATAAAACAATGGTTATTTTCACAACTGCGTACTCTGAATATGCCGTTGAAGGATTTACATTAAGTGCTACGGACTACATTTTGAAACCATTTTCATTTTCACGATTTCAACAAGCGGTGGAAAAAGCCTTTTCGCAATGGAAATTACAAAATCAGGATCCGGAACAACGCTATCTCTTTATTCGTGCCGATTACAGTTTGATGAAAATCCTTTTTTCGGATATTTTATACATTGAAGGGTTAGACGACTACCTGAAAATTCACATGCAAAATCAAAAAACGATTGTCGCCAGAATGACTTTGAAAACAATACTTCAAAAGTTACCTATTCCGGAATTTATAAGAGTGCATCGCTCTTTTATTGTTCCCATTTCTAAAATTGACAAGGTGCGTAACAAAATAATTTACATCAATCAGGAAGAGATTCCGGTGAGTGTGAGTTATGAAAGTGCTTTTTTTGCTGTAATAAATAAAGATTAATCAGGTTGTATTATTGTTAAAAAATTACAAATTTAGACTGATTTTTATTGATTTACCGCATAAAACCTTTCGGTTACCTCATAAATTTTAGCACTTATTTAGATTTAAATACTTTTATACTTGTAACATTAAAATGGTATTTGCTATGGAAAGGAAAGAATTTTTAAGAGGATTGGGATTGTTAGGGTTAGGATCTCTGGTCATTCCTATAATTAAGGCCTGTAACAATGATGATGCGGATTCCCAGATAGGGACTTCAGGTTCTACTTCTACATCAGGAAATTGTACTGTAACTTCATCAGAAACTGCAGGGCCGTTTCCTACCAAAACACCTTCGTCATTAGTAATGACTAACATTGTGAGTGATAGAACGGGAGTAGGATTTACCATTAATGTTACCATAAAAAACACCAATGCTAATTGTGCTGCGTTAGCCGGAGCCATAGTAGATATTTGGCATTGTGATAAGGATGGCTATTATTCAGAATATGGAGGAACTGGAATGCAATCAGTAGATTTTACGGGAGTTCATTTTTTAAGAGGACGACAAACTTCAAATGCTAACGGAATGGTAGGTTTCAAATCTATTTTTCCGGGTTGGTATAGTGGTAGAGCAACACACATTCATGTCCATGTTTATAGTGCTTCAGGAACCTCGTTATTGGTTACTCAAATTGCATTTCCTGAGGGTTCAGGTAGTGCCGTTGTGTTAGTAAATGCTTCTATGGCAAATGGATATTCTAAAGGAATGTCAGGCTATACTTATAATGCTTCTGACAATGTGTTTTCGGATGGCGTAGCCAATGAATTGTCAACGATTACAGGAAGTGTTTCCGATGGATTTGTCTTGGAACACACCATAAATGTTGCGGGTTAAGTTTTTTGAATTAGTAAATAAAAAGCAATGCCAAAACCTGTAAGATTTTAAAATTTTGCAGGTTTATATTTTAATTGCAAAAACCATTTTATGATACAACAAAATCTTGCACAAATATTTAAATCTGAATCGAGAGGCCGATTCGAATCAAATGGACACAACTGTTTTTCTACTTTTAATTTTGGAAGTTATTTTGAAGAAAGTAGAAAGCCATTCGGTTCCTTACACGTTGTAAACGAAGTAATAATTGCGCCTCAACGGACAATTCAAACGGTTTTGGAAGCCAATACAGTAGTACTTGTTTTACCGCTGTTTGGTGGAGTAGACTACAAAGACAGTTTGGGAAATCAAAGTTTTATTGGAGTAGAACAAATCCGAATTGTTTTTGCTAGAAAAGAAATGTCTTTCGAGCTTGCGAATGGATATGAGAGCGAAAATGTCAGTTATTTACAAATAGGATTCAATGCTGAAACTCAGGAATACAAAAATAAATTTCAGCAGTTTAATTTTGGTTTAACCAATAAAAACCAACTGATTCCATTATTCAAAATTTCAAACGCATTGGGCTTTATAGGAATGTATGGCGCTAGAAAAGAGGGGTTTTATTCGTTGAAAAGCGATTCAAAATGCGTTTTTATTTTTATAATTAATGGTGCTTTTGAAATCGAAAATCGATTGTTAGAATCAAAAGACGGATTAAGTTTATCTGGAATTGATTCCTTAGAATGGGAAGCATTATCCGAAAATGCACTTCTGGTTGTTTTAGAAATTCCATAAAGGAAAGATTTCAGCACAAATATTCTTTGAAATTAATTTTAAAAAACAAATAAATTGAGATTATTACAACGTTTTCGTTAGTGAATTTCCCTAATTTTCAAACTATTCTTATTTTTAAGTTCCTGAAAAGTTCTATATTTGTTATTCTTTCAAAACAAACAAACTAAAAATATACTTAATGAAAACTTTAAACGATTTTGATTTTGCAACTAAAAAAGCGATAATACGTGTTGATTTTAATGTGCCTTTGGACGAAAACTTCAATGTAACAGATGCAACCCGTATCGAAGCGGCAAAACCTACAATTGATGCTATTCTGGCTCAAGGCGGAAGCGTAATTTTGATGTCACATTTAGGCAGACCAAAAGGTGTTGAAGAAAAATATTCATTGAAACATATCTTGAAAACAACTTCAGAAGTACTTGGAGTACCTGTTCAGTTTGCTTCAAACTGTATTGGTGAGGAAACTAAAACTGCTGCAGAAAAATTACAAGCTGGAGAAGTTTTATTATTAGAAAATTTACGTTTTCATGACGAGGAAGAAGCTGGTGATGTTGCTTTCGCAAAAGAATTAGCGTCACTTGGTGATATTTATGTAAACGACGCTTTTGGAACTGCACACAGAGCACACGCTTCGACTACAATTATCGCTCAGTTTTTCCCAACAGAGAAATGTTTCGGATTATTATTGGCTAAAGAAATTGAAAGCTTGAACAAAGTTTTGAAAAACAGTGCGAAACCAGTAACAGCAGTTCTTGGTGGATCTAAAGTTTCTTCTAAAATTACGGTTATCGAGAATATTTTGGATAAAGTAGACCACATGATTATTGGTGGTGGAATGACATTTACTTTTGTGAAAGCATTAGGAGGTAAAATTGGAGATTCTATTTGTGAAGATGACAAACAAGAATTGGCATTGGAAATATTAAGATTGGCTAAGGAAAAAGGAGTTCAAATTCACATTCCGGTTGATGTTGTAGCAGCAAATGATTTCTCAAATACTGCCGATACTCAAATAGTTGATGTAAAAGAAATTCCTGATGGATGGCAAGGATTGGATGCAGGACCAAAATCTTTGGAAAACTTCAAAAAAGTAATTATGGATTCTAAAACTATCCTTTGGAACGGACCATTAGGTGTTTTTGAAATGGAAAGTTTTGCTAACGGAACGATTGCTTTAGGGAACTTTATTGCTGAATCTACTGCAAACGGAGCGTTCTCACTTGTAGGTGGAGGAGATTCTGTAGCAGCAGTAAAACAATTTGGTCTGGAAGACAAAATGAGTTATGTATCAACGGGTGGTGGTGCTATGCTTGAAATGCTTGAAGGTAGAATATTGCCTGGAATAGCAGCTATTCTTGACTAATACCGTATGGCTAAATAAATATAATCCACTTTGATTTGTAATGATTCCAAATTAAAAACGGGTAACAGAATTCAATGAAAACCTTAGCGATACTATTTATCGCTGAGGTTTTTTTGTTTTAAATTTTAAGAATTGATTTTTTAAAGGGATTTTTGCCTCTAAAACCACTGAAAATTCTTTATAAATGAACGAAAGATTACATTTTTAACAATATTTATAGAATTTTTTAGTTTAAACCTGTTAAGTTTGTAAAAACAAGCTTTGTAATCATTTGAAATATAGGTCTTTGATCGTAAAAATATGAATATAAAAAATACCACATTATCGTTTTTTCTATTAGCATCCGTGCATTTATTTTCGCAAGAAACAGTTGTAAATAAAGACGTTGTAAGAGTAGAAACAAAATTATCCTATTTAGATTCCATCAAGAAAACCTTCATAAAAGATGACTTAGCATCTTGTGTTGACAGTTTGTGGATGAAAGAATTGACAAACCTGGATTTATACAACAACCTATCAGAGGATATTAAGAACATTAATATTGACCAAATAGTCGATTATGAATTGCCTACTGCTCTTTTAAAAGAAAGACTGGCGGCAATGGATGCCAAATCACCTTTCAATATTGAGTACAATCAAGGTCTGGAAAATATCATTAAATCATTTCTAAAAAATAGAAAAAAATCTTTTGAGCGCTTGATGGGCACATCAGAATATTATTTTCCGCTTTTTGAAGAAGCTTTGGCGAAACAAAATGTTCCTTTGGAGATAAAATATTTAGCTATTGTGGAATCAGCTTTGAATCCAAAAGCAGTTTCTAAAATGGGCGCCACAGGACTTTGGCAGTTTATGTATCAAACCGGAAAACAGTATGGTTTGAAAATCGATTCCTATGTTGATGAGCGAAGTGATCCATTGAGGGCCAGTGAAGCCGCAGCGCAATATATGACAAATATGTATAAAATATTTGGCGATTGGGATTTGGTTTTGGCCTCTTATAATTCTGGTCCGGGTAATGTTGCAAAAGCCATTAGACGTTCCGGAGGACAGCAAAACTATTGGAACATCAGAAAAAATCTTCCTAAAGAAACACAAGGATATGTACCTGCTTTTCTCGCTACAATGTACATTTATGAATACCATAAAGAACACGGAATTGTTCCTAACAGAGCATCAGTGAAGCATTTTGCCACAGATACTATTATGATTAAGAAGCAAATGACGTTCAAGCAAATCTCAGATTTATTAGATGTTCCGGTGGCACAATTGCAGGTTTTGAATCCGTCATATAAGCTAAATGTGATTCCGTTTTACCATGATCAAAACCATTATTTGAGATTACCACAAGAAAAAATAGCCGTTTTTGCGTCTAATGAAGCTCAGATTTATGCCTACACTCAATATGAATCAGACAAACGTGAAAAGCCATTTCAGATTGAAAAAGCAATGGCTGTAAAGGACACTGCGAATTACATGATTCAGAAGATTGCACTGCCCAAAACAAGTTATTATAAAGTAAAACGTGGAGATAATCTGAGTATGATTGCCAGTAAATACGACGTTGATGTTTCAGACATAAAAAAATGGAATAAACTTAAAAGCAATGCTTTGGTTTATGGAAAAAGTTTAAAAATAGCGATTGGTGCTGATGTGACAACTCCAAAGAAGGAGGCTAAAACGGAATTGGTTCCGTCAGAGAAAATTTTGAACAATCAAAGAATAGTTGCTTCTGAAATGAAAGTCAATAAGGAAGAAAAAACTAAAAAAACTCTGCAACAAGAGACAGCAGTATCGAATGTATCTGCACTTTATGTGGTTCAAAAAGGAGATAATTTAGGAAGTATTGCCAAGAAATATGATGTTACTGTTGCCGAAATCCAAGAATGGAATCACCTTTCTAATGATAATGTGCAATTAGGAGCTTCATTGCAGGTTGCAAAAAAAGTGTCAGACAGTAAAGAAGAATTAGTTTCAGGTCCTGAACGAAAAGACATTGAGTATGTTGTTTTGCAAGGAGATAATTTAGGGAATATCGCTAAAAAATTCGGTGCTTCATTAGCGGATTTAAAACAATGGAATAATTTACCGGATAATACGATTGGCATCGGCGCTACTTTAATTGTTGCCAAAGATGAAATAGTTATCAATACCAATAAAGCAACGGTAAGTTCATTCAAGAAAAAAACGAATATTGCCAATTCCTCTAAGAAAGAAGCGATTGATTATTATGTAAAAAAAGGAGATTCGTTATATAGCATTTCTAAAAAATATCCAGGAGTAACCATTTCTGACATAAAAAAATGGAACGGTATTCGCAGTGAAGAACTCAAGCCCGGAATGAAGTTAAAAATAAACGGATAATACGATAAACTTCTATAAATTTGGGTTTTATTTTATAATTGAATAGCAATGAATAAAGCCCATTTTTTACTTGTTCTGATTTCTTTGATGTTATTTTCCTGTAAAAAGGAAAATGAATCTTTGCCACGAAAAACATCGGGAAAAATTAATACTATTTCAGTTATTATTGACGATCAGTTATGGAATGGTGATGTAGGGGACAGTATTCGAAACAAGTTTGCATCTCCGGTAATTGGACTGCCACAGGAAGAACCGCTGTTCAACATCAATCAATATCCAGTCAAGCTTTTGGAAGGTTTCATGACGGATACTAGGGCGATTATAGTGGTAAAAAAAGGAGAATTAAATAAATTTGAGATTGCTAAAGATCAATATGCATCTCCTCAGAATGTATTTCATATCTCCGGCAAAACTAGTGCGGATATTATAGCAGGCATTGAAAAAAATGCACCCAAAATGATTCAGCTGATCAAGGAGGCAGAAATAGCCGAAAGCCAGAGAATTAATGGTCAATCCCATATTGACCCAAAGGTAATTTCTAATAAATTCCACATCACACTACAAGTTCCTTCGGGTTACGCATACGTGCTTCACAAAAGCAATTTTATGTGGTTAAAAAAGGAAATCATTGGAGGAAACACAAGTCTTCTAATTTATCAAGTTCCTTTGAACACCATAAAAAAAGAAGGTAATTTAATCACCAGTATTATTAAAATGCGAGATTCCATCGGGAAATTATATATTAGTGGAACCGAGTCCAGCACAATTATGATTACTGAAGAGGCTTATGCGCCGTATCTTTCCAAGATTACTCTGGATGATAAGGAAACCTATGAAACTAAGGGAACTTGGGAGTTAAATAATGATTTCATGTCGGGTCCATTTATCAATTATGCCATTGTCGATAAGGAGTACAATCGGATTCTGGTTTTAGAAGGTTTTTGCTATGCACCGTCTAAAGAAAAACGCGATCTCATGCATGAACTAGAAGCTATCATAAAATCAGTAGATGTGTTGAAAAGATAATCTTATTTTCTTTTATTTGTACAATACAAAAAACATAAAAACAGGCACAATGTTACAATGGAAAATTAAGGAGTTTGATACACTAACGGTTCACGAACTATACGATGTACTACAATTAAGAAGTGAGATCTTTGTAGTAGAGCAAAATTGCGTTTATCTTGATCTGGATGGTAAAGATAAAGTAGCGTTACATCTTATTGGCGAATTTGAAGGTAAAATTGTGGCTCATTCTAGATTGTTCAAACCCGGAATTAGTTTTGACAATGCTTCTATCGGAAGGGTAACTGTTGCTGCTAATTATCGCGATAGAAAATGGGGACATGACTTAATGCGAGAATCAATTGCTGGAATCGCTCATTATTTTGGCGAAAGCAAAATCACTATTGGAGCACAGTTGTATCTAAAAAAATTCTACGAAAATCACGGATTTGTTCAAACTAGCGACATGTATCTGGAAGATGATATTCCGCATATTGAGATGAAAAGAGAATAATTAAATTTTCACAATAAGAAACTCGACTCTTCGGTCTAATGCTTCTCCTAAACCCGTTGGGAATTTGTTTCCACATCCTATATATTTCATTCTAAGGCTGTTTATGCCTTTAGAGATGAGGTACTTGTATACGCTTTTAGCCCGATTCAAAGAAAGTTTTCTTTCGTGGCTGTCTTTGTCGATGGCATCATCGTAATAGCTTGGAGTGCAACATACATGGCCTTTAATCTCGAACTGTATGTTCTTTTGCTTTTGCAAATTTTTTGAAATTTTGTCTAATTCTAGTTTGGATCGTTCCGTTAATTTGCTACTTCCCAAAGGAAATAAAATAGTTTCTAGATAAACTCTGTCACCCACTTTATGATTGTCCTGAAAAGAGTTATAAATTCCTTTACCAAAACTGTTTTTCTTTATAATTAGTAAATCAACACGCCTATTTTTGGAACGGATTTCATTTAAATTTTCAAAAGTATCGTTTGTTAAAATCACCCGGCCTTTACCCTCGATGATAATAATTTTGTTTTTATTAAAACCATTGGAAGTCAGGATATCTTGAACGGTTTTTACTCTATTGTCAGATAATTTATAGTTGTAATCGTTATCGCCTCTATCGTCACAATAGCCATAAATCTGGATGGATTCGACTTTTGCAGTATCTACTGTCTTTATAAAATTGACTATAATTTGTATTTGATGGTTATCAAGGTTGTATTTATCAAATTCAAAATATACGGTTTCTGCGGTTTTAGTTTGAGCGGATAAATAACTAAAAAAAAGCAAAAAGAGTAGACTAAATAAGTTTTTCATTATATTTTTAAAATAGTCTTATACTCTAAGGTATTGTTCAAAATACTAACCGATTTCTTAATTTCGAAGTTGTTTTTGACGTAATATTGATACAATCCTTCTTGATATTGATAGCGTTTAATAATTTCATCCAAAATCAGATTTTTAATTTCTTTTTGGTTTTTATCCAATAAAGCATTCTCACTTTTTTGAAGTGCAGTAAGCAGTTGTTGGTATTCTGTAAGGATGGATTCCTCTATTTTTTCTTTTTTGGCTATAGCCAAAGTGTTTTTCAAAGCGAGTTCTGTTTCAGTGTCAAAAGAGAATTTTTGTACTTTTAAAAACTGTTTGAAATCCAGAAAATCAGCATCGGTAATAATAGGAATGCGGTTTCCTAAATCGGGATTTTTATAATAATAACTGGTTACGTAATTAAAAATCCCATCATTTTTTATCAAAGCATCCGTTATTGGACTTGATTTTGCTTCCTCCAGTTCCACATCGGGCTGAATACCGCCGCCATCATAAACCGTCCTTCCTTTTCGGGTTTTAAAAGCATTGTAGTTTTTCTCTTCGGTCTTTATGGCTTTCCCATTTGTATCTTTTCTGGTATAATCTAATGCTTGAATGCATCTTCCTGACGGTGTGTAGTAGCGCGAAATGGTTACTTTTAGTTGTGTTCCGTAGGTTAAATCCACCGGTCTTTGTACGAGTCCTTTTCCAAAACTACGGCTTCCTACCACCACAGCACGATCTAAATCCTGCAAGGCGCCAGCCACAATTTCTGATGCCGAAGCACTTTTGCCGTTCACAATAATAATCAAAGGGATTTCAGTGTCTATAGGATCTTTGGTTGTTTTATAGGTGCTATTGTGTTTCTCTATTTTTGATTTTGTAGTAACAATAATCTCGTTTTTTGGAACAAATAAATTACAAATATTCACTGCTTCATTCAAAAGTCCTCCGGGATTATCTCTTAAATCCAGTATAATTCGTTCTGCACCGTCTTTTTTTAATTGTTCCAATGCTTCTTTGGTTTCGAATGATGCTTTTTTGTTAAAATGAGATAACACAATATATCCGGTTTTGTCGTCTATTTTTGCAAAAAAGGGAACCGATTTGATTTCGACTTCATCAAGGACAATTTGAGCAGTAATCATTTTTCCTTGTCGGATGTATTTGATGTCGATTTTTGTGTTTTTCGCACCTTTAAAAAGTTGTGAAGCATCTTCTTTGAAATCAGATAATAATACATCGCCTATTTGAGTAATTTCGTCACCCGCTTTAAGTCCTGCTTTATCTGCAGGGAAATTTTTATAGGCTTCCTTAACTATTAATTTATCTTCTTTCCGAGTTAGTAAAGCGCCTATTCCAGTATATTCTCCAGTGTTATTTATCTTGAAGCGCACAACATCCTGTTCGTTGAAATAAACGGTGTATGGGTCTAAATTAGCTAACATGCCTTTGATGGCTTTATCCATTAAGTCACCAGGATTCGTTTCATCGACATAATTTCGGTTCAATTCCTTGAAAAGGGTCGTGAATATCTCGATTTGCTTGGCGATTTCAAAAAAATCGTCTTTGAAACTAGCACCAATAAACAGAAATGCCGAAGCGACAACGGGGATTATGAATTTTTTTTTGAAGAAGTTCATAGGTTTAATTAACTAAATTTGAGGCCACTAAAATAACAATAAATCACTAAATAATTATGTATGACTAAATCTAAACGCAACTTTGTTCAATTAGAATATATCAAATGTTTAAATTTCAGAAATAGAATCGCTTTCTGATGCTGGTTTTTTAATGTTTTGAGCAATAAACTTCTCAAATAATTGAATGGTTTTGGTATTAATTTCCTCGTACGTCAATCGGTCCTTCGTTTGGTAAAAAAACATAAAGGAATATGGTTGGTCCAGATTATCAATCAATAAGTGTTTGTTCAGGCGATAGGTTTCGCGCAACACACGCTTGAAATAATTGCGGTCTACGGCTTTCTTAAAATTCTTTTTGGAAACAGAAACGCCCATTTTTATTTTTTCACTCGCGTCAAAAGAACCGGCTTTATACACCAATCGCAACGGATATTTAGATACTGATTTTCCTTCGGTAAACAATAATCCAATGGTTATTTTACTTTTTAGCTTTTCGTTTTTTGGGTAAGTGAAGTTCATTTTAATATAAAAAAGACATAGATTTTGATGCGCAAAGTTACGATTAAACGTTGAGCCTGTATATTGTTTCGGATTTAAATACCGCTAAAAATATATTTCTTACTTTTGTGACAAATTTTTAAAGCATGCAAAAACTAATTTCGTATCCCATTTCCGTAATTTATTATTTATGTTTCGGTCTTACATTGGTTATTTTTCATCCAATTCAGTGGGTTTGCTTCAATGTTTTTGGCTATCAAGCCCATAAAAAAAGTGTCGACTATTTGAATTTTTTCTTATTGAGATGCACAAATCTTTTGGGAACAACGTACAAATTTGAAAACATAGAAAGCATTCCAAAAAATGTTCCTCTGATTTTTGTATCCAATCATCAAAGTATGTACGATATTATTGCTATGATTTGGTTTTTCCGCCGATTTCATTGTAAATTTGTCAGTAAGAAAGAATTAGGAAAAGGCATCCCAAGTGTGTCGTTTAATTTACGTCATGGAGGTTCTGTTCTTATCGATCGTAAAGATCCCAAACAAGCCATTCCGGCCATCAAAGGATTGTCTGAATATATTGAAAAAAATAATCGTTCCGCAGTTATTTTTCCGGAAGGAACACGAAGCAAGACGGGTAAACCAAAAGAGTTTGCACAAAGCGGGTTGAAAATTTTATGTAAGTATGCGCCCTCGGCATACGTTGTTCCAGTAAGCATAAACAATTCTTGGAAAATAGTTAAATACGGGTTTTTCCCTTTAGGTTTAGGAAATCGCCTTACCTTTGTAGTTCATAAACCATTGGCGGTTGCAGCTTATGATTTTGCTGAGTTGATGGAGAATACAGAAGCAGCAGTTGTTCAAGGAATAAAAATTTAATTTATATATAATGTCAATAAAAAACATTCGATTAGAAGTAATGCAGTTTTTGGAAAAAAACGTAGACAGCTTTGTCGATCAGTATCTAATTCCAGTGGAGAAAATATGGCAACCAACTGATTTTTTGCCTAATTCCCAAAGCGATACTTTTTTTGATGAGGTCAAAGAATTACGTGAAATTGCAAAAGAATTACCTTATGATTTCTGGGTGACTTTAGTAGGTGATACCATTACTGAGGAAGCTTTACCAACTTACGAATCCTGGTTAATGGACGTAGATGGAATTGATAATGTAGAGCGTAACGGTTGGTCTAAATGGATCAGACAATGGACCGGTGAGGAAAATCGTCATGGTGATTTACTGAACAAATATTTGTATTTATCAGGTCGTGTGAACATGCGTGAAGTAGAAATGACAACGCAACACTTGATCAACGATGGTTTTGATATTGGAACAGGAAGAGATCCATACAAAAACTTTGTGTATACCAGTTTTCAAGAATTAGCAACCTATGTTTCTCACAACAGAGTAGCACAAATGGCTAAGAAATATGGCGATAACAAATTGTCTAAAATGTGTAAAATGATTGCTGGGGACGAGATGCGTCATCATCATGCATACAGCGAATTTGTAAACCGTATTTTTCAAGTTGATCCAAGTGAAATGATGCTTGCGTTTCAATACATGATGAAAGCAAAAATCGTTATGCCTGCGCATTTCTTGAGAGAATCCGGTGAAAAAATCAGCACTGCTTTCGAACAGTTTTCTGATTCGGCACAAAGAATAGGGGTTTATACCGCAGCAGATTATGTGGATATCATGCAAAAATTAATTGACAAATGGGAAATTGACAAAATTTCCGGTTTGACCGATGAAGCAGAGAAAGCCCGTGATTACTTGATGAAATTACCAGCAAGAATGGCAAAAATATCAGAAAGATTAGTAATTCCACAAGAATCACATATCTTCAAATGGGTGGAGCCAGCTTTAGTAAGATAGATTTTTGATTTCTAAATAAAGAATAAAAATGTTGAATTTTGAAGTTGGAGAACTTTGAAATTCAACATTTTTTTTAAAATATAATAAACAATGATAAATCTTGATTTAATAGACAAAACGATTCTTTTTGTAAAAGAAAAACTAGAAAATGCAGAAGGCGGACACGACTGGTTCCATATCGAAAGAGTGTTTAAAAATGCTGTTCTGATTTCAAAAAATGAAGTTTGTGATGCTACTGTTGTAAAACTTGGAGCTTTGCTTCATGATGTTGCCGACAGTAAGTTTCATGATGGTGATGAAACCGTTGGACCAAGAATAGCGCGTGAATTTTTAGAATCAGAAAATGTTGACGAAGAAATCATCACACATGTGGTAAATATCATTGAAAACATCTCATACAAAGGTGGTAATTTCGAAAAAAAATTCTCTTCAATTGAACTAGATGTGGTGCAGGATGCAGATCGTTTAGACGCGATTGGCGCCATTGGAATTGCCAGAACGTTCAATTATGGCGGATTTAAAAATAGAGCGCTTTACAACCCTAAAATCGCTCCAAATTCCAGTATGACAAAGGAAGAATATAAGAAGAATGATTCTCCAACGCTCAATCATTTTTACGAAAAGTTATTGCTTTTGAAAGACAAGATGAATACCGAGGCCGGAAAACAAATTGCGCAAGAAAGGCACCGTTACATGGAAGGATTTCTGGCACAGTTTTATGCGGAATGGGAAGGGGAAAAGTAATATTTTTGATTGTGAAGACGCACGATAGTAGAGACGCACTGCAGTGCGTCTCTACAATGCAAATTTTTTTTTAATTCCTTTTTCTTTCATTTCCAGTATCACATCTGAAGCGTTTTTAAAAGTGGGCGCTTGCTCAATAATGGTTCCCACTCTTTTTTTATTAAGTTTAAAGGTGATATCATTCTCCGTTGTAAACAACAAAGCCGTTAAAAAAGGATTATTCATATACGGAGCCAATATAATAAAGGCTTCGTCAAGCGAATGGAAACTTTCTATTTCTTCGGTTTTGTAACGCGCCGTAACTGAAAGACTAAAAACGTCATCGTTCAAAACGGGACGAACATAAATATTTTTCAGTTCCGTATCACCAATGGTTTTAGCAAGTGTTAGTTTGGCGTACGTATGGTTTTCGATACTTTTTTTTACCTTTTCCCAGAAAAGTACAAATACAGGTTGGAAGGACATAAGTTTAATTTTATAGGGTGTGTTATATTCCGAAACGGGTCTGTAAAATTAAGTGTTGTAAACCAAACAATCCGTTTTTGAGGAAAGAATATTTTAAAGGATGATCACTTGCAAACTAAAAAGAGAACCAATGTGGCTCTCCTTTGTTATTATTTCCCGGTAAACACTGCTTTTCTTTTCTCTAAAAAGGCGGTTGTACCTTCCTTAAAATCTTTTGTTCCAAAGCATTTTCCAAAGGCTTTTATTTCGGCTTCATAGCCATTTTTTCCTTCTTTGAAATTAGCATTTACTGCTTTTATGGCTTTGCCAATGGCGTAAGGAGAATTTTTGATTATTTTGTTTGCAAGGTTTACGCAGTAGTCTAAAAGTTCAGCTTCAGGAACAACGTGATTTACTAATCCAGTTCTATACGCATCTTGTGCAGTTACCATTCCTGCGGTCATAATCATTTCCATCGCACGTCCTTTTCCTATTAATTGTGGCAGGCGTTGTGTTCCTCCGTAACCCGGAATTACACCCAGTGAAACTTCAGGCAATCCCATTTTTGCATTTTCCGAAGCGATTCTGAAATGACACGCCATCGCCAGTTCTAATCCGCCACCCAATGCAAAACCATTGACCGCTGCAATTACTGGAGTTTTTAAATTCTCTATAAAATCAAATAAATTCTCTTGTCCTTCTGCCGCTAATTGCGTTCCTTCTTCAATCGAAAAATTAGCAAATTCTGAAATATCGGCTCCGGCTACAAACGCTTTTTCACCACTACCAGTTAGAATAATAGCACGAATCTCATCATTTTTCCCTAATGTTTTGAAAGCTTTGTTCAAATCAGAAATAGTTGCAACATTCAAAGCGTTTAGTTTTGTAGGACGATTAATGGTAATCGTTGCGATGTTGTTTTCAGTTGCAATTAAAATGTTTTCGTAATTCATAATTGTAATTTTTAAGAGTTAATTATTGGGAGTGAGACAATAAAAGTAGTTCCTTTTCCAAATTCAGTTTCAAAGGTAATCGTTCCTTTATAATTTTCGATAATGTTTTTTATAATACCGAGACCAAGACCCATACCGCTGCTTTTGGTGGTAAATTTTGGTTCAAATATACGGTCGATGTCTTTGGGTTGAATACCAATTCCGTTATCTGCAACAGTAATCAGAACGTTGTTTAATTCTTTTTTTACCGATACAATAATGGACTTGTTTTCCTGCTGTTCCGGAATGGACTGAATGGCATTCTTTGCTAAATTTGTGATTATTCGAATGAGTTGTGTTCGGTCAATTTTCGAAATAATTTCGGGAGAATCGCGGTGAAATTCAATGTATTCTTCGTTGAAAATATCCATGGCAAGTTCTACTACTTCCACCACGTTTAAGGTTTCATTTTGCTGTGCCGGCATCGATGCAAAATTCGAAAAAGCTGAAGCCACCGCACTCATCGTATCAATTTGCTGTATTAAAGTTTCGGAATAGTCATTCATTTTTTGCTTTACATTGGGATCAGTCGGGTCAAATTTTCGCTGAAAACTCTGCACTGTTAGTCGCATTGGCGTAAGAGGATTCTTGATTTCATGCGCCACCTGTTTCGCCATTTCGCGCCAAGCTTCTTCACGTTCGCTTTGCGCTAGTTTGATGGCACTTTTCTCGAGTTCATCCACCATTCCGTTGTACGCTTTTATCAAAAGATTTATTTCCTTACTGTTGGCTTCTAAAACAATTTTCTCGTTTTTTTGATTCAAACTCGTTTCGCTCAACTTATCAGAGATTGTTTTCAACGATTTAGTGATGTACGAAGAAAGGAAATAGGCCAATGCAAACGCGACGATAAGCATAAAGGAATACACTTGTCCCAGGCGGATTAGAAAGCTTTTTAATTCGTTTTCATAGTAACCGTCGTCTTCAACGTATGGAAGATTTAAAATTCCTAATGGTTTAAATTTATCGTCTTTGATTTGACTGAAAGCAGAGCGGTTCTTTTTGCCATCAATGGTTTTAATGTCCACGTATCTTTTTTCAATCGAAGAGCGAACCAGTTTTAAAATGTATTTGGGAATTGGCGGAGCTACTTTATCTACAGAAAATGATTCTTTGGAGGATTTTAGCAATTTTCCGTCTAAACTGTAAATGTTAATTTCAATACTGTGGATTTGTGCCAGTTCGTGAATTTTATCTTTAAAAATCAAACCTAAATTCTCCGTTATTAAAGGATATGTAGTGGTCGAAAGCACATAATTTATATGTTCTTTTATCGCATCTTCTTTTCGTTCTAAGCGCTCTTGGTGGTATTCTTTGGCTTCGTTTTTAAATTGAATAATAGAAATAGAAGCTAACAAAACGGAAGCCATGATTATCAATACAATCATCGAAAGGAAAATCCTGATTCGTAATGATAGCATTGATATTTTGAAGCTTTTAAACATATTAAGATTGATTTCTTTCTCTTATTTTTTTATAAAATTTAAATCCAAGCATGATTAAAACAGAAAACAAAATAATTCCTATTACACCATAAATCCAGTTGAAAGCATTTTTTAAAATAACTAAAAAAACGACTGCAAAAAGGATAATCGTTGCTCCTTCGTTCCATAAGCGCATGAAATTAGAGGTGTAGTTGACTTGATTATGTTGCAATTGCTTGAATATTTGGTGGCATTTTGCATGGTATAAATACAACACAAATACAAAGCCAAGTTTTACATGCATCCAAGGCATTTTTAACCACGCTTGCCCTAAATCTGTGAAAAACAGCATCCAAAAAGCAAAAATACTGGCTAAAATAGCCGAAGGCCAAGTGATAATGTACCACATCCGGTAGGTCATTATTTTAAATTGTTTTTGTAAAATTTCTTTTTCAGGCGAGGGTTTATCTGCCGCTTCTATTTGGTAAACAAATAGTCGAACAATATTAAATAAACCTACAAACCATGTGATTACAAAGATGAGGTGTAAGGATTTAAGGTAATTATAGTATTCCATCGTTAGTTTGAATCAGTTTTGTGTTCATTTCTTTTTTTAGAAAATAGCCAGTTAATATAGTTGATAAAATATCTGCGATTGGGAATGCAATCCACACGCCAAAAATACCTAAAAAATTTGGTAGAATCAGCACTAACGGAATTAGGAAAAATCCTTGTTTGCTTAGCGTCAAAAGCAACGCTTTTTTTGCTTTTCCTGCTGCTTGAAAATAAGCTGCACCAATTAACTGTACCGCTATGATTGGCGAAGCCGCAAAAACCCAACGCAACGCTTCCGGAGTTTGGTCAATTACGAGTGGATCAGTTGTAAAAACGGCAACTATAGGTTTGGCAAAAATTAGAATAACCACAAAAATCAACGAGGCTAGAATTGCTGCATATTTTATTGAAAGCAGTACACTTTCTTTGACTCTTGAATAATTTCCCGCACCATAATTGAATCCTGCAATTGGCAGAAATCCCTGCGTAATCCCCAGAATTGGAAACAAAGCAAACATCAACATTCGGCTAATAATTCCATAAATTGCTACAGAATGTTCGCCTCCGTACGTGTACAAAGTATGATTCAGGATTATGGATAAAATACTCACGACTCCTTGTCTCGAAAACGTGACAAAACTTAATTCGGTTATTTCCTTTACAATGGGAATGTTGAATTTAAAATGTCTTGTTTTTAATTTTAGTTCGCTTTTAAAAACAAAAAACCAAAGTACAAACAAGAAGCAGGTAAAATAAGATATGGCTGTAGCCAAAGCCGCGCCAAACATTCCTAAATCTAAGTATTTGATAAAAAGAATGTCCAAGGCAATATTGACAAATGCGGGGATAATCATGGCAACCATCGCAAATTTTGCCTTGCCTTCTGCACGAATCACGTTATTGCCCATCATGCAAAGTGCTAAAAATGGAACACTAATAATTATGGGAATAAAAAACTCTTTGGCGGGTTCCATTATAGCTCCTTTAGCACCAAAAAGCGTCAGCATTTCGTCGCTAAAAAAAAGACCAAATACCACAAAAACTGACGCCAATAAAAAAGTCATCATTATTTGATTGCCAAAGGTATGCAATGCTTTTTCTTGGTGATTGGCTCCCAATGCTCTGGAAAGTACTGAGCCTCCGCCCACACCAATCGCCATTCCCAAAGAAGAAATCAAAAAGGTGATGGGCAAAACTACGGTTACCGCCGCAATGGCCAAAGAACCTATCCATTGACCCACAAATATGGTGTCAATTAAAATATTAACCGACATGAATAAAATCCCAATAGAAGACGGAACTGCTTGTTTTATCAAGAGTTTTTTGATTTTCTGAGTTCCTAACTCATCGGCGGTAACAGCCATTTAAGCATTAATTTTTTCAGAGTCAATTGTAACGGTTGAAGAGGCGTTTGACCAATTTGAAATCCAGTTACTTACGGTTTTACACCAGTCATCACCATCATTTAAACATGGAATTGCTTTGAAGTTTTCTCCTCCGTGAACTTTAAATTCATGATTGGCTTCCATGGCAATTTCTTCCAAAGTTTCCAAACAATCAGATACAAAAGCAGGTGTTACAACAGCAAGATTTTTAATTCCTTTTTCAGGCATTTTGTTCACTTCAACATCTGTGTAAGGCGTCAACCACTTGTCACCCGCTAATCGAGATTGAAAAGTCTGGCTGTATTTCCCTTCTGGTATTCCCAGTAATTTTACCACTTGTTTGGTCGTTTCGTAACATTGGTGACGGTAACAAAATTCATGTGCCGGCGAAGGCGTGTTGCAACAAGAACCGTCAATTTTACAATGTGATTTCGTAATATCCGTCTTGCGAATGTGACGCTCAGGGATTCCGTGGTATGAGAATAATAAATGATCGTAATCAAAACCTTCTAAATGTCCTTTGATGGAATCAGCCAGGTTTTGCAAGTAATCAGGTTTGTTATAAAAAGCAGGAACAATTGTAAATTTCATTTCTGGAAAATATTTTTTACGGTGTTCTTCAGCTAATTCTAGTATAGTAGTCGTAGACGCCATAGCATGTTGTGGGTACAAAGGGAAAAGCAGCACTTCGGTCACGCCTTTGTCATGCAGTTCTTGTAGACCAGACAATAAAGACGGATTTCCGTAACGCATGGCTAAGGAAACGGGAACGTCAACTAATTTTTGTACTTTTTCGTGCATTCTTTTGGAAATAACAACCAATGGAGAACCTTCGTCCCACCATATTTTAGCGTAAGCGGCAGCTGATTTTTTAGGTCTGGTTTGCAAAATAATTCCACGAACTAATAATGCTCGCAATAAAAACGGAACGTCAATTACGTATTTGTCCATTAAAAATTCATCTAAATATGGTTTTACATCTTTTGGAGTTGGACTTTCCGGAGAACCTAAATTAACTAATAATACACCTTTCATAAATTATATTTTTTTTCATTATTGTCATTCGGAAGAATGAGGAATCTAGGCACAAAAGTAATTAAACTTACTTTTTTATAAATTGTGATTAACTATTTTTTATTTATTGTTTAATATAAGAAATCAATTGTTTACGGCATATTTGGGTTGATTGACATCAAATATTTTTTGGGCGTAGTGGCAAATTTCTTTTTGAATGCCGCTATGAAATGACTTCCGGTGCTGTACCCAATTTTCAATCCTACTTCATTAACGTTATACGACCCGCTGTCGAGTAATTTTCGGGCAAAATCCATTTTGTAGTCAAATAGAAAGCCATAAACCGTATCGCCATAAATTTGTTTGAAACCCATTTTTAGTTTCTTTAAATTCAAGCCTATTTCATCTGCTAATTCCTGTAATCCTGGCGGTTCGGCCATGTTAGCAATGATGATTTCTTTGGCTTTTCTAATTTTCATTACATTTTCCTCGTCTATTAAAAACGGACATTGTTCTGCATTAGGATCTTCGGTTCTATTGAAATACAAGCTCAATAATTCGTATCCTTTTCCTTTGTAATACAGGTTTTTAATCGACGGATGCAAGCTGTAATGGAACAGTTGCGATAAAACAATTGCCATCGATGGACTGATGTTTCCTTCGTTATAATATTTTTTATCTTTATTATCGGCACTCAAAAAAGTAATATAATCAGCTTCTGTTGAAAATAAAGCATGAAACTTCTTTATCGATATGATCACAGAAATCACCCAGGAATTTGGTGCTAATTCCAAGTTTAAAGGCAGTTCCTTTTGTGGGTTGTATAAAAGCAACGATTTTTCTTCTTTCAGTTCCAAAGCATAATTCCCTTGATTAAAGATGAATTTGGCGCTTCCTTTTAATCCAAAATGAAACTGAATCAGGCCACTGCTGACTTCACGTTGGGCGTTAAAATTTTCGATGCCGTCATTTTGAAAACGGATAAGTGTAAAGTCATCTTCAATTTTTATAATTTCCTGAGAACCCATAGCGATATTTTTTTAATATGAAAATCATAATTATCAAACCTTTTTATTTAGAACAACTCTAAATAACTCAATTCAAATGACTTGAATTCATTACAAAAATAGATTTTTTTACCATAAAATAAGCCATTAGAATTAAAAAATCACGAAGCGATACAAAAAGAACTTCTAGCGTTACTTTTATAAAAACTATAATGATAATTTTGTTCCACTTTCTTGAAAAGTGCAAATATGGAAAACAATAACACATCAAAGCATCACTATTTTTACGCAGTTGGATTGAGCTATAAAAAAGCAGATGCTGAGATTAGAGGTAAGTTTAGTTTAGACGCTGCTTCAAAAACGCGTTTGCTGGAACAAGCTAAGAATGAAGGAATAGAGAGTTTAATAGTCACTTCTACCTGCAACCGTACTGAAATTTACGGTTATGCGGAACATCCCTTTCAATTAATCAAATTAATTTGCGAGAATAGTCAAGGCTCTGTTGAATCATTTCAAAAGGTAGGTTTTGTCTATAAAAATCAAGAAGCCATCAGCCACATGTTTCGTGTAGGAACTGGTTTAGACAGTCAGATTCTGGGTGATTTTGAAATTATCGCACAAATAAGAAATTCCTTTTCACAGTCAAAATCGTTGGGTTTAGCCAATGCTTTTATGGAAAGACTGGTGAATGCCGTTATCCAAGCCAGCAAAAAAATAAAAACAGATACAGAAATTAGTTCAGGCGCTACTTCGGTTTCTTTTGCCGCAGTTCGTTATATTATCAACAATGTGCAAGATATTGGAAACAAAAACATTCTCTTGTTTGGTACCGGAAAAATTGGTAGAAATACATGTGAAAATTTAGTGAAACACACTAAAAACGAACATATTACGCTAATCAACAGAACCAAAGAGAAAGCAGAGAAATTAGCCGGAAAATTGAATTTAATCGTAAAAGATTATTCTGAACTGCATTTGGAGCTGCAAAAAGCAGATGTTGTTGTGGTAGCAACCGGCGCGCAAAATCCTACTATTGACAAAGCAATTCTGAATTTGAAAAAACCAATGTTGATTTTGGATTTATCGATTCCGAAAAACGTGCATGAAAATGTAGAAGAAATTGAAGGCGTTACGCTGATTCACATGGATTATTTGTCGCAACTTACGGACGAAACTTTAGAAAACAGAAAAAAACACATTCCTGCTGCGGAAGCCATCATTGAAGAAATAAAAGAGGAATTTATTACGTGGACCAAAGGCAGAAAATTTGCACCGACAATCAATGCGTTGAAAGCAAAATTGAATGCGATAAAAACATCTGAATTAGATTTCCAAAGTAGAAAGATTTCAAATTTTAATGAAGAGCAAGCGGAGATTATCAGCAACAGAATTATCCAAAAAATAACAACTCATTTCGCTAATCATTTGAAAGATGATGATACTATGGTAGATGAAAGTATTGAATGGATTGAGAAAGTTTTCAAAATAGGAGCGACTACAAGATAATGAGCAAAACAATACGAATAGGAACTCGCGATAGCGAACTCGCGCTTTGGCAAGCCCATACCGTCGAAAAAAAGCTAAATGATTTAGGCTATAAAACCGAAATTTTAGCGGTAAAATCACAAGGAGATATCATCCTTGACAAACCACTTTACGAATTAGGAATCACAGGAATTTTTACTAAAACGCTGGATATTGCCATGATAAATGGTGATGTAGATATTGCGGTGCATTCCATGAAAGATGTTCCTACGGCTTTGCCAATTGGGATTGTTCAGGCAGCAGTTTTGGAAAGAGCAAATACGTTGGATATTTTGGTACACAAAGGAAACCTTGATTTTCTTAATGGCGAAGGTACAATTGCCACAGGAAGTTTGCGTCGTCAGGCGCAATGGCTGAACAAATATCCCAATCACAAAGTAGTGGATTTACGTGGAAACGTCAATACGAGAATGCAGAAATTGCAGGAAAGCGATTGGAACGGAGCCGTTTTTGCGGCAGCAGGATTGGAGAGAATCAACTTGAAACCAATCCTCACCCCAGCCCTCTCCGAAGGAAAGGGAGAAAACAGGAATTTATCCTATATTGATTTGGATTGGATGATTCCCGCGCCGGCTCAAGGAGCTATGGTTGTTGTTGCAATGGCAAATGACGAATTTTGTAGACAAGCGCTAAACGAACTCAACGATATTGATACCGAAGTTTGTACCCATATCGAAAGACAGTTTTTAAAAACACTCGAGGGCGGTTGTACGGCACCAATTGGCGCTTTAGCAGTTTTTGTAGAAGATGATATTTTGTTTAAAGGTGTTTTATTTTCTATCGATGGGAAGCAAAAAATCGAAATAGAAAAAACCGTTCCGATGCAAGAATGGAAGAAATTAGGTTTTTATTGTGCCAAAGAAATTTTAGAAAATGGCGGAGCAGAATTGATGACAGCAATTAAAATTAATTTGAAAAAATAATGAGTCAAACAAGCATTTTATCCACCAAAACATTGTCGGCAGAACAAAGGCAAGTATTTCTTGACGCTAATTTTGATCTTTTAGAACAAGATTTCATCGAAATAAAAAATAACCTTTTTGAATTAAAGACCATCAACAACAACTTGATTTTTAGTAGCCAAAATGCTGTTTTAAGTTTGATAGAACAAAACGGCTGGGAAGTTTTAAAGACGAAACCTGTTTTTTGCGTAGGTATTAAAACCAAGGAATTACTGGAATCGCATGGCTTTACAGTAGACGTTTATTTAGATTACGCCTCTGAATTAGCTGAAATAATCACTTTAATTTACAATAAGGAAAGCTATACTTTTTTGAGCGGAAATTTGCGTAAAGAGACTTTGCCTGAAGCATTAAAAAGCGCCGGGATAACTTTTAATGAAATCGAAGTGTATCAAACAACGCTTGCGCCTTTTAAAATATCGGATCAAGAAAATTTTGACGGAATTCTATTTTTTAGCCCATCTGCCGTAGAAAGTTATTTGACAAATAATAAAATCAAGAATGAAGTGTGTTTTTGCGTAGGCACTACCACAGCATCAGCATTAGAAGCAAAGAAAATTAAAAACATAGTAATTGCCGAAACGCCAACTATCGAAGAGGTGATTGAGGAAGTTATTGAATATTATAAAGCCCCCTAACCCCTCGAAGGGGAATATGGAAGGAATAAAATATTATTAAATTAAAATTAGACGAAATAAAATATTCATAAAGTAAAATATAAATGAACATTAACGATAATCGAATTCCCCCTTCGGGGGTTAGGGGGCTTAAAAACGACCTATTTTTAAGAGCACTAAAAGGAGAAACTGTACAACGTCCACCAGTTTGGATGATGCGTCAAGCGGGAAGATATTTGCCGGAATTCATCGCTTTGCGTGATAAATATGATTTCTTCACCCGTTGTCAAACTCCCGAATTAGCTGCTGAAATTACCGTACAACCGATAAGAAGAATTGCTCCGGATGCTGCGATTTTGTTTTCGGATATTTTGGTAATTCCTCAAGCAATGGGAATCGAAGTAGAGATGAAACCTAATTTTGGTCCGTATTTACCAAATCCAATTCGGACGATTCAAGATGTGGAGAAAGTAATCGTTCCCGATGTTAATGAAACATTAGGATACGTTTTTGATGCGATTAAATTGACCAAAGAAATGCTGAATGATGAGGTGCCATTAATTGGTTTTGCAGGTTCTCCATGGACGATTATGTGTTATGCAGTAGAAGGGAAAGGTTCTAAAAGTTTTGATATGGCTAAAGGATTTTGTTTCCAACATCCAGAAGCAGCGCACGTTTTATTGCAAAAAATCACGGATACCACTATTTTATATTTGAAAGAAAAAGTAAAAGCGGGAGTAAACGCCGTTCAAATTTTTGACTCTTGGGGTGGAATGCTTTCGCCAGTGGATTATCAAGAATTCTCATGGAAATACATCAACCAAATCATTGAAGCCTTGGCAGATGATGCACCAGTTATTGTTTTCGGAAAAGGATGTTGGTTTGCATTAAATGAAATGGGAAAAAGTAGAGCTTCTGCACTTGGAGTGGATTGGACTTGTTCTCCAAGAAATGCAAGATACTTGTCTGGTGGAAACATCACATTACAAGGAAATTTTGATCCATCAAGATTATTATCTCCAATTCCGGTGATTAAGAAAATGGTACACGAAATGATTGACGAATTCGGAAAAGACAAATACATCGTGAATTTAGGTCATGGAATTTTACCAAATATTCCTGTGGATCACGCGAAAGCGTTCATTGATGCAGTGAAGGAGTATAATCAATAATATTTATTTTACTATATTTCCTGCAAGGTTTCTTTTGAACCTTGTAGGTGTTTTTTAAAATTTTGCTGACATGGTTTATACCTACAAGGTTAAAAAACCTTGCAGGATCAACTTAAAATGTATAATATGAAATTAGAAGTTTTAGAAAAAGATTGCTATTATCATATTTACAATAAAGGAATTAATGGTGCTCCTATTTTCGAAAATGATGAAAACAAAATTTTCTTTTTAAAACAACTTTCAAAATATTTATTGGGTAAAATCTCAATATTTGGATATTGCTTAATGGATAATCATTTTCATTTAATTATCCGATTAAATGAAGATGAGAAAATAGTGACACAGGCATTTTCTAATTTTTTTAATTCTTATGCTAAAGCTTTTAATAAACATATAGACAGAACCGGAAGCTTATTTGAAAAACATTTTAAGAGGATAAAGCTAAACGATGAAAATTATTTGAAACAATTGATACTATATGTGCATTTGAATCCGAAGCATCATTTAGATTTAAAATTTCAGGATTATAAGTATTCTTCCTATCAAGCTTTTATTTCAAATAAAGAAACAAAAATAGAGAAAGAAGAAGTGTTGAAGCTGTTTGGAGGTGTAGAAAATTTCGTTTTTTGTCACAATCAAAAAAATAATTTTTTAACTGAAAAACACACATTTGAGTAATATTGTTGCAATCTTGTAAGGTTTTTTTAACCTTACAGCTAAGTTAGATTAGGAATATCATCACTAGTCATACCTACAAGGTTTTGGAAACCTTGCAGGAAAGCAAGATGTTTACATTTGAAATATTTAATAAGTTAGTTGCTGCAAAGCAAATTTACAATGAAACAACAATTTTACACCTACATACAAAACCTTCAAGATCAAATCTGTAAAGGATTGGAAGATGTTGAAGGTCAAGCCAAATTCCGTGAAGACCTTTGGGAACGTCCGGAAGGCGGAGGCGGAAGAACACGCGTGATAGAAAACGGAAAAGTTTTCGAAAAAGGCGGAGTTAATATTTCTGCAGTTCACGGGAAATTACCCGAAGCCATGCAGAAAATGTTCAATGTAGGTGAAGCTGATTTTTTTGCCTGTGGATTGAGTTTGGTTTTGCACCCAAAAAACCCAATGACACCAACCGTTCACGCGAACTGGCGTTATTTCGAAATGTACGATGAGAACGGAAATGTAATTCAGCAATGGTTTGGTGGCGGACAAGATTTAACACCGTATTATCTGTTTGAAGAAGATGCAATTCACTTTCATCAAACGTGTAAAACCGCTTGCGACAAACATAATCCGGAGTTTTACCCAAAATATAAGAAACAATGCGATGCCTATTTCTGGAACGCTCACAGAAATGAAGCCCGAGGAATTGGCGGATTGTTTTTCGATTATTGCAAAGCAACAGATGACATGAGTATGAAAAATTGGTACAACTTTGTAACCGAAGTTGGAAATAGTTTCCTGCAAGCCTATGTTCCCATTGTTGAAAAACGAAAAAACTTACCGTATACTCCAGAACAAAGAACGTGGCAGGAAATTCGTCGCGGTCGTTATGTGGAGTTTAATTTGGTTCATGACAAAGGCACTTTATTTGGTCTAAAAACTAACGGAAGAATCGAAAGTATTCTGATGAGCTTACCACCACATGTGCAATGGGTATACGACCATCACGCAGAAGCTGGAAGCGAAGAAGAAAAATTAGTAAACGTATTAGAGAATCCAAGAAATTGGATTGCAGATTGATGATTAACGATTTTTGATTGCAGATTTTCTGTCATCACCAATTTGTTTTAAATCATAAATCAGCAATCGTAACCCGAGAGCTTTGCTCGAATTGGCGAAGCAATCTAAAATCATAAATCATATGTTCCCATTACATAGAGGCAGAAGATTAAGAACGAACGAATCCATCAGAAGCTTAGTTCGTGAAACCAGTTTAAGTCCAGCGGATTTTATGTTTCCTATGTTTATTGCTGAAGGTGAAAACTACAAAGTAGAAATTCCTTCGATGCCAGGCATATTTCGTCGTTCGATTGATTTAACGGTAGAAGAAGTCAAAGAAATATTTGCATTGGGAATTCGTGCGGTGAATATTTATGTAAAAGTAAGCGAGAATTTAAAAGATAACGCAGGAAATGAAGCGTGGAATCCAAACGGATTAATGCAAAATGCCATTCGTGCCATCAAAGCCGCTTGTCCCGAAATGATTGTAATGCCAGATGTAGCTTTAGACCCTTATTCGATTTATGGACATGACGGAATCATTGCAAACGGTGATGTAGAAAATGATTCGACGAATGCAGCTTTGGTAAAAATGGCTGTTTCTCATGCGCAAGCGGGTGCCGATTTTGTAGCGCCATCGGACATGATGGACGGACGTGTGTTGCGTTTGCGTGAAGGTCTTGACGCTGCCGGTTTTCATAATGTAGGCATCATGAGTTATTCTGCTAAATACGCTTCTGCATTTTATGGGCCGTTCCGTGATGCATTAGACAGCGCTCCTGTTGACGCCACTGAAATTCCAAAAGACAAAAAAACTTACCAAATGGATTATGCCAATCGCATCGAAGCTATCAAAGAAGCGTTGTGGGACGTGGAAGAGGGCGCCGATATGGTTATGGTAAAACCTGGAATTGCGTATTTAGACATTGTTCGCGAAGTTAAAAACGCGGTAAATGTTCCGGTAACGGTATACCACGTTTCGGGAGAATACGCAATGATTAAAGCCGCTGCCGAAAGAGGTTGGTTGGATCATGATCAGATAATGATGGAACAATTAATGTGTATCAAACGTGCTGGAGCCAGTTTAATTTCGACTTATTTTGCCAAAGAAGCCGCAATACTTTTAAACAAATAAACATGAAAAAATGTTTAATAATAGCGGTTTTATTGCTTTCCAATAGCATTTTTGCACAAGTTGAGGTTGTTGCTACTTTCATCGAGAAATGGGATAATTCCAAAGATTATTTGGTAGCCGTTGCAGAAGCGATGCCGGAAGATAAATATGATTATAAACCTGCTGAACGTGAAATGTCGTTAAGAGAACAATTATTTCACATACAAGACAACATGAATTGGTTGGGCACAACGCATTTTTCGGGAGAGAAATATGTGAAAAAAGAAGCGGTAAAAGGACTTTCAAAAACGCAAATGATCCAAGAAATAAAAGCCTCTTTTGATAAAGCAAAGGCATTTGTACAAAAAACCAATGATGCTGAATTATCCCAAAAAGTAGATTTTTTTGCTGGTCCAAAATCAAAATTGCAAATACTTAATTTGATGCAAGATCATGTTACCCATCACAGAGCACAAATTTTAGTATATTTGAACCTGAATGGAATTCAACCACCCAAGTATGTTGGTTGGTGATTTTGCAATTTAGATACTTACAATTAAAGAAATTAACATGAGAAAGACGTTGTTTTTATTTGCCGTTTTAGCCTTTGCTTCTTGTAAAAAAGAAGAAGTCAAAAAAGAACCTTTATACCCAACCACTACCGAAGAAGTTGCGCAAACTCCAGAGGAATTAGGAGAAGAAATTTTCAAAGGAAAAGGAAATTGTGTTGCCTGTCATCAAGTAGACAAGAAAGTGATAGGACCAAGTCTGCAGGATATTGCTAAGATTTATAAAGATAAAAACGCAAGCATCGTAACGTTTTTAAAAGGTGAAGGTGAGCCTATTGTTGACCCAAGCCAATATGAAGTTATGAAAACAAACTTCGCCGTTACAAAAGCCATGTCTGATGACGAATTGAAAGCCTTAGAAGCTTACGTATATTCAAATTTGAAATAATTCATACTGAACTTGCTTCAGTATCCGGAGCTAATCCCGCTCTACGCTGTGTCTTTATGTTTTTAAAAGAAAAACATAAGGGATTTCTCCCGAAACTTCGGGACTAAAATACAAGAACCATTCGTCTTTGCGAATGGTTTTTTTTATGTCTAAAACTGTTTGAGCATATTTATTTCTGAACTTTCTTGCTTCTTTTGAAACAATGTGGTTAATTTTTTTATCTTTAAAATATGGAAACAGCATACATCAAAACGCCTTTAGGAATCGCTACAATCATTGGTGATGAAAATGGAATATCTGTAATTTCAGTTTCGGAAGAAGGAGAAATTTCAACTACAATTCATGCTGTTGTGCAAGAAGCCGTTACGCAACTCAATGATTATTTTGAGGGGAAACGAACCGATTTTGACTTTGCACTGAATCCAAAAGGTACTGAATTCCAACAAAAAGTTTGGAAAGGATTACTGGAAATTCCATTTGGGAAAACCTGCAGCTATATGGATTTATCTAAAAAACTAGGTGATGTTAAAGCCATTCGAGCCGTTGCTTCTGCTAATGGGAAAAACCCGCTTTGGATTGTCGTTCCGTGTCACAGGGTCATTGGAACAGATGGTTCCTTAACAGGATATGCGGGTGGTTTATGGCGCAAAAAATGGTTGTTGGAACATGAGAATCCAACCACACAACAAAGTCTTTTTTAAAAATAGACTTCTTAGATTTCTTTGATTGTTAGAAATTTAGATTGTCTCAGATTCAAAAAAATCGATCAAGTTTACTAATTTAGGTTTTTGTATTTAATCTAAAATCGAAGAAGTCAAAAAATCTAACAAATCTAGCTGATGATAGAAAAAATAAACCTCAATAATATTCTGTTTCTAGATATAGAAACCGTTCCGGAAGCCGAAGATTTCAATGCATTAGATGCTGAAATGAAAGACCTTTGGGAACACAAAACCCAATACCAGCGCAAAGACGAATACACGCCGGAGGATTTTTATGATCGTGCGGGAATTTGGGCCGAGTTTGGGAAAATCGTTTGTATTTCCGTTGGTTATTTTACCATCAAAGGCGATATTCGGAATTTTAGAGTGACTTCTTTCTTTGGAGAAGAAAAGAAAATATTGTTGGATTTCAATAATCTCCTGAACAATCATTTCAATCAGCCGCAACATGTTTTGTGTGGTCATAATGCCAAAGAATTTGATATTCCGTTCCTCACCCGACGCATGATTATCAACCAAATCGCTATTCCGAACAAACTGAATTTATTTGGGAAAAAACCATGGGAAATCCCACATTTAGATACATTGGAATTGTGGAAATTTGGGGATTACAAGCATTTTACCTCTTTAAAGTTAATGTGTAAAGTCCTTGGAATCCCTTCTCCAAAAGGTGATATTGATGGTAGTCAAGTAGGACATGTTTTTTATGTGGATAAAGACATTGACCGCATTGTTACTTATTGTGAAAAAGATACGATTGCGGTAGCACAGATTTTCCTCCGATTACGTAGAGAAGAATTGTTAATTGAGGAGGAGATTATTCATGTGTAAGTAACTTCAATGGCAATATCAATATCAAAATCCAATGGCAAATCCAATTTTAAAATTCTTTTATTGAAATTGACATTGCAATTGTTATTGATATCGATTTATTACATTTACAAAAATTATAAATTATGGTATTGAGTAGATTTTGGTTGGTCATTTTTATTTCAGCAATTGTATTTGTAGTGTTTAGTTTGTTTTCTGGAGACAGTTATACTATTGACCACGTTTTGAACGGAAAAAAAGATGATCCAATTCTGGTTTCGGAGAAATTCGTAGAGCAACTTCCTGCTTTTATTAAAGACAGCATCAAGAAAGCACCTGAACAAACCATGATTATCAATCGTGATACGCTAAATGCGGATACGACTTATGTCTATAAAAATAAAATCGTAAAAATATATAGCGGTGTTCAAAAATCAGATGGTTTATTGCCAACGTGTAAAAGTACTTTACTAGAATTAATCCTTCCGCTGATGGCTTATTTGGCTTTTTTCTGTGGATTGATGGAGCTTTTAATCATTTCTGGAGCCTCTGGAAAACTAGCTAAAGCATTGAGTCCCGTTTTTGTAAAAGTGTTTCCAAGTATTCCCAAAAACCATCCTTCCATTTCGTATATGACTTTAAATTTCGCTGCAAATTTCTTAGGATTGGATTCTGCTGCAACTCCTTTTGGTCTAAAGGCCATGGAGAGTTTACAAGAGATAAATCCAGAGAAAGACAAAGCAAGTGATGCACAAATTATGTTCATGTGTTTGCACGCATCAGGTCTTACTTTGATCGCTACTTCTATTATAGGATATCGTGCTGCTGCAAATGCGAGTAATCCTGCTGATGTGATGTTGCCTTGTATTATCACTTCTTTTATAGGAACAATTGCGGCTTTTCTGATAGTTGGAATCAAACAAAAAATCAATTTCAAAAGTGCTTCTTTGGTGATTGTATTGATGACATTAATAGCTGCCATTGTAGGTTTGTTGATGTATGTAAATCATTTGGATTTAATTGGAAAAAACTATTTCACCTCTAATCTTTCTGCTTTAATATTAATTGGAATAATTGCCTTTACCTTGATCTTTTCGTTTATTCATGAGAAAAAATTTACTGAAGCATCTACTACCGTTTTTGAAAGTTTTGTAGTGGGAGCTAATAATGGTGTGAAAACCGGAGTGACTATTTTCCCTTATGTTTTGGGAATGTTAGTTGCTATTTCTTTATTCAGAAACAGTGGTTTATTTGAAATTATAAGTAATTGGATCGCTTTCATTTTTTCTAATATGGGAGTAAGTAAAGAAATTACTGATGCTTTACCGGTTGCGTTGCTTCGTCCTTTTAGTTCTGCCGGATCAAGAGGATTTTTGATTGATTCGATGAATACTTTTGGTGCCGATTCCTTAACGGCTAGATTGGCAAGTATTTTTCAATGCAGTGCCGAAAGTACTTTTTATGTGATAGCCGTTTATTTTGGCTCTGTGAACATTAAAAACACACGCTATGCATTAGGAACGATGCTTATAGTAGATGTAATTTGTGTGATTACAGCAATTTTTGTGGCGACTTGGTTTTTTTAAAAAGAAAAATTTAAGATATAAAATAAAAAAGCCTCACATATTGTGAGGCTTTTCTTTTGACATAATCTGGAAAGATTACTTCTTGATGAATGTTTTTACTATGGTTTCTTGACCATTATTCAATTCAAAGAAATAAATCCCTTTGCTCAGTGTACTTACATTAATTTGTCCTCCTGATGTTTTTCCGTTTTGAAGTTCAAATCCAAAAGAATTATAAATTTTATAAGAACCACTTTTGTTTTCTTTGATTGAAATGCTTAAAACGTCAGTTGCTGGATTTGGATACAATACAAAGGCTTCATTCGTAGTTTCGGTACTCGTTACTTTAGCAGCGCTAGTTCTCGCAGTTGATCCTGAATAAGCGGTTCCAACACCTACAGCATAAAATGCGTTTGTAGTCGCTATCACCTCAGGAGAACCTGCTCCATAAAGGTCAGTTGCAGCTTGTATTCCGAATGTTCGTGCATTTGCATAGGTTGAGTTAGCAGACAAATAAACGCTTTCTAAACGATACGTAATTTTAGCCGCTTTATCAATTCCGATACCCGTAACGCTATAGGAACTTCCTTTGTCGTTTGTTCCGGTTTTACCTTCAGTCAGGATATAAAACCAATGGTTTAAAACTCCGCTGTTTGTGTGAACGCCACAATAGTCATTTCTAGAGCTTGGTCTACATTTTGTTTGGCTGATCCAATTTGTTCCGCCATAAGTATCCGGTTGTCCTTCACTTTTAGGATTGCTCATAGAACGTAAAGCTAGATGTCCCGATCTTCTTTCTATGTCTTCTCCTATTAACCAAAGTTGTTTGTTTGGTGCAGCATAATATTCGATACAAGCTCCCCAAATATCAGAGAAAGCTTCATTCATTGCGCCAGATTCTTGTTGGTATGCCAAGTTTGCAGTGTTCGTACAAACGGCATGTCCTATTTCGTGTCCGGCTACATCTATTGAGGTTAAGATGTCAAATCCACCTGTTCCAGAGCCGTCACCATACGTCATTACACTTCCGTTCCAATAAGCATTATTATAATTGCTACTGTAGTGAACATAGCTTTTTATGGCTGCTCCAGCATTATTATAACTGTTTCTTCCGTGAACAGCCGAAAAATAGTCATACGTCTTTTCAGCTCCCCAATGTGCGTCTAACGCTCCATTATCTTTGTTTACATTATTGAATTCAGCTGCCGTCCAGTTATTGTCTACATCTGTAAAATTTACAGCTGCCGTATAGCTGGTTCCTTTTTTCATATTGTAGGTCATAACTCCATTACCACGCGTGGCATCAGCTAATATGTATGATGCTCCGCTCAATGTTGTTTGGATTGATTGGGAACCACTATAGCGTGTGTCAGCATTGGCAATTACAAATGATGTTTCGGCATTTTTTTCAGATTTTTTATTTACGGAATTATGCTTTCCACCATTGCTGAATTCATCTAGATGTTTGATGGTTGCATTGTAAAATAAAGTAGCGCCAGTTATTGCGTCAATATAAATGTCACCGCGACTTACCGGATTTGTGGCATAAATGTCAAATTTGTAGGCTAAACGAATTTGTTCTGTTTTTTTACCTTTGGCATCTTCGTCCACAAGAGGCAATAAGACTAATTCGCCAGTAGGCTTTTGGTACTCATTAATCTTTGCTTCTGCCGGAGATTCCCAAAGATATGTAGCTGCTCCAATTTGTTTTAAAGCGCTGTTTAAAGCTTGTTGTTTTGATAAAACCGGACGCGTGTTTGCGTTTTCTAATGGATAAAACTCACCGCTCATGGATTCTAATTTTCCTGATTTTGAGTGCAAGGTGTATGTAGAGAATTCAACTTTTATCCCTTGGTGAAATAATTGAAATTTTTCATGAGAAAACCCTAATTTGTCAGTTTCTGATTTAGTTTTTGCGAAACTGGAATTGTCTTTTAATTCTAATTGCTCTCTGAATGCCTTTTCAGAATCGGTGTTTTTGTACGTTGACTTTTCGTTAAAAACAATTAGTGAAGGTTTTCCTCTTTCGTCAGTAAATTTTTCTTTTACATTTTTAGTTGCGTCTTGAGCATTTGTTTCTAAAGCAAAAAAAGAAACGGAGGCAAAAAGCGCAATTTTTCCGAGTAATTTTGTTTTCATTTAATAGGGTGTTTTGGTTAGTTTAATAATGAATCAAATTTAACAAAAAAACAATATAATGTTAGTTTTGTGTTAAATTAATTGGTTTTTATTTGTTGTGAAATATAAAACCTGTCAAAATAGATGTTTTATAAGAGGCAAGAAAATGTAAAATTAATGTCAAAAAAAATGCATCCCTTTATAGGATGCATTTTCTATAGTCGATTTTGAACCGAAAATAGTTAGTCGATAATCATCTCCGGAATTTCACCTTCAATAATTAAATCAGCTTCAGTAGAAGCGATGATATGTTCTACAGTTACACCAGGTGCGCGCTCCAATAGTTTGAAACCTTGAGGTGTTATTTCTAAAACAGCCAGTTCAGTAACTACTTTTTTAACACAACCTACACCCGTTAATGGCAAGGTACATTTTTTAAGTATTTTAGATTCTCCAGCTTTGTTTACGTGCATCATGGCTACAATAATATTCTCGGCAGAAGCCACTAAATCCATTGCGCCACCCATTCCTTTGACCATTTTGCCAGGAATCTTCCAGTTGGCAATATCACCGTTTTCGGCAACTTCCATAGCGCCAAGGATTGTTAAGTCAACATGTTGTCCACGAATCATTCCAAAACTAAATGCGGAGTCAAAGAAACTTGCTCCGGGCAAAGTAGTTATGGTTTGTTTTCCTGCGTTGATTAAATCAGCATCTTCATCGCCTTCAAAAGGGAATGGACCCATACCTAGAATTCCGTTTTCACTTTGAAATTCAACGTCAATTCCTTCGGGGATATAATTAGCCACTAATGTTGGAATTCCGATTCCCAGATTCACGTAATAGTTGTGTTTTAATTCTTTTGCAATGCGTTTTGCAATTTGATTTTTATCTAAAGCCATAATTAGAAAATTTTTCTCACGGTTCTTTGTTCAATTCTTTTTTCATATTCCACACCTTGAAAAATTCTATTTACAAGTATTCCTGGAATATGAATTTCGTTTGGATCTAAACTTCCTGCAGGTACTAATTCTTCTACTTCGGCTATGGTGATTTTAGCCGCTCCAGCCATACAAGGATTAAAGTTTCTTGCGGTTCCTTTGAAAATTAAGTTTCCGGCTTCGTCACCTTTCCATGCTTTTACGATGGCATAATCAGCGTTGAAAGCGTGTTCCATAACATGCATTTTCCCATTGAATTCGCGAACTTCTTTGCCTTCAGCTACTTCAGTGCCGTAACCGGCTGGAGTGAAAAAAGCGGGAATTCCTGCTTGTGCTGCACGACAACGCTCTGCTAAAGTTCCTTGAGGAATAAGATCAACTTCGAGTTCTCCAGAAAGCATTTGGCGTTCAAATTCAGCATTTTCACCTACGTAAGAAGAAATCATTTTTTTGATTTGGCGCTTTTGCAAAAGCAATCCAAGACCAAAATCATCAACACCTGCATTGTTTGAAATACATGTTAAATCCGTAGTTTCTTTTTTTACTAATTCGGCGATGGAATTTTCTGGAATACCACATAATCCAAAACCGCCAAGCATAATAGTCATCCCGTTTTCAATTCCTTGAAGGGCGTCCTGAACGTTGTTTACTTTTTTGTTAATCATAAAAATGAGTTGCTATTTGTCGAATTTTATTTAATGAAGAAGTAAGTCTGCTTGTAATACTAAGGGCAACAGAATTTCATTTTGAGAACCGAATCCCTAGCCCAGATAAAAGCGACATCCTTTCTGGTCCTGATTTTTTTCAGGACCAGAAAGATATAGCGGTTAGCTGGATTAGCTCCTAATGAAAATTTTACAATTCAAATTCTTCGGTATCTTGTTCTACAGCCGTCGTGTCTACTACTTTTCTAGGTACATAACAGTCTACTTTTATAGAAAGATTTGCAGGTCTTTCAAAGCCTTCCTTAGAAACTTTAAGAGCTGGATCAGCATAACAAAGTTTCATAAAATAACCCCAAACTGGTAATGCTGCTGTGGCTCCCTGACCGTAAGTGATGCTTTTGAAACGAGCTGAACGGTCTTCACAACCTACCCAAACTCCAGTTACCAGATTAGGAACCATTCCCATGAACCAACCATCAGATTGGTTTTGAGTAGTTCCTGTTTTTCCTGCAATAGGATTTTTAAAAGAATATGGATAACCTGTCCAGCGGTTGTCTCCATTACCGCCACCAGTAGTTCGCAAGCGGTCTCCAGAACCACCTTCGGTTACACCTTCCAGTAATTTGATGACTGCATAAGCGATGTCTTTGTTTAAAACATCATGCGATTCAGGTATTGGTTCGTAGATGATAACGCCACTTTTATCTTCAATTTTAGATATAAATTGAGGTTTCATATAAACGCCTTGATTAGCAAAAGTGCTGTAAGCGGCAACCATGTCTTCAACTGTAATTTCAACTGCTCCTAACGCAATGGAAGGTTGGTTTACAATTTCGGATTTTACGCCTAATTTATGGGTTAAATCGATTACGGCTTCCGGTCCAACTTTATCAATTAATTTTGCGGATACTGTATTTATGGAATTCGCCAAACCTCTTTTCAAGGTAACCATTCCGCGGTATTTGTTGTCTGAATTTCTAGGTTCCCAATCTTCGGTAACATGATGGCGTCCTTTTCTGATTACGAATGGTCCATCAACAATCGAGTCACAAGGAGACATGTTCAATTGCTCGATAGCAGTGGCATAAACAAATGGTTTGAAAGTAGAACCTACTTGTCTGGCGCCTTGTCCTACGTGATCGTATTGGAAATATTTGTAGTTGATACCGCCAACCCAAGCTTTTATATTACCGGTTTGTGGTTCCATTGCCATCAACCCGGATTGTAAAAAGTGTTTGTAATAACGGATAGAATCCAATGGCGTCATGATCGTATCTTTTTCTCCTTTCCAAGAAAAGACAGTCATTTTTGCTTTTTCGCTGAACGATTTTATAATTTCTTCATCGCTTTTATCCATTGATTTCATGACAGCCCAACGGTTAGATGATTTCATTGCCTGATTCAAAATTCGTTGTGTTTCTACTGAAGAAATATTAACAAATGGAGCGTTTTTATTATCCTTAGATTGACTAAAAAACTCTTCTTGAAGGTTTGCCATGTGTGCTGTAACTGCTTCTTCAGCATGCAATTGCATTCTGGAATCAATGGTGGTGTAAATTTTCAGACCGTCTTTGTAGATGTCATAATCAGAACCATCCGGTTTTTTATTTTCTTCAGCCCATTTTTTCATGTAATCACGTAGATATTCTCTGAAATACGTAGCCGTTCCGTCTTTATGTGTTTCTAATTTGAAATTTAATTTGATTGGTAAACTTTGCAATCTTTCTTTCTCTTCTTTTGAAATGATTTTTCCTTTTTCCATTTGCAAAAGCACCACGTTTCTACGGTTTTTTACACCTTGCGGGTTTCTGATAGGATTGTATAAACCCGAATTTTTAAACATTCCAACTAATATTGCCGATTCACTTATGGTTAAATCCTTAGGTTCTTTGGAAAAATAGGTTTTTGCCGCTGAACTTACTCCAACAGAATTATTCCCAAAATCATACACATTACAATACATGGCAATGATTTCATTTTTAGTGTATTGTCTTTCTAATCGAATGGCAATAATCCATTCTTTTATTTTTTGTACAATTCTAAAAGGCAGGAATTTAGATCCTTCACCATGGAATAATTGCTTGGCTAATTGTTGTGTCAAAGTACTTGCTCCACCGCTTGTTCCTAAACTGGAAATCGCTCTTAAAGTTCCTCTTCCGTCAATACCGGAATGCTCATAAAAACGAGCGTCTTCAGTAGCTATTAATGCTTGTACCAAGTTTTTTGGTAAGTCTGAATAGCGTAATTGAGACCTGTTTTTTTCAAAATATTTACCCAAAACTACTCCGTCAGCCGATATGATTTCGGTAGCTAAGTTAGAATCTGGATTTTCTAAATCTTCAAAAGAAGGCATCGAGCCGAAAAGTCCCCAGGAAGCAAATAAGAAAAACAAACCGACAGCACCCATTCCATAAAAGAAGATTTTCCAAAATTTCTTTTTGTAGTAAGTGACGTCCTTATCAATGTTTTTTGTCTGATTGTTATTTTTTTTGATAGCCATAATACTATTTTATTCTTTTTTTTCTATTCTAAAACCTACCTCTGTAATTCCGTCTAAAGCTGTTACGCCAGGAACTTTGCCGTTTTCTCTAACAGCTTGTTTGATATAGACTTTGTATTTTGATTTGAACCGCACATTTTCCTTGTAAAAGAGTTTGCTTTCTTTTATATCCGAAAAACCATCACCTAATAATGTTCCGTCCGGATCTGCCATTTGGTATTCAAGTGTGTCTACTTTTGTAAAACCATTTGGCAATTCCAATGCCACAATTAAAAATAGATTATTGTATTGATAATTGTTATTGGCTCTCAAATTCACAAATAGATTGTATCGTTTTGTGGAGTCTAATTCCGGTAAATTGAACGTTACAATGCTGTCTTTGTGCCACGCACTTCCAACAGATTTATAGTCATCAAAAACTCTTTTTTTATCACATGAAGAAAAGAGAATCACCACTAAAAGAAGTAAAGCGCTATTTTTTATCCACATTTTTAGTAATAATTATAGGTTTTCTTGGTTCCGCAGGCTTTTTGTCATTTGGATTCTGACGGTTATTATTGTTATTGTTTGCGGGCTTGTTGTTATTTGCTACAATTGCATTTTCACCCGCCGGTTTGCGTTTTTTATGCTGTTTTTTCTTTGGTTTTGGTTGATCAAAACGAGTCAAACTTTCTTGACCCATTGCATTATTGAAGTTTTTCTCCGGTTCAGCAACAATCTCGATAGCATAATCTTCTAACGATGAAACTTTGTTTTTTAGTTTGTTTTCGGCAACAATTTCTTTGACTTGTTCAATTTTCAGCACATGCCAATTAGCAAAATTATTGGTGTAGGCAAACCACATCAATCCTTTGAAAATATCTTGTTTCTGGCAAATGGCATCTCCTTTCTCAGTCACCAATTTTGTTTCGAAATCTGGAAAATCTTTCAACGCATCCATGTACGTATCTAACTCATAGTTCAAGCAGCATTTCAATTTTCCGCATTGTCCAGCCAGTTTTTGTGGATTCAAAGACAGTTGTTGGTAACGTGCTGCTGAGGTGTTTACACTTCTAAAATCCGTCAACCAAGTAGAACAACACAATTCTCTTCCGCAAGAACCTATTCCGCCTAAACGAGCTGCTTCCTGACGGAAACCTACTTGTTTCATCTCGATACGAGTACTGAATTCTTTAGCGAAATCTTTAATCAACGCACGAAAGTCAATACGGTCATTTGCCGTGTAATAAAACGTAGCTTTTGATCCGTCCCCTTGAAATTCAATATCCGAAATTTTCATTTCCAGTTTTTGAGCAATCGCCAGTTCACGTGCGCGAACCTTCATTGGCTCTTCACGATCTCTTGCAGTAGACCAAATATCAATGTCTTTTTGGGAGGCTTTTCTATAAATTTTTGGAATTTCATTACCCAAGTAATTCGCTCCTTTTTTCTTCATTTGAATTTTAACCAATTCTCCTGTCAAAGTAACAATTCCTATATCATGACCTGGAGAAGCAACAGTAGCGACTATGTCACCCATGCTTAACGTTAATTTCTCAGTATTGCGGTAAAATTCTTTTCTTCCATTTTTGAAACGTACTTCAACACAGTCAAAAGGTGCGTCGCCATTAGGCAAACTCATATTAGAAAGCCAATCGAAAACCGTTAATTTGTTGCAGCTATCGGTGCCGCAAGTCCCATTATTTTTACAACCCTTAGGTGCGCCACCATCAGAAGTTGAACAACTTGTACATGCCATAATCTTATATGTAGTGTTGCGACGAGCACAACTTAAGTTCTTAAAACGTTTAATGTGTAAAGATAGTATTTTTTAATTTTATGGAACAATGCCTATTTGCGCCAATACATCATAAATTTTTAATAAAAAAACCCATTACAAATCAGATTGTAATGGGTTAATTTCATAGGATTTTGTCCTAAATATTTAATCTAGAATTTTATATAATTTATCAGATAATCGGATTCTAAATGGTAATTTAAACGTGCAAGTGTCTCCAGAAACTGCTTTTTCTTTTGCTGAATCGTTCACTAGCATTTCTTCGATTACTATTTTTTGTTCTCCGGTTGTGGAACCTTTGATTAGAATCGTATCGCCAATTTTGATTTCGTTTTCTTCAATTAAAAATTGACCGATACTTGGTTTTGGAAAAAAATGCGTTCCTTTTCCGATATAGACTTTCTTAAATTTTGGTTCTTTTTTGACGGCAGTCCCGACACTTCGGGATGGTTTCTCTGCAACAAAAACACCATGCGTTTCTTCGTTGTTTTTGAAAGTTAAAACATCTGATTTTCCTTTTTTGAAAATCTTATTTCCATTTTTAATCCCTCTTCGAATTGCTTTTTGCTCTTCTTCCGGCAAGTGAATTACAGTTACACATTCAGCAGAACAGCAACCTTCCATTTTTTCCTTGCAAGAATCACATTGGATAAAAAGTAAATGACAACCTTCATTCACGCAATTAGTATGCACGTCACAAGGTTCGCCACATTGATGGCATTGGGAAACAATATCATCTGTAATTCTTTCGCCCAAGCGGTGATCAAATACGAAGTTTTTCCCAATAAATTTACTTTCTAATCCTTCGGCTTTTACTTGTCGTGTGTATTCAATAATTCCGCCTTCCAGTTGGTATACGTTTTCAAAACCTTTGTGTTTGAAATAAGCACTGGCTTTCTCGCAACGAATTCCTCCGGTGCAATACATCAATAGTTTTTTGTCTTGTTTGTGTTCCGCAAGCTGCTCTTCGATAATGGGTAATGATTCTCGAAAAGTATCAACATCTGGTTTTATAGCTTTGGTAAAATGTCCAATTTCACTTTCGTAATGATTTCGCATATCGACCACAATGGTGTTTGGATCTTCTAAAAGTTCATTGAATGCCGCCGCTTTTAAGTGAATTCCAATATTCGTAACATCAAAAGTTTCATCAACCAAACCATCAGCAACAATTTTATCACGCACTTTTACCGTCAGTTTCAAAAACGAGTGATCGTCTTGTTCTACGGCAATATTCAATCGGATGCCTTTCATGAAATCATAGACTTCAATCGAATCTTTGAACGCATAGAAATTATCGGCAGGCAATGATAATTGGGCGTTGATTCCCTCACTGGCTACATAAATTCTGCCCAGAACTTCAAGTGAGTTCCACGCCAGAAATAATTCGTTACGAAATTGTGTTGGATTTGAGATTTGCGCATAAGCATAGAAAGACAGCGTAAGACGTTGTTTTCCGGCATCATCAATCATGATGGCTCTTTCCTCTGCGCTTAATGTGTTATACAGTTGCATGCTATAAACAGTTTTAAGTTGAGAAATATATTTTTTGCAAAAGTAAATAATTTAACCACAATGTTCACAATGAAGTCGCAAAGTTTATGAATGGTTTAGTTTTTTAGGAGCTATTTCCAGCTTTCCGCTATATCTCTTGTTTTCGCTATCGCTACAACAAGAGGATGCCGCTGCAAACGAAGTTCACTGAACTCCTATAAAAATATAGACCAGTGAAGTAATCTGGGCTAGGGGAGTTGTGGTGAATAGTATTTTAGTTTTCCAAAATGGTAATTATCGCTTCGAGTCGGATGAAAGGATTCGTTCGGGAGCGGGGAAGATAGATAATGTTTTGTCTAAATTTTAATATACGATTTTTAGTACTTAGTATTTAAAAAAGCAACACATTGATTTGTATTCCGTTTTTGAATTACTACAAAACTTTTTATATTTTTCATATTAATTGTATCTGATACAGATTTTTCAATTTCTTTTCCATTTAGTACATATCGTAACTTTTTAAAATCTGGTTTTAGTTCGTGTGCTTCCATGAAAACGATTACTCCATTTAATTTACTTTCGACATCGAAAATCTCTTCAATCACATCTGAATTTTTTGGAATAATGACTAGACCTTTTCTATTTAGATTAGATAATACAGGATGATTTAATTTCATTTTGGAATATATTTTGACTGATTCTTTTGAGATGATTACTATTGGACTGGCTCCAAGTAACGAATCCTTCATGGCTTCTTCTGCATAATTCTTAAGACTAATTTTTTGATATGTATCTTTAACTATTGATTTACAAGATGCTAGTGAGAGCAAAAATATGAATGTGAAAAAATGTTTCATAAGTATTAAATGTATAAATTTCTTTTTATTGGCAGCAATTATCAAATATACACATCTTTTTAGATTAAAACTTTTCCTAGGCCAGATGTCCCGAAGCTTTGGGAGAAATCCTTTTTTACCCGCTTTTTTACCAGGAAAAAAGATTGAAACGAATAGCTGGAAAAGCTCCAAATAAAAAAACCACGCCGAGACGTGGTTTTAAATTCTATGCTTTGGCATGTATTAGCAATACTCGTTGAAAGCATCTTTTAAGTTTTCAGCAATTAATTCTGCTGGGCGACCTTCAATGTGGTGACGCTCTAGCATGTGTACTAATTCTCCGTTTTTGAACAAAGCCATACTTGGCGATGATGGAGGAAAAGGGAACATGTGTTGTCTTGCAGTATCAACTGCATCTTTGTCAACTCCTGCAAAAACAGTGATTAAATGGTCTGGTTTTTTAGCGCCATCTAAACTCATTTTTGCTCCTGGACGTGCGTTTCTAGCAGCACAACCACAAACCGAATTTACAACTACAAGCGTTGTTCCTTCTAATTTCATTGCATTTTCTACCGCTTCAGCACTATGTAAATCTTGAAAACCTGCAGCAGTTAGTTCCGCTTGCATTGGTTTTACCATTTCTTCTGGATACATATCTTTTTATTTTAAATCATTAGTAATTAAGTCCTGCAAAGTTACAAAGTTTACAATCAAGAATAGGAGTTCAATTATAAAGTTTTGTTATAGTTTGATTGTTATTTTAGGGCTTTGGCCGCCACATGAAAAATAGCTTTAATAAATAGCATTTTTGGACATTTCAAAATGACCTTAATATCTTCAATAAAAGATGTTTCCTCGTCTAGAAATTTAAAAATCAAGTTTGGATTTCCTTTTTTGAACATCGAAGAAAAGATGTGGGAACCCAATTCGTTTTTTCGGTCTAAAATGTCTAACAAAAGCAAATCGTAAAACCAGAATTTGGTTCTTTTATGAAATTTCGTGAAGTCAGTTTCCCTTTGCAGAAACGCAACTAATTCACTTGATTTTTTATCAGAATTCTTGAAAGTGTAACCCGTACTCGCTTTTGTCCAGCCGCCGGAAGTTCCTATGTTTAGTACGTTTTTAGTGTTTGCTTTCCAAAAAGGATAACACGTCATAGGAATACTGCCTTGCTCTTTTTCTACGATTTCATAATTTGTAATCCCAAGATTTTCAATGTATTTCAGGATTTCGTTTTCGTATTCTTCTTTTTTCAAATGCTGGTGCGAAAACAAAGTGTATTCCAGTAAAGCTTCGGTTTTTGAGGTGGGCAACACATACATAAAACGAGTATTTCCTTTTTGCTCTACCGAAAAATCCATGAAAGTAGCTTGCTCCGAATTGAAAACTGGATGCTCACTTTTGATAAACCAACCAATAAAATGCTGTTGTAAAACGGGGTATTTCGGCTGACTTTCCGCTTTTTGTTTATTGTAAATACTGTTGAATAATTTTGAGCACGAAAAGGATTCACTTTCGGTTTGTACTAGAATTATAGTTTCAGATTCTTCAATTTCCAATACTTTGTGGGGAAGGAAAGTGATATTTTCTTGTTTCGAAAGCAAATCAAATACTTGGTTATAAAAATCCAGTCCTTTCACCATATTGTAGTGATACGGTTGCAAGTCTAAATCCCTGCGAAAATCTTCATTGGCAAACAAAGCCGAATCCCATTTCTTGGAAATTGATTGTTCCCAAACTGAATCGTTTGTTTTCCAAAAACACCACGTTCTGTCGTTAGTTTTTTTAGTGTTTTCATCCAATAACAAAATACTTTTATCCGTAAACGATCCTGATTGCACCATCTTATATACTGTCATCAAAGCGGATAATCCTGCGCCGGTAAAAATATAATCGTAGTGTTTCATTTGAGAATTTGACATTTCCCCAAAAATAGACAATTTTATTCTTTTAGTTTGGCTAAAATCAGCTTTAATTCTTTTGGTTTTAAGTACCCGCTGTGCTGAAAAATAATCTCGTTTTCACTGTTTAAAACACACAAAGCAGGATAATGCAGTTGCTTATTTATTGTTCCTAATGCGATGGCCAGTTCGTGCGTTCCAGAGTTGTTTCCCGTGGGCTTGAATTGAAAAGTGGTTTCGTTGAAAACTACCGCTCGTTTTTCTTCGGCATTGAAATCAACAAAATAAAAAGTGTTGTTGAGTTCCTTTATGATTTCCTCGTTTTTGAAAGTGGTGTTTTTCATCGCATGACAAAATTGGCACCAATCGGTTTGAATGAAAACTATCGTTTTTCTCTTTTCGATACGTTGTAAACTGTCAATTTCTTCAAATGAAATAGACTGCAACTGCGCAAATCCAGTAGGAATCGCACAGCATAAAAGCAACAGTAAATAAAGATTTTTCTTCATTATTTTAAATTATAACGCAGTCCAAAAAAGCTACGAATTCCTTGGTTAGGTCCGTACACATACGTCGTATCAAATGTTAATCCATAAGGGTTTTCAGGCGTTACTGCTACTTGGCCGTTCGTATCGTAGGTTACATTTTTATCAAAAGAGTCATTGGTTCTTGCAATTAAAAAGGGGTTATTTTGTTTAGGCAAAAAGTTTAATAGGTTTTTAATTCCGGCATAGAATTCAAAGTTTTTCAAGCCAGAATACGTAAATTGAATGTTTTGCAAACTGTACCAAGGTGATTCTGAAGCACGAGGATCCAAAGCGCTTAAAAGAGGCAATTGCATCGGGCTGTACACATTTCCGGTGTAATCTACATTCAAATCAATAGCCTGAAATTTATACGAAACGCTCCAGGTTGCCGTAAATTTCTCGGTTAGAAAAGGGGTTTCTTTTCGGCCATTTTCAACGTTTTTATTGTCTAGCAAGGAAGCGCCAGTGATAATCTTTAATCCATTCGGAAATTTGAAATCGATGTTCGTGCTGATGCCTTGGCTTATCGCATAACCGTTGATGTTGTCATAAATGATTTGATTTGGATCAGTATCATAATCCGAAACAATTTTATTACCGAATCGGGTATGGAAAAAGGAAGTTTCAATACCAATAAAAGTTCCGTTATCGAAATTTATTTTCTTGATATAATTCAAATTGGCATTTATGGATTGTTCCGGTTTCAGGTTATTGGCAATTACAATTTCACGGGCGCCGGTTAAAGCTGCGTGATCTTCAGTAAATAAATTCACCACTCTAAAACCCGTTCCCGCATTCAAACGAATGATGTTGTTATCGTCCAATTTCCATTTGTAAGCAATTCTTGGTGTTAAGATACTTCCGTGAAACGAGTTGTAATCGTAACGCATTCCCAGCAACAGCTTGTGTTTTTCAGTGAACGTGATTTCATCTTGAACAAAAATTCCCGGCAACCACGTTTTCTCGGGGTTGTTATTTCCCAGTTTTGAAGTTGCTGGCGTATTGTCATCGTAATAATTGTATCGGGTGGCAATTCCGGTAAGCAAATCATTTTTTCCTATTTTTTTATCCCAAGTCAATTGTAGAAAACCAATTTTTTGGTTGGCAATATAACTCGTTGTGCCGTACCGACTGTCTTGAAAATGTACATTTCCTGAAAAGGAAAGCATCAGTTTTTCCTGAAACGGCAGTTGGTAACTTCCAATCAATTCTGCTCGTTTGGTATAAATGCTTTCCCCGTAAATTTCGTCACCGCCACGATTTTTTTTCTCCCAACGCACATCGCCACCAAAACGGTCTTCATAAACACCACGCGCCGCAATGGTGAACAATCGATTTTCTTTTCTGTTGAAAGTCCATTTTTGAAAAAGGGAAATTCGGTCAGAAAGGGTAACATCGGTAAAATTGTCGTTATCGTTATCTATTTTTTGATTGTATCTGAAATAATTTAAACCTAAAAGGGCAGTTGCTTTCTTGCCAACATTGAGTTTTACGCCTAAATCAATATTGGTTTCCAACCAAGAAGTAGTAAACACATCAGCATAGAATAGGGGAGCATTTGTTGGATTTTTGGTAATAATATTGATCAAACCGCCCACGGCTTCGCTGCCGTACAAAGAGGAAGCGGGACCTTTTACGATTTCAATACGTTCTACTAGTGAATTTGGAATTCCAGATAATCCATACACCGTAGATAGGCTGCTCACGATGGGCATTCCGTCGATTAAAACTAAAGTATACGGACCTTCCAGCCCATTAATGTGAATGTCGCCCGTATTGCAAACTCCACAATTCAGTTGCGGTCGTACGCCATTTACGTTTTGTAAGGCTTCATAAATACTGGCCGTTGGATTTTTCTTGAAAAATATTGGAGAGTAAACTTCTACTGGAACGGCACTTTCTAATCGTTTTACCGCTTTTAATGTTCCCGAAACAACGACTTCATTGAGTTGGTTTTCGGTACTTGAAAGATCAAAATCCAAAATGTTGTTCTCATTAATTTTGACCGTTATATTCTTTTTTAAAGTTTGAAAACCTTCCGCTACAATCTGAATTTTATAATTTCCTTCCGCAATATTTGCTATGCTGTATTTTCCTAAACTATCTGTTTGGGTTTCGTGTTTTGTTCCAATTAAAAATACACGAGCTTCTGCAACCCCTTTTTTTTCTGATGAAACAAATCCCGAAAGACTTGTTTTTTCTTGGCTGTAGCCAAAGTTAAACATCAAAAAAACAAACAACATACTTAAATTTTTCACTGTACTTAAATTTATTTTAGGCAAATCTAAAAATTAAATTTTGCAAAACAAATTTTTTAATTACATTTGTATCAATAACTTAATTGATTTAGCGAGAAATCTGAAATATGAAATCAAAAACGTTAATCTACAATCTTCAATCATATGACCTTTTCTGAGGAGAATTATCTTAAAACCATTTACCATCTTACTTGGGTTTCCGATATTGATATCAGTACAAATGCTATTGCTGAGAAAATGGAAACCAAAGCATCGTCCGTTACGGATATGCTTAAGAAACTTGCCGAAAAAGACTTGGTAAACTATGTTAAATACCAAGGCGTTTCACTTACTGATAAAGGAAAATTAGCGGCGAAAATGATTGTCAGGAAACACCGGCTTTGGGAATGTTTTTTAGTGGAGAAACTAGATTTTTCTTGGGATGAGGTGCATGATATAGCCGAACAATTAGAACACATCAAATCTGAAAAACTGATCAATAAATTAGATGATTTCCTTGGGAATCCTACTGAAGATCCTCATGGCGATCCCATTCCGGATGCTAACGGAAGAATTATAAAAATAGAAAAACAATTGCTTTCTGAATTCGAAAAAAACAGAATTGGAATTTGTGTTGGTGTTAAAGATACTTCTTCTGATTTTTTAAAATATTTAGACAAGCAGGAAATCGCTTTAGGTTCACAAATTGAAATCATTGAAAAGGAAAGTTTTGATTCCTCTTTCAGGATTCGGGTGGGGACTAAAGAAATAACGGTTTCAAATAAAATAGCCAGTAATTTATACATCAAGTAATTATGTTTCAATCTATAGTAGATTATTTCACGAGCATCGATCCAATATTAGCCGCTTTGTATGCGAGTTTGTTCACTTGGTTTTTAACCGCGTTAGGAGCTTCATTTGTTTTCATGTTTAAAACTATGAATCGTACGGTTCTTGACGGAATGCTCGGGTTTACCGGTGGCGTAATGGTTGCAGCCAGTTTTTGGAGTTTATTGGCCCCAGCCATAGAAATGACAGGTGGCGAAGGTTTTGCAAAAGTTATTCCCGCAGCTTTTGGTTTTTTCCTTGGTGCGTTGTTCATTTTCGGAATCGATAAAGTATTGCCGCATCTTCATATCAATTTTAAAGTTACCGAAGGAATCAAATCGCCATGGCAGCGCACGACATTGCTTGTTTCAGCGATTACATTGCATAACATTCCGGAAGGATTGGCTGTTGGGGTTCTTTTTGGGGGAGTAGCCGCTGGGATTCCCGAAGCTTCGATTGCAGGCGCTGTAACGTTAGCGATTGGTATTGGAATTCAAAATTTCCCTGAAGGAATTGCTGTCGCTATGCCGTTGCGCAGAATGGGAATGAGCCGATGGAAAAGTTTTATGTATGGTCAATCTTCAGCATTAGTAGAGCCGGTTGCCGCTGTTTTAGGGGCTTTTGCAGTTACTTTTTTTACGCCAATTTTGCCGTATGCTTTGGCTTTTGCCGCTGGTGCGATGATTTTTGTAGTAGTAGAGGAAGTAATACCAGAAACGCAACAAGATAAGAATACAGATATTGCTACTTTAGGTTTTGTAGGTGGTTTCATCGTTATGATGATGCTTGATGTGGCGCTGGGATAAACAATAAAATTCTTGTTCTGGTATCAATGAAATTTAATTATTGGCTACAGCCAAATTTTAAATAGAATATATAGTAAATACTTGTGGAAAAGAATAATCACTTTTTAGAGTGCGGAATCTAAGTTTGAATTAAAGCTGTTAATTAAAATGTATTTTAATCAAGAACACCCACAGTCAGTATCGCCACAGTTTTTGTCGGTTTTTTTCTTTTTTAGGAACCATTTTTTAATAAGATAAAAAGTAGCGAAACCTAGTATTACAAAAGCTATAATTTCTTGTGTCATGTTGTAAATGTTTTCAGTTGGTATTGTGTTATAAGAAAGTGTACTATAGCATAATTCAAGAAAAAAAAAGCTGTTTCGAATATGAAACAGCTTTTTGTTTGATTTTAGAATTTTGCTCCTACAGAGATGTAAAAGGTTCTTCCTTCTCCTGGTAAAATACCAGGTCCTGGATATCCAGTAGAACGTCTTGTGGCATAAGCTTCATCAAAAACATTGTTTATTCCTGCTTTAATATTGTAGTTTTCTAAGAATTTATATTCTGATGAAAAGTCAAACACATTGTATTTATCTAGCATTCCAGTTACTCCATTTGCAGATGGTGTTGTGGTATTATTAGCATCTGTAAATATTTTTCCTGTTAAGCGGTATTGTAGAGTAGTTGAGATGTTGTTTTTACCCCATGAAAGCCCTAGATTATGAATGTAACGAGGCGCATTTTCAACTCTTTTACCGTCAAGATTAGAACTGGTAATTACTGTATTAGGTGGCGTTCCTGTTGTTGTGAAAGTTTCAAAATCAGTATAGCGGCTGTCAATAAAACTCATCGATGCAAAAAAGTCAACATTTCCCACTTTGTTGTCTACATTAAGAAAACGTGTAATATTGATGTTAAAAAAGCTTTCAATACCCTTGTTAACGGTAGTTCCTAAATTAGTTCTGTATAAAAATGTCCCTTGTGATGGATCATTATTTGTAAATTGTCTCACTCCACCAATACGGTTGTTGTATTGAAGGTAAAATAAACCAATATCAAAGTTGATATAGTTGTTTATATTTCCCCTATATCCTAAATCAGCATTGTAACCGCTTGCATCTTTTAAGTTTGGATCAATAACATCTGTAACTGCAGGAGGTGTTAAGTCAGAGAAAAGTATCGGTCTGTAAGCTTGTGATATATTAGCATACACATTAGTACTTGCAAACTTATATTCTAATCCAAGGCCAAACAATGTTTTGTTACGTACAATAGTTGCTGCGTCAAAATTCACATTTGCACCATTATTTACAGCAAACAAACCAGCACCACTAGAGGTAATGTGTTCAAAACGAACTCCAGGTGTAGCACTAAAATTTTCAGTAACTCTAAATTGATTTTCTGCAAAAAAGGCAATGTTTTCAGTCTTGAATTTTATGTTTCTAGTATAATCAGGATTCACGGATAAGTCAAAATCACTTGCTGTTGTACCATTTCCACTTTGTTTACGAGTGGTTGTTGCTTGGTATGCACGTGCTCCAAAAGCCAAGTTGTGTGATGTTTTGCCCAATTTGTATTTGTAAACATTCCTATTTTCTACACCAAAATTTTCATAAAAATCACGATCTACTCGTCGGTTGGCATAGTTATCTGTAGTAGGATTTATAGCGTCAGCAACATTTGGTGTTGCAGTAAAACCAACACTGTTACGCTCCCCTTTAAGACCAAATAATTTTGTATTAGATGTTAAATTGTCATTTATTTTAGTGTCTAATTGAAGTGAGAAAACATTCCATGGAGTTCCTAACCAGTTTCTATTTCGTAAAGACTGTTGTGGGTTTGCTTCAAATTGTGCATCGGTCAAACCCCCAGATTGTTTCATTTGGTAGTCCATATTGGTATACTCAGCAGAAATTTTAGTGTTTGGTGTAAAACGATATTCTAAGAAAGCATGGGTGTTGCGTACGGTGTACTCTCCGTTTTGTCTCCATCCATCAGCACTTCTTGAATGGTTGTATACGTAGTAGGAAAAGTTTTTTAGGGTACCACCTATAGCGTTGTATGAGCTCATTAAGCCATAACTACCTACGCTGTTTTGGGTTTCAAAAGTAAATTTTTTCTTTGTCTCTCTTTTCAATACATAGTTTAGCATTCCTCCAAACTGGGGTCCAAATTGCAGCGAAGCTCCACCTCTGATCAATTCAATACTTTCAACTGCTTCAAGTGGCGGGTTGTAGTACGCTTCTGGATACCCAAAAACATCCGATGAAATGTCATATCCGTTTTGTCTAGTATTTAATTCCCAACTTCTATTAGGACTTAAACCTCTTACACCTACATTGATTTGTATACCAGATCCTTCGTTTTCCCATATGTTTACACCTGGTACTCTAGAAAACACTTCTCGGGTGTTGTTTGTAGCAAAGTTACCGTTGATGTTAGAAAGTTTTAAAATCTCATTTTTCTTTCCTGAAAACAAAACGTTTTCTTTTACTTCTGGCATTCTTTCTGGACTTTGAATTTTACCAGTTATAATCACAGGTAACAAAGTCTTTACCGTGTCATTTAATGTTGGATTTGTTTTTTGTGCAAATAAGATTGTAGTAAGCAAACATAGTCCTATCGAAAAGGCATTTTTCATATTATCTTTATTTAGATTAAATCTATGATGCAAAGATAAATCTGAAATATTATTTAGACAAATTAAAAATAATAAAAATAAAAATTTAACGTTTGTTCAATATTTTATTTTAGGATTTGATACGCAATTAAGGCTACAACATAAGCAAATCCAGACATGAAGATCAATTGTCCAGCTGGCCATTTCCAAGAATTAGTTTCTTTTTTTGTAACTGCAAGTGTACTGGCACATTGCATCGCGAAAGCATAAAATAACAGTAACGATATTCCGGAAGCAAAGTTGAAAACCTTTTCTCCGGTTACTGGATTGATTTCGGCAGCCATTTTATTTTTGATTGTAACTTCGTTATCACTTCCACCTACGCTGTAAATGGTAGCTAATGTTCCTACGAATACTTCTCTGGCAGCAAAGGAACTGATAATGGCAATTCCTATTTTCCAGTCGTAACCAAGGGGTGAAATTGCCGGTTCAATTGTTTTTCCCATTAAACCAATATAGGAATTTTCCAGTTTTTGTGAAGCTACAGCATTTTCAAAATCTGTTTCTGACAACGGATTTTGCTTGGTGTTTTCAGTAACAATTGTTTCTGCATTATTGAACTTCTCTCCTGGACCGTAAGAGGCTAAAAACCACAATACAATAGAAATCGCTAGAATGATTTTACCGGCGCCAAAAATAAAAGCTTTAGTTTTTTCGATTACATTGATTCCCACGTTCTTGAAAAGGGGTAATTTATAATTTGGCATTTCTACTACGAAGTATGTTTTTCCTTTTATTTTAAGGATTTTATTCAAAATGTAAGCCGAAAAAATAGCCATTCCAAAACCCAAAAGGTATAGTAACATCAAGGTCATTCCTTGCATATTCAGAAAACCAAAAACACGATTGTCAGGAATTACTAGTGCAATAATAATGGCATAAACAGGCAATCTTGCAGAACAGGTTGTAAAGGGTGTTACCAGAATGGTGATTAATCTTTCTTTCCAGTTTTCTATATTTCGGGTAGCCATAATTGCTGGAATAGCGCAGGCGGTTCCTGAAATAAGCGGCACCACACTTTTACCCGATAAACCAAATTTCCGCATGATTTTATCCATCAGGAAAACTACCCGGCTCATATAACCACTTTCTTCAAGAATCGAAATAAACATAAATAGGAAGGCAATTTGTGGAATAAATATCAAAATTCCTCCTATTCCAGGAATGATTCCCTGCGAAATTAAATTTGTCAAAACTCCAGCAGGTAATTCTTCGGCAGCAAGTGTACTCAAGGAGGCAAAAGAAGCATCGATAAAGTCCATCGGGATTTTAGACCATTCGAAAATAGATTGGAAAATAACAAACAAAATCAAGAAGAAGATTACATATCCCCATACTTTATGCGTCAGGACGCGATCCAGTTTACTACGGAAATCTTTAGCAATAGTGGTATCAATTTTTAATCCTTCTTTCAAAACATCATTGATGAATTGATAGCGTTTTATGGTTTCTTTTTGTTGCAAACGCTTTAAATCCGAATGCGATTTAGTAAACGAACTTCTAATTTCATTTCGATCTAAATTCAGGAAGTTGACGTCTTGCGTGATGACCAACCATAATTTATACAACAGCTGGTTAGGAAATGTTTTGCGAAGCGTATTGAAATACTCAGGATCAATACTGGACGCATTCAGGCATGGTTCGCTTGAAATAGTTTTGTAATTGACAATCAGTTTTTTCAATTCATCGATTCCAAAACCTTTTCTGGAACTGATAAGCGCAATTTTTGTTTTTAAATGCTCCTCAAGATACGGAATGTCTAGTGTGATTCCCTTAAATTTCATTCGATCCGCCATGTTGATGACTAATATTGTGGGAATTTCAAGATCTTTTATTTGGGTAAAAAGCAGTAAATTTCGTTTCAGATTTTCAACATCAGTAACAACAAGTGCTACATCCGGATATAATTTATCGTTTTTATTCAGTAATAATTCAATGACTACATTTTCATCTATTGAACTGGCGTTCAGGCTATACGTTCCGGGTAAATCCAGAATATTAGCTTTGGCATTATTGGGTAATTTACAAAAACCAATCTTTTTTTCAACCGTAATTCCAGGGTAGTTTCCCACTTGTTGATTAAGTCCTGTCAACTGATTAAAAACGGAAGTTTTCCCCGTATTAGGATTCCCGATTAAAGCAACATTGATATTTTGATTGGTCATTATAAGTTGTTTTTTAGTATTTCAACTTCAATCTCACGGGCTGTTTCCACGCGGATAGCAACGTGTGAACCATTAATGTTAAGGTATAAAGGATCGCCAAAAGGAGCAATTTGAAGCAGTTCAACCATATTCCCCGGAAGACAACCCATTTCTAGTAATTTCAATGGAACAATGTCAATATCAAAATCTTTGATAATGGCTTTTTCACCTTTTTTTAGAGAATGTATTGTTGTTTGCAAGTCTTATTTAGATTGAATTAAGATTGTAAAAGTACATATTATAAAACTAAAAAAAATGATAATTGTAAATTTTGTAGTTTTTAAGATAAATTTTAAGAATAGGTAATAGTTTGTTTTATTGGGTTTATCACTCAGATTATAAGTGACTTATCTTCTTTTTAAAGCCTTTATTCATTGCTTAAAAAAGTAATATCTTCAATCAATCTCTTGATGTCTTCTTTATTGGTGCCGTCATAAAAGCCACGAACTCTTTTTTTGGCATCCACCAAAACAAAATTTTCGGTGTGAACCATATCATATAATTCACTTGGTTTTCCTAGTTTCACGGCCAAATAAGATTTCCTGGCCATGGTATAGATTTCTTTTTTGTCGCCGGTTACTAAATTCCATTTGGCATCATCAACATTATGTTTTTTGGCGTAAGCCTTCAAAACAGGAACGCTGTCAGTCTCTGGAAATACGGTAAACGACAATAATTTCACCTTTGGATTATTTGCGAAAGCTTTTTGAATATCGGATAAATTGGTGGTCATTTTTGGACAAATGGAACCGCAAGTGGTAAAGAAGAAATCAGCAACGTATATTTTGCCTTCGTAATCTTTTTGGGTGATGGTTTTTCCATTTTGGTTAACAAATGAAAAATCAGCAATCGTATGGTACTTGCTTTTGTATTGAATGGTGCTGTCCACTAATTCAGGATTTACATCCGCAGGATTATAAATGGGGAGTGTTTTTTTTGGCTTTAAAGCCGAATAAAATAAGGATAAAATGATTGCCGAAAGAACAATGAAGACCCCGAAAAAGAGTCGGTATTTTTTGAAAAATTCTAACATAACGCTATTTTGATGCAAAAATACGAAAACGAGATTTGTTTTTAATTCAAATTAACACAATCTTATTTTAGGACCATTCCTTTGAAATAAAGGATGTGTAATTAATGTCTTTTAGGATTAAACTTTTTAGAAATTTTGAAGTCAAATAAAGATATTTGATTTTAACTAAAAAACAAATTATTTATTAATAGCTTTGTTAAGATAACTAAAAACCTAAAAAAGATGAAAAAAACCAGCAATAAGCATTTGCTTTTTGTGATTCCCGCAATAATGGGTTTTGCGGTGAGTCAAGCTCAGAATGCTCCGGCAGTTAAAGAACCGGGGATTAATGTGAATTACATGGATAAGGCTGTAAAGCCAAGCAATGATTTCTTTCGTTATGTAAACGGAACTTGGTTAGACAATACGGAGATTCCAGCTGATAGAACCCGTTGGGGTAGTTTTGATGAATTGCGTCAAAAAACAGATGCTGATGCATTAGCAATTCTAAAAGAAGCTACTACAAATCCAAGCTACAAATCGAATACAGATCAGGGGAAAGCGATTAATTTATACAAATCTATTCTTGATACTGTAGGAAGGAATAAGTTAGGTATAGCTCCTTTGAAACCGTATTTAAAGAAAATTGATGCAGTTAAAAATGCCAAAGATTTAGAGGCATTATTGATCGAAATGGAACCTATTGGCGGGATTGGATTTATGGGTGCCGGCGTAGGAACTGATGCGAAGAACAGCAGTAGAAACGTGATTAACTTAGGCCCAGGTGGCGTAGGCTTGCCAGACAGAGATTATTATGTTTCTGAAGATGCCGATTCCAAAGAGAAACGTGCGAAATATGTTTTACACGTTGCTAAAATGTTGCAATACCTTGGTGATAAACCAGCAGTGGCTAAAACAAATGCAGAAAAAATCTTGGCGCTTGAAATTGCTATGTCTAAACCAAGATTGGACAGAGTAGAACGCAGAGATCGCCGTAAGTCTTATAATCCAATGACATTGGCTGAGTTGAGTAAATTAACTCCATCCATCAACTGGAATAATTATTTCACAAAAATTGGATTGACAAAAGTAGATACTGTTATTGTATCCCAACCTAAATACATGGTGGCGCTTGAAACTATGTTGAAAGAAAACAAAGTAGAAGACTGGAAAGCCTACATGCGTTGGAGTTTATTAAACAGAGCTTCAAGTCAATTATCAACTGAGATAGAAAATGCTAACTTTGAGTTTTACGGAAAAACGTTAACGGGTGCGGTGAGCCAAAGACCGCGTGACGAAAGAGCACTTCAAACCATCAATGGAACTGTTGGAGAAGCGCTAGGTAAATTATATGTTGAGAAAAAATTTCCGGCTGAAGCCAAAGCCAAAGCGGAGAAAATGATCAAAAATATATTTTCAGCTTTCGAAAACAGAATCAATAATTTGTCTTGGATGTCTGCAGAAACAAAGGTAAGCGCGCTTGCTAAATTGCATAAATCAAGAATTAAAATTGGTTATCCTGACAAATGGAAAGATTATTCAGCCTTGACGATTAAAAGTCCACAAGAAGGAGGAAGTTATTTTACAAATGCTTTGAGCATGGCCAAATGGCGTTTCAATGAGAATATTGCTGAGTTGAACAAACCAGTTGATAAAGAGCGTTGGGGCATGTCTCCACAAACAGTAAATGCCTATTACAATCCTTCAAATAACGAGATTGTATTCCCGGCAGCGATTTTACAACCGCCTTTTTACAATTACCAAGCGGATGAAGCGGTAAATTATGGTGGAATCGGTGGGGTTATTGGTCATGAAATCTCACATGGTTTTGATGATTCAGGTTCCCGTTACAATGCTGACGGAAACTTAGTAGACTGGTGGACTGCCGAAGATTTGAAACAGTTTTCAGCCTTAACAGGAGCACTTGCCGCTCAATATAGCGCTTTGCAACCTATTCCGGGAACTTTTGTAGATGGTAAATTTACGCTGGGTGAAAACATTGGAGATTTAGGTGGAGTAAACGCTGCTTATGATGGTTTGCAATTGTATTTGAAACAAAACGGAAATCCGGGATTAATCGACGGATATACTCCAGAACAACGTTTCTTTATTTCTTGGTCAACGATCTGGCGTTCAAAAATGCGTGATGAAGCCTTGAAAAACCAAGTAAAAACAGATCCGCACTCTCCAGGAATGTACCGTGCATATGTGCCATTACAAAACATTGATACTTTTTATCAAGCTTTTGATATCAAGGAAAATGACGGGATGTTCATAGCACCTGAAAAGCGTGTAAGAATCTGGTAGAAATACATACAAGCATAAAAAAAGTCCCATTTGACACTGTCAGATGGGACTTTTTTGATTTATCAGGGATTTATTTCCGGCCTTTACTCAACGAATAATTCACCATATACAGTCCAAACAACGTAACTCCGCCACCAATGGCTATAGCAGCATTTAATGTTTCACCAAAGATTGCTGCGCCAAGTAAAACCGCAATAATAGGATTAATATACGCATAAACACTACTGATTTCGGCAGGAAGATTTTGAAGTGCATAGATAAAGGCAATGAAAGTAAGTACAGAACCAAAAATAACTAAATACGCTATCGACCACCAGGAAATTGCTGGAATCGCAGTCAAACTTACCGAAGTTCCTGTTGCACCATTGTACGCAAAAAGTAAAATACTGGATATAAACATTTGTAATCCCAAACTAAAATAGGGATTAAAACTAGCCGCTTTCTTCTTGGTATATAACGAGCCAAATGCCCAAGTTAACGTAGCTATCAATGACAGTATAATCCCAAATCTAAAATCAGGAATCATAAAATCGCTCAAATGATCATAAAAGATAACGCAAACGCCGCCAAAACTGATAATTAAACCAATAACCGTCAGCCTCGCCAATCGTTCTCCTCTAAAAAAAGTAATAATTACAATCCATAAAGGAACAATAGCGCCAATGATTGCTCCCAGTCCGCTACTGATGTATTTCACGCCCCAAGTGCTTAATCCGTTACTCAAAACAAAATTAAGGATGCTTAAAATGACAATGGTTTTCCATTGTTTTCCTTTTGGCCAAGGTGTTTTTTTGAACAGGAAAAAAGAAATATACAGCAACCCACCAATGAATTGTCTAATGGCAGCAAGTTGTAAAGCCGGCATGTGTTTTACGCCTTCTTTTGAAGCAATCCAAGTGGTTCCCCAAAAAAAACTGACCCAGCACAAGGCCAAAATAGGTAATCCAATAGCATTAACTTTAGACGAAAAGGCATTTTTAATTTTAGTTCTCACGTTACAAATTTGGTTTTGTAAAAGTATACTTTAAAACGGTCTCTATTTTAGTACTCAAAATTGTTTTTCCTATAGATGGGTTTTTATGATTAAACTTTGGCAAAGCCAAATCTAAATCCAATGCTTTTTGAGTATAATACATTTCTCGTGTAGGATGAGATGGAGCGACCGCATTAAAGGTTTCATTCCACACATCATTTGTTATAATTTTTAGAATTATACCCACACAATCTTCCTGATGAATCAAATTAATCGGTGCATCAGGATTGTCTAAATTCTCACGACCAGCCAGAAATTTTATTGGATGACGGTCTTCGCCAATTAAACCGCCAAAACGCAATGCCGTTGTTTTAAAGTTTATATTGCTTTGCAAAAGCTGTTCGGTTTCCAGTAATTGTTTGCCACTTTCAGTATCTGGTTTTGGGATAGTTTCTTCAGTAACAAAAGCATCATCATCATTATAGACCGATGTTGAACTGATGAAAAGCACTTTTTCGACTGATGATTTTTCTATAAACGGAATCACGTTTCTTATCTTTGAAACAAAGTTTTCTGTCCCTGAACCGCGAAGTTTTGGTGGGACATCGATGATTAAAATTTCAGAATTCTCTAGAAAATCGGTTACGTTTCCAGTGGTTTTATTTTCTGAAAGCGCAATTAAAAAAGGTTCAATTCCTGCATTTTCTAATACGGCTAATTTCTCTGTCGAAGTCGTCGAACCGTTTACTGAAAATCCATTTGAAAGTAAGGCTTCCGCCAAAGGAAAACCCAACCAACCACAACCCAGAATACTAATTTTTGTCATTTGGTGTTTAAATTATTTGACTTTCAAACTGTCTTTCACAACTGTTAAACGATCTTTTATTACAGGATATGTAATAGCGGTGTCTAGAGGATTTGTAAGAACAACTGGTGTCGGTTTTATTTTTTGTTTGATTACTACCGCATCATTCAAAACAAAAGGCGTTGGCATCATCCAATTTTCTCTTTTGGCTATTCCAAATAAAGGATTAGTCATTAAATCAAAAGAACTTTCCATCAGTTCCATATCAAAAACCGTTGAGGAATTTACGCTAAACTGCATTTCTAAAGGTGTGTTTGCAACGACATAGTAACTCAATATTTTCTTTCCTTTGCGTTGGTAAAGCGAATTTTTTTGGCCTAATGTGGTCACGCCATTCGCTTTAAAATTATGAATCGCCATTTTTTCATTGGCAAAAATATCATAGCGATTAACGTTTCTATTCGGGGAAATTTTTATTTTCAAATACCTTTGATTGCCTACGATTCTGTCTTCCAGAAATACTATACTTGGTTTCAGAATGTCTTTTTTAGGAGCTTCGGCAGCATACGTAAAACCTGAATTGTATTTGCTGAATAACGGTGTTCCATTCAACGCGGTTGCATCTTTTGGGTTTTCACCCAAATAGCTTTTGGTCCAGGAATCAAGATTGGTGTCATACGTAACCCAATTGGCTTTGTCAGTATCGGCATCGTATATGTACAACAAACTGTTTGATTTTGCTTTTCCGTATTCGTAACCTGATTCAGAATGTGCTTTCGCAAAAAAGCCGATGGCAAGCACTAAAAACACTAAAGACCAGATTCCCTTTTTGGCGAAAGCCCCAAAAACGGGTAGCAATAATCCAAAAGTCAAAACAGTAAGAATAGCACTTCCAAACAGTACTTTTAATCCCAAACCAATAGGAAACATCTGGATGAAAGGCGCTATGATTAGTAAAGCTGGAATGCTAAAAATAAGACTTAGTATTTTACGGGATTTTTGGGTAATGATAAATGTAGCGAATAAAAATAATCCAAAATAAACCGGAATAATTAAGAATCCAGCTCCTTGTAAACTAAAAGCCAAAGCTCCATTAATCACAATCCAAATAAATAATGGTGCTACATAATGATTCATGGTTACTTTCTTGGCAGAAAAACGGTTGTAAAACACTAAAGTTATTGCCAATGCCAAAAGTACAAATGCAGCAATGTAATCGTGCCCGTTATAGGTAAATCCATTCAGCAAATCATTGTATTGCGGGTAGACGGCTAATAATCCTTTCCATCCAAAAAAAGTAATTAATCCAGTAATAATCAAGGAACCTAAAAAGGGAATAAATCCTATCCCAATTTCTCCGAATGATAAAATACGCTTGGCTTTTCCTAAAAAAAGCAGAAAAATAAATAGCGCTAATGCTATTACCACCATTGGTAAAACCCAGCTAAAAGGATAACTTATAAATGTGTATGGAATGGTAAAATAGACGTAATCTTCGCTGGTCTGCGTTGTACTTAAATCGGCATTTGAGAAATAGTTCAGCAATGGCATTAAATAAGTGCCTTGATGCGCTAACGTGTTTTTGTTCAAATGATTGATGTCGTCCTGAGCGGTATGATAGTTAAAATGGTCATCAATAAAAGCAAAATTATAGCCTTGAATGTTTCCTTGTTCTCTGAAAACAGTCAAATCAGTATCGTTTGGTAACATTTTATAAATGCTGTACATCAAGGAATTTGAAACGGGAAAAGTCGCTTTTGCAGCAGCAAACTCTTTTGCTAATCCTGCATTTCCCTTGTTGGTTTCCATCAACATATAACTGGGTCCGGATGAACCACGCGCTTCAAAATTAAGTACCAAACCTATTTCTTTTGCCCAATGATGTTGAGTTACAAATAGTGCTGCGCCATTTAATCCTAATTCCTCCGCATCTGAAAACAGAATGATAATGTCATTTTTATGAGGAGTTTTAGAATATAAAAAAGCACGAACACTCTCTAGAATTGTCGCTACGCCTGAACCTGCGTCACTTGCCCCTTTAGAGTAGGAATGTGGCGCGCTGTCATAATGGGAAAGCAATAACAAAGCTTTAGAGCTAGAAGTTCCTTTTATGCGAGCCAATATGTTTTTTGATTGTACCAGATTTCCCCAATCGCTCAAGGTATATCCTTGCTGAACGGAAGTTTCCAGTCCTAATTTGTTGAGTTCTTTTATGAGATAATTAGCAACCACTTCATGTTCTTTGGAACCTACGTAGTGGGGCTGTTTGGAAATGGCTTCCACTTGGGTTAAAGCTCTTTTGGTCGAAAACTCAGAAAGAGAACCTTCTTCATCGGAAGTCCAATGCGGCATCATGGTAAAGTAAATTAATCCTAGAATTCCTAGGAGAAATAAACTGGCATAAATTGAGGAATAATCTTTTTTCATTTTTGGTTAGATAAGTTTTTGGTTGTGGTATTTAAATGTCTTTTTTGACTAGCATATAAAAATCATTGTCCAAAAGCATGTACCCTTGGTCATACAGGAAATAGTAGGTGTTTCCAGTTTTCGTTTGTAAAATATTAGTAAAAAATTCAAAATCAAAGCCTTTGCTCAAGAGTTTCGCCCGAGTGGTTTTTGATTTCCCTTCAACATTGATTTCAGATAGAATGCGGTAATTTTTGCGCAACTTATTGTTGATGTTCCGCATAAAATTAGTACTATCTTTATTTATTTTATTATTGTAGGCATTACGGCAACCGTCACTGCAGAATTTTTTATCCTCGCGACCTACAATTTTCTCTCCACATTCCAAACAGGTTTTCATGGGTTGATTTTTTTGATGTCGTATAAGTCAGTTCTGCGGTCTTTTAGAATTCGAACACTTCCATGCTCATGAAGTTCTTTCAGTAAATCTAAATCTACGTCGACTATCAATGTCATTTCCGTATTTGGAGTTGCTTCGGCTTTTATTCCGTTACTTGGAAAGGCAAAATCAGAAGGTGTAAATACAGCAGATTGCGCATATTGGATATCCATGTTATTCACCTTTGGAAGATTTCCAACGCAGCCTGCTATGGCAACATAACACTCGTTTTCAATTGCTCTGGCTTGTGCGCAATGTTTGACTCTGGTGTAGGCATTTTGAGTATCGGTCAAGAACGGTACAAATAAGATGTTCATTCCTTCATCTGCCATTAATCGGGAAAGTTCTGGAAACTCTACATCATAACAGATTACGATGCCTATTTTTCCGCAATCGGTGTCAAAAGTCTTTATTTGTGATCCTCCAGTCATTCCCCAATGTTGCACTTCGTTTGGAGTGACGTGAATTTTAGCATACATTTCTGAAGTTCCGTCTCTTTTACAAAGAAAACCAACATTGTATAACAGACCATTTTCTAAATAAGGCATGCTTCCTGTAATAATGTTTATATTGTAAGAAATGGCTAATTCCTGGAAACGTTTGTGAATAGGTTCCGTATGTTTAGCTAACTCCCGTATGGCTTCGGCTTCAGATAAATGGTTGTAATCCGCCATCAACGGTGCAGTAAATAGTTCCGGGAATAAAGCAAAATCACTTCCGTAACCGGAAACAACATCTACAAAAAATTCGCATTGTTCGAACAAAGCTTCTAGATTATTCAATTGACGCATCTGCCATTGAACGAGTCCTAAACGGATGACGCTTTTTGCGAGGTTTATTAATTTTGGACTTTCGTCGTAATAAATATTATTCCATTCCAGTAAAACTGCAAATTCTTTGGAATCAGAGTCACCTTCTAAGTAGTTTTTCATTACTCGGATCACATGGAAATCATTACTTAACTGAAAAGACAGTACGGGATCGTGAAGTTCTTTTCTTTTTACTTTTTCTATGTAGTTTTTTGGAGTGAGTGTTTTCGCATGCTGTCCATAATTAGGAATTCTTCCTGCAAAAACAATTGCTTTTAAATTCAATTGTTCACATAATTCTTTTCGGGCATCATATAAACGTCTGCCAAGGCGTAATCCTCTATAATTTGGATGAATAAAAACATCTATTCCGTATAAAACATCTCCTTTTGGGTTATGAGTAGAGAAAGTGTATTTTCCTGTTATATCAGAATAATTATGGTTTTTATCGACTAAACTTTCGTCAACAATTAAGGATAATGCAGAACCTACTACTTTTCCATCAACTAAAATTACCAATTGGCCTTCAGGGAAAATACTTAATAATTTTTCGATATGATGTTCTCTCCAGTACGAGCCAACCATTTCCGGATAAGATTCTACCATGGAGTTTTTTAACTCTTTGTAGTCATCAAATTTCAGATTTCGTAACTCTACTTTGTTTATTTTGGCTTGCATAAGAATTTGATTTTCATCAAATATAGCTAAATTTTCCCATTTACAAACGTTTACAAATAGTTACAACCGAAAGTAAATAGTTAGTAACCGAATACTTTTTGGAAGCCACCGCATCTTTGCAATGTTGATTTGAAAGAACGATTCAACAAAATATATACTAATATTTAAATTTTATACGCCATGAAAAACAGAGTACAATTAATCGGAAGAGTAGGTCAAGATCCAGAAGTAAAAACATTAGATGGAGGAAAAAAATTAGCCACTGTAAGCATCGCTACAAATGATGTTTATTACAAAGAGAACGGTGATAAGGTGGAGCAAACGGAATGGCATCGTGTTACGGCTTGGGGAAAAACAGCAGATATTATTGAAAAATATGTTGTGAAAGGAAAAGAAATTGGAATAGAAGGTAAGTTAACACACAGAAGTTATGATGATAAAAACGGTGAAAAGCGCTATGTAACTGAGATTGTCGCTAATGAAGTATTGCTTTTAAGTAAATAAGAATGAGATTAAAATCGCACGAAATTCTTCATTAAGATTTCGTGCTATTTTTTTTACTCCAGTGTAAAAACTGTCATGAATTTGAGGCAAGTATCCAAGTATTAAAATAATTTAGAAAATACTTTTTGCAACTCTGTACGTATTAGAATGAGCCTCGATAATTGTTTTGATGTCAGGTGAGTAGCCACCACCCATAGAAACTTGTATGGGAATTTGATGTTTTGCACAAAGCTTAAAAACCAATTCATCTCTTTTTTTACAACCTTCCAGTGAGCAACTTAATTTTCCTAACTTGTCTGAAGCTAAAATATCAACTCCTGCTAAATAAAAGATAAAATCAGGTTTTTGTATTTCAATTAATTTTGGAATTATATCGCCAATAGTATTTAGAAACGCATCATCAGTTGTTCCATCATCAAAGGCGATGTCTAGATCAGAAGTTTCTTTTTTGAATGGATAATTGGTTTTGCCATGCGTAGAAAAAGTGAACACATTTGGATTATTTTGAAAAATTTCAGCTGTTCCATTTCCTTGATGCACATCTAAATCGATAATTACTATTTTTTTAGCCAGTTTATGATTTAATAAAAATTGAGCAGCAATGGCTTGATCATTCAACAAGCAAAAAGCTTCTCCGTGATCCGTAAAGGCATGATGTGTGCCGCCAGCGATATTAAATGACACTTTGGTATCGAATGATTTTTGTGCACCTACTATGGTTCCTTGTGCAATTATCAATTCTCGTTCTACCAATTCTTGTGAAAGGGGAAAACCAATTTTGCGTGCTGCTTTTGTATCTAATGTGAGTTGAAGTAAATCATTCACATAGGTAGTGGTGTGAATAGCCAAAACGGGAGCTAAATCACACATTTCAGGTTCGAAAAAATCAGCTACAGAGGCTGTTCCTTCATGAACTAATTGTTGGGGGAGCAATTCATATTTCAGCATAGGAAAACGATGTCCCTCAGGCAACGGATGCTGATAAATAGGATGAAATGCTATTGGAAACATAAATATTTTTTGAGCTAGTGGTTCTTCAACAGAAGTAGAAGATAAGTAAAGCGAAATGTAATTCTTAAATAGTCTAGTGCTTTATTGATTCATTATTTCTTGAAAATAATCGACAAATTGTCCCAAATGCAAACCATCTACTAGTCCATGATGTACATGAATTGACATTGGCATGGTTCTTTTTCCGTTTTCATTAATTTTCATTTTTCCAAAAGAAATTTTTGGGCAACTATCCGGAAAAGTATAGCTTCTGGCATGCGATAATGAAGTGAAATCTAACCACGGAACCGCCGAAAAATGGATTACATTATCATCCGAAAATGTTCGGGTAAAAAGACCAGTCGTATTTTGTATTCTTTCAATCTCTGCCAATGTATTTTTAGTAAAAATTTCAAAGTCTACATCGTATTCGATTAAGGAAAATCCAAAACTACCGTCTTTACGACCAATAGTCGCAGAAGCATTAATGTGGTCACAAACATATATTTGATCATCCGTAATCCTATAACGAAATGATTCGGTGCCATTTACAGCAATTAACGTTTTGTGTAAGTAATAGATAAAAAAGGAAGTGTTTAATGATTTTGCACTAACATAGGCTTTCGTACAATCGATTTCGACAGTGGCACCAAAGAATGGTTCTTCAAATTGTCTAAAGAAATGGAAATGTTCTTTTCTAGACCAGTTCTCTATGTTTAAAAGTGTTTTCAAGATTTTGTAATTTTATTTTGTATTCAAAAGTACAGCTATTCTTTCGAACCTTGAATTCCTTTTTTGAACTTTTAATATAAATGTGGGTAATAAAATTGATGTGTAGTAGTTCTTACAATGGAAGTTTTTAGATATAAAAAAAGCCCTAAAAGAAATTTCTTTTAGGGCTTTTTGATATAAAAAGTAGTTTATTTTACTCTGAAAGTAACTTTTCTTACTAATCTTCTTGCATTTTCTGAATCGATATCTACTGAAGTATCTTCGCCAGCAGCAATTACATTTAATCTTGATGCATCAACATTAGCTTTCACTAAAGTGTTTTTTACATTGTTTGCTCTTGCATTAGATAATTTATCATTGTATGCAGATCTTCCAATTTCGTCAGCATGTCCTACAATGTCAATTGAAGCTGTAGGATTGTTTCTCAAGTAAGTTAACATGAAGTCTATACCTTCTGTAGAAACATTAGTTGGAGTTGATTTATTGAAGTCAAAATATACAGCAACGTAACCACCGTTAATTAAGCTTGTAATCAACTCGTTGTTTGTTAAAAGAGGAGAATTGTTAGTAGTACTACCGTAATTTTTCAAGATGTAAGCTTCTGTTTCATCAGGAACATTATTGTTGTTCTTGTCAATTGATCTTCCTTTAGTGTCAACCATTGCACCAGCAGGTGTACTTAACTCTTCGTCTAAATAATCAGCTACACCATCTTTATCAGAATCTAGCATTTTATTTTCGATAGCCATAAATCTAGCATCAATTGCGTCAAATTTTCCTTCATTGTCAATAACCCAGTCAGCATGTTTTTCGTTTTTACCTAAGTAAACAGTTAAACCTACAGTACCATTGAAAAGAATTCCTCCAAAACCTCTTGTGCCAGAATTGCTTACAGCATCAAAAGCACGATTTTGAGAAGCATTAAGTATAGTTGTGAAATCTCCTGTCAAAGCAATTCTGTTTGATAGTTTGATTTGACCTGTTACACCAGCCATAAAGTTACCCATTCTGTCTTTCCAAGCAGAATTTTGATCTTCTAACTGTGCTAAACCAAAACCTGCATGACCTAATAAACCAAGTGTATTAGTCCAAGTTTCAAAATTCATGATTCTTCCAAGGTTAGCAACACCTTGTAAGTCTACTCTGTAGTATTTAGTATCAAAATCTGCTGAACTGTTTTTTCCTTCAAAGCTGTTGTATCCAAAATCAGCTTTCAAACCAAATTTGTTGTTAAACATATATCTAACTCCAAGATCAGCAACAAAAGGGCTAGGTGTTGAAGTAAAGTAGCCTGGACTCATAGGTCTTTGTGGTTTGTTTACACCACCAGCTAATTCAACAGACCATTTGTTAAATTCAGTTCCAGTACTTGCGCTTTCTACATTTTCTGTTTGAGCACTCAAAGTTGTCATTGCAGAAGCAAAAACTAACGTAAGTATGATTTTTTTCATAATTTTATTTTTTAAAAATTCTATGCAAAAATACGATATAATGTTAAATATTAAATTTTAAACAGTTAATTATGTAAGAATTAGTTTTAATTCTATAAACTAAGTTCTGATCGGAGATTTTAGCAATATTTTGTATTTTTTTTATAGATTATTCAAAGATATTAACTTTAAAACAACGTTTTTTTTACTTGAAAAGACTTTTATTATTGGTTAAAGAAGTTAAAAACAATTTTTCTCATTCCAGTTTTTTCAAAACCTCTATTATTTTTTCAAAAGCACTGAAATTTTCATGTTCTATTGTATGGTCGATTTTCTCGTGTGCCCATGTCGTGTGAAACGGAATATGAACGGCGTGTCCGCCAATGGCCAAAACCGGCAAAACATCCGATTTTAAAGAATTGCCAATCATGAAAAATTCCGAAGGCTTTATTTCCAAACGTTTGATCAAATCAGAATAATCAATTTCCTGTTTGTCTGACATCACTTCGATATGGTGAAAATAATGACCCAAACCTGAATTGTGTAATTTTCTGCGTTGGTCTAATAAATCGCCTTTGGTGGCAACCACTAATTTGTATTTTCCGTGTAAAGCTTCTAAAGTTTCTTCGACACCTTCCAGTAAAACAATGGGTTTCTCCAGTAATTCTTTTCCGTATTGAATGATTTTTTCGATGATTTCTATAGGAAGTGTGTTATTGGAAATAGTCATCGCCGCTTCAATCATAGAAAGTATGTAGCCTTTGATTCCGTAGCCGTATAATTTTAGATTGTCGATTTCGACCTTGAAAAGTTCTTTGGAAATTCCTTGATGCGACAAATAATCTTCCATCAAACCACAGAATTTCTTCTCGGTTTCATCAAAATACGTTTCGTTGATCCATAAGGTATCATCGGCATCGAAAGCAATTACTTTAAGTTCCATTTTTATTTTATTTTTGATAATAATTGAGGTTTTTATTTTAACTTTTAATTGTTTTGGAAAAGACTTTCTTCATTGAAATTGTTTTCGAATAAAAGGTAATTCGGATTCCCAAAAGTAAAATAATTCCTCCGATAATCATTTGCTGTGTGATTATTTCATCTAAAAATAACCAAGCTAAAATAGCAGTCAAAACGGCTTGGGCTAGCAAGCTCAAAGACACTCTTGTGGCGTGCATGTGTTGTGTGGCATAACTGAGCGATAACCATGCTAATAGTTGGCAAACTACTGCCTGGATCAACAAGACTAACCAACCAGCATTAGAAAATCCGGAAAACGGTTCTTTTAACATTAAACAGAGAACTCCTAAATATATACTGGAAGAGATTAGGCTGATGGTCATAAATGAAAGTATGTCTACTTTAGAAAGCACTTTTTTACTGATTAATAAGTAAATAGCATATAAAATACCCGATAAGACGGCTAACAGGAATGCAGTGTCAAAATTCAATTCAATAAAAAACTGAAAACCAACCAGCATAATCATTCCGAATAATGAGATTAGAGTTCCAATCCAGAAATTAGTGGCGGGTTTTGTTTTTAAAAATAAAAACGAACCAATGCCTACCCAAAGCGGCGATAAGTTAGTGAGCAGTGAAGCCTGAGTAGCGCTGGATTCTTGGATAGCAATATTCCAAACGGCAACATCTGAGGCAAATAAAATTCCGCAAATTATAGCAGGAATTAATACTTTGAAAGTTGGTAGCTTGAATTTTTTTGTAACAATTACATATGGCAATAGCAAGGTTACTGCAATTGCCATTCTATAAAAAGCCGAAATTAGTCCGGGAGTTAACCGAAGTTTTATTAATATTGGAAAAATCGAAATGCAGAGTATCCCAACAATTAAAGCTAATTGCGGCTTTTTTATTTTCATTTTGTAATTTTCTTAATTGATTGTCTCCCCATTGGCAACACCATCGGTATCAGGGTTTACAAATACCAATTTTCCTTCGGCATTCGTAGTCATCAAAATCATGCCTTGACTTTCTACACCACGAAGGTTTCTTGGAGCCAAATTCACTAAAACAGTAACTTTTTTACCAATAATATCTTCTGGTTTAAAACTCTCTGCAATTCCTGAAACGATGGTGCGAACATCAATTCCAGTATCTACTTTTAAAATCAAAAGCTTGTTCGCTTTTGGCATTTTTTCGGCTTCCAGAATCGTTCCTGTACGGATATCCATTTTGGCAAAATCCTCAAATTGAATCGCTTCTTTTTGTGGTTCTGCAACTTTATTCTCTGCTTTGTTAGCCGTTTTGGTCGCATCCAGTTTGTCGATTTGTTTTTGGATTTCCTCGTCTTCAATTTTGGCAAACAATAATTCGGCTTCACCAATTTGGTGTCCAGCCGGAATCAAATCAGAATTTTGAGCAATAGTATTCCAGTTCAACGGACTTTCTATTTTTAGAATTCCTGATAATTTTTTAGCCGTAAATGGTAGGAAAGGTTCGCAAAGTGAACTCAACGCAGCCGCAATTTGCAGCGCCACATACATTTGAGTTTGCACGCGTTCCGGATTGTCTTTGATAACTTTCCAAGGCTCTTCATCCGCTAAATATTTATTTCCTAAACGCGCCACATTCATTAATTCGCTCAATGCTTCACGGAATCTGTAACGCTCTACGGAACTCGAAATTACTGCAGGATATGCTTTTAATTCGGTTAATACTTCATTGTCATAATCGGTGAAGTTTGGAGTTCCCCCTTCGGGGGTTAGGGGGCTTGGTTGAGGAACAATTCCGTTGTAATATTTATTAGTCAAAACCACGACACGATTAATGAAATTCCCGTAAATAGCTACTAATTCATTGTTATTTCTCGCCTGAAAATCTTTCCAGGTAAAATCATTATCCTTTGTTTCCGGTGCATTTGAGGTCAATGCATAACGCAAAACATCTTGCTGATTCGGGAATTCTTCCAAATATTCGTGCAGCCAAACCGCCCAGTTTTTAGACGTAGACAACTTGTTTCCTTCCAAGTTCAAGAACTCATTTGCAGGCACATTGTCCGGCAAAATATAACTTCCTTCGGCTTTTAGCATCGCAGGAAAAATGATGCAATGGAAAACAATATTGTCTTTCCCTATAAAGTGAACCAGTTTTGTGTCCTGATCTTTCCAGTACGGTTCCCAATCTTTTCCTTCGCGCAAAGCCCATTCTTTCGTAGATGAAATGTAGCCAATTGGCGCATCAAACCAGACGTATAATTTTTTTCCTTCAGCACCTTCAACTGGAACATCAATTCCCCAATCCAAGTCACGAGTTACCGCACGAGGTTCCAATCCACCGTCAATCCACGATTTTACTTGCCCGTAAACATTCGGTTTCCAGTCATTTTTATGTCCAACGAGAATCCATTCTTTCAAGAAATCTTCGTAACGGTCTAAAGGCAAAAACCAGTGCTTTGTTGATTTCATAATCGGAGTTTCTCCAGTAATGGTAGATTTTGGGTTGATCAAATCCGTAGCATTCAGCGTCGAACCACATTTTTCGCATTGATCACCATAGGCTTCTTCGTTGCCACATTTTGGGCAAGTTCCCACCACAAAACGGTCAGCCAAGAACTGATCTGCTTTTGCATCATACAATTGTTCGGTCACTTCTTCGATAAAATCCCCTTGTTCATACAGTTTTCTAAAAAATTCCGAAGCGGTATCATGATGGATTTTAGCCGAAGTTCTGGAATAATTATCAAACGAAATTCCAAAATCAGAGAACGATTTGCGGATAATTCCATCATATTTATCGATTACTTCCTGTGGCGTGATGCCTTCTTTTTTGGCTTTCATCGAAATCGCCACACCGTGTTCATCACTTCCGCAAACAAACAAAACGTCTCTTCCCTGCAATCTTAAATATCTGGAATATATGTCCGAAGGCACGTAAACACCCGCCAAATGGCCAATGTGAATCGGTCCGTTCGTATACGGCAATGCCGCTGTAATGGTATATCTTTTTGGATTCTGTATCATAAATTTATTTTTAGATTCTGAAATTAATTCAGAACGAGGTGCAAAAATAAGGAATCCAATTTTATTTGAAGCTATTTAGCTTCGCTGAATCTGCGATGTCCCGCTATCCGTTGCAATCTTTTTCAATACTGTTAGGGTTTTAAAAAAGGATTTCCACTGCTATCGAGGCTAGGAAAACCCGGATTATAAAAATGTATAAGTCTTGTGAGCTTTCTCTTCCTGCAAGGTTTTTTTTTGACCTTGTAGGTGTTTATATCTAAAAACATACCTACAAAGTTTTGTAAACCTTGCAGGAGAAAAAATTCTAAAGGCACATTTTTTTAGCCAAATGTGGAAAGCCGTAAGTGTATGTTTTTTCGTCTCGATAAATTTGAGGGCAGAATTGCAATGAATGCTAGCTTAATACAGAACCTAAAATTTAAACAGAATGAGAAAATTAATTACATTACTAATTATCGTATTAATATTAATTCCTAAAAAAGCTGAAGCTCAAAATAATGGTGCAGCAGCAGTAGCTGCTATTGCGGGTATAGCTGCTATTGGCGCTGGAATATTTGCCGTTGAACAGATGAAAGAGCAAGCTGAGCTAACCGCAACCCAATGGATATTAAAAAACCACCCGGAATTAACTAGCTTTTCATTAAAAACATTAGATTTTGACGGTAAAAAATTAAAGGATATGTCTTCCGTATCTGTAATCTTGTTCAATGTTCAAGAGTTTCAGCCACAAGAAAAGCCTGAGTTAAATGGTAAAAAACAAGTTTTGTTTGGATTTACCAGTAATGGCTGGGTAAATGAGAACGGTGTTAACTTCGATAAAGTAAAATGGTATCTTATTGACGAAAGTGAATGGATCAAAATGATGACATCCTATGTTAAAGTTGCTTCGGGTGTTAATGATAGTAAATTGATTAAAGATAAATTATTGGAAGGCAAGATTGTAAATAAAGGCTTGAAAATTAACAGTAAAATTGCACTTCCATTTTTTGAATTAACTGGCGACATGTATGTTGTAACGGATTACTCAAATGATATGAAATTTATCTACAATGAAAGATCTTTAGGTATTTTTCTAAAAGAAACTAATGATTTAGTTCAGATAGGAAGAAATCAGATCATCGATATCCACGACTTCTTCTTTAAGGAATAAGCAGATTTCGTCTACTAACTTGGACTAATCTAACGAGGATTTTTTGGCAATTTTATCCATAAAAATTTAATTAAAGCATTTTTTATCAATAACACGTCAAGAAGGAAAGCTACATTTATAATGTAGCTTTTTTTATATTTGTAACCGTAATTAAAGAAGACTGTAAACCATGGCAAAAGGACCCGAAAAAAATACTAAAAATAAGGCGTTACATACCAAATTGCTCAACCGGAAAAAGGCTAAACTTCAAGAAGAAAAAAAAGAAAAAGCGTTGCGTTTGAAAGCTTTGGTTACAAAAATGAATCAGAAAAAGAGTAGTGACGAATCTGATGTCAGTTAAATGTTAACGCTAATCAATCTGTGTTAATCTGTGCAATCCGTGGCTAAAAAAAAACTTTTCGATTCCTCAGTATTTTACCCGAAATTTGTAATACATATTCAAATACAAAACAAATGGAATTCGGTAGAATAATTATTTCAGAAACAGCCTTTAATAGTGAGAACCTTCAAGATGTGATTCACTCTAATATTTCGGTAATCAACTTAATGCGTGAGGAAGGCGTGAACGATGATTTGATTCACGAAGATGCTATAATGAGTTATTATTTAGATTATTATACCTCACAATATACCGAAGGAAATTTTGCTCAGTTTGTTTACAATTCCGGTTGGGATAAAGAACTGAATGAATTAATAGAAGAAGGTTTGGCATTAATTGGTGCCGAAAAGCATTTGGAATTGTTTCAACAACAATCCAAAAAAGTAAAATTAATGAGCAACGTAAAGCTGAATAAATTCCTAAAAGGGAAATTGGAAGGCGTAAATCCTATCCGAGATTTGCTTAACAACGACATTTTTTTTGAAATAGAAGAAAATCTAATTACTTTGAATGCTGCTTTCTTAAAAACCCACCCAGATTTTGAAGTACTTTCTGTAGACGACATGTTTGCAACCTTAGAAGAATTTGTGGGGCACGAGATTAAAAGAGACTAAAGTAAGTCAAAAGTAGAATGTCATAAAGTTTTTAAAGTCCTGTTTTTATTTATTTTTTTGAAGTTCTATTGTCAATGTAAATTAAACATTAGGGCATTTGAATCATACATTAGTATTGGACTTTATGACTTTCGGTTTTTGACGAATTTTTTCCCGCATTTCTATCAAACATTTCCTTAAATTTGCTTCCATTATTATAAAAGTTAGCGTTAAAAAAATCAAGCTATGTTACAAATCGCATTTATTAGAGAGAATCAAGAAAAAGTAATCAAGGCTTTGGCAAAGAGAAACATCGATGCTACAAGTGTTGTTGAAGAAGTGGTACAACTGGATGAAAAACGTCGCGCTACGCAAGTGGAGCTAGACAATATTTTATCCGAATCTAATAAATTATCCAAAGATATTGGCGAATTGATGAAAGGTGGAGAGAAAGCGAAAGCCGCAATTCTAAAAGAAAAAACCGTTTTAAACAAAGAGAAAAGCAAAGCTTTAGCGGAAATGGCTGATGCGCTTGCCGCTGAACTTTTAGAAAAATTATACACCTTACCTAATCTTCCTGCTGATATTGTTCCTGTTGGAAAAACACCGGAGGAAAACCTAAACGTTTTTGAAGAAGGGGAAATTCCAGTTTTGCACGAAGGAGCGCAACCACATTGGGAATTGGTAAAAAAATATGATATCATCGATTTTGAATTGGGTGTGAAAATCACGGGCGCAGGATTTCCTGTTTATAAAGGAAAAGGAGCACGATTACAACGCGCCTTGATCAATTATTTCTTGGATAAAAATACGGCTGCAGGATATAATGAAGTTCAGGTGCCACACATGGTCAACGAGGCGTCTGCTTACGGTACGGGACAATTACCGGACAAAGAAGGGCAAATGTACCATGATAAAACCGATGATTTATACTTGATTCCAACGGCTGAGGTTCCGGTAACGAATTTGTTTAGAGATGTAATCTTAAACGAAAATGAATTACCCGTTTTAACAACGGCCTATACACCGTGTTTCCGTCGTGAAGCAGGTTCTTATGGTGCGCATGTACGTGGATTGAACCGTTTGCACCAATTTGACAAAGTGGAAATTGTACGTGTAGAACATCCTGATAAGTCATACGAAGCTTTGGACGGAATGGTAGAACACGTTAAAAATATATTACAGGAATTGAAATTACCATACAGAATATTGCGTCTTTGTGGTGGAGATATGGGTTTCACTTCGGCTTTGACGTATGATTTCGAAGTGTTTTCTACCGCTCAGGATCGTTGGTTAGAAATCAGTTCCGTTTCTAACTTTGAGACTTTTCAAGCGAATCGTTTGAAATTGCGTTTTAAAGACAAAGACGGAAAAAACCAATTAGCACACACTTTAAACGGAAGTGCATTGGCTTTGCCAAGAGTTTTGGCTGGAATTTTAGAAAATTACCAAACTCCGGAAGGAATTGTAATCCCTGAGGTTTTACGTCCGTATTGCGGGTTTGATATTATAGATTAATTAGTGTTCAGTCCTCAGTGATCGGTGTTCAGTCAGCTTTTTGGACAATGCACCGTTTGGCTAACTGAACACTGAATACTGAACACTTTTAAGATGAAAAATATTTTTCTACATATTACCCTGTTTTTTTCATTGCTTTGTTTTTCTCAAAACGAACAATTAGCGCAGTATTATTATGATAAAGGTGATTTTGAGAAAGCAAAAATCAGCTATGAAGAGTTACTGAAAGAGATTCCGTTAAATTCCCAGTATTTTTTAAGAATAATAGATTGTTCTCAGCAATTGCAGCAGTTTGAAAGTGCCGAAAAAGCCATTCAAGAACGATTCAACAAGTACAATCAAGGGAATTTTCTGGTAGAGTTAGGGTATAATTTTCAGTTGCAAAAAAATGATGTCAAAGCTAAGATGTACTACGATCAAGCATTAGACCGAATCAGAAAAAATCCAAATGAAGTCTACGGAATATCAAACGCTTTTGAGAAAAAAGTATTACTCGAATATGCATTGAAATCCTATAAAACCGCTACGGAATTACAACCGAACTTTAATTTTAATTATCAAATAGGATTGCTTTACGGTCAATTGTCAAATATGGAAATGATGATTTCCACTTTTCTGGACGAGGCGTTTGCGAATCCTCAAAATTCCATTAGAATCCAAAATCAATTGGTTCGGTTTATGGCTGATGAAAGTGACGCAAACTTTAATGAAATATTGCGCAAAGCGTTAATTGTTAGAACTCAAAAAAATCAAGATCTCTTTTGGAACCATTATTTAAGTTGGTTTTATGTACAGCAAAAAGAATTTGAAAAAGCATTTATTCAGGAAAAAGCCATTTACAAACGTAATCCGGAATCGCTTACTAATATTGTGAATTTAGGGCAACTGGCCATTGAAGAAGACAATCAGGAAGCAGCTAAAGAAATTCTGGGATTTGTATTGGAAAACACACAAGATTTAGAATTGTTGATCCAGGCGAATTCGTATTTGGTAACCATGAAAATTGAAAAAGCATCCGAAAATGACTTTGTAACCATCAGCACAGAATTAGACGGTTTGTTGAAACAATTTGAAACAAGTCCTTTTACCTTATCTTTGCAGCTGATTCAGGCACATTTCACGGCATTTAATTTAAAAAAACCAGAGGAAGGAAAGGCAATAGTCAAGAGAGCATTGGAATTGAAATTGAATGATTATGAAGTGGCTAATGCCAAAATGGAATTGGCAGATATTCTGCTTTTCGAAGAAAAATTTAATCAGGCTTTAATCTATTATTCGCAGATTGAATTGGATTTGAAGAATGATGTAATGGCACATGAAGCCAGTTTAAAAGCTGCAAAAACCAGTTATTTCAAAACTGATTTTGCATGGGCATTGAAACAATTTAAGGAATTGAAATCAGCCAATACGCAGTTGATTGCCAATGATGCTTTGGAATATTTTCTGTTAATCAACGACAATACTGTTGCTGATTCGACACAAACGGCTTTGAAGCAATTTGCAAAAGGAGATTATCTGTTGTATCAAAACAGGAATCAGGAAGCGGTAACGCAGTTTCAGACGATTTTGAAAAACTATAAAGGACAAGGAATAGAGGCTGTGACCTTGTTGCGATTAGGGAAAATATATGAAAAGAAAGGTGATTTTGCTTTTGCTTTAAGCCAATACCAAGCCATTATTGACCAGCACAGCGACGGAATTTATATAGACGAAGCGTTGTATTTTTCGGCAGAAATTTATAACAAGCAGTTGTTGCCTGAAAAAGCGAAACCTTTATATGAAAAGGTATTGTTCAATCATCAGGACAGTATTTATTTTGTGGAAGCCCGGAAGAAATTCAGGCAATTGCGAGGAGATACAATAGCCCCCTAGCCCCCGAAGGGGTAATTAGGAGATCAACATAAACAATGAATTTTCGCTATAACTATAGTGAATGGTGCATAAATTAATTTACATTTTTAACCCTACTTACCCCTAGTAGGATCCCCCTTTGGGGGTTAGGGGGCTTATATGATACTATACAACGTTACCACAAACATACACGAAAGCGTTCACGATCAATGGATGATCTGGATGCAATACAAACACATTCCTGAAATTTTGGCAACGGGAAAATTCTCTTCGGCAAGAATGGTAAGGGTTTTAATTGAAGAGGAAATGGGTGGAGTAACCTATTCGGTTCAATATACGACTGATAGCAAAGAAACTTTAGAGAAATATTACCAGGAAGATGCGCCGGCTTTTCGGGAAGAAGGAGCGAAGTTGTTTGGAGATAAAATGCTTGCTTTCAGAACAGAATTAGAATTGATTGCCGATTTTTAGAGTCATTGTAAGGGACGAAGCAACCATATTCAGATTGTCGTTTTGAATCACAATCTTGAAGTAGCAATCTGCGACCTCCAATTTGAAATAAAATACACTTTGTGCCTAGTGCCAAAATAAACCTAAAATACAGCGAGATTGCTTTGTGCCTCGCAATGAAAACATGGAAAAAGTAACAGCCAAAAAACACCTCGGACAACACTTTCTGAAAGATGAAAGCATTGCAAAAGACATTGCTGACACGTTGAACTTAGAAGGATATGATGATGTACTAGAGATAGGTCCGGGAATGGGAGTTTTGACAAAATATTTGTTGGATAAACCGGTGAACACATACGTTATTGAAATCGATACGGAATCAGTAACGTATTTGGACCAGAATTATCCAAAATTAAAAGACAGAATCATTTCTAAAGATTTCCTGAAATACAATGTCAACGATGTTTTTGAAGGGAAACAATTCGCGATTATTGGGAATTTCCCGTATAATATTTCAACTCAAATTGTGTTTAGAACTTTAGAATACCGCGATCAGATTCCGGAATTTGCAGGGATGTTCCAGAAAGAAGTGGCGCAACGTATTTGTGAAAAAAAGGGAACAAAAGCGTATGGAATTCTATCGGTTCTGGTTCAGGCTTTTTATGATGCGGAATATTTATTTACGGTAGATGAGAATGTATTTATTCCGCCACCAAAGGTAAAATCGGGTGTTTTACGTTTGCGTAGAAAAAAAGATTACAGCTTGCCTTGTGGTGAGAAATTGTTTTTCACGGTAGTGAAAACGGCCTTTCAACAACGACGTAAAACGTTACGAAATAGTTTAAAAACCTTAAATTTGTCGGATAGTTTGAGAGAAGATGAAATTTTTAATCTTCGACCAGAACAATTAAATGTAGAACAGTTCATAGCACTCACCCAAAAAATAGAAGCCGATGGAGTTTAAAATCAGCAAAGAATTAATTCAGGAATTAGAGCAACTCATTCAAAATAAAAACGACCAGCAACTGGAAGTATTATTGAATGATATGCACCATGCTGATATTGCTGAAATTCTCGATGAGCTTGATTTTAATGAAGCGACCTATATTTTTAAAGTTTTAGACAGTGAAAAAACCGCCGAAATTCTTCTGGAACTGGAAGATGATTTGCGGGAAAATATATTAAGCAGGCTTTCGCCAAAAGAGATTGCGGAAGAATTAGACGAGCTGGAAACAAATGATGCAGCCGATATTATTGCGGAGCTTTCGAAAGATTTGAAAGCCGAAGTAATATCAGAACTTCAGGATGTTGAGCACGCCAAAGATATTGTTGACTTATTGCGTTATGATGAGGATACCGCAGGTGGAATCATGCACAAGGAATTGGTTAAAGTCAATGAAAATTGGAATGTCCTGACGTGTGTAAAAGAAATGCGCATTCAGGCCGAAAACATCTCCAGAGTCCATTCGATTTATGTCGTGGATGATGAAGATAGATTGAAAGGTCGTTTGTCACTCAAGGATTTATTGACCACTTCTTCCAGAACACCGGTAAGTGATGTTTACATCCGAAAATTAAACTCCGTAAAAGTAGATACCGAAGATGTTGAGGTAGCTCGAATCATGCAAAAATACGATTTAGAAGCCATTCCTGTCGTAGATGAAATGGGACGATTAGTGGGAAGAATCACCATTGATGACATTGTGGACGTAATCAAGGATGAAGCAGATGAGGATTACCAGTTGGCAGCAGGTATCTCGCAAGACGTTGAAGCAGATGACAGCATATTTGAACATACAAAAGCACGATTGCCTTGGTTGGTTTTGGCTCTTTTGGGTGGTTTTATCTCCGTAAAAGTGCTTGGCTTGTTTGAAGGAGCGATGTTTGAGCATGGGAATTTGTTCTTTTTCACACCACTTATTGCCGCAATGGCAGGAAATGTAGGCGTACAATCATCAGCAATTATAGTACAGGGTTTGGCTAACAATACGTTGAGCGGATCCTTGTTTAATAGATTGGTCAAAGAAGTGTCACTAAGTTTATTAAACGGACTGATTTTGGCTACGATATTGTTTTTAGGAAGTCATTTTCTATTGAATGTCGAATTGATCATTGGCGTTATTGTTACTATAGCATTGATGTCGGTAATTATTATTGCATCGTTAATAGGGACTTTTGTTCCGTTGTTGCTCGATAAATTTGGCATTGACCCCGCATTAGCAACCGGACCGTTTATCACTACAAGTAATGATATTTGCGGAATTCTGATTTATTTTTCGATAGCAAAAATGATTCTGGGATTTTAAGAAAGAATTGGACTAAGAGAATAGAGAGAAATTGAAAAATAACTAATACAACTATAACTACACAACCAACACTTTTCCCTAACGGCTTACTTTTCTTTGGAGAGTTCTGAAGCTTCGGGAGGGGAGAGGAAAAACCACAACCAGCATGAAAGTACACATTATTGGCGGCGGAAACTTAGGTGTTTCTATCGCATTAGGACTATCAAAATTTTCACCAGAGAACCAAGTAACCGTAACCAGAAGAAACACATCAAGCATTCTGTATCTTGAAAAATTGGGCGCTACGGTTTCCACGAATAATATCCATCAGATTCAGGAGGCCGATGTCATTATCTTGACTATAAAACCGTACCAAGTAGATACCGTTTTAGCCGAAATCCTTCCTGTAATTTCCAATAAAATTATTGCGTCGGCAGTGAGTGGATTGTCCATAGAAAATTTACAAAACAAAATCGGTGCTGCTAATAGTGCCATCCGAATCATGCCCAATATTGCGGCACAGTTTGGCGCATCAGCAACTTGTATTGCGTTTCACGAAAAAGACAAAGAGAAAGCGCAAGATGTAGTTTCTCTTTTTCAGAGTTTAGGAACGGCTCCTATTATTGACGAAAAATTAATGGATGCAGCAACTGTTCTTGCGGCCAGCGGAACGGCTTTTGCGTTGCGATACATTCGCGCATCGATGCAAGCCGGAATCGAAATAGGATTTGACTGGCAAACCGCATTAGCCATCTCAGCACAAACCGTAAAAGGCGCTGCCGAAATGCTACTGGAAGAAAAAGTACACCCGGAACAATTAATTGACCGCGTAACTACACCACAAGGTTGTACCATAGCCGGGTTGAACGAAATGGAAATGCACGGATTCAGTTCGTCCTTGATACGAGGAATCAAAACGTCCTTGAAACAAATCAAGGGGTAAGCCTCCAGTTCCGTAAAATCTTGATTATATAAGCTGCGCAAATGTCTCTGACTTTGCGCAATTTTTTTTACTTAAGCTCCGCAAATATTGATATTTGTTTACACAATCAAATAAATACTATATTTGAAAAAAAACTACCATGAAAAAACTACTTCTTTTAACCCTTATTTTAATTTCAAGTTACACTGTAAATGCACAACAAAATAAACAAAAACAAGTGCTTAGGCATGTGGTGATGTTTGGTTGGAAACCCGGAACCGATACGGCAGCAATTGATAAAGTGGTAACTGCTTTTGGGAATTTGGAACATAAAATTAAATTGATAAAAGCGTATGAATGGGGAGTCAATAACAGTCCTGAAAACTTGAATAATGGTTTGACGCATTGTTTTATCTTAACATTCAACAGTGAAGCCGATAGGGATGCGTATTTGATTCATCCGGATCACAAAGCTTTTGTGGCTGTTTTGAGTCCCGCGCCAGATAAAGTTACCGTAGTTGATTATTGGACTAATAAGTAAACAGAAATCTGCAAAAAAGGTTTGAATCATAAATAATAAACAACAAGTATAATAAATGAAGAAAGTAATAACAGTACTGGTTTTAGTATTCAATCTAAATGCAAACGCTCAAGAAGTACCCGTTGAAAAATCAATTTTTGGAATACAAACCGGATTTGGAGTACACACCGGAATTTGGTTTAACAATGAAAGCAAATTGTCAAGTAGCATCGCATTACGAAGTGAAATTGGTCTTGAAAAGGATTTTACGGTTGGAGATCATTACGATGGCGTCGGTTTTATTTTGCAACCGGTACTAACAGTAGAACCAAGATTTTATTACAATCTGGAAAAAAGGAATGCAAAAGGTAAAAAAACAGCCAATAATAGTGGCAATTATGTTTCAATCAGGACAAGTTATCACCCGGACTGGTTTGTGATTAATTTAGCGGATAACGTAACCAAAACGGCTGATTTAGCTATTGTTCCCACTTGGGGTTTAAAACGCCAAATAGGAAATCATTTCACTTACGAGACTGCTTTAGGGTTTGGGTATCGTGTGGTGTATTTGAAAGAGAATTCAGTTAATGGTAATTTGCAGAATGTAGATGGAACGTATAATAGAAATCAATACATTCCTTATTTGCACATAGGAATAGGATATACTTTTTAGGAAAATAGAAAGCGATCTGAGATTTAGATTATTTTACATATACAAATTAAAAGGCTGTTTTTGGACAGCCTTTTTTGATTTTATATTGTATGATTAAGAATTTTTTTCTAAATATTTTATAATTTTTTTATACAGTTTAATTGCAAAATAGAGAATTACAACTAAAAAACATACTGTAAATACTTGCCATAAAAGTAGACCAAAGCTAAAATCGTTAATTGTTTTTTCCATTTTCAAAAATAAGTAAAAAATCACATAAAGAAAAAGGCTAGATTGATTTTAATTTATCTAATTAGGTTGTGTTTATTTTACTTTAGCAGGTTTCAAATTAAATTTTAACCATAAAAAACCAACTGCTCCCGCAATAAAGGAAGCAATCAAAATCGCAATTTTTGAATAGGTAATGACTTCTTCTCCGTCGTTTTTGAAAGCAAGAAGGGTAATAAAAATAGACATTGTAAAACCTATTCCGCCCAAGATTCCTGCACCTAGAATGCTGCTCCACTTTAGGTCTTTTGGCAGCGTACAAATTCCTAAACTGACAGCTAGGAATGAAAACAACCAAATCCCAAGTGGTTTCCCTACTACGAGACCCAGCATAATTCCAATCGTGTTGGGATGATTCAATCCCTCATGCCAATCTGAATTTATGGCAATACAAGTGTTGGCTACGGCAAACAAAGGAAGAATAAAAAACGCCACTGGTTTGTGTAAAAAATGCTGTAATCGATACGAAGAAGTTTTTTTACCTCCATCACCAAACGGAATTACAAAAGCCAATAACACTCCAGTTATCGTTGCGTGTACACCAGAATTTAACATAAAATACCACATCGCAGCACCACCAATCAAATAAGGAACGAGGCTGTGTACTTTTCTTCGGTTAAGGATAAACAAACCACCCATAATTGCAAAAGCGATAAGTAAATTTACATAAGCAATAGTGTCTGTGTAAAATATGGCAATTACCATAATAGCACCTAAATCATCAATTACGGCAAGCGCAGTCAGAAATACTTTCAAAGATGTAGGGACACGATTTCCTAAAAGAGACAGGATTCCAATAGCAAAAGCGATATCAGTAGCCATAGGGATTCCCGCTCCATTTTGTGTGATAGTCCCAAAATTCAACAGTAAAAAGATTCCGGCAGGAATAACCATTCCGCCTAATGCCCCAAAAATAGGCAAAGCCGCATTTTTAATACTGGATAATTCTCCTTGGTACATTTCACGTTCTAATTCTAACCCAATTAAAAGAAAAAAGATAGCCATTAAGCCATCATTGATCCAGTGTGTTATGGAATGACTTCCAATATTGGTTTCCCAAAAAGCGATATACTCGGTTTTAAAGGCTGAGTTGGCTAATAAAAGAGAGAGTATTGTTGTAAAAAGTAATAAGAGTCCACCGGCTTTTTCGCTTTCGAAAAAAGCATTGAAGGTTTTCGTTAATTTCATTTTTGGGTTTTGATTTATTATAAGCATTAGATTTATAATAAAAAATTGAGAAAGCTAATTTACGATTTAATGAGCTAATTTCCTTCGATAAAACAAAAAACCGTAATTTTTTTGTTAATTTGAAGTATCAAAAAAAATATTTTTATGGATATCAAAGTCCTTCATATCGACAGCAATAATTCCTTACTTTGGGATCAATTGCAACAGTCCGGATTTATAAACCACAGCGATTTTACATCATCAAAAGAGGAAATTGAAGCTAAAATTCAAGATTATCAAGGAATTGTTATTCGTAGCCGATTTAAAATTGACAAGGCTTTCTTGGACAAAGCCACTAATTTACAATTTATTGCACGCGTTGGAGCGGGATTAGAAAGCATCGATTGCGACTATGCAGCATCCAAAAACATTACGCTTATCGCTGCTCCGGAAGGAAATCGAAATGCTGTTGCTGAACATACATTAGGAATGATTTTATCCCTTTTCAATAAATTGAACGAAGCCGATAGCGAGATCCGATCTGGACATTGGAACAGGGAAAGCAATCGAGGGTATGAGTTAGATGGAAGAACTGTTGGGATTATCGGTTACGGAAATATGGGAAAATCATTTGCTAAGAAACTCCGTGGTTTTGATGTCGAAGTGCTGTGTTATGACATTCAGGAAAATGTAGGCGATAGTAATGCCAAGCAGATTTCATTAGCAGAATTTCAACAAAAAGCAGATGTAGTGAGTTTGCATATTCCGTGGACTCCCGAAACAGATAAAATGGTTGACAGTGATTTTATAAATGGATTCGCCAAACCTTTTTGGATTATAAATACGTCTCGTGGCAAGAATATTGTCACTGCTGATTTGGTTGCAGCCATGCAATCCGGAAAAATTCTCGGCGCTGGTTTAGATGTTTTGGAATACGAGAAGTTGTCATTCGAAACACTGTTTCAAGATAAAAATACTCCCGAAGCTTTCCAGTATTTGTTGAAATCTAAGAATGTGATTTTGAGTCCGCATATTGCTGGTTGGACATTCGAAAGTCATGAACGATTAGCACAAGTCATAGTTGATAAAATAAAAGCAAAGTATTTTGGTCAAGCCAAAGATGCCGAGTCGGAGAAACGCGTCACGGGAATTGGTGGTTTCTTTTTTAAATCAAAAAATCCAAAAGAACTAGTTGCTTGGTACGGAAAACATTTAGGTTTAAAAACGGATCAATATGGCTCCACTTTTTGGTGGAAGGACAAAGAGGGGAATGATTGTTCTACCCAATGGTCACCATTTGCAGATGATACTGCATATTTTGCTCCAAGCGAAAAACAGTACATGCAAAACTTTAGAGTAGATGATTTAGAAAAATTATTACAAAAATTATCGGATGAAGGTGTAACAATTGTGGGTGATATGGAGACTTATGAGTATGGAAAATTTGGCTGGATTTTGGATAGCGAAGGAAATAAGATAGAACTTTGGGAGCCAATAGATACAGCATTTCAATAAAATTTTAATTTCAATATTTTAACTAACCTAAATTTAACCTAACCAAACCAAAATGGAAGAAATCGTACAAGAAACTTGGAACACTCCAAGGAAACCCATTCCAGTATTTAAAGTAGATCCAGTATTAGTATTAATTTTTGGGTTTTTAACCTGTGGATTGTATTTAATTTATTGGAATATTAAAGTTGCAGAAGTTTTTAATGCTGTTTCTGAGCGAGAAGTTATCTCACAACCTATCGCCATATTTGCGGGCTGTTGTTATCCTGTAAATATTTATTTCTTTTATTTAGCAGGCAGAGACGGACTTCCGGATGTGTATAGTAGATCAGGTTCAGCTCAAAAAGACGATGCGGTTTTGCTACTTATTTTAGGGCTTTTCTTTCCAATGATTGCCGCAATGATAGTTCAAAATGACATCAATAAATTATACAATTAATAGTAAAGATAAACGTAAAATTTACGGAATTATAGGCGCTGTTCTCACGTTGATGATTCCGTTTTTTTTAATGTTTACTAATGGTGATAATCATCTTGAGACTGATCAGTCTATGTGTCCTTTCAAAATGATTACAGGCTTTCCATGTCCCGGTTGTGGAATTACAAAGTCATTGGTTTATTTTTATCAGGGGAATTTTTACAAGAGCATAAGCTATCATATTTTAGGTCCTTTTGTGATTACATTTAGTGTTGTCAGCATTGTTATACTGTCTATGGAATTAATTACTAAAAAAGAGTATTTTAATGCTGTTATGTACAATAAAAGACTAGCTTATGGTTTGGGTATTTTTCTTGTTGGATATCATCTCATAAGATTGATTTTCTTTATAAAAAACAATTCTTTAGATTCTATTTTGAAAGAGTCCATCTGGAGATAAATTAATTTATATAAAAAATCCCGTCTCGTCTTTTTAGGACGAGACGGGATTTTTTATATCTAGTGGTTACTAGTCTTCTTTGTCATTTAGTTTTCGTTCCAGTTCAGCCTGAAATTCTTCCATTACGGGCTTCATGGTGCTTTCCGGAATATCTGCAATTCTGATATACATTAATCCATCTACAGCATTATTGAACAGCGGATCCACATTAAAAGCAACCACTTTTGCGTTTTGTTTGATGTATTTTTTAATCAAAACTGGTAAACGCAAACTTCCTGGTTCCAATTCGTCAATAATTTTATCAAACTTATTCAAATCCGATTCGGTTTCGTTAAAAATGAAATCTTTGTCGGCATCTTTTAGTTTTACTTTATACGCTTTCTTGGGGTGAATGTATTGTGCAATATACGGATCATAATAATTTGATTTCATGAATTCAATCATCAGCGATTTTGAGAAATCTGAAAATTGATTACTGATACTCACACCCCCCAGTAGAAATTTATGTTCTGGGTAACGTAACGTAGTATGCATAATCCCTTTCCAAAGCAGGAAAAGAGGCATTGGTTTTTGTTGGTATTCTTTGATGATGAAGGCACGACCCATTTCTATGGATTTGTGCATCATATCATATAGTTCAGGTTCAAATCGGAATAAGTCGTTGAGGTAGAAACCATTTATTCCATACTTTGGGTAAATTTCTGAACCCAAGCCCATTCGGTATGCACCAGCAATTTTATGGGCTTCATTATCCCACAAAAAAAGATGATGGTAATATTGATCGTGTTTGTCTAAGTCAATAGGTTCGTTTGTTCCTTCTCCTACTTCTCTGAAAGTGATTTCTCGAAGACGGCCAATCTCGTGTAAGATATTAGGAATTTTAGATGCTCTTGCAAAGAAAACTTCGTAATTTTTACTTTGTAAAAGTCGGCAATCCGTGCTGCGTAATGCATCTACTTCCTTAATCATTTTGTCCTGACTTGCGGCAGTAACAATTTTCTTTGGGCTTTTAGGAATTTTTAAAGTGGGTGTTGGTAAAAAGTTGCTTTCTTTTTCGAAAGGATTAGCTAACATGTAGGTTTTCTTTCTTAAAAATTCCGAATATTCCTCAATAGTTGCATGTTCGTTTTGTTCGCTTACAGAAATTGGTTTACCAATACGTACTTTAATCACGCGTCGTTTCTGGCTGAACACTTCCGAAGGTAGTTTTGCTGTTCTAAAAGTGCTGCTTATTTTAGATAGCAAATAAAACAATCGGCTGTTTTTTGCATGAAAATAAATTGGGACAACAGGAACTTGGGCTTTTCTAATGACTTTAATTGCACCTTCTTCCCAAGGTTTATCCACCATCAATTTTCCATCTTTGTAAGTAGAAACTTCTCCGGCAGGAAACATTCCTAATGGTTTCCCATCGCTTAAATGACGTAGAGTTTCTTTAATTCCCACTACGCTTGATTTGGCATCCTTATGATTTTCAAAAGGATTTACTGGCATGATGTATTTCTTGAGAGGGGCAATACGATGCAAAAGAAAATTGGCTATTATTTTGAAATTTGGCTCTCTTTCAAGCATTAGTTTCAATAATAAAACACCATCAATACCTCCCAGAGGATGATTTGAAATGGTGATATAAGCGCCTTCTTTTGGTAAACGTTTTAAATCCTCTTCTGGAATTTCGAATTTTATTTGTAAATCATCTAATATACCATTTAAAAATGCAACGTCTTTTAAATGTTTATTTCTGTCGTATACTTTGTTTAAGGTAGAGATTTTTAGCACCTTCATTAGCATCCAGCCAGAAAAAGTCCCCAGAACTCCGTACTTGTCTGCATTTATTGCTTTTGCAACTTCTTTCGCGGTTACTAAACCCATGTATTTTTTTGTTTTTTTAGAGCAAGAAACAAAGATAGCAAAAAACTCCATTTTCTCTATTTTTCTGAATCAAACTTCTACTTTTTTGTTACATTTGGAAATCAAAAAATACTTTAATGAGAATTATTTCATACAACGTAAACGGAATCAGAGCGGCTATTTCAAAAGGATTTATTGACTGGTTGCAGCACGCAAATCCTGATGTTATTTGTCTTCAGGAAATTAAAGCAACTGAAGATCAAATACCAGTCGAAGATATTGCAAAAGCAGGTTATCCATACCAATATTACTATTCAGCAACCAAAAAAGGATATAGTGGCGTAGCGATTCTATCGAAAATCAAACCCAATAATGTCGTTCACGGAACCGGAATTCACCACATGGATTTCGAAGGAAGAAACCTTCGTGCTGATTTTGATGATTTTTCAGTGATGAGTTTGTACCTGCCATCAGGGACAAATATAGATCGATTGGACCATAAATTTACATTCATGGATGATTTTCAAAACTACATCAACGAACTCAAAAAAGAAACGCCAAACCTAATTATCTGTGGGGATTACAACATTTGCCACGAGGCAATCGATATTCACGATCCAATCCGAAACAAAAATGTTTCCGGATTTTTGCCGCAAGAAAGAGCCTGGCTCGATGGATTTATGAAGTCTGGATTTGTCGATAGTTTTCGCCATTTCAACAACGAGCCGCACCAATATTCGTGGTGGAGTTACCGCGCCGGAGCCAGAGGAAACAACAAGGGTTGGCGCATCGATTATAATTTAGTCAGCGATTCTTTAAAACATAAATTAAAAAGAGCCGTTATTTTATCAGATGCTGTGCATTCGGATCATTGCCCAATTTTGGTAGAAATCGAGTAAAAGATTTATAGACCTGAAACTTGTCACCCTGAGCGCACTCGAAGGGAGGAGCTGTTTCCCGCTTTAGTCTGCAAATGAAATTCACTGAACACCAAAGTAGAATATTAACTTAGTGAAGTAATCTTGTTTTTTTTAAAGAAAAAAACAACATGGATTTTCGTTTCAAACGAGGTTAATTGAACTCCTATGAAGGCAAAAGTATAGTGAGGTAATCGGGGCTAGGGCATTAATACTATTTGATTTTTTGGGTTCAAAACAACATTAGAAACAACATAAATACATACAAAATGATTAAAAGAGTTTCCATCGGATTATTAGTATTGGCGCTTTCGAGCTCCTGTGTATCCAAGAAAATATACAACGACTTAGAAAGTAAGTTCACCGATTTAAAAAAAGAAAACAGAAGTTTAGCAGATGAAAATGCCGATTTGCTAAAAGCTAAAAATCAATTAGAATTAGACCGTGACGGCTTAAAAACTGATTTGAGTAAATCCAAAGCCGAACTGGATAAATTGAAAGCAGATTACGCGGTGGCTCAAAATAAATTCAAAGTCCTGCAGGATTCTTATGCCGCTTTAGAAAAAAATAGCGGTGATGCTTTGCAAAGCAACATGAAGAAAAACCGTGATTTGCTTGATCAATTAGACGAAAAAGGAAAAGCATTGGCATTAGAACAAGAGCGATTGAGCAAAAGCGCACAACGTTTACAAGAATTAGAAGATTTGATTGCTGCCAAAGAAGCCAGCATGAAAAAACTAAAAGAAACCCTGTCTAAAGCCTTGAACAGTTTTGAAGGAAAAGGATTGACAGTGGAACAAAAAAACGGGAAAGTATATGTTTCCATGGAGAACAAACTACTTTTTAATTCCGGAAGTTGGGCTGTAGGTTCCGAAGGGAAAAAAGCAGTTGTAGAATTAGGTAAAGTTTTGGGTGACAATCCAGATATCTCAGTACTCATTGAAGGTCATACGGATGATGATGCGTTTACAGCTTCAGGTCCAATTGCGGATAACTGGGATTTATCAACTAAAAGAGCCACAGCAATTGTAGCTATTTTGAGCGAAAACAAAAAAATCAATAAGCAAAATCTTACTGCGGCAGGAAGAGGAGAATTCTCTCCATTAGGAAGCAATGTAACTGCCGAAGGAAAAGCTAAAAACCGTAGAATCGAAATCATTCTAACGCCAAGATTAGACGAAATTGCCGAAATGTTGAATGAGATAAATTAAAAAGAAGCAAAGTTTTAAAGCAGTAAAGGTTCAGAGTATATGCTTTGAGCCTTTCTGTTTTCTGGTTACGAGATGTTTTGGAAAGCATCCAAAATCAACAAGTTTCACCATTTAGGAATTAAGAAAATTAAGTGTTGATTCTTAATGAAACTTAATCTCTTAATGGTTTTAAAAAAAAAAATTTTTTTCGAAAAATATCCAAAATCAACAAGGTTCATTATTAAGGAATTAAGAGAATTAAGCGTTGATTCTTAATGAAGCTTAATTTCTTAATGGTTAAAAAGAGAACCTTTTCTTAATCGCAAATCTGCTAATTTCATCTTTCGATGGAAGGTTTTGATTGGCGAATTAGCGGTTATTGTTTTTAACATGCTGTAAACGTTTCTCAATTTTCTGTTAACTGTAAATTTAAACCACAAACTAATTTTATCTTTGTTTTCGAAAAATGAAATACAATTTCCTTAAAAATGAAATACACTACTTTACCCAATACTGATATAAAAGTCAGCAAAATTTGTCTTGGAACCATGACTTTTGGACAACAAAACACGGAAGCTGATGGTCATGCTCAAATGGATTATGCTTTAGAAAACGGAGTCAATTTCTTTGACACTGCTGAAATGTATTCGGTTCCAGCGCGTCAGGAAACTTATGGAAGTACAGAAAAAATTATTGGAACTTGGTTCAAAAAATCAGGAAAAAGAGAAGAAATAGTCTTGGCTTCTAAAATTGCCGGGCCCAATCCTAATTTTGGCTACATGAGAGAGAAATTAGATTTCTCACCAGCCAGCATCAAGTTTGCATTGGATAATAGTTTACAACGCTTACAAACGGATTATATTGATGTGTACCAATTGCATTGGCCAGAACGCAAAACCAATTATTTTGGACAACGAGGTTTCAAAGTACAGGATGATGCTTGGGAAGATAACATTCACAATGTATTGGAAACATTAGACGGTTTTATCAAAGAAGGAAAAATAAACCACATCGGACTTTCAAATGAAAATCCATGGGGAATCATGCGTTTTCTAGAGGAAAGCAAATACAACAATTTACCAAGAGTAAAAACGATTCAAAATCCATATTCGTTATTGAACAGACTATTTGAAAACGGTTCGGCCGAAGTCTGCCTTAGAGAAAATGTGGGTTTATTGGCGTATTCGCCAATGGCTTTTGGGGTTTTGTCCGGTAAATTCCTAACAGGTGAAAATCATCCAAATGCCAGAATCAAGTTGTTTCCGCAGTATTCCAGATACAACAGCGCACAAAGTACCGAGGCTACAAGATTGTATCAGGAAATAGCCAAGAAAAATGGACTGACTTTAACGGAATTGTCTTTGGCATTTATAGAACAACAGCCGTTTGTAACCAGCACGATTATTGGCGCAACAACATTGGAACAATTAAAAGAAAATATTGATACGATTCAAGTGTCACTTTCGGATGAAATTCTAAAAGCAATTGATGAAGTACAGGCTGTGATTCCTGATCCGGCACCGTAAAGTAATAAACCCTATCAGAGTTCAAAACTCTGATAGGGTTATTTTTAATTAAAGATCAAATTCCTCGTCAACGGCTAAAGAATCCACTTTTATTTGCGTTGAATCTTGTACTTTGAATTTGATAAAAGATCGTGCAGGTCCTGAAATTAGTATGGGTAAGGATTTGTAAATAGTGTCTTCTGGAGTCAAAAGTCCTCTTCGAAACATAATATTCGTTAGAAAAGATTCTTGTTTTACTGCAAAATCTTTCAACATCCCTTGATCGTTGAACTGGTACATGAATTTTTTAGGACTTGGAATAATTCTGGCGAGATACAAGCATTCGTTCAGCGATAATTCCGAAGGTGTTTTTTGAAAATAAAACTGACTTGCCTCGCCAATTCCATATACATTTGGACCCCATTCGATAATATTAAAATATACTTCGAGCATGCGTTCCTTGTTTACAATTCGGTTGTTTTCCAGAATGTAAACCAATAAAATTTCCTCCAGTTTGCGGGATACGGTTTTCTCCCGACTCAGAAAAGCATTCTTTACTAATTGCATGCTGATCGTGCTGGCGCCACGGGAAAACTTTTTGGTTCTTATGTTTTTGACTATGGATTGTTTGAATGCTTCGCTGATGAAACCACGATGCGAAAAGAAAGAAGGATCTTCTGTAGTTAAAACGGATTTTCTTAAATACGGGGAAATTTGGTCTAATGGCGTATAATTTGGATTGGCAGAACCAACTAAAATAGGGCGCTGCAACACATTTTTTATAAGAGCATGATATACAAATTCGCCATTGAGTTTGTTGAGATTCGCTTCGCCATATTTGGTGATTTTCAGATTTTCTTTCTTCAATTTACTGTCAAAAACCAGTTGATTCGGTTTGTTTTGGTTGAAGGCAAAATCCAATTTGTAATCAAAAGTACCGCTCGCTTCCATTCCTTGAAAGTGGGTGAATAAACCGTCAGGTAGCGAGGTGATAAAGTCCTGCGCTTTCATTTTTGGGAGAGTAACCTTGAGTTTGTAAATCGTATCTTTTTCGGTTTCATAGGCTACGTAGGGATGAAATTTTATCTTGTTCAACTGAACTGTTGAGCTGCTGTCAATCGAAATAAAATCAGAACCCAATAAGAATCGGTAATCAAATTTTGCATTCTTAAGAATAACATCTTTGCTGGCAATTTTCGGGTGGTTTAGTTTTAAATTGGCAATAGCCATAAAGCCATCAATATGCAATTCGTCACCGTCTTTATCAATGTTTTGAATGTTCAATCGAATAGAGTCAAAGCTTGATTTCAGGTTAAAACGCTCGTCTAAATACGGCATTTGGATGGCACCCGAATCAATATTAACGAAACGGATATCGGCTTTTTTGTTTCTTGGATCAGCAAACCCTTTGATTCTCCACCGTTGTGAAATGGTATTGGTTTGAACTTGAATAGATGTTTCTAGTTGTTTGTTGACCAATCGCAGTTTTTGGAAATTAATGGTTGCTTTTTTTCCGTTATCATTGAGTCGAAAAGAAAGATTGTCCAGAATCATATCCGTAGGGACTAAATTCAGTGCTTTTGAGATTATTCTGTAGGCAAACTGTGCGTAATCTCTTTTCTCGTCGCGTATTTCCGTTTGGTTGTCTTTTTTTAGAAAAGCATCAAAATTCCTCAGTTTTCCTTTTTTTACTAACTGGACAAAACCGTTCTGGACTTCTAAAGTTCCAAGTTGAACATCTCCCGTTATGAGATGCCATAAATTGACGCTGGTTTTTAGTTTTTGGATTTTAAAAAGCGTGTCTCTGTTTTTTGGAACCAGTATTATTTCGGTAAGATTCAAACCCGATAATCCGTCAAAAGAAGCTTTTTTTATGGTAAAAGAGCTGTTGTAATCAACTTCCATTTCATTCGAAACTTTTGCTATTGTTTGTTGTAAAACGGCATCTCGAAAGATATAAAAAGCAATAATTAAAGTGACAAACAATACAAAAAGTATTTTTGCTGCTAGAATTAATTTTTGTTTTCCGGTTTTCATAAACAGTTTAATAAGTAATACAATCTAAAATACAATGCGTTTGGAATCTCGGCCATAAAGAAAAGGAAAATAATACTAAGGGAAAGATTTTTATAGTTTTCTTTAGAATATTGATTGGGGAAAATGATTTTTTAAATAAATAACTACAACCATAAAGCGTTGTAGTTTTTAAATTATTGTGTAGCAGCTAAATTTGCTTTAGGGTTTTGGTTCTTTATATTCAAAAGGGTTGTAAAAGCGTCTTACTTTTTCCACAATCTGGTTTAAGGTCATTTTATAAGCTGTTTCTTCGGCTTTTAGCTTTCCGAGTTCAATTAAATGACCCGTCATTAATTTTGTTCCAATTTAGTTTTGGTTTGCGCCGGACCAAAAACAATAAGTTCATCCGATTTTTTGACATAAGACAGCACTGATTTTATAAAATAATCAAGCTCTTGTTTTTTTCGGTCGTCAAATTTTCTGTCGCTATTGCCATGATGAACTCCTTAGAAAGTTTTATTACTTTCGTCATTATGATGTGCGCTGTTTTCAACCTCAGAATCTATTTCGGTAATTTTTTCTGTATCACCATCAAGAGCAACAATTATTGCTTTTGAGGAGTCTATCCAAATGCCAGTTTGTCTTTTCATGTCTTTGATGTTTTAAATTAAAAAAGATTGTTTTTTACTGTTTTATTGCAATAGAATCGCGCTTAGTTGACTTATTAAAACGTTTTTTGATTTATTTTTTACTGAAAATGAATAAGCTATGACGTTGGCAGTTTTTAGAATCAAGGCATTAATTTCCGGAGTGAATAAGTGTTGATGTTCTGCTCTGAAAATTTTAAAGTCGGGAAACACTTGTTCCAAATCTCATTCATTGGCGACAAGCCAGTCAAAAACAATCTTAATTTCATAAGCAGTGTCGTCCCAAATTCATTAAAACTATTTTCAACCAAAAGCCATTCGGTCTTTATTATTTGTTTCAGTTTGTTGATTTCTTCTTTACGAATGGTTTTGTCTATGGCCGCAATAGAATAGAACACTTTGCCTAAGTGTTCGTATAAATGAGTCATAGTTTGGTGTGAAGGCTTTATTATTTTTTTAGTAAAGTATTGATAAACATAAATTTAACAAAAAAAATGAATTACTTTGCTGCTTTTTCTTTTTATTTAAAATAAGAAATAAATAAGGAAATCATGGAAACAGGAAAGGTGCTATTCTGTTTTTGGATTCAGAAAAGACATCAGATTGTCAGTTTTCAGTTTTTGATTGGCATATTTTAATTGAAGCTCAGAACCTTCGCCCATTCTATTGTAGTATTCCAATGCTTTTTTTGCAAAGAAGCGTTTGTGAAAATCAGAAAGCTCAGGAATTTGAGGAAATTTTATATGAAAAAGCATTTCGTAATACGCTTGCCATTCTCTTTCGTTTTTGTCTTCAATCACGTTTGTCTTTGTTTTTTGACTCACGTGAATCATTTCATGCGCCAAAAGATTGAGCATTAATTCCAATGGATATTCGAATGTATTTTCGGGAATTCGGATGATTTGAGGTTCGCCAAGAGCGCCTTCAGTGGTCATTAGGATAAACTCTGGCTTTGCTTTTTCTCTTAATTCAAAACCTTTAAAATTGGGGTTTTCTAAACCGTATTCTTCAATTAAAAACTGGGCAGCAGTAATGGTTTCACCAAGCTCATGAAAGGTATTTACGATTTGTAAGTGTTCTGGAAACGATTTCATTTTTTATTTTGTTTTAAAAATCATCCAAACAACTCACTCGCCACATCTTCAATTTTAGCATTAATTGGATCTAAAACAATATTTTTCGGATTAACGGATCAATGATATTATTCTTTTTCTGCTCGTTTCTTTGAATCACTAAGTATGATTACCATAAAAAGAAAGAATAAAAAAATTATCAAAAGTGTCCACCAAACATTAAGAATTTTAAAAAACCACAAAAGAGGAATATTAAATAGAGTTACCCCTAAAATAAAATTCTTAAAACCTAAAGGTTTATCAATTAAATTCAAGAGTTCTAATAAATAATTTCTAATTGAAATTAGGGTAAGGTAACCAATTAAACCTATTATGATTTTTCTTTTTATTGTCAGAATTAAATCATGTTGAATAATCCAAGGTGTAAGTACAATTACTGTTAAAATAAGATAATAAAGCGAGTTTATGAGTGCTTGTCTTCTTTCTTTTAAATTTAAAACTTGCTCAACATAAGTTAAATTAATGTTTATTATTCTATCATCAAAAAGAGTTAGAATATCTCCAGGGATATATTTTTTGTAAACAACTTTATCGGAATAAACTTTGTGTCTCTCATATACGTTTTCTTCATTTTCTATTGATGTTTCAATATCTTGATTTCTAGTATTTAAAATGGATATGAATTTATAAGCATCTTTTAATATTATACAATTTAGTCTGTTTGTTAACGGGTCAATAAAATAGTTTTGTACATAACCACTATAAAGTTCTGTTTTGTCTTTACACTCAATTAAAACATCGGCATTTGTATATAAATATTTATTGCTAGAGTTTTTCTTACCATTTATTTTTTTTGATCTAATTAGATAATGCCAATAATTTTTATATCTAAGTGCGGGAATATATGCATCAATATTAGTTAAACGAATTAATTTATAAGAAACAAAACCTGTAAAAATTGAAATAAAATATATTATTAAAATTAGATAGATATAGTTTTTATAAAAATATTTGTCAACATCGCTCTTTTCAGGTAATTTATTAGCAGATAAAGTTTCGAATAATTTTTTCACATTTTCATATGATACATATTCTTGTGTTTTTATGTTTGTATAGGTTTCTATAAAAATAAATCCCAGAACACTCAATGTAATAATTAGGGTACTGAAAAATAAAGTCCAAAGCAATCTTTCCATCAAGTTACCTTGTTGAAATTGTTTTGTAAAATCACCACTAAAATAAAATTTCCTGAACAAGAGCCCAGGAAATATAAATATTAGTATATAGAATATAGTGTTTAATGCTAGATTATCCAATTTTAACCTAATGAAATTGTTATTGTTTTGTTTGAAAGTTTAACTTCCTTTTCTTTAATGTTTTTGTTGTTTAATAAATAATCAACGGCATCATCAAGTTTCTTTTTGTCTTTTGGATTTTCAATAATGTCCATAACTTCATTGCTAATTAATGAATTTTCATTTGAGAATTCAGAAGTTAGTCCAGATACCAAATTGTCCAAAGTGGTTTTAACGTTTGTTAAAAAAATTGATATAGTTTCCATAGTGTAGATGGTTTTGTAAACGTCATTCAAAGTTAGTTCCAAAAAACTGATTCACAACCTTTTTAACAAATTATTTTATTACCCAAACAATTCACTCGCCACATCTTCAATTTTGGCTACCAATCTGATTTTGATTCCGGTATTTTTCAACGCAATTTTGTTGTATTTGGATACAAAAATGGTCGAAAAACCTAATTTCTCAGCTTCCTGAATACGTTGATCCACTCGGTTTACAGGACGTATTTCGCCAGAAAGTCCCACTTCGCCAGCAAAGCAAAAATCTTTATTGACTGCAATATCTTCATTTGAGGATAAAATGGCGGCTACAACAGCTAAATCTATCGCCGGATCATCTACTGAAATTCCTCCCGTTACGTTCAGGAAAACATCCTTGGCGCCAAGCCTGAAACCAGCTCTTTTTTCTAAAACAGCCAGAATCATATTGAGTCTTTTCGCATTATAACCTGTCGTGCTGCGTTGCGGTGTTCCGTAAACTGCGGTGCTTACCAAGGCTTGGATTTCAATCATCAACGGGCGCATACCTTCTAATGTTGAGGCAATCGCGGTTCCGGATAATTCCTCGTCTTTGTGTGAAATCAATATTTCCGATGGATTAGAAACTTCTCGCAAGCCATTACCAAGCATTTCATAAATACCAATTTCGGCAGTAGAACCGAAACGGTTTTTTAACGAACGTAAGATTCGGTATACGTGATTTCTGTCGCCTTCAAATTGTAAAACCGTATCGACCATGTGTTCCAGGATTTTTGGCCCTGCAATGTTTCCATCTTTGGTAATATGACCAATCAGAATCACGGGAATATTGGTTTCTTTGGCAAACTTGATCAACTCGGCGGTGGTTTCTCTAATTTGAGAAATACTGCCGGGAGTAGATTCAATATAATCCGTATGCAAAGTTTGAATGGAATCGATAATCACGATTTCCGGTTCAATGGCTTCAATTTGCTTGAAGATATTTTGGGTTTTGGTTTCGGTAAGAATATAGCAATTGTCACCGCTTGGCGTGATTCTTTCGGCACGCATTTTTATTTGTTTCTGACTTTCCTCGCCAGATACATACAAGGTTTTATAAGGTAATTTTAAAGAGATTTGTAGCAAAAGCGTACTTTTTCCTATTCCAGGTTCGCCACCTAATAAAATCAAAGAACCCGGAACGATTCCACCACCCAGCACGCGATTGAGTTCTGCATCAGTTGTATCCATACGGATTTCTTGAGCTGAATCAATTTCGTCTATTCGTAAAGGTTTTGGTGCTTTACTTGTTGCAGCTGATTCACTCTTCCAAGCTGTTTTTTCCTGTTTTTGGATAATTTCTTCCGCAATGGTATTCCATTCTTTACAAGAATTGCATTGTCCTTGCCATTTTGCATATTGTGCGCCACAGTTTTGGCAAAAAAAAGTTGTTTTTACTTTCGACATTATTTTTTTGGTGTTTGGCTTGTCATGTCATCGTATTTTTCCATCATCATGTTTTTTGTAAGGTCGCCAATTTCCTCTAATTGAGAAGCACTTTGATAGCGTTTTGCCGCTTTCTTAGGGTCGCCCATTTTTTCATACATTAAACCCAATTCATAATCGGCAAGCATTGACTTTGGATAATTTTTATTGGCAATTTCAGCTAATTTATCCAATTCAGGATAGGCTTTGTTTTTTAGAATTGCCGCTTCAATGGCTTTGAAATCGTTGACACGAATAGGTATTTTTAAACCTAAACTTTTGGACAAAGCAGTATATTTATTGGTCAAATAATCCACATAACCGGATTGAAGAACAGCAATTTTTTCGCTGTATTCAGTAGATGAGATGGGTTTGTAAGCATCAAAAAATTGGTATAAGGCATTTGGAATCGAGTATAGTATAAGCGAATAGTGCGATGTGCCTTTAAAATTATCGAACTTGTAATTTAATTCAGGATTAGTAACCTGTTTTATATTTTTGTCTAGTTTTTTTATAGACTCTTGAATTTTTTTTACATCGCCATCTCCATTGGATTGATAATAAAAAATAGGTTGTTTTATATTTGAAAGTTTTTCTGGAATGATATTTTCCATTTCAGGAGCCAGTTCCGGGCTTAATGAAATATATCCATTGAATATAGGATTGTCTTTGTACAGAAAAAAGTTTAAAAATCCCGCCGTAGTGTCGTGTCCTGCAATGATTCGGAATGGTGCAACTGGGTATTTTTTTTCGATATAAGGAAGTAACTCGGCACCAATAAACTCAAAGAATTTTGCGCCTTTTCCCGATGGAACACCATCCGCTTCATCATAAGTGCTGTCATCAAAGCGTTCGTTATTTTTGTTTTGGCTTATGCCAACGACAATCATTTCTGGTAAATCATCCCAATAGGCACCATAATTCAAAGCGCCATAAAATGGGTCAAATAAGTAATCGCCATCGAGTAAAATAAGTACCGGATACTTTTTATTTGGGTTTTTTTCGAAAGAAGGCGGAAGTCCAATTGTGATTTCACGGCTTTCGCCCAAAGCGTTTGATTCAAATGGTATGGTGGTTTTTTGTGAAAATAGTGTAATAGAGAAGAATAAAAATAGTAGTAGTTGTTTCATAATGTGGAGCGTTTAGAAATTAAAGTACACCTAAATAAGAGAGCAATATAATACTTTATTTACTTTTATTTAAAAAACAAGAAAAGTTAAGGCGCCAGAATTGCACTTGCTTTTTTGAAAAATAAATAGGATTTATTGAGTTTAAAAATGCGCTAAACAAAAAACAACTGGATATCTGATTTTGAGTTAAGTAAATCAGATATTCAGTATTTTGTGGAGTTAAATACTTTTACTTTGAGTTTTTAAATAAGGGATTTATTTTTTTAAAAAAGTAAGTCAGTACATATTTATTCTTTGAAGAATTAAGTCAAAGAATTGTCATTTTCGTTAGGGAAAATAATCCAGGGTTTAAAACTTTTTGCTTCCTCAAATTCTAATGTAGCATAAGAAATAATGATGATAATGTCATCTTTTTGCACTCTTCTGGCTGCTGGACCATTTAAGGTTATGATGCCTGAGTTTTTTTCGCCTTTGATGGCGTAGGTGTCAAAACGTTCTCCATTGTTTATATTTACAATGAATACTCTTTCTCCTTCAATGATATTGGAGGCTTCCAGTAAAGCTTCGTCTATGGTAATGCTACCGATATAATTTAAATCGGCGCCAGTTACTTTTACTCGGTGTATTTTTGATTTTACGACTTGAATTTGCATGCTACAAAAGTAAATTAATTTAATGAAATGGTGTCAATCAATCGAATATTATTGACAAGTACCGCAATAAAGGCACGGTATTTTTTATTTTTATTTTTTCGGGTACAAGGTAAAAGTGTTGCCTCATCAGCAATTACAAAATATTCTAATGTGAAGCGCTTGTTCTTGTTGAATGATTTTTGAACCCATTCTGAAATACTTGTAGTATTATTTGTTGCAAATTTTTCTTTTACCGCGGTTAGTGTTTGATAAATAATTGCCGCTTCGTTTCTTTCCTCTGTTGACAAGCGTTCGTTTCTGGAGCTCATGGCAAGATTATTGGATTCTCTGTAAATAGGACAACCAATCACGTTCACTTTTAAGTGGTTTTTGGCTACCATTTTTTTGACAATTTGTAATTGTTGAAAATCTTTTTCACCAAAATACGCATTTGTTGGTTCCACTATTTCAAAAAGACGTTTTACAATCGTGCCTACGCCATTAAAATGTCCGGGTCTGAATTTGCCTTCCATTTGATTTTCAAGACCATCAAAATCGAAAGATTGAGAAAGGGGTTTTCCATCATAAATGTCGTCAACAGATGGGGCGTATAGAATTATATTTGGATTTAAAGCTGTAAGTTTTTTTACGTCTTCGTCTAATGTTCTTGGGTATTTCGCTAAATCTTCAGGATTATTAAATTGTGTTGGATTTACAAAAATACTCACAACAGTATTTTCATTTTCTAGTTGCGATTTTTGCATTAATGCCAAATGACCTTGATGTAAAGCGCCCATCGTAGGAACAAATCCAATAGTGGATTGGACGGTTTTTATGGATTTCAAATAGTCGATTAAAGATGCTTTTCCGTAGAAAATATGCATGGCAGTATTATTAAAATTAAATGCAAACTTACTATTTTAGTTAATAACTGCATAAATTTTTGTAATTTTGCATGGTTTTTATTGCCAATAAATTAAGTAAATTACAATATGAAAGATAAGAGGATATTATATGTATCATCTGAAGTGGTGCCTTATCTCGCTGAAAATGAGGTCTCTTTAATGTCTTATGACGTGCCGAAAATGATTAATGATCAAGGTGGGCAGATAAGAATTTTTATGCCAAGGTATGGAAATATTAATGAGAGAAGACATCAATTGCACGAAGTAATTAGACTTTCGGGGATGAATTTGGTAGTAAACGACTTGGATATGCCCTTAATTATAAAAGTGGCTTCTATACCAAAAGAAAGAATACAAGTTTACTTTATTGATAATGATGAGTATTTTAAAAGGAAAGCCACATTTGCTGATGAAGAAGGTGTGATGTATCCTGATAATGATGAACGTGCCATTTTCTTTGCAAAAGGAGTTGTTGAAACGGTAAAAAAGCTAAATTGGGTGCCTGATATTATTCACGTTCATGGATGGATGGCTGCGATGTTGCCTATTTACATGAAGCATTTTTACAAAAATGAAGCCTTGTTTTCAGAGACAAAGATTGTTACTTCGGTTTACAGTCAGTCTTTTGATGGGACTTTAGATGTTGAAATGATTAATAAAGTTAAATTTGACGGTGTTCCTGATGATGCGATTTCAGATTTGGAAGTTCCAGACTATGAAAACATAATTAAGGCTACTATTAAACATTCTGATGCGGTGATTATAGCATCAGAAAACCTATCTCCAAGTTTAACAAAATTTATAGAATCTTCAGGAAAACCTTTTTTACCTTTCGCACCGAAAGATGCATTCGCGGAAGCTTATACTAATTTCTATAGAAACGAGGTTCTTTAAATTAAACTTTTTTATTAAATATGTACAATAATTCTTTTTTTAAGAAAATTCTGGTAGTTGCGAGTGTTGTTTTTTTATATTCCTGTGATAAAGATTATAATGAAATTGGAGGTGATTTAATTGGCGAAAACAATTTTGATCTCAAAAAAGAAACGTACAATGTTTTAGCTTACAATCAAAAAACGGGTCCTATACAATCAAATGATCTTGTGGTTAATCCTTTGGGAATATATAACAATCCAAATTTTGGTGAAACAACGGCGAATTTTGGTACACAATTGACTTTGTCTACAACACTTACAACAATAAGTACGAGGCCTTATATTGAAAGTGTAGTTTTGACAATTCCATATTATTATGACGCTTCAAAAACGGTTACAAAAACTGATGGTAGTCATGATTATGTGTTAGATTCTATATACGGTCCTGATAAGGCTGAGATGAAACTAAGTGTTTATGAGTCTGGATATTATATGAGAGATGCAGATCCCATTGGTGGTTTTTTGCAGCCTCAAAAATATTTCACAAATCAAAATGCTGAATTTGATAATGTTAAAAAACCAAATCGTTTGAATGACGACTCTAGTTTAGCTCAAAACGATAAGTTTTTCTTTGATCCAGCAGAACATGTAGTTACTACAACAGATTCAATTACAAAAGTAGTTACAACTACAAGAACTCCTCCGGGAATGCAATTGAATTTGAATAAGGGTTATTTTAAAACAAAAATAATTGATGCTGTTGGAGCTGGAAAGTTGGCTACAAATGATGTTTTCAAAGAGTACTTCAGGGGACTTTATTTTAAAATGGAAAAATCAGGAAGCAGCGCCGGAAATTTAGCAATGTTAAATTTTAAGGCGGGAAAAATTACTATAAAATATAATGAGGATTTGTCAACAACAACTAGTGGTGTTACTACAATTACACGAGTTAAAAAAACTATAGTTTTAGACATGACAGGAAATTCCGTGAGTTTGTTGAATACTGATTTTGCGGGTAGTGGACTTGCCTATAATACTTTGCCAAATACTGGAAATACAGCCGAAGGCGATGACAAATTATATTTAAAAGGTGGTGAAGGATCTGTGGCGGTGATAAGTCTTTTTAATACTCCGGGTGAATTAGAAGCCATCAGGAATAGTGGATGGTTAATTAATGAGGCTAATTTAGTTTTTCATATTGATGCTGCTGCTATGGCTACTACTTATGAGCCACAAAGAATCTATCTATATGATTTTAATAATAACCGACCTATTGTTGATTATTATTCAGATGCAACAACAAATAGTGTTAATGTAAAAAAATCAAAAACTATTTTTGATGGTAATATAATTACAAACGCTACAAGCAAAAGAGGAGTTACATATAAAATTAGGGTTACAAATCAAATAAGGAATCTTGTTAAATATAAAGATTCAACCAATGTTAAGTTAGGATTGGTAGTCACAGAAGATATTGCGACAATAGTTTCTCATAAGTTAAAAACTCCAAATACTTTTATTTCTGGAGCGCCAAAAGCATCTGTAATGAATCCTTTAGGGACTATTTTATTTGGAGGTAAATCCACTGTTCCTGATGATAAGAGATTGAAGCTTGAAATTTATTATACAAAACCTAATTAAAATATTATGTGTGGAATCGTTGGATATATCGGTTATAGAGAAGCTTATTCTATTGTAATAAAAGGATTAAAGAGACTTGAATATAGAGGCTATGATAGTGCAGGTGTAATGTTGTATGATGGTGAAAATCTAAAACTTTGTAAAACAAAAGGGAAGGTTTCGGATCTTGAGGCGAAAGCTGCTACAGGAATTACAACAAACGGAACTATAGGAATAGGGCATACACGTTGGGCTACTCACGGTGTTCCAAACGACGTAAATTCTCATCCTCATCTTTCTAATTCAGGAGATTTGGCAATAATTCATAATGGTATTATTGAAAATTATGCGCCTTTAAAAGAAGAATTATTAAAACGTGGGTATGTTTTTTATTCGGATACTGATACTGAGGTGTTGGTGAATCTTATTGAAGAGGTACAAAAAAAAGAAAATTTAAAATTAGGTAAAGCAGTTCAGGTCGCCTTGAATCAAGTAGTTGGAGCTTATGCAATCGCTGTGTTTGATAAAAAAAACCCAGACGAAATTGTTGCTGCCAGACTAGGAAGTCCATTGGCTATTGGTGTAGGTGAAGGAGAATTTTTTATTGCTTCGGATGCTTCACCTTTTATAGAATATACGTCTAATGCAATCTATTTGGAAGATGGCGAAATGGCAAATATTAGATTACATAAAGCTATGAAAATTAGAAAAATTAAAGATGATTCTTTAGTTGATCCTTATATTCAGGAGCTTCAAATGAACTTAGAGCAAATTGAAAAAGGTGGTTATGATCATTTTATGCTTAAAGAGATTTATGAACAACCAAGTGTTATAAAAGACACCTATCGCGGAAGACTTCATGCTAATGAGGGTATTATTCAAATGGCAGGAGTTGAGGATAATTTAGAAAAATTCCTTAATGCTGATAGAATTATTATCGTGGCTTGCGGAACTTCATGGCATGCAGGTTTAGTGGCAGAGTATGTTTTTGAAGAGTTTGCCCGTATTTCGGTAGAAGTAGAATATGCTTCTGAGTTTAGATATAGAAATCCAATCATAAATAGTAAAGACGTAGTTATTGCTATCTCGCAATCAGGAGAAACAGCAGATACTATGGCTGCAATAAAACTTGCCAAAGAGCAAGGAGCATTTGTATTTGGCGTTTGTAACGTAGTGGGTTCTTCTATTTCTAGAGAAACACATGCGGGAGCTTATACACATGCGGGTCCTGAAATTGGTGTTGCATCGACTAAAGCTTTTACTACACAAATTACAGTATTGACAATGATTGCTTTGCGTTTAGCAAAAGCAAAAGGAACTTTGTCTAATACCGATTTTCATACTTATTTGCAAGAATTGGAAATTATTCCGGAAAAAGTAAAAGAGGCTTTGGAAACAAATGAAAAGGCAAAAGAAATTGCATCGGTCTTTAAGGATGCTCCTAATTGTCTTTATTTAGGAAGAGGGTATAATTTTCCTGTAGCTCTTGAAGGTGCTTTGAAGCTTAAAGAGATATCTTATATTCACGCCGAAGGATATCCTGCAGCAGAAATGAAACACGGACCAATTGCATTAATTGATGAGCATATGCCCGTGGTTGTCATTGCGCCAAAGCAGGGGCACTATGACAAAATTGTAAGCAATATTCAGGAAATTAAGTCGAGAAGTGGAAAAATTATCGCTGTAGTAACTAAAGGTGATACACAAGTGCGTGAATTAGCTGATTATGTTATTGAAATCCCTGAAACTTCAGATGCTTTGTCACCATTGATTACTACAATTCCATTACAGCTTTTGTCTTATCATATTGCTGTTATGCGTGGTTGTAATGTTGATCAACCTCGTAATTTAGCAAAATCTGTAACTGTAGAATAAATTTTCAAAACAGATTTAAATTATAATATTTTAAAAAAAGCCTCGAAAGATTTTCTTTCGAGGCTTTTTTTGAGCATGTTTCTTTTGGCAACTACTTTTTTAAATACTTGAAAAGCGTAAAAAATCGTTAAATTTCCTATGTTTTATCACTTTTATCAAATATCTAAAAATTAATAATTTTTTTGTGATAAATGTATTTTTTATATGCATGCATAGTGATATTCTATTATTATTGCATAATTTTTAACATATAATATTAAAAAATAAATGTAGAATAAGTGTGAATGCGGTAAAATAACTGATAAATATGAAATTTTTTAGTCGCTTTTTTATTAATATCAAAAATATTTGTACTTTGGCTACATAAACCAACAAATTATAACCCAATGAGAGTGTATTTACTTTTTTTGTCATTGTTTTTTTGTAGCCTAACTTTCGCTCAAAACTCAATTTCAGGTATTGTTACAGATAGTAACAACCAACCTATCCCTGGAGCTAACATTAAAATCGTTGGAGAATCTTCGGGTACGATAACCAATTTAGAAGGCTCTTTTACTTTGCAATCATCAAAAAAACCTCCTTTTGTTATTGAGGTTTCAAGTGTCGGGTTTACATCTCAAAAAATTTCAGTTTCTTCAGCTAGTCAAAAAATTTCAGTAAAGTTATTGGATGAAGAGAATAAACTAGATGAAATTGTGGTTTCTGCTTCAAGAACACCAGAGCGAGTGTTAGAATCGCCAGTTACCATTGAAAGAATGGGTATTGCTGAAATTAAGAAAACGGCCTCGCCTTCTTTTTATGATGGATTAGAAAACATGAAAGAGGTTCAAATGAATACTTCTAGTATGTCGTTTAAATCGATCAACACGCGTGGTTTTGCTACTGTAGCAAATACTCGTTTTATGCAATTAGTAGACGGTATGGACAATTCTTCACCATTATTAAATTTTGTATTAGGAAACTTAATAGGGGTCTCTGAAATTGATGTGCAGTCAGTTGAATTATTGCCGGGAGCTTCTTCTGCTTTGTATGGTGCTAACGCTTTTAATGGTATTTTGTTTATGACAAGTAAAAGTCCCTTTACTAGTGAAGGTATTAGAGCGTACGCTAAGTTTGGCCAAACAAGCCAAAAAGCAGCTGGAACAAATGATTATGTAGATTACGGAGTTCGTATGGCTAAAGCATTCAATAAATATATTGCAGGTAAAGCTAATTTTACATACATGAGAGGTACAGAGTGGCATGCAGTAAATTATGATGATAAAACTCGTCAGGGGATTGATAGGAATACTATTAATTATGACGGTATAAACGTTTACGGGGATGAAGTTGCAACAAATATCAAAGGAGTTGGTCAAGCTTTAGCAGCTCAGAATTTAATTCCTGCATCGGCAGTAAATTTACTTCCAAACTCTAATGTTAGTAGAACAGGATATAATGAAGTTGATTTGACAGACAATAGAGTTTCCAATACGAAAATTGATTTGTCTTTACACATTCGTCCATTCGGAGATGAAAAGTTAGAAGTAATTGTGCAAAGTAAATTTGGTTATGGAAATACTGTTTACCAGGGAGCTAACCGTTATTATTTGAATAATTTTTTTATGCAACAACATAAAATTGAATTCAAAGGTAAAAACTTCTTTTTAAGAGGATATACTACAACTGAGGATGGCGGTCAGTCGTACGACATGTTGTTTACAGGTATCAATGTAAATAGAAAATGGAAAGATGACAGAACTTGGTTTGGACAATATGCTGGGGCTTACGTACAATCAACGCTAGGAGGATTTACACCTGCGCAATCACATGCACGTGCTAGAGCTACTGCAGATACTGGTAGATTGATACCTGGAACAGATGCATTTAAAAATGCATTTAATCAAGTTATTAATGATCCGAGTGTATTATCAGGTTCAAAATTGGTTGATAATTCAAGAATTTACCATTCTGATGCAAATTATAATTTTAAAGATTTGATAAAATTTGCCGAAATTCAAGTGGGTGGATCATATAGACAATATGAATTGAATTCATTTGGACGTATTTATACTGATGCAGCAGGTCCAATCCGTTATGATGAATACGGTGCATATACTCAAATAATGAAAAAATTAATGGATGATCGCTTGAAATTAACTGGATCTATTCGTTACGACAAAGCACAGAATTTCGAGGGTAATTATTCGCCAAGAATCTCTGTAGTGTATTCTGCAGGGCAAAATAAAAACCATAATTTTAGAGGTTCGTTTCAAACCGGTTTTAGAAACCCATCTACACAAGATCAGTATATTGGATTTAATGTAGGAAGTGCAATTTTATTAGGTTCAGCTCCAGATAACTTGACACGATTTGTAGAAACATTACCAATCGGAACTACTGTTGGACAGGGTTTTGCAGGCGGCTCTTCAGTTACTATTAATGGAACACGAGCTTATGAAAATTCATACACAGCATCATCTGTCCTTGCTTTTGCAGCAGCATCAAATCCTGCATTATTGAGAAAAACAAATGCAGGTCTAGTTAAACCAGAAGAAGTAAAAGCAATTGAGTTGGGGTACCGTTCTTTCATCAATAAGACTTCAATTGATATTAACGGTTATTATAATATTTACAATAATTTCATAGGGAACTTAAATGTTATTACACCTTTGTATGGGGCTGCTTTAGATGGTGGCGGTTTAACTAATCCAGAAGGCCCAAAAGCTTTACACGCTTTGCAAAATGGAAATACTAGAACATTTCAATTGTACACTAATACTCCTTTAGAAATTAAGTCATTAGGTTTCGGTCTTGGATTGTCAAGAAAAGTATACAAGGATTTTGAAATAGGTGCAAACTATAATTACGCTGAATTTAAATTTGATCAATCTAAAGACCCTAGTTTTGAAGCGGGTTTCAATACACCGAAACACCGTGTGAAAGCCTCTATAGGTAACGAAAAGTTATTTCCAAATTTTGGATTTAATGTAAGTGGAAGATGGAATAGCGAATACTTATGGCAGTCTTCTTTTGCAGATGGTACAATAGTATCAGCAACAGTTATAGATGCACAGTTAAATTACAATATTCCTTCTTTGAAATCAACATTAAAAGTTGGAGCATCAAACATTGGAGGTAAAGAATACGGTCAAGTATTAGGAGCTGGTCTTATTGGTCAACAATATTTTGCATCTTGGACAATCAACCCGTAATCATTCATAAATACTAAATTATAAAACGATGATAAAAAATTTCAAATGGTTATTATTTGCTTCTTTAGCATTTATAGCGTGTGATAGTGAGGAAGAGGTAGCAGTAGACGCTAATTCATCTGATGGAACCCCCTTAACTTCAGGTACGGCTACAGTGTCCAAGTACGTAGCGCTTGGTGATTCTTATGCAGCTGGTTTTAGTGATAATGCTTTGTTTATTGAAGCTCAGAAAGGTTCTTATGTAAATGTTATTTCGCAACAGTTTGCTTTGGCAGGTGGAGGTGAATTTAAAACTCCTTTGATGGCTGATAATGTGGGTGGTTTGTTGCTTGGTGGTAATGTAATTTCAGGTGCAAGGTTGTATTTTAATGGTTCGGCGCCTGTTCCTGTAGCAGGACGACCGTCAACAGAGGTTACTACTAAGCTAACAGGTTCGTTTAACAACATGGGTGTACCGGGTGCGAAAAGTTATCATTTAGTTGCGCCAGGTTATGGAAATGTGGCTGGTGTAGCAACAGGTGCTGCTAATCCTTACTTCGCTCGATTTGCTTCATCAGCATCAACAACTGTATTAGCTGATGCTGTTGCACAAGACGCTACTTTCTTTTCGTTATGGATTGGTGGTAATGATGTATTATCATATGCAACTTCTGGGGGTATTGGTAGAAATCAAACGGGGAATTTGAATCCAGCAACCTATGGTGGTAATGATATTACGGATCCAACAGTTTTCGCAAATGTTTACTCAAATGTTGTAAATGCAATGACTGCAAAAGGAGCAAAAGGAGTTGTGGCAAATTTACCATATGTAACATCTTTGCCATACTTTACTACTGTTCCGTTTAATCCATTGTCTGTCTCTGTATTGGGTGGTGGAAATGTGGCTGTTGGTCAAGGAACAGTATCGGCTTTGAATACGCAATTGTATGGACCTCTAAAACAAGCGTTAACTGCATTTAATGCTGGTGATCGAATTAACTTGCTATCATCAACAGTTGCGAATCCTTTACTAATAGTAGACGAATCATTACCTAATTTATCCGCGCAATTAACAGCTGCGTTTACACCTTCTTTAGGTGTTCAAACTGCAACTTTTTACGGTCAAGTATTTGGCCAAGCAAGACAAGCAACTAAAGATGATTTGGTTGTTTTAGTAGCTCAAAGTGTTATTGGTGCTTCACCAGCTGGAATTCCGGCTCCTTTAAATAAATTCGGTATAACCTACCCTATGCAGGATAAAGATGTTCTAACAAAAGTTGAAATCGCAGAAGTAAAAGTTGCAACAGATGCATATAACGCGACTATAAAGTCTGTAGCTGATGCAAAAGGATTGGCTTTTGTAGAGTTGAAAGGTGTAACTGATCAATTGGCCAAAGGTGGTATAGTATATAACGGTTATACAACAACTTCTACTTTTGTAACTGGAGGGATGTTCTCTTTAGATGGTGTTCATCCAAGCCCAAGAGGGTATGCAATTATTGCAAACTTATTTACTGACGCTATTAATGCAAAATTTGGTTCAAATTTTAAAAATGTCAATGTAGGTACATACCGTATATTATACCCTGCATCATTATAATTTTTTATGTAAAATGATATTTTAAAGACCACTTACACCTTGTAAGTGGTCTTACTTTTTTTAAGAATAATACTGTCTTTTATCTTTTTCGAAGTCATTTGTGGAGGATCTACTAAAAATATCCTTTTTTTATAAAAAAATAATTGATTTTATATTTTAAAAATTTATCTTTGCGCTCTGAAAAAAGCATTTAATCGATACGTTTCGGTTGGTACTATTTTATAAACCTAAATAGCTATTTAATAAATACATAAGTAATGTCAAAAGTAATAGGAAAAGTTGCCCAGATCATTGGACCAGTAGTTGATGTCGTTTTCAACGGTAAGGATGTTGAACTTCCAAAAATTTATGATTCGTTAGAAATCACAAAAAAAGATGGTACTTTATTAGTACTTGAAGTACAATCTCACATTGGTGAAAATACAGTACGTACCATTTCGATGGACTCAACAGATGGTTTGAGTAGAGGTTATGAAGTAGTTGGAACAGGAAATCCTATCCAAATGCCAATCGGTGCCGATGTTTACGGTCGTTTATTCAACGTAATTGGAGATGCAATTGACGGTTTAGGTAATTTGCCAAAAACAGGAGAAAACGGTATGTCTATTCACAGACAAGCACCAAAATTCGAAGATTTATCTACTTCTTCTGAAGTTTTATTCACAGGTATTAAAGTAATCGATTTAATTGAGCCTTACTCAAAAGGGGGTAAAATTGGATTGTTCGGTGGTGCTGGAGTTGGTAAAACAGTATTGATTCAGGAGTTGATTAACAATATTGCAAAAGGTCACGGTGGACTTTCAGTATTCGCAGGAGTAGGAGAAAGAACACGTGAAGGAAATGACTTACTTCGTGAAATGTTAGAGTCAGGAATTATAAAATACGGTGATGAATTCATGCACTCTATGGAAAATGGAGGATGGGATTTATCTAAAGTGGATATGCCAGGAATGAGAGAGTCTAAAGCTACTTTCGTTTTCGGACAAATGAATGAGCCTCCAGGAGCTCGTGCTCGTGTAGCACTTTCTGGATTATCTATTGCAGAATATTTCCGTGATGGAGCAGGAACTGATCAAGGTAAAGATGTATTGTTCTTCGTAGATAATATCTTCCGTTTTACACAAGCAGGTTCTGAGGTTTCGGCACTTTTAGGTCGTATGCCATCTGCGGTAGGGTACCAACCAACATTGGCTACTGAAATGGGTGCGATGCAAGAGCGTATTACATCAACAAACAAAGGTTCTATTACATCTGTACAAGCGGTTTACGTTCCTGCGGATGATTTAACTGACCCGGCTCCGGCTACAACTTTTGCTCACCTTGATGCTACTACTGTATTATCTCGTAAAATTGCTGAGTTAGGTATTTACCCTGCGGTTGATCCATTGGATTCAACTTCAAGAATTCTTACTCCTCAAATTTTAGGTGATGAGCACTATGACTGTGCGCAAAGAGTAAAAGAAATTTTACAAAAATACAAACAACTACAAGATATCATCGCGATCCTTGGTATGGAAGAATTATCAGAAGATGATAAATTAGCCGTTTCAAGAGCACGTCGTGTACAACGTTTCTTATCTCAACCTTTCCACGTTGCTGAGCAATTTACAGGATTAAAAGGAGTTTTAGTTGATATCAAAGATACTATCAAAGGATTTAATATGATTATTGACGGTGAATTAGATCACTTGCCAGAATCAGCTTTCAACCTTAAAGGTACTATTGAAGAAGCTATCGAAGCTGGAGAAAAAATGTTAGCGGAAGCTTAAAATTAGTTTAAAAGTTTAAAGTTTAAAGTTCACTCGTAACCTTAAACTTTAAACTTTTAAATTTTCAAACTACAAAAATATGTTATTAGAAATAGTATCACCAGAAGCAAAATTATTTTCAGCAGAAGTAACTTCGGTTACATTGCCAGGAGTTGATGGAAGCTTTCAGATTTTGAATAACCACGCGCCAATCGTTTCTATTTTAGGAATAGGTGTAGTGAAAATTACAGCTTCTGATTTTGCTTTTGCAAAAGAAGTAGCGGGTAAATTCACGAAGTTAGATGCTCAAAATTATACACTGGCTATCAATTCAGGTACAATTGAAATGAAAGACAATAAAGTTATTATTTTAGCTGACTAAAGTAATCTTGATCATAAAAAATGAAAGCCTCACAAATATGTGAGGCTTTTTTTATGTCCAATCCCAAAGTATAATATTCCAAACAATCCCGTCTTCGTCATAAGTATCAATTATTTTGAATCCAATGGCCTCGTGTGCTTGCATAGAGCGAAGATTTATAGCGGCAACTTCAGTGATTAAGTAATCAAATTGATGTTGCAGTTCCTCTTTGTAAAAATGATAAAGTCCTCTGAATATTCCTTGTTTGCGATGGTCTTTATCTACACAAATTTGCCCCATTACAGCGTAAGTTTTATCCTTGGACACTAGTTCGCCAATTCTTTCAAACATGGGTATAAGAGCCTTGATTTCGTTCCTAAAGCTAGAAAGCATTACCAATGCAAAACCTACTACGATATCATTGTCTTTGGCGATAATATGTGCGCAAGCATAATTCATTTGTTCTAGCAAAGCGACTGAATGTTGGACTGTAACAAATCCTTCTTGAAGTTTTTCTTCAGAACTTATATTCTGAGAGCTATTTTGTAATTGGAGTGTTCTAATTTGTTCCAATTCGTCTAGAGTTGACGCTCTTTTATAAAGTATAGGTTTCATTTGATTTTATTGATTACGGATTGATGATTGGTATTTACTATCTGTAATTATAAAATTAGAAAATCTTTGATTACACGAAATGGATTTAGATTTTTATTTTTCGCTTAATTTCAAATTCATTTCGGCATAATATTTTTCATTGTATTTTCCTGCAACTACAAGGGCTCCAGAAATTAAAATAAGATTTTTGATTATGTATTGTCCCGCCAAAGTAGGGCAATAAGGAAATGCATCAAAACAAATAGTTTTTAGAATAAAAACAGGAAAAAATGTAGCCGCCATATGCATTAATAATAGCGGAATAGTATAAGGAATAAGCCGTTTTATGAGTAAACCAAGACCTGTAAGAACTTCGCAAATACCAAGAATTGGAATAAATATTTCAGGTTTAAACCAATAAACGGTTTGTTCAACTAATTCGCCGGCAGGACTCATTCCGAAAATTTTTAAAGCACCAAACCAAACGTATATTAATACCAATGAAATTCGCATCATATTGACGCTGTGTTTTTCCATTTTTTTGCTTAAAATAAAATAAAAATTATTGAATGTTTTTTTCATTAGTAAGTGTGTTTAATGGGTTGTTCTGGCTTTTTTTTTATAATCGATGCATTGTTATGTTTTAAATTAGACCCATAAAAAATAAAAAAAGCCTAACAGGTTTCCAATGCCTGTTAGGCTGTAGTTGGGAAGATGAAATATTAAAACAAACCATTGAAACAAATTACCAACTTAATTATTTTAAGTTATTCGGCGCCATCAGTAAGTGCTCTTGCAACAGCAAAACCGCCTACTTTTTCGCCTAATTCAAGTCCTTTTTCACAATCGCTTCTGTAATGGATGCATCCAAACATTCTAGAATCCGAAGCCTCTTTTGCCATAGCCACAAAGCTTTGTTTTTTTACAGGAATTATGTGTGATAAAACTACGCAGGCTGCACCGCTAAAAGTGGAGTGTCCTGATACATAGGAAGGGAAATTAGGGGTTCCTGTTAATGTTTTTATAGATGGGTCAACTTGAGAAGGTCTCGGGTTGAAGTAGGTATATTTTGCATCCCAACAGCTGATTGCCGCATCCATCATGGCAATATTTAATAATGCCAGATTTCTCGCCCATCGTACTTCACTATAATTTAGCTCTACAAATGACTCTGATGCAATTGCATTCCAGTGTCCTGGAGGTGTATAAGTTCCTACACCATCAGCCCAAAAAGTCACGATTTGCATGTTCTTTCTAGTGGCATTTTTTCCGTAGTTTTTTACTTCAGCTAATTCCTTTGCAAATTGTTCTGATTTTGTAGAAGGCGGAGGTACCGGACGGCTGGCAACAACCATTTCTGGAGTCATTAAGAATGATTTTACTTTCCCAAACAATGGTAACATTGGAGGTCTTGCAGGTACATCTAATGATTTCCATGGAGTTTCTCCAGTGGCAGCAGTTTGAGTTTCCAGTTGTGTCCAAAGCGCTTGATTACCAATAGCTGCTCCAGTTCCATCAGAAGCTGCTCTGGCGATAAATTTGCCTGCAATTTTTCTGCCTAAAATAATTCCTGCATCAACATCACTTCGAACATTGGCACCACTAATAATACGATATAATTTTTGTTCCTCTGCTTTTTCTTGTATATAAGCAATTTCTGTGGGGAACAATAATTTTAATAATTCAACCGTAACTCCAGCTAAAACTGCATCTTCAGATGGATATGAAGGTAAGGTGCTTTTTGGGATTAAAACTGGTAAAGTTGCATCAACCGTAAAAGGTGCAGCTCTATTATACAGTTTTTTATAATGCCAAGTAGCAATCATCGCATCATATTGCGCGGCACTCACATAAGCATAAGCTCTTGCTGCGTATGGAGGATTTGAAAAAGGAAATTCAGGATTTGCAAATGGATTTGCTCCAGATGGTGCAGGATACGTTCCGTCTTCATTTTGATAAGGTGGACGATTGTGTCTTGCGACTAAAGTTCGCATGATTTCATTCCAACGTAAAACACCTCCGGCACTCCAGTATTTTATTATTTTTTTCTGTTCCGGCGTTATGCTTGCCTGGTAACTTTTTATTTCATTGATTTCCCTTGTAAATGCGGCTGCGGTACTTGCGATTGGTGCATCCAAAGAAAATTCATTTGGTGTAGTCAATAAGAAAGTTTTCCAATTTCCTGCTAATTCGTCTGTGTTAGCCGGATTTAATTGAGGAAATTGTTCGTTGCGTTCTGTTAACTCATCACTACAAGAATAGTTCAACATAAGAAACAAAACCAAAAGGCTATTGTAGGCTATTTTTTGTATTTTATTTTTCATTTTCTTGAGTTGTTTTTTTTAAATTAAGGATATAAAATAAACCGCCATAAAAGGCGTTCGATTGTCCAACATTTCTGCCTTCTGTAACAAAATTGCATCCTCCAATAATAGATAATGCCGGTATTTTCTTGAGTGTATATTTACTGTTCACGCCTACTTTTAATGCATTCATTGTATTGCTTGGAAAAGGCATATTGTTTGTTGTAATGTCAAATCCTCCAGATTGTGTAACCCAGTTATCTAGCACTGCTTCAGCTATTAATCTGTTGGAGCGATACCCTATTCTTAAGTTTACAGAAATTGCGTCTGGCATGTCAACTTCATTAGTGTAATGTATTTCGTTTGTGTAATAGGAATTTCTGTCAATGGTTATGTTCGCTCTTTTTACATACGCTCCAGATAGCGTGGAGAAAAAGTGACCTCTTTGATAATCACCCATTAATCGTAAGGAAGCAGTTTTGCTTCTTAGTCCAAGACTTAATGGCAAATAATCAGCTGAATAATTAGAAACTGGAGCTGAAAGTCCTCCTAAAGCATATAAAGAGTAGGTTGCTTTTCCAATTGTTTTTTCAAAAGGCATGTATTTTATGGTTAACGATAGGTCCTGCAATCCTTTTTGACCTTCCATTGTTCCTGCAGAAGCCTTTGTCTCTACGTACGGAAGACTGAAAATAATATTCAATTTATCAGAAACACCATAGTTTCCCATTAAGGCAACTGATTTTGTAGAAACAGTACCAAGATTAAGATTTTCTCTTTTAAAGGTTCCTTCCCAATACTGGTCCCAGCTGCTATATTGGTATACAGCTCCAAAACAAAAATTGTTTTTACTCATCATAATACCGTCAATCTCTGTTTGAGCATTCATAAATAAAGGTGCCAACAGCAGGCAACTCAGATAAAATTTTTTCATTAAAAAATGGTTTTGGTTAGTAGTTTAATATTTAAAATAATTGGTTTTTGAAAATGGTTAATGGTATAAAATAGGCCAACAACTGCTTCTTTCTAAAAAGAAGTTTGGCATTAAAAACAGATAAGTTAGTGGATAGGTAGTGTCGCTTTAAAACAAGATTTACTGTTGGCTTTTGCCAAAAAATCTCATTGAATTTACAAGGCAAAAAGAATAGATTGAAGGTTGCATTTGAAATAAAGAACTCTTTTAAAAATCCATTTTTTGAATTTGTAAATCCATTTAAGTCATGATTCTGAAAGCTAGTTGTACAAAATAGACCAGAATAGAAATGCAAAATAAGCCTACGAAATCATTTACAAAAAATGAATTCAGAAAATACAAAAGACTATTTTGCATTTTTAACGGGCATAATTTCTACTAGAAGAATGTAATAAATGTACAGATTTAGCTAAAAAGTAATCATGATTATCTTGACCTTACAAATGCCAGATAAAAGCGAATGATTCCACTAAAATGAAAGAAGATTTAAACGAAATCGGGTGGTGAATACGATACGGAAATGTATCCGGAATCTAGCGCCTCGTTTGGCATAATGATAGATTCACTTGAAAGTACAGTTGTTTTTGGAGAAAAATCTACGCAAACAGCAGTATTTGCTACATAATCTTTTAGGAAAGATTTTAGTAGTTTTTTGACTGGAGACTCTTTTGATGAGGATCCGTTGAATAATTGATTGTCAACAATATCTTTTAAATCCTGACTTATTGCATCTTGATGTGAATTGCGCAGGTAATACAGACTTAGTATGTTGTTTTGAATTCTTTTCTTGAAAATATGATAACTTTTATTGTTGATAACCACATCTTCATTTACATACTCAAAATCAGTGTCTTCGATAAAGGAGTATAAAGTGGCGTTCAATTTGATTACTTGAAACTCTGAATCATGTTTTTTCTCCATAGAAGACACCCACGCTTGCTCCTCTTGATAAGCAAACATCAGATAGTATCCCATCACGTTGTAGAACAACGTTACTATTAGAAAAAGTGATGCAATTCGTTTCATATTTGCCGAAAGTAGAAAACTATTTCATAGGTTAACATCTTCGATATTAATTTTAAGTTTTTTTTAACATAATTTTATGAAAGTTATAAATCGAAACCGTTTTCGGAAAAATTTATGGATTTTTTTTTCATTGCTATTTTTCAATTGTTAAATTTTAATGAATTATATTTTTATGATTTATGAAATGGGATTCTAAATTAGAATTTATATTTCAAATCTCATTAATTTGAAGAAATCAGCAAACAAAAATGACACAAAATCCATAAACCAAAAAAGATGCTTATTTTTGCTGACTATGAAACATTTTCCAGAAAATCTATCCGCTAAACTTGAAATTAGAAAGCAGAATAATGCTTTGCGAAAATTACCTTTGTCAAGTAAAAAGATTGATTTTTCTTCCAATGATTACTTGGGTTTTTCTCAGTCAGAAATTATTTTTAAGGAGACGCATCAGCATTTAATTACTAATAACATCATTCAAAACGGAGCAACCGGTTCTCGTTTATTATCTGGAAACCATAAACTGTATCAAGAAACAGAAGACTTTATTGCAAAGTTTCACAAATCTGAATCGGCTTTGATTTTTAATTCGGGCTACGATGCCAATGTTGGTTTTTTTAGCGCTGTTCCGCAAAAAAATGACTTGATTTTATACGATGAATTGTGTCATGCTTCTATTCGGGACGGAATTCAACTGTCGAATGCCAAAGCCTATAAATTCAATCACAATGATTTTGAAGATTTAGAAAAATTGATTTTACGGAATCCAAACACCAATATTTATATCGTCACCGAATCTGTTTTTTCTATGGATGGAGATTGTCCAAATCTAGAAGAATTAGTTCAACTTTCGGATAAATATCATTGTTATCTTGTTGTTGATGAAGCGCATGCTTTGGGAGTTTTTGGTACAGAAGGAGAAGGATTTGTTCAAAGGCTGGGCTTACAAGATTATGTTTTTGCACGCATTATGACTTTTGGGAAAGGTTTGGGATGTCATGGAGCTGCGATTTTAGGTTCGGTTGAATTGAAGGATTATTTAGTAAATTTTGCCCGAAGTTTTATTTATACCACAGGGCTTTCGCCACATTCCGTTGCCACGATTTTGATTGCTTATCAGCATTTAAAAAAAGATTCGGCTTCCATTTTAAAATTAAGAGAAAATATCATTTCTTTTAATCAGGAAAAAAATATGTTGGGATTAAAGCCACTTTTTGTCCGAAGCAAATCGGCGATACAATCCGCTATCATTCCTGGAAATGAAAAAGTAAAAGCAATCGCCAACTTACTACAAGAAAAAGGATTTGATGTGAAAGCGATACTTTCGCCAACTGTTCCCGAAGGACAGGAACGCTTGCGTTTTTGTTTGCACAGTTATAATTCGACGGAAGAAATCTCTGAAGTCTTGCGATTGTTGAGTACTTTTGTTTTTTTAGCCACAGATGCTACAGATTAAACGGATTTTAATTTTTAAATACTAAATAATGACTGAAATTTTACACAAAGAATTATCGGAATCTATTTTAAAAGTTTTTTATGACGTTTACAATGAATTGGGTTATGGTTTTCTTGAAAAAGTGTATCAAAATGCAATGTATTTGGAATTAAAATCACAAGGTTTTAAAGTTGAACCTCAAAAGCAAATTAAAGTATATTATAAGAATGAACTTGTTGGTGACTTTTTTGCTGATTTACTAATCAATGATCTGATCATTTTAGAATTAAAGGCTTGTGATAGTTTAGTGAAGGCACATTATGTTCAGACTTTAAATTATTTAAAAGCTACAAATATTGAAATAGGTTTGTTGTTAAACTTTGGAGAAAAACCAGAAATTAAAAGACTAATTTTCACAAACAACAGAAAAAATTTAAAATCTATATAAATCCGTTTAATCCGTGTCATCTGTGGCCAAATATATATGAAACTATTTATAACAGGAATTGGGACCGATGTAGGTAAGACCATTGCATCAGCCATTATTACAGAAGCTTTACAGGCAGATTATTGGAAACCCATCCAAGCTGGCGATTTAGAAAATTCCGATAGTCATAAAGTCAAATGTTTTTTGTCTAATAAAATGACGGTCATTCATCCGAATAGCTATGCTTTGAAAACGCCGGCTAGTCCACATTTCGCTGCTGAATTGGACGGAATTGTTATTGATCTAAAGAAAATCATTGAGCCCAAAACAGAAAATCATTTGGTAGTTGAAGGTGCTGGAGGTATTTTTGTGCCATTAAATGATACAGATTGTGTAATTGATTTGATTCAGTCTGATTATAAAGTAATTGTAATTTCCCGTCATTATTTAGGAAGTATCAATCATACCTTATTGACTATTGAAGCCTTGCAAAACAGAAAAATCGCAATAGCCGGAATTATTTTTTCAGGCGATGAAAATAAAGCTTCTGAAGAAATAATCTTGAACAAAACAGGTGTAAAATGCATTGGAAGAATTGAGCAAGAACCTTATTTTGATAAAAATGTAATCAAAGAATACGCTGATTTGTTTCGGGAAAATTTATTGAATTTATAATTATGAGTAGTATAAACATTCCCCCATCGGGGGTTAGAGGGCTTACTGAAAGAGACCGCCAATATCTTTGGCATCCGTATACCCAACATAAAACCGCAGCGTTACCAATTGCCATTAAAAAAGGGAAAGGCGCATTGCTTTGGGATGAAAATAATAAAGAATATATTGATGCAATCGCTTCGTGGTGGGTAAACCCTTATGGCCATTCGAACACCTTTATTGCAGATGCAATATACAAACAACTCACTACATTGGAGCATGTTTTGTTTGGTGGATTTACACACGAACCCGCTATATTGGTAGCCGAGAAGTTGATGGAAATCTTGCCAAAAAATCAACAGAAAATATTCTTTTCGGATAATGGATCTACAGCTGTTGAAATCGCGATTAAAGTAGCATTGCAGTATTTTTTCAATAAAGGAGAAAAGAGAACTACGATAATCGCTTTCGAAAATGCTTTTCACGGCGATACTTTTGCAGCCATGGCAGCGAGCGGAATTTCATTTTATACACAAGCTTTTCAAGGAATGTTTATTGATGTGGTCCGGATTCCGGTTCCGGTTAAAGGACAGGAGCAGGAAAGTTACAATGCATTACAATCCGTTATAAAAAACAACATTTGCGCAGGTTTTATTTTTGAGCCATTAGTTCAAGGAGCTGCAGGAATGGTAATGTACGAGCCGGAATCGTTAGATATATTGATGCGAATTTGTCAGGAGAATAATGTGCTAACCATTGCTGATGAAGTGATGACGGGCTTTGGGAAAACCGGAAAAACTTTTGCAACAGATTATTTGGTGGAAAAACCAGATATGATGTGCCTGTCCAAAGCGTTGACCGGAGGAACTATTCCTATGGCGATTACGACTTTTACACAGGATTTATTCGATGCTTTTTATGATGACGATATCAATAAAGCGCTGTTTCATGGACACACATTTACAGCAAATCCTACAGGTTGTGCTGCGGCTTTGGCCAGTTTAGAATTGTTGCGAACCAATGAAATGCAAGCGAATTTAATTCGTGTTAATCAAAATCATTTGGAATTTCAGGAGCGAATTAAAAATCATCCAAAAGTAACTACAACTCGTGTGTTGGGAGTCATTTTTGCATTAGAAATAAAAACTGAAAGTTCAGCCAGTTACTATGGAACTTTGCGCAATAAACTGTATGATTTTTTTATCGAAAACGGAGTAATTCTGCGTCCTGTTGGTAATATTGTGTACATTTTGCCTCCTTACATTATTACCGATGAACAATTAGAAAAAGTATATCAAGTAGTCGAAAATGCTTTAGAAATAGTTTAATTATTAGGCCACAGATTAAAAAATCCGTTTCTATCGGTTTAGATTAGTATCATCCGCGTGGCATTTTTTGGCCAAAGGTTTTACGGATTTTAACGGGTTTCCCACAGATTAAAAAATCCATTTTTGGTCGCTAAAATCCGTGTCATCCGTGTGCTAATTTCACGAAAAACTTTGCGACCTTTGCGCAAAATAAAATATCTTGTCAACAACAATCTCCATAACCGCCATAGCTTCCATTTCTCCATTGGGTACTGACTCAAAAATAATTTGGGAAAACTATCTCCAGGAAGACCATTGTTTTACCGAACATGTTTTAGACAGTAAGAAAACTTTCGTTGCTAAGTTGGACAATGATTCAAAAGAAGTTATTGATGCTCTACAAAATTCAGATAACAAATATAAGTCCTTAGATAAATCGGTTTTGTATGCCATGGCTGCTTCGCGAAAAGCGATGCAAAATGCGGGTTGGACACAAAAAGATATTTTTGGGATTAATATTGGTTCGTCTCGTGGCGCAACAGATTTATTCGAAAAACACTATCAAGATTATTTACAAACGGGAAAAGCACAAACTCTGGCTTCTCCAACTACTACTTTGGGGAATATTTCCTCTTGGGTTGCCCATGATTTACAAAGCTCTGGTCCTGAAATATCTCATTCCATTACATGTTCCACTGCTTTGCATGCAGTATTAAATGGAGTGGCTTGGCTTCGAGCAGGAATGGCTGATAAATTTCTGGTTGGTGGCAGTGAAGCGCCATTGACTGATTTTACGATTGCCCAAATGCGGGCGTTAAAAATTTATTCGAATAGTACAGAAACATACCCGAATCGTGCACTTGATTTAGAAAAGAAACAAAGCACCATGATTCTTGGCGAAGGTGCCGGAGTGTGTTGTCTCGAAATAGGGAAAAAAGAAAATGCCTTGGCTTATATAGAAGGAATCGGTTATGCTACGGAAATTCTAGAACATAATATTTCTATTTCGGCGGAAGCAATTTGTTTTCAAAAATCAATGAAAATGGCATTGGAAAACACTGATTTATCCGAAGTTGATGTTATTGTGATGCATGCTCCGGGAACTATAAAAGGCGATTTGACGGAGTATAAAGCGATAGAAACAGTTTTTGGCGAAAGCCTTCCTTTATTGACTACCAATAAATGGAAGATTGGTCACACTTTTGGAGCATCGGGAATATTGAGTATGGAACTTGCTATACTTATGATGCAACACAACAGATTTATCGGAGTTCCTTTTGCGGAAGCACAATTACAAACAAAACCAATTAAAAAAGTACTGATTAATGCCGTTGGTTTTGGTGGAAATGCCGTTACCTTGCTTTTGAGTTTGTAATTTTTATGCTTATTTTATTATTCTTGTAAATTCTCCAACTCTTTAATTTTTTCATAAACTAAATTGCTCTCGAATCCTCTGCGCAGTAAAAAGTCACAGCATTTTTTTCGTTTCTTTAGATTATTGGTTTCCAAAATGGATTCCCAGTTTCTTTCTGCCAGCGTATGAAAAGTGGATAAATATTCCTCAGTAGAGATTTCTTTGAGTGCCAGATTAATATTGTATTGCGTTATTTTTCGAAATTTTAATTCATTGACAATTCTTATTTTTCCCCAAAACTTGATGCGGTGTTTTCCACGTACGAAACTACAGGCAAAACGCTCTTCATTAAGAAAATTATCGCTTATAAGATGAACCATAATCGTGTCAATTTCATCAGCGTCCATTTTCATGCTCCTTAGTTTTTGAGCGACTTCTTCATGACAGCGTTCTTGATAGGCGCAATAATGCTCTATTTTATGGATGGCCTCTTTTATGGAATAAACTGGATTCATAATTTAATTTTTATTGGAGTAACAAAAAGCAAAAATAGCAACTAATAATCCTGTGTGAAAGTTTTTGTGAAAAGTAACTTTATCTGTCAAACGATTAATAATAAGGATGTGATTTGAGTTTAGGTTATTGAGAAATAGAATTTAATAACTAGATTTAAAATCTAAACTTTAAAATGCTACGTAATTAGAATTAAGTTTAAACAATCTCAAATCTTTTTAGTTTTATTTGTAAGTGTTTATAGAATTTAACATTTATTTTTCAGATAATGCTAATTGCATGGTTGCTTTAATATATAGTATTAATGTTGATTTATTGTGTATTTTATCGTTAAAAAATGCATTACATCGATTAATTTGTTCTTAATTTAAAACGTGACGCTATATTGCAAAAATTTATATAATATGAAATTTTAAACCCCGATAAAAAAAAATCAACCTTCAATAACAATGGCTTATGTATAAAAAAATACTTTTATCAATAATATGTTTATTGAGTGCTTTATCAACGTATTCACAATGCGCATATACAGGAACACCACTTACATCTGTTGGTACGTATACGTTTTGTATTGATAATGTTAATACGATAACAACTGCAACTGTAAGGTCAGGTCAATATGCATTAGTAAATGTAATTCAGGGTTTTAGGTATCGTTTTTCAGTAGGAAATGTTTTTAGTGGTAATGAAAACCTAACAATACTTAACGCTACCGATAACAGTAATGTGGGGGCAGCAGGATTTGCTTCTGGAGGAAATGGTGCAGCAATAGCAGATTGGACCTCTACAATTTCAGGTCAAATTAAAGTGCTATTATCTAGAGATGCGTGTATAAATGATAATACTGCAGGTGGTACGCTAACATTACAATTCTTAGGCGGTTCTAATACTTTTGATAATCAAACTGCTTTTGGAACAGATCAATGGGTAGGGCACATTTATAATTGGACTGGTTCTGCTCCTCCTGGAGGAGAAAGTTCGCCTGCATCGCCAGCAACAACAACACCTTTTACAACAGCTAATTATGTTGGATATTATAATGTAGCTTCAGAAACTATAAGTGAGAATTTTGGTAACAATACATTTTGTTTCCCAGTGTTAAGTAATGGAGGTGCTAGAACTAATATTTATACTGAGACAATTGCGATTAGATATAGAATGATGTCAACCAGACCAGCTGGTTGTTATATTTTGAACGTAAATGGCGACGATGGTGTTCGAGTATATGTAGATGGTAACTTGGTTTTTAGTAAATGGAGACAACAAGGAAACACTACGTATTGTAATAATTTAATAAACTTAACGGGAAACAGCGAAATTATTTTAGATTATTATGAAAATGGCGGAGGGAATGTTTTAGGATTTAGTCTAGCTCCCTTTGATGGAACAGGCAATGCCATAACAAGTTCACAAGATGTTAGGGTCTGTTCAAATACATCAACTAATATTGTAGCAACAGATTTTACTTGCCCAGTAGTATCTGGCGTAACAAATGGCGGTACAACTTCTACCTATCAATGGCAATCGTCATTAGACAACATTATTTTTACAAACATCACCACTGGAGGTACAGCACGGGATTATACCGCTCCTGCTGTTGTTGTTGCGCCAGGTGCAGCAAATAATGTTCGCTATTTTAGGAGGGTTTTTAAGCCATCTACATTAACCGCTGTAACATGTGAGTTTTTCTCGAATGTGGTAACTGTAACTACAAGTGGAGCAGCTCCTGCTATGCCGGGAACAATTACAGGAGATTCAAGTCAATGTAGATCTTCTACAGCAACATATAGTATTACTCCGGTTCTCAATGCTGTAAGTTATAATTGGACTACTACTGGCTCAGGATGGACGATTACGCCTGCTGCTAATGGATTATCAGTTTCGGTGGCTTTTAGCGCTGGAGCTATTTCTGGAGACCTTCGGGTTGTGGCTACAAATGGTTGCGGTACATCTACTTTACGAGCGGCTACGGTGACAATAAGTCCTGTTGATAATACGTGGAATGGAAGTGTGTGGTCTACGGCGTTGACACCATCAAGTACACTAAAACAAAGAATTATTTTTTCAGGTAATTTTAATCAAAATGTAGATTTAGTAGGTTGCTCATGCTCAGTTACAGGGACTGCAGCCGTTACAATTAGTGAAAATCGGACATTGTTTATTACTAATGAAGTTTCAGTTGCAGTAGGAGCAGTTTTGACTTTTGAAAACAATGCAAGTTTGGTTCAGGAAAATAATAGTGCTTCAAACGTTGGGAATATAGTATACAAACGTAGGACCACTTTAATTAATAAGTTTGACTATACATACTGGTCTTCCCCTGTTTTAAATCAGAGGCTATTGGACGTATCTCCTAATACATTGTTTGATAAGTTTTTTTCCTTTAATGCAAGTACAGATACTTGGCAACAAGAGAGTACGGCAAATTTAATGGGTGTAGGAAGAGGATATATTATTAGAGGTCCTCAGTTTTTCCTTGCCCCAAATCCGCCATCTGGATACCACGTAGCTTTTTTTACGGGACGTCCAAATAATGGCGTTATTGGAATTGCAATTCCGTTTTTAAGTTCTGAGACATCAAATCTTATTGGGAATCCATATCCTTCGGCTATTGATGCTGATTCGTTCTTGGCGGCGAATAATTTAATTTTAGATGGAACCCTTTATTTTTGGACACATAACACACCGCCAAGTGATGCTATTCCTGGTGATGCAATCTATAATTATACATCAAATGACTATGCTTCTTATAATGGTCTTGGTGGTGTAGGAACATCAGGTGCTCTGAGCGGAGGTGGACCTCCATCGGGGAAAATTGCAGCAGGACAAGCTTTTTTTGCAACAGGTATAGCAGCAGGCACTGCCGTATTTAACAATGGTATGCGTGTGTCTGGTGGTGCTTCAGGACAGAATAATTCTCAGTTTTTTAAGACAAATAGTACAAAATCAAAAGAAACTAACTTAGTAGAGAAACACCGTATTTGGCTTAATTTGACTAACACACAAGGAGCTTTCAAACAAACTTTGATTGGTTATGTTACAAATGCTACTAATGGATTAGATAAGGCTTTTGATGGGCAGAGTTTTGATGGAAATGAGTTTATAGATTTTTATAGCATCAATGATGAGAAAAACTTAACAATACAAGGAAGAGCATTACCATTTGATAAAAACGACGAGATAGCATTGGGCTATAGTTCTACTATTGAAGGTTCTTTTTCAATAAGTATCGATCAGACGGATGGAATATTAGCTTCTGAAGATGTTTTTATTGAAGATAAAACGACCAATACAATTAAAAACCTTAAAGAAGGAGCATATAATTTTTCAACAACAGCAGGGTCTTTCAACGATCGTTTTGTATTGCGTTATAAAGATAAAACTTTAGGAACCGATGACTTTGATAAAACAGAAAATCAGGTTTTAATTTCTAAAGATAAAAATGAATTAAAAATAAAATCGGAGCTTGAAAGTATAAAACGCATCACAATTTTTGATTTACTTGGAAGAAAAATATTTGATAAAGAAGCTGTAAATAGTAATGAATTCCGCACTTCAAATAGTACTTTGAATAAACAATTAGTAGTAGTCAAAGTGATATTAGCCAATGGAAAAGAAATCTCTAAAAAAGTTATTTATTAAAATAATAGAATAATTTCATAACTGTATTTAAAAATCCCATTCTGTTTGTTCAGGATGGGATTTTTTTTGCAACAATAAAAGCAAAAATATTTCTTGATTTAGGCTAAATATCACTAAATGTGGGTATTGTACAAATTAATCATTGTGTTTACATTTATAGATGTTATTAACCATAGTTGAAATTATGAGTCGTATCAAGATTCATAATAGCAGCCTAAATCCAATCTAAATTTGAAAATAATATTAGTTTACTTTGCTATAGTATTTGGTTTTTTATTTCAAAATAAGGCATATTCTCAACAAGGAAAATCAGATGCAACATTTAATGTTTATGATGACGGTTTGCAAGGGGATGGTTTTGATAATACTGTTAGAACGGTCTCTTTGCAAGCAGATAGTAAACTGATTGTAGGAGGTGATTATTTGAATTTTAACGGTGCAGTAACTCCGTATTTATGCAGGTTGTTTCAAGACGGGTCTAAAGATTCTTCCTTTAATCTAGGTACAAGTTTTAATGGTAAAGTGTATTGTTCTTTAATACAATCTGACGGCAAGATAATTTTAGGAGGTTCCTTCACAACCTTTAATGGAATAAGTGCAAACCGATTAATTCGCTTGAATAGTGATGGATCCATCGATACTACATTCAATACATTAATAGCTGCTAGTAGTGGAATAGTGTATGGACTAGCTTTACAAACTAATGGTAGCGTGGTTATTGTAGGGAGTTTCACTAAATACAACGGAATTACAGCTAATCGAGTAGCCCGTATTTTACCTAACGGGAATTTAGATGCTGGCTTTATCACAGGATTAGCCGCTAATGGAGTAGTAGAAGAAGTCCAGCTTCAGCCTGATGGTAAGATAGTTTTAGCAGGTTCATTTGATTCTTTCAACGGAATTGGTACTAGTAAAATAATTAGATTGAATGCTGATGGTAGTGCTGATGCTTCATTTGTTATTGGCTCGGGTTTTAGTGCTAGTGTGTCAGCTCTTGCTTTACAACCTGATGGGAAAATTATTGCAGGTGGAGATTTTGTAACCTATAACGGAATTACAGTAAATAAAATAGTTCGACTAAATATAGATGGCTCTGTTGATGCCAGCTTTGTTTCAGGTTTAGGATTTAATACTGGCGTGGTTGAGGTTATTAAACTGAATTCGGTTGGAGCTATTATGGTTGGAGGATCTTTTACTGGAACTTATAATGGAGTCGATGTAAATCGGTTAACGTGTTTGAGCTCTAATGGAGTTTTAGACCCAATATTTGATATTGGTGCAGGCCCATTTTCTGCATCAGTTCTAGATGTTGCCAATGTATCTGATGGTTCTTGGTATGTTGGAGGCTCTTTTTCCATTTTTGATTCACAAAATCAAGGGCGAGTAGCTAAAGTTGACCCTATTGGAGCTTTAGATATTGGGTATCTTACTGCTGGAGTAGGTTTTGATAATTCAGTTTTGAGGGTACTTTCCTTATCAGATAACAAAACAATGGCATTTGGTAATTTCACTAAGTTCAACGGAACTATTTGTAACAGAATTTCACGTTTGTTTGAGGATGGTTCTATTGATTCTTCATTTAATATGTCTGGTGCTGGCGCAAATAATACTATTAGAAGTGCAATTATACAAACGGATAATAAAATGGTTTTAGCAGGAGCTTTTACAACGTACAATGGTGTAATTGTAAATAGAATAACCAGAATTTTTCCTGACGGGCTTTTAGATCCAACATTTATCACCGGATTAGGTTCAAATAATCAAATTTATGCACTCGCATTACAGTCAGACGGGAAAATAATTATTGCTGGAAATTTTACAAGTTATAATGGGGTTTCAGTAAATAGAATTGCCCGGTTATTACCCGATGGAATTCTTGATCTCACTTTCAATACAGGCGTAGGAGCTGATGCTATAGTAGAAGCAGTTTTGTTGCAGCCGGATGGAAAAATAGTTTTAGGTGGACGTTTCACTACTTTTAATGGAGTCTCTCATAATCGAATGATTCGTTTGAATACTGACGGAAGTATTGATTCCAGTTTCTCTATTGGCATTGGCTTTGACAAAAATGTATATGCAATGGCCTTACAGTCAGATAATAAATTGATTGTTGGTGGAACATTTCTAAGCTACGGAGGCGTTTTTGCAAAAAGAATTCTGAGGCTGAATAGCAACGGAAGTCTCGACACCACTTTTGCATCAGGAGCAGGTTTTAGTAATGGAGAGATTAGAACTATTTTGGTTCAACCGGACGAACGGGTTTTACTTGGCGGAACTTTCTCTGGTACTTATAATGGAATAGCTGTAAAACGAATGCTGAGATTGCTTTCTTCGGGAGTTTATGATACTACTTTTTCAGTAAATTTAAATGGTACGCTCTTTAGCACTTGTTTTACACCAAATAATAAAGTAATTATTGGAGGAAGTTTCAATTCTATTTCTGGAATAACAAAGCATCGTGTAGCCCGAATTAAATTGTGCACAAATAGTTCTGTTTGGAACGGGAATACATGGAGTAATGGGTTGCCTTCTGTTGAAAAAACATTAATTTTTAATGGTAACTATGCCTCACTTGCTTCTGTAAATTCCTGTTCTTGTTCAATCAGTGCGGGAAATTCAGTTACTGTTCCAGATGGAAATACTTTGGGATTAGTTTTTGATTATTCGGGGTTAGGCACGTTGATTTTAGAAAACAATGCGGCACTTTATCAGTCCGAGGATCAGGTCAACAATACAGGAATTATTCAGCTAAAAAGAAAAACGACACCAATCCTGAAAACAGATTATACGTATTGGTCCTCTCCGGTTTTAAATCAAAAATTGATTGATGTATCTCCCAATACATCTCTGGATAAGTTTTATTCTTTTGATGCCTCATTAGATTCATGGTTTAATGAGCTTTCAACAACTGCAATGACGGTAGGTAAAGGGTATATTATTCGTGGTCCGGAATCTTTTTCAAATACAGTTACAGCATATCATGAAGCAGTGTTTGATGGTGTTCCAAATAACGGATTGGTGTCAATTCCAATTGGGATGACTGATACTTCAAATCTTATCGGTAATCCATATCCTTCGGCGATTGATGCTAATGTATTTATAAGTGAAAATACTGGGGTTTTAGACGGAACTATTTACTTTTGGACACATAACACGGCTATTAATAATAATCTGTATACATCAGATGATTATGCGGTTTATAATTCATTGGGAGGTGTTGGCACGAGCCCTTCCTTAAGTTCTGGAGTTAATAATACTAAACCTGACGGCAAAATTGCTTCTGCTCAAGCTTTTTTTGTCACTGCTGTCAATGGTGGTGGAATTGCAAAATTCAATAATAGTATGCGTTTGATTGGACAGAACTCAAGTTTTTTTAAATTAAATACGACTAATAAAGCAAAAACAAAAGAGATTGAAAAGCATCGCATTTGGTTAGATTTATATAATAATAAAGGTGCTTTTAAACAAATATTATTGGGTTATGCAACTGGGGCGACTAATGATTTTGATAGTTCTTTTGATGGAGAAAGTTTTAATGGCAATGAATATTTAGACTTTTACAGCATTATTCAAGATAAGAATTTAGCAATTCAAGGTAGGGCTTTGCCATTTGAAGAAACTGATGAAGTTAGATTAGGGTTTACTACTACTATAGCGGGTGCCTTTACAATTAAAATTAATCAGGTAGATGAATTATTAGCTCGCCAAAATGTTTTTGTTGAGGATAAATTAAACAATAGTATTATTAATTTAAAAAATGAAAATTTAACTTTTACTACTGCTGTAGGGGTTTTTAATGATCGTTTTGTCATGCGTTTTACCAATAAGAATTTGGCTCTGACTGAAATTGAAAAAGAGGAAGAATCAGTTGTAGTATTCAATGAAAACCAACAATTACAGGTTAATTCTACTAAAGAATTCATCGATGAAATTTCAATATATGATTTGGCTGGAAGGAAAATTTACGGAAGAAATGATATAAATAAAATTGATTTCTCGTTGCTTAATTTGGTTTCAAATCATCAAGCGTTAGTGATAAATATAGTTTTACAAAATGGTCATTCGGTTGTGAGAAAGATAGTTTATTAAAATATTGATATAAAAAAACCACCTGCTGAAAACAGATGGTTTGTATGTTAATTTGAATCGATATTTATTTTTCTTTACCGGATGCTTCAAGATTTCTCTCAATAGTATGTCCTGGTCTTGACCATTTTGGTTTTTCGCCCAATGGTGCAAATTGAGAATCTTCAGCTTCAACAGTTTGTGGTTGAGAAACTTTTGTAAATGGTTTTTGTGGATTTAAACCTAGCATTTCAAACATTTTCATGTCTTCATTTACATCAGGATTTGGCGTGGTAAGCAATTTATCTCCGGCAAAAATAGAATTGGCACCGGCAAAGAAACACATGGCTTGACCTTCCCGGCTCATATTCATTCTTCCGGCTGATAAACGCACTTGCGTTTCCGGCATGATGATTCTCGTAGTAGCTACCATTCGAATCATTTCCCAGATTTCTACTGGTTTTTCTTCTTCCATTGGAGTTCCTTCAACAGCTACTAATGCATTTATTGGCACAGATTCAGGTTGTGGATTCAATGTAGAAAGTGCTACAAGCATTCCTGCTCTATCTTCAATGCTTTCTCCCATGCCAATTATTCCTCCGCTACAAACAGTAACGTTCGTTTTACGAACATTCTCAATGGTTTGCAAACGGTCTTCAAATCCGCGTGTTGATATCACTTCTTTATAATATTCTTCTGAAGTGTCTAGATTGTGGTTGTAGGCATATAAACCTGCTTCTGCCAATCGGTGTGCTTGGTTTTCGGTAATCATTCCAAGGGTACAGCACACTTCCATGTCCAGTTTGTTTATGGTACGAACCATTTCAAGTACTTGGTCAAATTCAGGGCCGTCTTTTACGTTTCTCCAAGCTGCTCCCATGCATACACGGGATGATCCGCTTGATTTTGCACGTAAAGCTTGCGCTTTCACTTGGCTAACTGACATTAAATCATTTCCCTCAATTTCAGTATGGTAACGGGCTGCTTGTGGACAATAGCCGCAATCCTCAGGACATCCCCCAGTTTTTATGGACAATAAGGTCGAAACCTGAACCACATTTGGATCATGGTGTTCTCTATGGATTGAAGCTGCTTCAAAAAGCAAATCCATCATAGGTTTATTATATATTGCGATAATTTCGTCTTTCGTCCAATTGTGTTTTGTAATACTCATCGATGCGATTTTTTGATGCATCAAAAGTAGTTAAATTGTTCTAAAGAAGCAATGCAATACGATTGAAAAGGAATTTAAGTGCTATTTTAGTTGAGGTATCGCATTATAAAACATAGGATTTGTCTATGCATAATTTTTGATGTATAATGTTCCTCTTCTGTTATTCACAGTTTAGTATTTGCCACCTGAACGGCGTATGAGAATTCATTGATTGTGACCGAGGTGCTATAAAGATTATGTGCTAACAATAATTTTTTAAGATTTGTTACCATGTTTGTCAGAGGAATAACGGGTATCCCAATATAAAAGCAACATAAAAGTTACTATTATAGCCGAGCTAATTCCTTCAAATAACAATGAGATTGAATACGTCATTACAGAGGGTTCACCGCCAAACAAGAACGTTTTAGATAATGATCCAATATATTTTTCTCCGCCTTTTGCAAAACTATACGCAACTAAGGCTGCAATGCTCAAGATAACTCCTATTAAAGATGTTGCTAATGCTGATGCGGAGTTACTCGCTAAGTTAGTTTTTCCCTCTGCAAAATTAGATTTAAGGGTTCTATTCGTGCCATAAAAAATAAAAAGTACGTTAAAAACACGAAGAATGTAAATGTCAGCTAGACCCAAAAGCTCCATGATTAAGAAATAGATTCCAATCCCTAGTATTATAATAAATCCGTTTAATAATTCTTTCGGTAGTTTCATATGGCTAGTTTTAAAATTACACCTTAATATGAGAAACAGTGTAGTACAATCAAATTTACAGAAAAAACAGCAATATTTTATGAAAAAAGAAAAGATTTTTATTCAGAATTAGAATTTATTCAAGTAGCTGAGTGATTTTTTTTTGTCTTTTTCAAGTTGTTCTTTTAGGAGCTCTACAGATTCAAATTTTTGTTCTGAACGAATCCTCTGTAGTATTGAAACACTGATTTTTTGATTGTATAAATCAGCATTAAAATTAAAGTAATGAATTTCAATAGTCTGTTTTTGTCCGTCAACAGTAGGATTGAATCCAATATTCATCATGCCAAAAACGCTTTGTCCATCAATTATACTTTTTACAATATAAACTCCATTTTGTGGAATCAGTTTGTAATTTTCTTCAGTTTTTAGGTTGGCCGTTGGAAAACCAATGGTTCTTCCTAGTTGTTTCCCTTTGATAATACTTCCGGTTAGAAAGTAATCGTATCCTAAATAATCATTGGCCAAAGCCATATCTCCTTCTAATAGGGCATTTCTGATTTTTGTAGAACTTACCGAAATATCATTAATTTCTTGAACTGATATTTGCTCTACTTCAAAACCATATTCCTTTCCGTAGTCGATTAAATCATCAATGTTTGCCGTTCGGTTTCTTCCAAATCGATGGTCGTGACCAATAATTACTTTTTGTATATGAAATCGATCAACAAGAATAGTACTCACGAACTCTTCTGCGGTTAGTCTCGAAAAAGCTTCGTCAAAAGGATGTATAACAAGGTTTTCAATCCCAGTCTTTTCGAGCAAATCTATTTTTTCGTCTATAGTATTGAGTAGTTTTATATCAGAATGTTCCTGTAATACCATTCTGGGATGTGGAAAAAAAGTAAGGACTAAGCTTTCGTATTTCTGATTTTCAGTCCCGACGCTTCGGGATTGGGTTATTTTTTTCAGGATTTTTTTATGGCCAATATGTACTCCGTCAAAAGTGCCTAAGGTTAGAATCGTTTTTTTTGTGGAGTTGAAATCGTTTATAGAATGAAAAATCTTCAAAGCAAGTGTTTTATAATAGTGCAAATTTAAGGTATCCAATCGATATAACTAAAAAAGGATTGAAAACTTCAATCCTTTTTTAGTTTATTTCATGTTTTTATTGTTTGATAAACCGAATTGTATTTGTTTCGGATTGATTTTTAGATAACTTTAAAAAATAAATACCTTGTGTTAAATTAGAAACATTGACACTAAGGTCTTGCTCTGATTCGATTTTTTTCGATTTTATTATTTGACCTAAGCTGTTTATAATAGCGTAAGCCTCTGGAGAATCTAATTTGTTTTCAACAACTATGTTCAATAGATTAGACGTTGGATTTGGATAGAGATAAACTGAATTTAAGTTTTTAACCTCATTTATTGATAGTGAATTGATGCTGAACTTAGTTGCATCACCAGCTCCAAACTCATCCCCTGTAGCAATAACTTCGCCTGAGGGAGTATTTAAAACATAAGATCCTGTTCCAAATTTACAACAAATACCGTCCTCTTGACTATCAAATATCGAAAAAGTATAACAGTCATTACTAGGAAGGTTAAAGCTGGTCGTTATTAGGGCTGGAAGCGGTCCAGCTACCTCAGTATTAGTATAAGGTCCGCCTTCGTACAATATGACTCCAGCTGTATTTGTGAGTTTCCACGTAGTTTCTTTGCCGTAGTGGTCTAGTTGCAGGGAGAAATTTATGGTATTAGACGAGTAATTTACATTGTTTGCAATCTCAAAATTAATAATACTACTGTTGTTAGAAGTGTTTTGATCAGTTGTGCCATTGACACTGATTATGGTGGAACTAAAATTATGGCTCCCTACTGTTGCTGTTAAGCTGCTTAAAGTAATGTCTTGTGATTGATTATTGGCAAGATTACCAGTCCAGTTATAAGTTTGTAAATTTTGATTATCAATGCCATATTGTATGGATGCCTGTGTTAAAGGTGAGGTTCCTTTATTTGTAATCTTTATGATTGGCGAGAAGTTTTTACTGCAGTTAATATTTAGAGTTACAATCATAGTTGAGGCATCATTGGCAAAAGTGACTCCTGGAACAAGCGCATCAGAAGTTTTTAACGAAACTCTTCTTGTGGAATTGTTCATAACGGTTGTCATACGAGTTTTTTGGTCTGCTGTAAATATGTTCATGCAGGCATCATTCGTGTAGTCCATGTAGTTTTCTATCATGTCAAGTCCTGGAGATGCTGGGCAGGAATCAACTCCTACCGGACATCCTTCATTTTCTTTTCCTGCATTTGGAGTATCTGCACAAAAATCATCTACAGTACAATCTCCGTCTCCCCAAATATGTCTTAGTCCGAGCCAATGTCCTACTTCGTGTGAGGCAGTTCGGCCTTTGTCGTAATCGGTCGCATATGTTCCTCCTGGAAAGTAGCTCGACGAGCCAAAAAAGGCATAACCAATAACCACACCATCGGTATTAGCTGGACCTTCATTAGGGTTTATTCCCGGTAAGCCGGATGCGTTTGGAAATTGTGCATATCCTAAAAGATTGTTTCCTGTGAATTTAACTACCCAAATGTTAAGATATTTTTCAGGATCCCATTGTGTCTGGGGTTTTACAATGGCATCAATTTCATCAGTTGACCAGCTTTCTTGTCCTAAGTCTACACGGTTTATTCCATTGGATAAAATCCCGGATGGATCCCGTTTTGCTAAAGCGAATTCAATTTCAACATCGGCTCCTACAGGATTGGAATTAAAACCCGGAGTCCCTAATTTTTTTCTAAAATCCTCGTTTAATACTTGTATTTGCGAGATTACTTGTTGGTCAAATATGTTTTCCTCGGCTCCTATGATATTTCCATTGTGAATAACGTGAACTACAACTGGAATGGTTATGACTGCGTTTTGTTTTAATCCTTTAGAGGTGTTTTTTCTTTTTTCTTTTTCAATTGTAATTTTTGGAGCAATCCATTGTTCAAATTCGGAAGTTGACAGTCTATTTGGGTTTTTGGACTTCAAATATTCTTCGTATTCTGTAGTTGCACAGCGAATTAGAGAACCTTCTTTGATGATTTTCTTTTTACCAAAAAGGACCACCTCAGTTGAATTGTTTACTTGAGCAAACGAATAATTGGCTGAAAAAATAAGGGAGAGTAGGAGTATAAAAGTAATTTTTTTCATGTTATAAGTTTGTTGATTTTATCTAAAATTTTTTGATGTAAGGTGCCAATTTTCTGAAAAAAAATAAAGATGGATTAAAATTAATTATTATTATCGTCTAATACAAATTAATTCAATTACCATTTGATTAACGGTCAGTAATGTATCGATTTTATTTTCCGTTAAATGTGGTCATTGTGTTTTCCAGTCCAGCAGTTCCAAATGATTTTATAATCTCCGAAGCTAGTTCTAATCGATCAGGAAGTACCAGTTTCTCAGCGTCATCCCATTCACCAAGAACATAATCAACTTGTTTTCCTTTCTTGAATTCGTCGCTGATCCCAAAACGGAATCTAGTGTAGTTTTGCGTATTCAGCACCAGATTGATGTTTTTTAGACCGTTGTGTCCGCCATCACTTCCTTTTGGTTTGATACGAATGGTTCCAAAGGAAAGATTCAAATCATCTGTAATCACAAAAATATTTTCTAATGGGATTTTTTCTTTATCCATCCAGTATTGAACTGCTTTTCCACTTAAATTCATGTACGTGTTAGGCTTTAAAAGAAAAAAAGTTTTTCCTTTTAATTTGTATTGAGCAAGGGAACCTAATTTTACGGTTTCAAAAGAAATTCCTTCTTTACGAGCCAAAAAATCTACTACTTTAAATCCGATGTTGTGCCTTGTGTTTACATATTCGGCGCCAATGTTACCGAGGCCAACTATTAAAAATTTATTACTCACGCTTTCTATGTTGTTTTTTGTGTGTTCTTGAACCTCTGGCTTGACACAACCCGTATTGTCTTCTGTTTTTGTTGATGAGAATAAATTTGAAATCCATTTTATCATGTTGCAAAAATAGGTTTAATCTGTTAATTAAGGAAGTTTGTGTGTTGGAAAATGTTTTGTGGGAAGAGGGAGAGGCCACCCCGCCTTTCAGGTACCCCTCTGGAGGACGGTAAGTCGTACATATTCCCCTCCTCCGGAGGGGTGCCCAACGGGCGGGGTGGTTTTTTTCAGGTCAATTTTGGAATAATCCCAAGAACAAAACCATAAAACTCAATTAGCCCCGATAGAAGTGAAAATCCTTTTTTGACTCGCCTTTTTCAGCGAGGTAAAAAAGATTGTAGCGCATAGCGGGACGGTTGCCGGCAAAAATGCCTGTTCTTTCGCTTCAAAGCAAAAAAAAGCGCCAGTTGTGTAACTGGCGCTTTCTTGAATGATTGAAAAAATATTATTTTTTCTTTCCTTTTGCAGGAGCTTTTGCTGCTTTTGCTGCTTCTTGAGCTGCTTTCATAGCCGCACGAGAAATCTTCACTTGACAAATAACTGTATTGTCTGGGTGCATGATTTTGAAGTTTGGAGTAGGCACTTTAGTAACGTATAATTTGTTACCCATGTCAAGTGGTGTAATGTCAGCTTCAACGAAATCTGGAAGATTTTTAGGTAATGCTTTTACTTTTAATTTACGGTTGTTCAAACGTAAATCTCCACCTGCCATAACTCCTTTAGAGTTACCAACGATTTTTACAGGAACTTCCATAGTGATTTCTTTGTCATCAAAAATTTGAAAGAAGTCAATATGTAAAATCTTGTCAGACACGGGGTGAACCTGAATGTCTTGTAAAATAGCGTTAAATGATTTTCCTTTTCCAAGATCGATCTCAACTGTGTGAGCGTTTGGAGTGTAAACCAAGTTTTTGAAAGCCATAACTTCTGCTGAGAAATGAACTGCCTGATTTCCTCCGTATAATACGCAAGGAACCAATCCAGCATTACGTAGGGCTTTAGTTGCTACTTTACCCACGCTTTCTCTTTCTGATCCTTTAATTGTAATCGATTTCATTGTAAAAAAAATATAGTTATTAAATAATATTACTTGTTCGGCCTTTAGCTATCGGCATGACTTTATAACTTTAGGACTTATGTCTTACATTATAAACTTTCCACTAATGGAATTGTTGTGGTGCACCATGTGCATAACTTCAGCAAAAAGTGGAGCACAACTCAACACTTTTATTTTGTTTGATTCTTTCTTTAATGGAATAGAATCGGTAACTATTAATTCGCTCAATTGCGATTTTTCTATTTTTTCGTAAGCGTCACCAGATAAAATAGCGTGCGTGCAAATCGCTCTTACGCTCAAAGCTCCTTTTTCTATCATTAAATCTGCGGCTTTCGCCAAAGTGCCTCCGGTATCAATCATGTCATCTACTAAGATTACATTTCTGCCTTTTACCTCACCAATCAATTCCATGGTGTCGATAACGTTTGCTTCTTTTCTTTGTTTGTAGCAAATAACTACATCTGAATTTAAAAATTTAGAATAAGCATAAGCTCTTTTAGAACCTCCCATATCTGGGGAAGCAATCGTTAAATTGTCTAAACCTAAACTTTCTATATACGGTATGAAAATAGTCGATGCAAAAAGATGATCTACTGGTTTTTCAAAGAATCCTTGAATTTGATCAGCGTGCAAATCCATGGTCATCACTCTTGTTGCGCCTGCAGCATCTAATAAATTAGCTACTAATTTAGCCCCTATCGGAACTCGTGGCTTATCTTTTCTATCTTGTCTAGCCCAACCAAAGTAAGGAATTACTGCAGTAATGTGTCTTGCCGAAGCACGTTTTGCAGCATCAATCATTAGCAACATTTCCATTAAATTGTCTGCAGTTGGAAAAGTTGAACAAACGATAAATACGCGTAAACCCCTGATAGACTCCTCGTAAGAAGGTTGAAATTCACCGTCGCTGTACTTTGACATGGTGATTTTCCCTAATGGAATTCCGTATTGCTCTGCTATTTTTTCTGCAAGATAGACACTTTGTGAACAAGCAAAAATTTTAGCTTCTGGTTCTAGGTGTGACATTTAATTTGTTGTTTTGTAGTTAGTTGTGTGTTCCGTTTTTAGCGAGGTGCAAATTTATAAAATTTATTCAACTCTGAAAGGAAAATTTTAAGTATTTTTAGTTGAACATTTAATATTATTTTTTACATTTGCACCGTGTTAAAGGAACTGATGGTTGATTTAAACACAATCACATCTTTTATTGCGTTGAAATAACTGTTGTTATTTCATGTCTAGCTAAGCCCGGATGGCGGAATTGGTAGACGCGCTGGTCTCAAACACCTGTGGGAAACCGTGCCGGTTCGACTCCGGCTCCGGGTACAAAAACCGCTTCGAAAGAAGCGGTTTTTTTGGTTTTATATGGTTTTTTTCTCCTGAAATATCCATTAATATGGCGTTAATCACTTGATTATCGGTTCACTTGTAGCAGTTTTATACCCCCAAAACGTTTTTTTTGTGATATTCTAAATCGAGTTAGAAAATTGTAGCGATATCGTTATTTATACAATTTTATTTTTGTATTCTTGTAAGTGTAAATAAAACACTTAATTATGAAAAAAATAGTTTTACTCGCTTTTTTGGCGCTGTCATTGTCTTCATTTGTGGGGAAACCAACCCGTTATTTTTTTGTCAATTCGGATAAAACAATAAAAATTGAATTTAGTCTAAACCTAAAGAAAACGCCCTCTTACAAGGTTTTCTTCAAAGATAAATTGGTTGTTAATACTTCTGATTTGGGGATTGTCAGAGAAGACGCTAATTTTTATACGGATTTAAAGATAGTGGCCGTTTCTAAATCGAAACCAATGCAATCCAACTATTCAATGCTGCAAGGAAAACGAAAAAAAATCGCTTATGCTGCAAATCAATACACGGTTAGCTTACAAAACAATAAAGGGGAAAGAATGAATGTTATTTTTCAACTATCCCACGATGGAATTGCGTTGCGATACCATTTTCCAGAAACTTCTACAGCTATTAAAAAAATAACCGAAGAGAAAACTACTTATAATTTTGACACCACCACAAAAGCGTGGTTGCAACCCATGTCCAAAGCCAAAACCGGATGGAAAGAAACTAATCCTTCCTATGAAGAGCATTATGCGATGGGCGTTCCCGTAAATACAAAACCTGCCATAGGCGAAGGTTGGGTGTATCCGGCTTTGTTTCATGCCAATGATACTTGGATTTTGATTTCCGAAACAGGATTGCAAGCTAATTATTGCGGGAGCCGATTGGTGTATAATGATACTGCCAAAGCAATGCAGGTAACTTTTCCTCAAAAAGAAGAAATTTTTCCTAGCGGAGCATTGAATCCGGAATCTGTTTTACCTTGGTACACGCCTTGGCGCATTATTACTATTGGGTCACTCAGCACCATTACCGAAAGTACGATGGGAACTGATTTAGCCGATCCGTCAACGGTTGCAGACACTTCCTTTATAAAAAGCGGAATTGCGTCTTGGAGCTGGGTTTTACTGAAAGATGAATCGGTTAATTATGAAACTACCCATAAATTTATTGATTATGCCGCTGCTATGAATTGGCCGTATTGCTTGATAGATGCCGATTGGGATACGCGAATTGGCGATGAAAAAATGAAAGAATTGTCGGCTTATGCCAAAGGTAAAAACGTGAAATTACTCGTTTGGTACAATTCATCCGGATCCTGGAACAGCACGGAATACCATCCAAAAAGTAAATTGATTACCCATGCTGACAGAGTTCGGGAGTTTACCAGATTGAATGAAATAGGAATTGCGGGAATCAAAGTTGATTTTTTTGGCGGCGACGGACAATCGATGATTGCGTATTATCACGATATGCTGACCGATGCTGCGGCGCATAAATTAGTGATTAATTTACACGGAGCAACTTTACCCAGAGGTTGGCAACGCACCTATCCAAATTTGCTGACGACTGAAGCGGTAAAAGGATATGAATACATTACTTTTTTTCAAGATATTGCTGATTTAGCCCCAACACATTGTGCCATGCTCCCTTTTGCCCGAAATGTTTTTGACCCAATGGATTTTACCCCAATGGTTTTGGATTCTATTCCAAATATCACCCGAAAAACAACTCCAGCATTTGAATTAGCCTTGCCCGTTTTATTCTTATCCGGAATTCAACACATGGCCGAAACGCCTGACGGAATGGCTAAAATGCCTGCTTATGTAGTCGATTATTTAAAAGATATTCCAACGAATTGGGATGATTCTAAATTTATTGATGGGTATCCGGGAAAGTACATTATCATGGCCAGAAAGAAAGACAATATATGGCATATCGTTGGGATTAACGGGGAAACCACCGCCAAAGAAATAGAAATTGATTTGTCTTTTGTGACTAATTCCAAAGGTTTTTGTATCGCCGAAGACGAGAACGGATTTCAGCAAAAAGCAGTATCAAAAAGTACCAAATTAAAAGTAACTATGAAACCTCATGGAGGGTTTGTCGTGAAAATTTAGTTTTTTTAGGAGCTATTTCCCGCTTTACACTGCAATCTTTTCTTAATCCTGTCTGGGTTTACCCAAACAGGATTAAGAAAAGGATTTCCGTTGCAATCAGGGCTAGGGAATCCCGCATGCCCAATACCTTATTTCTAATCTAGATTACAAGTAGTGTTAGCGTCAAATGACTCCAACACATGAAAAGGCTTTTTTTATAATTTGTAAGAAAATTTTAATATATTTGAAAAGAGATAAAGCGAAACAAACCTTCGTGAATCTACCCATTTTTGGGTGTATATGCGAAGGTTTGTTTCGTGTATGTATTAGTTAGCCGTCAGTTTGGCGGAACGTACAAAAAACCAAACATTAAATATAAATTATAACAATGAGAAATTATTTAATTTCAGTATTCCTTTTTTTTCCAATTTTAATTTTTTCTCAAAACATTAAAATAACTTTTATAGATAAACTTGATAAAAAACCAATTAACGGATTACAAATTTTCAGCGATAATGGAAGTTTAATTGGAAATTCAAATATTCAAGGGGAATTTAAATTTGATAAATCGATTTTGAAAGAAGCAGGTGTTAAAAATTTAATGATTTATGATGATAATTATTTATCTGTTGAATATAACATTGATGAAATACCTCAAATCATCAGTTTGGAAAAGATGAAGAGTTATGAATTAGAACCTGTTATTATAATAAAAAAACTTTCGGAAAAATATTATACCATAAGAGGATATTTTAGAAGTTGGCAATTAGTAAATAATAAGCTTGTAAAATATGGCGATGGGTTAATTGAATATCATATTCCATACAAAAACACAAATAATGATTTTGATACAGGAATAAAAAAATATATTACGGAATATAGAACATTTAAAATAGACAGTATTAAACAAAAATCAAGAATAATAAGTATTTCTAGTTTTGATAGTTATTTAGATTGCCAAATCCCTAAAAGAGATATTTTAGCAAGAGGATGGAAACAATACAAAACAGAATTGACTAAAGATAGTTTACATTCCATTTTAGATGGCAAAAAAATTGTAGGTTACGTAAAATATGATAAAAATAATAATGCAGATGAAATTAATGTAAGTGAAAGTTTTGACGATAGTGATGCCGTTAAATTCCTTTTTTGGAAATTTTCAGCCAGTTATACCAATACTGAAAAATGGACTGGAGAAGATGAAATTAGACATCTTAATTATTCGTTCATAAGTGAAAAAAAAATAGTTAAATCCAAAGAGAAAAATAATGCAGTTGAAACTATTAATGAGATTTTTATTGACGATAAACTTATTTACAACGACAAAATTCCTGAAAAAAGTAAAACTTACATAGATAAAGATAGAAGTTATTATACTAGTAAATATTGGGAAGAACAAATAAAAAAACATCCTTTACCAAGTGCAATAAATGAGCAACTGATAAACGTAAATGAGAACAAAAATAACTATAAATAAAAAACCGAACGGCTAACAGCTAGAGTTTCGTTGCGTGCGCAGCACGAACCATGAAACTCCGGTTGAACGGAACCGTTCATTGGCAGGAACTATGGAGTTATCGTAAAGTTTAGAGAGAAAATATCAAGAGGATTTAGTGTCCTCTTTTTTTGTGCGGTAAAATCAAGATGGTTTTTACGTGTTTTCCTTTGCCGAAGTTTCGGGATTAGGCACACGTGCCCTTACCCATAATTTAGCTTTTACAGGGAAAGGAGTTTTGGCTACCGCCAAGATACCAAGCAGGCGGACCACGCTGGTCAAAAACTGCTATCCGATGCAGATTACCTGTTTTGCAACACGGACATTTAGGCAAAAAAGGCTTTTTCTCTGCTTTTTCCAAAACTTTTACCTTGAGTTTTTCCTGCAAAAGCTTTAGCTTTTGCAGTTTCCAGTTACTGCTCAAAAAACCATAATGTCGTATTTTTACAAAACGTTTGGGCAAAATATGCAACGCAAAACGCCGAATAAATTCCTGATGCGTCAGTGTCATCTTCTTTTTTGCACCTGCTATTCGGTAATCTTTGTAATCAAAAGTCACATTTTGAGCATCAATACTTTCAATTCTGTTGTTGCTAATGGCGATTTTATGGGTATATCGTCCTAGATATTCCACCACCGACTTTGTATTTCCAAAAGGTTTCTTAGCAAAAACAACCCACGGTTTTCTCCATAAATCCTGCCTGATTTGTTCGTATTGAATAGGTGATTTCGCC